>NZ_DAIRVN010000019.1:0-63929 GCF_036802785.1 Pararhodobacter sp.
CCGGGCCCGCTTCATCTTGCCGGAAATACGCCCGGGGGGTGAATTCGGCGCAGCCGAAGAGGGGGGCGGGAAGCCCCCCTTGCGACGCCTACTGCCGCCGCATCCGCTCCAGCAGCGCGAGCGAGACATACCCATCGGGCGCCATGCCATTCGCCGCCTGCCAGTCGCGCACGGCTGACAGCGTGCCGGAGCCGACGCGCCCGTCAATCTCGCCGCTATAATGGCCGGAGCGGGACAGTACGCGCTGCAACTCTTCGCGTTCACCGGCGGTCAGCGGCCTGTCGTCGCGGGGCCAGTTGCCCACGAATGTCCCGCCGCCGCGCAGCCGGTCGGCGAGATGGGCGATGGCGATCGCATAGGCGTCGGCGTTGTTGTAGCGCTTGATCACCCGGAAGTTGCTGAAGGTCAGCAACGCAGGCCCGTTTGCGCCCGCAGGGAACATCAGCGTCGCTTCGCCCGAGGCGGGCATCCGGTTGCCCGGCTGGGCCTGAAGCCCCGCCGCAGCCCATTCCTGCACCGTCCGCCGTTGCCCCGCCTGTTGCGTGTCAAAGCCACGCGGCAGCCGCACCTCGACCAGCGCGGGCTGGCCGCGTGTCCAGCCGAAGCGCGAAAGATAGGCGGCGGCGGAGGCCAGCGCGTCTGTCGGGTCATCGGCCCAGATATCGCGCCGCCCGTCACCGTTGAAATCGACGGCATATTCCAGATAGCTTGTCGGGATGAACTGGGTATGCCCCATCGCCCCCGCCCAGCTTCCCACCATGCCCGCCGGTGCCACATCGCCCGCTTGCAGGATGCGCAGCGCGGCCACCAGTTGCTGCTCAAAGAACGCCGTGCGCCGCCCCTCATAGCTGAGCGTTGCGAGGCTTTCGATGATCGGCGTGGTGCCGCGCAGCTGCCCGTAAGAGCTTTCCAGCCCCCAGATGGCCACCACCACCTCACGCTCGACATTATAGCGCGCCTCGATCGCGGCCAGCGTGCTGGCGTGGTCGCGCAGCATTGCCCGCCCGTTTTCTATCCGCGTGTCAGAGACCGCGCTGTCAAGATAAGCCCAGATGGGGCGGGTGAATTCAGGCTGATGGGCATCACGCCGCAGCGAATCCTCGTTATAGCCGATCCCGCTGAAAGCGCGGTCAAAGGTGCGGGCCTCGATGCCCTGCGTCAATGCGCGGGCGCGGAAGCCGTCAATCCAACGGTCAAAGGCCGCAGGGCGCGGGGTGGTCGTGGCGAGGCGTGTTGCCTCCACCCCGCTGCCGGAACGGTTGGCGAATGCGCTGCCGCAACCGGCAAGCGAAATCATAACAAGGCCGAGGGTCGCGGCGCGTATAAACATGGGTCACCTGCTCGTTGGTCTTTTTGTTTGGGCCATTCTAGCGCAAACCGGAGCGTTGAAAAAGCAAAACGCGATCAGGCGAGCGGAACAACGCAATCACAGATGCGCAGCCGCACCTTGGTGCCGATGGTATGTTCGGCGCCGGGGCCGGAAATGACGATCATGCAGCGATCACCCTCCTGCACCCAGTAAATCTGATCATGGCCGCGAAACTCGCGCCCGGTGATCACGGCGGGGCCTGCCACGTCCGGTTCCAGCATGATCTGTTCAGGCCGAACAGCCAGATTGACCGCGCCATTGGCCGCGCGTGACAGGGGCAGGTTGCCGAAAGCTGTCTGCGCGTTCATCCCGTCGGCATTGCCGCTCAGAATGTTCGAGCGGCCGATGAAATTGGCGACAAAGGCGGTTGTCGGGTTGCGGTAGATTTCATCCGGTGTGCCGATCTGCACCACGCGGCCCTTGTCCATCACCGCGATGCGGTCGGCCATGGCCAGCGCCTCTTCCTGATCATGGGTGACCAGAATGCCCGCCGCGCCCGTGGATTTCAGCAGTTTGCGGACCTCCTGGCGGGTTTCCACGCGCATCTTGGCGTCAAGGTTTGAGAACGGCTCATCCAGCAGGATCAGTTTTGGCGCCACCGCAAGGCTGCGCGCCAGCGCCACGCGCTGCTGTTGCCCGCCCGAAAGCTGGTGCGGCTTGCGGCTGGCAAGATCATCCAGCCCCACCAGTTTCAGCATCTCGTGGGCCCGGGCATCAGCCTGCGCCCGTGACATCCCGCGCAGGCCGAATTTCACGTTTTCCAGCACATTGAGATGCGGGAACAGCGCGTAATCCTGAAACACGAAGCCGATGCCGCGCTGTTCCGGCGGCAGATGGGTGATATCGCGCCCCGCCAGCGTGATGGAGCCTTCATCGGGCGGCTCAAACCCGCCGATCATGCGCAATGTGGTGGTCTTGCCGCAGCCTGAGGGGCCCAGCAGCGCCATCAGCTCCCCCTCACCCAGCGAGAGGCTGACACGTTCAACCGCTGCAGCTTCGGCATGGGGGAAGTGCTTGCGCAGGCGATTGACCTCCAGCACCGGACGGGCCGGTTTCTGGCGAAAGCCCAGTGGCGAGGCCTCGGCCGGCATCTTGAAGGTCAGGGTCTTGGGCAGGTCGTTCATCGCTCATCTCCGGCTTTACGGTCATGGCGCAAAACGAAGCCCACGAAAAGGGCGGAAAAGACGATGATCGCGGCGGCATAGGGCGCCGCTTCCAGCAACATGCCCTCGGATGTGCGGGTGAACATGGTGATGGAAAGCGGGCGGAAGCCAGTGGGCGCAAGCAGGAAGGCGATGGGCAATTCCTTCATGGCAACGACGAAGACGAGCACCATCCCCGCCACAAGGCCGGGTCGGATGGTCGGCAATGTCACCCGCCAGAAGACCGAGGCCGGGCCATGCCCCAGCGCGCGCGCCGATTCCTCGACCGAGGGGCGCGCCTGATACAGCGCCGAGCGGATGGGGCCAAGTGCCAGCGCAAGGAAGCTGAGGGCATAGACCGTCACCAGCAACAGATGAGTCTGATAGAGCCAGCGCGCGCCGTTCAGGGCAAAGAACACGAAGGCCAGCGCGAAAGCCAGCGCCGGGACAGCATAGCCGACAAAGGCCAGCCGGTTGATGAAGGTGGACATGGGCGAGGGGTAGCGCACCGCCAGCACCGCCACCGGCAGCGCCATGGCCGCCGCCGCCAAGGCGGATGGCACGGCCACCGAAAGGGACTGGCTGAAGGCGCGCAACAGGTCTGGCAGCGCCGCGCTTAACAGCCCCGCGCTGTCGATCGAGCGGGTCATCCAGAAGGTCAGCACCGAAAGCGGCAGGCCCAGCGAGCCCAGCACCACCACCACCACAAAGGCCCAGCCCGCCACATGGCCCCAGGGCGACAGTTGCGTGCGCCGGGGCCGGGCGCCGGTGCCTGAGCCGGTGCGCGCGTAATGCGCCCCTTCGCGCAGGCGGCTTTCCAGCCAGACGACCGACAGCGCGACCGAGATCAGGATCAGCGCCAGCCATGCGGCATAAACCCGGTCAAAGGCCGCGGAATACTGGATATAGATGGCGTAGCTGAACACCTCATAGCGCATCAATGCCACCGCGCCGAAATCGCCGATCACATAGAGGCCCACCACCAGCCAGCCCGCCATCAGGGCGGGCAGAAGATGGGGCAGGGTGACGCGGAAAAAGACCTCGCGCGGGGTGGCACCAAGGGCGCGCGCGGCCTCTTCAAGGCTTTGGTCAAGCCCCGCAAAGGCGGCGCGCAGGTTCAGGTATAGGTATGAGAAGGTGTAAAGCGACAGCGCCAGCGTGGCCCCCCACCAGCCCTGCGGCATGGGGATACGGTAGCCGAACACCTGATTGAGAAAGCCGTAATGCCCGCCCAGCCCGATCAGCGCATAGGCCATCACATAGCCCGGCACCGCCAGCGGCATCACCGCCAGAACATTGACCACCCGCCGCCCCTTCAGGTCGGTGCGGCTGACCAGCCATGCCAGTGGCAGCGCAATCACCGTGCAGGCCAGCAGAACGCCCGCCACCAGCGCGGCCGTGTTGACCATCATCTGCAAGGTGCGCGGGCGTAGCAGCAGGCCCTGAACGGTCGCCATGTCAGCTTCGGCGGCGCGCATCACCAGATAGGCGAGCGGCAAAAGCATCAGGCCCCCGATCAGCAGACCGAGGGCCGAAAAGACCATCTGGGCCGCCGGGATGCGGCGGCCCTTTCTGATGGTGAGTGCTGTCAAATGAGGCCTGCCTCGCGCAGCATCTCAAGCGTGCCTTCCAGATCGCCGATGGTGTTCAGGTCCACCGCAGGGGCGGCGGCGATCACGTCGTCGATGTTGATGTCCTGACGCGAGACGATGATCCCCGGAACAACCGGGAACTCGGCCACTTCGCCGGTGAAATACTGCTGCGCGGCGGGGCTCAGCAGGAAGCTGACAAAGGCCTGCGCTTCGTCGGTCTGGTCCGAGGTGCCCAGAACGCCGATGCCTGCGACCAGCAGCAGGTTGCCGATATCACCCTGCGTGGCGAACAGTTGCTGGTTCACCGGGAACTCGGCATCGCGGGCAAGCTGGCGCGGCAGGTAGTAGTTGTTGACCACGCCGATATCGGCCTCGCCATCGGCAATCGCCTGCAGAATGGCGGTGTTGTTGCGCACGATCACCGGGTTATTGGCCTTGAAGCCTTCCAGCCATTCCGCGGTCGCCTCATCGCCCAGCGTCACGCGCATGGCGGCGACATGGGCCACGAACGAGCCGTTGGTGGGGGCCAGCGCGACGCGGCCATCCCATTCCGGGGCGGTCAGCTCAGCCATGGTGGCGGGCAGCTCTTCGGCGGTCACACGCTCGGTCGAATAGGCCAGCACGCGGCCCCGGCCCGAGGTGGCAACCCAGCGGTTCTCAGCGTCGCGGTAAGCGGCGGGCACTGCGCCCACCAGCTCTTCGGGCAGGGCGGCGAAGCTGCCTGCAACGGCTCCCAGCGCGGCAGCATCCTGCGCCCAGAACAGATCGGCGGGTGAGGCGTCGCCCTCTTCCTGAAGCAGGATCGCCAGTTCGGCGGTGCCAGCATAGCGCACGTCAACATTGATGCCGGTCTCGGCGGTGAAGGCCGCGATGATGGGGGCGACAAGCGCCTCGCCACGGCCGGAATAAAGCGTGATGTCGGCCAGCGCGGGCAGCGGGGCGGCAAGCGCGACGGTGGCGATCAGGGCGTTCCGAAGGGTTTTCATGGCGGTCCTCTATCTGCGTTGGTCAAATGACATCTCAGGAACAGCCTTTCGGTAACGCGCCCCGGCGCCTGCCTCTGCGGAAATTCCGCGCAATTCCTACTAATGCAGTCGGTTATTCTCACGCGGTGCATTTGTCAATTATTTCTCGCGCAGGCCGCCGGGCGGGGAGTTGCAAATCCTGACCATCCGGTCAGGGCCGGGGATTGCCAGACACCCCCCGCCCGGCGCATACTTGCGCAGAATTTCAGCACGGAAACCCCATGTCCCACGTCCGCAACCCCGGAATGCCGCTTGCCACCGACTGGTTTGACGCGGTGCAGATCAACCGGCCTGCGACCGAGCGCCGCGCCGCCACGCTGACCACGCGGCGCAGTGTCAAGAACGCGCATCAGGCAGCATGGCTGGTGAATGCCATCCGCTGCATGGACCTGACGACGCTTGCGGGCGATGACACGCCTGACCGTGTGGCGCGTCTGTGCGCCAAGGCCCGCCGCCCGCTGGCTGATTCGATCGTGGCCGGGCTTGGGCTGGCCGCCATGCCGGTCGTGGGCGCGGTCTGCGTTTATCCCACGATGGTGGCGCCAGCGGTGCGGGCGCTGTCGAACACGGGCATCCCGGTGGCCTCGGTCGCCACCGGCTTTCCCGCCGGGCTGATGCCGCTGGATCTGCGGCTGGCCGAGATCCGCTATGCCGTCGATCAGGGCGCCTCCGAGATCGACATCGTGATCACCCGCGCGCATGTGCTGGGCGGCAACTGGGCCGCGCTTTATGACGAGATCGCCGCGATGCGCGAGGCCTGTGGCGCGGCGCATATGAAGGCCATTCTGGGTACCGGCGATCTGGTGACGCTGGGCAATGTCTATGCGGCCTCGATGGTGGCCATGCAGGCCGGGGCCGATTTCATCAAGACATCCACGGGCAAAGAGGCGGTCAATGCCACCCTGCCCGTAAGCCTGATCATGGTGCGGGCCCTGCGCGATTATGGCGCGCGGACCGGGGTGAAGATCGGCTTCAAACCCGCAGGCGGCATGAAAACCGCCAAGGACGCCATCGCCTGGCAGATCCTGATGCGCGAAGAGATGGGGCGCGACTGGTTGGAGCCTGATCTGTTCCGCCTCGGTGCGTCCTCCATGCTGGGGGATATCGAGCGCCAGCTGGAGCATTTCGTCACCGGCCGCTATGCCGCCGCGCATCGCCACGCCCTTGCCTGAGGTCATCATGCCCACCGTCACAGAGGCTCTGCTTGCCATGGATTACGGCCCCGCCCCCGAATCGCCCGCCATCGCGCTGGACTGGCTGAAGCGCGGGCCGTTCGGGCATTTCATCAACGGGAAGTTCACCCGGCCCGGCGCAGTGTTCGACACAGTGAACCCCGCCACCGGCGCCGCTCTCGCGCAGGTCACGCAGGGCACTGGGGCCGACATCGCCGCCGCCGTGAAAGCCGCACGCAAGGCCCAGCCCGGCTGGGCGAAGCTGCCGGGGCATGAGCGGGCGCGCTATCTCTATGCGCTGGCCCGCCTGTTGCAAAAGCGCGAGCGGCTGTTTGCCGTTCTGGAGGTTCTGGACAACGGCAAACCGATCCGCGAGGCGCGCGATATCGATGTGCCGCTGGCGGTGCGGCATTTCTACCACCACGCGGGCTGGGCGGAACTGGTGGCGGATGAATTTCCGGGCATGGCGCCGCATGGCGTCTGCGGGCAGATCATCCCGTGGAACTTCCCGCTTCTGATGCTGGCGTGGAAACTCGCGCCCGCACTGGCGGCGGGCAATACCGTGGTGCTGAAACCCGCCGAATACACGCCCCTGACGGCGCTTCTGTTCGCCGAGTTATGTATCGAGGCCGGGTTGCCCAGGGGCGTGGTGAATATCGTCACCGGCGATGGTGAGACGGGCGCGGCGCTGGTCGCAGCCGAGGTGGACAAGATCGCCTTCACCGGCTCCACCGAGGTGGGCCGGATGATCAGGCAAGTGACAGCGGGCACCGGCAAGGCGCTGACGCTGGAGCTGGGCGGAAAGTCGCCGTTCATCGTGCTGGCCGGGGCTGATCTGGATGCCGCCGTCGAGGGGGTGGTGGATGCGATCTGGTTCAATCAGGGCGAGGTCTGCTGCGCGGGGTCGCGGATACTGGTGCAGGAATCGGTGGCTTCGGTGTTCACTGACAGGCTGAAGGCGCGCATGGCCCGGCTGAGGCTGGGCGATCCGCTGGACAAATCAACCGATATCGGCGCGGTGGTGCATCCGGTGCAACTGGAGCGCATTCAGTCAATCGTTGCGCAAGCGGTCGAACAGGGGGCCGAACTGCACCAGCCCGGCAGCTTTGATGGCTGCTTCTGCCCGCCCGCGCTGCTGACCGGGCTGGGCGCGGCGAATGTGGCCATGCAGGAGGAAATCTTTGGCCCGGTTGCCGCCCTGATGACCTTCCGCACCCCGGCGGAAGCGGTGGAACTGGCCAACAACACCCGCTACGGGCTGGCCGCCAGCATCTGGAGCGAGAACATCACCGTGGCGCTGGATATTGCGGCGCAAGTCAAGGCCGGGGTGGTCTGGATCAACGGCACCAACCTGTTCGACGCCAACGCGCCCTTTGGCGGCATGCGCGAATCGGGCTTTGGCCGCGAGGGCGCGCGCGAGGGAATGCTGGCCTATCTGCGCGACCCCGCACCGGGCGGGAAGGCGCGCGCGACACTGCCCGCGCCGGTTGCCCTGCCGGGCGAAGGGGGCGGGGCGGGGATCGACCGCACGCACAAGCTTTACATCGGTGGCGCGCAGAAGCGGCCCGATGGCGGCTACAGCTACAGCGCGCAGGGCAGCCAGATTCCGCTGGGCGGGCGCAAGGACATCCGCAACGCTGTCGAGGCCGCGCACAAGGCCGCTGGCTGGGGCAAAGCCACGGGGCACAACCGCGCGCAGGTGCTCTATTTCCTTGCCGAGAACATGGCGGCGCGGCAAGCCGACCTCGCCGCGCTCAGCTCGAAAGCCGAGGCCGAGGGGGCGGTGGCGCGCGCCTTCTACTGGGCGGCATGGGCGGATAAATATGACGGCAAGGTGCATGCGACGCAAAGCGCGCATCTGACGCTGGCACTCAAGGAGCCGTTCGGCGTCATGGGCCTGATCTGCCCCGAGGAAGCGCCGCTGCTAGGCTTTATCTCCACCCTGCTGCCGGCGATTGCCATGGGCAACCGGGTGGTCGCGGTGCCGTCACAGGGCGCGCCGCGCGCGGCGCTGGAGATGGTTCAGGTTCTGGATACCTCGGACATACCGGGCGGTGTGGTGAACATCGTCACCGGCCCGCGCCACGATCTGGCGCGCACGATGGCGCAGCATGACGACGTGGCCGCGCTCTGGGTTTTTGCCGATGCCGAGACCTGCGCCATGACCGGGCGCGAATCGGCCGGAAACCTCAAACCTGTCTGGGCTGAAAACAGCGCGCGCAACTGGGCGGGCACCGAGGGGCAGGCGCGCGATTTTCTGCGCCGGGCGGTGCAGGTGAAAACCGTCTGGGTGCCTTACGGCGCCTGACCGGATTGCCTGCTGCGCAGAAGCCTTTTTGTTCAGAAAGGGGGGCGCTGCCCCCGCCCGTCCATCTGCGATGGCCGGACTCCCCCGGGATATTTCCGAACAGGTGAAATGCAAAACGCCTCGCCCCCTTTCATCTGTTCAATAAATATCCTGGGGGTGAATGGGCCGCAGGCCCAGAGGGGGCAAAGCCCCCTGACTGTTCTGGCCGTTTCCTGCCGGGATAACCGGGTGGCATTGCCTGAAGCGCTTGCAGCGCATAGATAGGCGCCAGAGCGGAGGCCCGAATGACCAAGCCCAGACCTGTAGTGCTGTGCATTCTTGATGGATGGGGCATCAGCCCTCAGACCGAGGGGAATGCCGTCGCCCTGGCGAAGACCCCCAATTTTGACGCGATCATGGCCGCTTGTCCGCATGCCACGCTGATTACCCATGGCCGCGATGTGGGTCTGCCCAGCGGTCAGATGGGCAATTCCGAGGTTGGCCACACCAATATCGGTGCGGGGCGGGTTGTCGCCATGGATCTGGGCCAGATTGATCTGGCCATCGAGGATGGCTCGTTCGCCCGCAACCCCGGCCTGTGCGAGTTCATCGACCGGATGCACGACAGCGGCGGCACGGCGCATCTGATGGCTGTCGTCTCGGACGGCGGGGTGCATGGCCATGTTGCGCATCTGAAGGCTGCCGTTTCGGCGCTGGTGGCGGAGGGGGTGCCGGTTGTCATTCATGCCCTGACCGACGGGCGCGATGTAGCGCCGGTTTCGGCGCAGGGTTTCATTGCCGATCTGGACGCCTGGCTGCCGGAGGGTGCCCGCATTGCCACGGTGACGGGCCGTTACTGGGCGATGGACCGCGACTCGCGCTGGGAGCGGGTGGAGCGTGCCTATTGCGCCATGGTCCGTGCTCAGGGTGAAGCGGCGCCCGATGCCGTCAGCGCCGTGACGCGTGCCCTGGCGCGGGGTGAGACGGATGAGTTTATCGCACCCACGGTGATCGGTGATTATGACGGGGCGCGGGGTGGTGACGGTTTCTTCTGCCTCAACTTCCGCGCTGACCGCGCGCGCGAGATCATGGCGGCGATCGGTGCGCCCTCGTTCCATGGTTTTGAAGCGGGCCGCCGGGTGGACTGGGCGATCCTGCTGGGGATGGTGGAGTATTCCGAGGCGCATAATGCCTTCATGCACACCGCCTTTCCCAAGCGGGTGATCCATAACACGCTGGGTTCCTGGGTGGCGCAGCATGGTCTGCGCCAGTTCCGTCTGGCCGAGACCGAGAAATACCCGCATGTCACCTTTTTCCTGAACGGCGGGCGCGAGGCGCCGGAAACCGGGGAAGATCGGCAGATGCCGCCCAGCCCCAAGGTAGCGACCTATGATCTGGTGCCCGAGATGGCCTCGGCGCAGGTGACTGACCGGCTGATCGAGGCGATCGGCGCGGGCTATGACCTGATCGTGGTGAATTATGCCAACCCGGACATGGTGGGCCATACCGGCGATCTGGCGGCGGCGATTGCGGCTGTCGAATCGGTGGATGCCGGGCTGGGGCGTGTAATGGCGGCATTGAAGGCGGCGGGCGGGGCCATGTTGCTGACCGCTGATCACGGCAATTGCGAGCAGATGACCGACCCGGTCACCGGCGGCCCGCATACCGCGCATACCACCAATCCGGTGCCGGTGGCGCTGATCGGCGGGCCGGAGGGGGCGCGGTTGACGGATGGACGACTGGCCGATGTCGCTCCCACCCTGCTGGCGCTTCTGGGCCTTGAGCAGCCGCCTGAGATGACGGGCCGCAACCTGATCGAGGTATGATGCAGGCGCGTCGGGTTCTGGGGGCGTTGCTGGCGCTGGGTCTTTGTGCCCAGCCCGCGCTTGCCGCTGACCCGGCCGATACCGCCCGCGCCGCGGCGCTGGCGCTTGTCGGTGCGATTGACGATCTGGTGGAGGCGCGGGGTGCGCGCGATCAGGTTTCCGCGCTGACCCAGACCATTCAGGCGCATGAGGCCGGGCTTTCCGCGCTGCGCGCCGGTCTGCGCGATGCGGCGCTGCGCGAAGCCACCATCCGGCGGCGGTTTGATCAGCAGAGCGAGGATGTCTCGCGTCTGCTGGCCGCGATGATGGTGGCGGGCCGGATGGAGGGACCGGCGCTGTTGCTGCACCCGGAGGGGCCGCTGGCCACGGCGCGCGCGGGCATGATGCTGGCCGATCTGGCCCCCGCCATGCAGGCCGAGGCTGACCGCATCGGCGCCATGCTGCGCGAGATGCAGGTGTTGCGTCATCTGCGCGAAACGGCGGCGGACACGCTGTCGCTGGGTCTGCGCAGCCTTCAGGAGGCGCGCACCGATCTGAGCCAGGCCATGGCGGACCGGCGCGAACTGCCACCTCGCATGGCCGAAAGCGAGGAGGCGATGCTGGCGCTTCTGGCCTCGGCGCAGACGCTGGAGGCGCTGGCCACCGGGCTGGCCGCCGCGCCCGCCGGGCTTGACGAGCCGCTGCCGGATTTTACCGAGGCGCTGGGCCGGTTGCCGCTGCCGGTGCAGGGCGCCGTTCTGCGCCGACCGGGCGAGGCCGATGCGGCAGGCGTGGTGCGCCCCGGTCTGGTGCTGGCCACCGAGCCCGGCGCACTGGTCACCGCACCCTGGGCCGGGACCATCCGCTATCGTGGTCCGCTGATGGACTACGGAAATGTGATCTTGCTTGAGCCCGGTGAGGGCTATCTGGTGGTGCTGGCTGGCCTTGATCTGGTGTATCCCAGAGTTGGCGATGTGGTGTCGCAGGGCGCGCCGATGGGGCTGATGCCCGGGGCAACGCCAACCGGCACCGAATTTCTTGCCGCTGCATCGGTAGCGGGGCGTAGTGAAACCCTGTATCTGGAGATCAGGGATGACGGGCAGGCCATTGACCCGGAAGTCTGGTTCGACTTGACTGGTCAGGCACAATAGAGCGGTCGAAGGTTCCGGGGGCGGAGTCTGGTTCGGGCGCGTTGAAACGGGATTGGATGATGAAAAAGTACCTTCTGGCGGCATTTGCGGGCATTCTGGGCGGTGTGTTGATCACCACGCAGGTGGCCGCACCCCTGATTGCGCAGGAACAGACCCGCACCCAGTCGGTCTATCAGCAGCTTGATCTGTTCGGCGACGTGTTCGAGCGCATCCGCGCCCAATATGTCAATGAGGTGGATACCGGCGCGCTGGTTCAGGCCGCGATCAATGGCATGCTCTCGTCGCTTGATCCGCATTCAAGCTATCTTGCGCCCGATGACTACGAAGACATGCGCGTTCAGACGCGCGGCGCCTTCGGCGGCCTCGGGATCGAGATTTCGCAGCAGGACGGCATGGTGCAGGTCATTGCGCCCATTGATGACACGCCCGCCTATCATGCGGGTGTGCAGGCGGGCGATCTGATCACCCATGTCGATGGCGAATCGCTGATGGGTCTGACCCTGCCGCAGGCGGTGGATCTGATGCGCGGCCCGGTCGGTTCCGAGATCATTATCACTATTATCCGCGATGGGGTGAATGAGCCGTTCGAGCTGTCGATCATCCGCGATACCATCCGCATTCAGGCGGTGCGCGTCAGGACCGAGGGGAACATCGTTGTTCTGCGGCTGACCACCTTCAATGAGCAGACCTATGACAACCTGCAATCCGGCCTGCATGAGGCCATCGA
This sequence comes from Pararhodobacter sp., assembly GCF_036802785.1. Taxonomy (GTDB): domain Bacteria; phylum Pseudomonadota; class Alphaproteobacteria; order Rhodobacterales; family Rhodobacteraceae; genus Pararhodobacter. Next base: position 12,271 of record NZ_DAIRVN010000019.1, read on the forward strand.
GGATCTGGGTGGCGTGGACAACCTGCGCGGCGTGGTGCTGGACATGCGCAACAACCCCGGCGGCTTGCTGATGCAGGCGATCCGGGTGTCGGATGCCTTTCTGGATCAGGGCGAGATCGTCTCTACCCGCGGTCGCGCTGACACGCCGGGCGAGCGCCACAATGCCACGCCGGGCGACCTGATCGAGGGGCGGCCGATGGTGGTGCTGATCAACGGCGGCTCTGCCTCGGCCTCGGAAATCGTGGCGGGGGCCTTGCAGGATCATCAACGCGCGGTGGTCGTGGGCACGCGCAGCTTTGGCAAGGGTTCGGTCCAGTCGCTGATCCCGCTGCGCGGCGATGGCGCCATGCGGCTGACGACCTCGCTTTATTACACCCCTTCGGGCCGGTCGATTCAGGCGCTGGGTGTCTCCCCCGATATCGTGGTTCAGCAACCCCGCCGTGATGACTCCGCAACCGAGGAAAGCCCGGCCCGCCCGCCGCGCACCGAATCCAGCTTGCGCGGCGCGCTGGGGCAGGAGACCATCTCGGACGATGAGCGGCGCATGATGGAAGAAGAAGAGCGCGCGGCGCAGGAGGTGGCGCAGCTGCGCACTGAGGATTACCAGCTTGCCTATGCGCTGGATATCCTGCGCGGCCTCTCGGTGATGAACGGTCGCTGATGTCACCCGAAGAGATTGCGGCGCTTCCCTACCGGCCCTGCGTGGGCGTGATGCTGATCAACCGCGAAGGACTGATCTTTGCGGGCCAGCGGATCGACACGCAGGCGCCCGCTTGGCAGATGCCGCAGGGCGGGATAGACAAGGGCGAGGCGCCGCGCGATGCGGCGCTGCGAGAGCTGGGCGAAGAGATCGGGGTGACCCCCGATCTGGTCGAGGTCATTGCCGAGACCCCTGCGCCGCTGGCCTATGACCTGCCGCATGAACTGGTGCCGAACATCTGGAAGGGCCGCTATCGCGGGCAGGAGCAGCGCTGGTATCTGATGCGGTATCTGGGCCGCGATGATCAGATCAACATTGCCCTTCCGCACCCCGAATTCTCACGCTGGCGCTGGATCGGTGCCGATGAGATGCTGGAGGCGATTGTTCCCTTCAAGCGTGAGATCTATGCGCAGGTGATCACTGCCTTCCGCACGCACCTCGCCTGAGATAATCGACAGCCGCCCGCACTGGACCTTGCCGGAATTTTCGGCAATGGTTGCTCAATATTTCACATGTTGAAGAATAATAGCGGACGGAAACAGATGAAGATCGGGATCGGCTTTCTGGTGCTTGGCTATGTGCTGAGCCAGTTTTACCGCGCATTTCTGGCGGTTCTCACGCCGGTTCTGGGGGTTGAGCTCGGTGCCGGGGCCGATGCGCTGGCGGTGTCCTCGGGCCTTTGGTTTCTGTCCTTCGCGCTGATGCAACTGCCCGTCGGCTGGGCGCTGGATACACTGGGCCCGCGCCGCACGTCGGCCTGGCTGATGGGCGTGGCCGGGGGCGCGGGCGCGGTGATCTTTGCGCTGGCGCAGGTTCCGTGGCACCTGCATGTCGCCATGGTGCTGATCGGCGCCGGCTGTGCGCCGGTTCTGATGGGGGCCTATTACATCTTTGGCCGCATCTATTCGGCGCGGGTGTTCGCCACGCTCGCCGGGGCGATCATCGGCGTGGGCACGCTGGGCAATATCGCGGGGGCATGGCCGCTGGCATGGGCGGCGGAAACCTTTGGCTGGCGGCAGACGGTGATGGCGCTGGCCGTGCTGACCATCCTGACCGGGCTTGCCATGTGGCGCTTTGTGCAGGACCCGCCTGTCGTCACGCGCGGGGCGGGTGAAAGCAAGGGTTCGCTGCTGGATGTGCTGCGCATTCCGGCGATCTGGCTGATCCTGCCGCTTCTGTTTGTCAATTACGCGCCTGCGGCCGGTCTGCGGGGCCTTTGGGTGGGGCCGTATTACGCCGATGTCTATGGCGCGGATGCCATCGCCATTGGGCAGGTGACGCTGATCATGGCCTTTGCCATGGTGATCGGCGCGGTGGGCTATGGCCCGCTGGACCGCATCTTCGGCACCCGCAAGGGCGTTGTGCTGGTGGGCAACACGCTGGCAGGCCTCTGTCTGGTGACATTGTGGTGGATGCCTGCGGCGGGTTTCTGGCCCTCGGCGCTGCTGTTCTCGGCGGTGGGGATTCTGGGCCTGTCCTTTCCGCTGATCATGGCGCATGGCCGCAGTTTTGTTCCGCCGCATCTGCTGGGCCGGGGGGTGACGCTGCTGAACATGTTCTCGATCGGCGGCGTGGGGGTATTGCAGGTGGTGTCCCGGCGTGTCTATGAGGCCGCCCCGGCCACACCCACCGAGGCCCCCTATGCGATGATCTTCCTGTTCTTCGGGCTTACGGTGCTGGCGGGCTGCGCGGTCTATGCCTTCTCGCAGGATCGTACGGACTGAAGCATACCTGCTACCCTGCTGCGCCGGGGGCCTTTAACAGTGCCGCCGCATGGTGTATGCCCCCCGCTGGCCAGGAACACAAAGGAGGTTCATATGGGCTACCGAGTCGTCGTCGTTGGTGCCACGGGCAATGTGGGCCGCGAAATGCTGAACATTCTAGCCGAGAGGGAGTTCCCGGTCGATGAGATCGCCGCGCTGGCATCACGTCGCTCGCTGGGCACTGAATGCAGCTTTGGCGACAAGACCCTCAAGTGCCAGGACCTGGAGCAGTTCGATTTCACGGGCTGGGACATCGCGTTCTTCGCCATCGGATCGGACGCCACAAAGATTCACGCGCCCCGCGCTGCCAAGCAGGGCTGTGTGGTGATCGACAATTCGTCGCTCTATCGCTACGACCCCGATGTGCCGCTGGTGGTGCCCGAGGTGAACGCGGCGGCTGTTGACGGCTACACCAAGAAATTCATCATCGCGAACCCCAACTGCTCGACCGCGCAGATGGTTGTCGCGCTCAAGCCGCTGCATGACCGCGCTCGCATCAAGCGGGTTGTGGTGAGCACCTATCAGTCGGTCTCCGGCACCGGCAAGGAAGCGATGGACGAGCTGTGGAACCAGACCAAGGGCATGTATGTGCCGGGTCAGGAAGTGGCGCCCAAGGTCTATCCCAAGCAGATCGCCTTCAACGTGATTCCGCATATCGACGTCTTCATGGAAGATGGCTCGACCAAGGAAGAATGGAAGATGGTCGCCGAGACCAAGAAGATCCTCGACAAGTCGATCAAGGTTACCGCGACCTGTGTGCGGGTGCCGGTCTTTGTCGGCCACGCCGAGTCGATCAACATCGAGTTCGAAGACCATCTCGATGAGGCCGAGGCCCGCGATATCCTGCGCGAGTCGCCGGGGATTCTGGTTGTCGACAAGCGCGAATCCGGTGGCTACATCACGCCGGTCGAATGCGTGGGCGATTATGCGACCTATGTCAGCCGAATCCGGCAGGACAGCACCATCGACAACGGCATCAACCTGTGGTGCGTGTCTGACAACCTGCGCAAGGGCGCGGCCCTGAACGCGGTGCAGATCGCCGAGGTTCTGGGCAACCGCTGCCTGAAAAAGGGCTGAGGCCCGCGCACAAGGTTTATGAAAGGCGGGGGCCTCTCCCCGCCTTTTTTCATGCGCGCTGGCCGGGTAGCGCCCTAACCTTTTGAAATGGCCTCTTTCAGCACCAGCGGCAGATGCTCGGCCGTTGCCTGCTTCAGAAGCCAGTTGCGCATCACACCGCGCATTTTCCGGGGCTCAGGCAGAGTGATATCGGCGGGCGCCGGTTCAAGCGCGATCTGATCATGAAAGAAGACCGTGTTGTAATACTCAATCGCCGTGCTCTCGTTCAGCCGCGCCCATGCGGCGACCGATGACTTGCCGAGCGCCAGTTTGGGCAGTCCGGCCAGCGCCTCAGAGCGGATCAGCCGCCGGATCAGCGCAAGGCGGCGCTTGACCAGCGCGCGGTCATCGCCGGTGCTGAAGCGATCAAAGGTTTCATTCATCGCCAGCAGCCAGACTGTTGCCGCCGCACAAAGGCTTTCATTGGCGCGCGGCGGCGATTCAAGTGCTTCAAGCCGGGTGCCGGCGATACGGGCCACCTGCGCGAAGAAATCGGTGGTCAGATCACCGCCGACAAAATTGCGGCGGTCAAAGTTGCGCACGATCACCCGGTCCTTGCCGAGGATGTCATGATAGCTGCGGATCACCTCATGCGAGGGGAAGCCGAATTCGGTGGGCAGCGGCAGATCGGCAAAGCGCCCGCCGTCGCGGATGATCTGGTCAAGCGATGATTTATACTGCTCCGCCGGGTCACGGATATAGGCAAGGATCGTGATGTCGCTGAAGGTTTCCCCCAGCGCATCCAGCACCCTCTGGACGTTATCGACCGCAAAGAGCGACTCGCTGGAAAGCACCGTCAGGGCCGGTTCGCGCGCCTTGACCAGCGCCGACAGCGCGCGCCAGTTCTCATGGCTCCATTCCACGGTCTCGGCGCGGGTGCGGAAATACAGCCGCTCGCGCGGGCGCAGCGGCCGGTGGTCAGGCGCGAAGCGGTTGGCCAGAACCCGTGCGGGCGGCCCCTTTGAATCGTCCGGTTGCCAGGCCAGCACCTTCTGCGCCAGAAGCCGCTTCTGATTGAGGGCAAGCGCGTGCTGGATGGTGGTGGAACCGGCTTTGGGGGAGCCGATGTGAAGGAGAACCTTCATGGGCATGCGTCCTTTACGGGGCGGCAGCCGGAGGGGCCTGCGCTGAGGTCCGGAACCGGCGGTCTGAAGGGGCCGTGGCGCCTTTGGTATCGTTGCGCAAAAGGCCGTGCAACCCCCGCCGCCTGACCCCGCCCGCCGTTGAAAGGGCGTTGCAGCGCTGGGCGCGATGACATAATGCTCAGGTCGCGGTTTTTGGCCCCCTTTGCGGGGCACGATGGCCCCAAAAGCATAATGACAGGTGGAGCAGCCGCGATGACGGTCATCCTTGCGGAACACAAGCTGAGCTATATCCCCGTTCCGAAGGTGGCCTGCACATCGTTGAAAACCATGTTCTTCGAGGTTGAGAACGGCTTCCCTTTCGGGAATTTCCGCACCAGCGGGCGGCACTGGTATATTCACCATTTCTACCCTTCGGTCCCCTTCAGCGAGCAGGATCTGTCGCGGATGGAGGGGCACAGCCGTATGGCGGTGGTGCGTGACCCGGTGAAGCGGCTGCTGTCGTGCTATTCCAACCGGGTGATGCACCATAAAGAGCTGTCGAAGAAGAAGGCGGGCGCGGTGCTGCAAGCGGCCGATCTGCCCTTTGACCCTGACCTTTCAACCTTTATCGCGCGGCTGCCCGAATACTGCGCGGCTGTCGAAAGCATCTGGCACCATGCGATGCCGATGGTGGCCTATCTCGGCAACGATCCGCAGTTCTACACCCATCTCTACCCCATCGAGCGCACCGCCGAGATGCAGGCCGAGGTGCAGCGCCTGACCGGCAGCACCGCCAGCCTGCAACGCCTTCAGACCAAGGGCCCAAAGATTGAACCCGATGTGCTGAGCGCGGCTGAGCGCGCCCGGCTGCGCGATTTCTATGGCGAGGACTACGCGCTTTACGGGCAGTATTGCTGAGGCGCCTTGCGCGCAAACCCCAAGGGCGGCATGAATATGGACGCACCTGCGATTTCGGTCATTGTTCCGGTTTACAACGTTGCCGCGCATGTCGGCGCCTGTATCGCCAGCCTTCGCGCCCAGAGCTGGCGCGATTTCGAGGCGCTGGTAATCGACGACGGCTCAACAGATGACAGCGGCGCGCGGGCGCTGGCGGCGATTGACGGCGATCCCCGGTTCCGGGTGATCCGGCAGGAAAACCGTGGCCTGTCAGGCGCACGCAACACGGGGCTTGAGGTGGCGCGCGGCGCGTTCATTGCGTTTCTCGACAGTGACGACCAGTTCGCGCCTGACTTTCTGGCGCAGATGCACGGCGCGCTTGTGGCTGATGGCGGCGACTGGGTGGCCTGCGCCATCGCGCTGAGCTTTCCTGACGGGCAGGTGCTTGATCATTCGGCCATCCACGGCGCGCCTGATGTGCAGCCCGGCCCCGCCCGGCGCATAGCGCTGGACGATTGCACCGAAATCGCACGGCATTTCCCCTCGGCATGGAACAAGCTGTATCGGCGCAGCCTGATCGGAGATCTGCGTTTTCCGGAAGGCACATGGTTTGAGGATCATGAATTCTTCTGGGCGCTTGCCGCGCGCACCGGGCATCTTCTGTACCTGCCCGCGCCGCTCTATCGCCACGCCCGCGCCCGCCCCGGCCAGATCACCGGGGCCGATGATGACCGCGTGTTCGAGCAGTTCGCGGTGCTGGAGCGGCTGGCGGTTCTGGTGCGCGGCTGCGGTGCGGCACAGGCGGAGGAGGGGTTTGCGCGCCTCGCTTCGCGCCTTGTGCATGAGCGTGCAGGCGTTCTGCGTGACCCGGCCCGCCGCGCGCGGTTTCTTGCCGGGGCGGCGGCACTCTTTGCGCGCCACGCCATCGCTTTCAGCCCGTTCTGGGATGAGGATATCAGCGCCGCGCTGGGGTTGGCGATGCAGGGAACGGTGCCGCTGAGCGTGACGCTTGGCGCGCAAGGTGCCGCTGAGACGCTGGCCGCCAGCCTGCGTGCGCTGGAGGGGCAGAGCATCCCGGATTTTGAGGTGCTGACCGACGATCCCGCCCTGCTGGCGCGCGGGCATCTGGGGAACGGCGCGGTAGTCCGGCCCCTTTCGCCCGAGCAGGCGCGCGGGAAGTATCTGGTGGTGCTGAGGCCGGGTGATCAGCCCGGCGCGCATTGCTTCAAGGTCTGGATCAACGGGATGGAGCGGCTGGGCGGCGCGCTTGGCATCTCTGGCTTTGAGCAGGGCGGATGGGAGGGCGGGTTTTATCACGATGCCCTTCTGGAAACCGACGCTTTCACGCCCGACAGCGCGGGCATCCCCCCTTCCGGCGGGCTGCTGACCTTGACGCCCCGGCGCGCGCTGCGGCTGCACCCTGAACCTGCCGCGCGGATTGTTCGGCGTGATCTGCTTGCGCATCCGGGCAAGGCTCCCGCGCCGCTGGCCGCGCAGGCGGTTTTGCTGGAACAGGCGCAGGCGGCGGGGGCCTGCGTCTGGTTTCCCTTTCCGGCGCTGGCCGTTCCGCGCCGTGCCTGGCCCGGCGCTTCGCCGCTGGCGCTGGCGTGGGCGATCCGCGCAATGCGGGGCAGCCCGCGCATGGCCGGGCTGCCGCAGGGATGGGAGGCGGTGGTGTTCGCGCGCGGCCTGCGCGCCGGAATGGATGCCACATCCGGTCGCGCCGCGCGGTTCCGCCTGCTGGCTGCGGGCGTGTTGGCAATGCGGCTTTTCCGGCTGCGCGCCGCGCCTGATCTGCCCGCTGACCGCCTGATCGCGCCCCGCCTGTGCCGCCTGCTGGGCCTTTCACCGCCCACTGATAAGCCCCGTTGATTGCATCCCCGTGGTGCCCGGCGCATAAAGAGCGCGCTTTGCGCTGCAAGGCCCCCTCAGACAGGTTTGACCCCGGATGTATCCTTTCAAGACCAGGAATGGCGCGCGTTTCTTCTGCCACACCGATTTCACGGACAGCCCGGTTCTGAACCTCTATTTCTTTGACGCGGCCCGCAGCACGGTGCCGTTCCACCTCTCGCTGCGCCATGACGAGGGGGTCGCCGTGGTCAACCGCCGCGATGGCGCGGGCTGGCGGCGTGAGTGGGTCTGGCAGATGAATTTCGCGCGGACGGGCGGCGCGGTTGAGGTGGTCTTTCAGGGCGGCGCGGCGCGGGTAAATGTGCAGGGGCGCGCACTGGGCCGCTTTGACCGCCTGCCGCGGCCCGATGCCGAGGGGCGGTTCTATATGCGGCGCGGCTTTCCTGGTCTGGGGGCGATTGCGCATGTCGATATACGCGGCGGCTGCACCGGCCTTGATCTGGGGCCGATGCCCGCCCTTGCGCCGCTCGCACTGACCGACCGGCTGGAGGTGCTTCACCCCGCCGTGGGCCATGCGGGCGCGCGGCTTGAGGTGGCGGGGCTGGATGCCCCCCTGCCGGTGGCGCTTTTGTCGCTGCCCTATGCTGCGCAGGCCATGGCGCTGCGCTGTGTGCTGCCGGGCCGAATCTGGCGGGGGGCGGGTGAAGGGGTGGCGCTGCGCCTTGTGGATGCGGCTGGGGCCGAGCTGGCCCGCACCACGCTCACCCGCACCGAGGTCACCGAGCGGATCGAAGCGATGGCCCGGGCGGAGGCACTGAAGCATGACGCGCTGGCCGCGCTGCAGGCGATCGAGCATTGCCGCATGGGCGGGTTGTTTGACCGGCTGGGCAGCGAGGGCCGCGCCGGTGTCGCGGCGGCGGCCGAAGGGTTTGGCCTGTCGGCGTGGCTGTTCGAGGGCGCAACCGGGGGTGCCGCTGGTGATCAGGCCCCGGCGATCACCGTTTCCGAGGCTGCGGAAGAGGATAACATTGACCGGCAGGCCGTGAACCGCACCTGCGACAGGTTTACCTATACCATGCGCCGCATGCCCGAAACCGGCCCGGTCGCGCTGCTGCGCGCCATCCAGCATGAGGCCCCCTTGCCGCGGCCTGAGCGCCGCGCGCTGTTCCTGCGGCTGGGTGAATGGTTCTGCACCCATGATGATCCGCGCACCCTTCATGCCCTTGCCTTGGCCGAGGGGCTTGAGCCCTTCGCCTCCGGCGATAACCCCTGGCATAATTCGGTCGTGCTGCCGTTCCTCTACCTTGATGCGAAGCCTGAGCGGATGAGCGACATGATCACCCGCATGGCCCGCCCCGATGGCGCATGGATTGTCACGCCCGCGATTGGCTGGGTGCTCCGGCAGGCGGCGCTGAACGGCCCCGGCGCCGATGGCCGCCCGCTGGATGATGACAAGCGGCTTTTGCTGATCTGGGCGTCGCTGGCCTTTATCGAGGCGCGCGCGCCCGCCTACTGGGACCGCGCGCCCTGCCTGTCGCTGATGGGCGCCGTGGTTGAGCTGCTGGTGCAGGCCGATACCTTTCCCCGCGCGCTTCACGCCCGCATTCTTTCTGTCGCGCTGCAAGCCTATGGCCTCTCGCCCGCGTTCTGGGAGATGTTGGCGGCGCGGCGCGCCAGCGACTGGCCAGACCCGCCGCGCCTTATCGCGGGCATGCAGACGCGCTTTGAGCGGCTCGCCGCGCTGGTGGATGCGGGCGGAAGTGCCGCCGCGATCGAGACCGAACTGGCGGTATTCGAGCGGCTGGGCAATGTCGATGTCGCGCGTTTCCGGCGGGAATTGCTGGGGCCCGCCGGAGTTGCGCTGGCGGAAGGGGAGGCGCCGGAACCAGAGGCTATCCTTGCCACCGGGCTGGACCCGGAAGAGGCCGCGCTGCGCTATCTGGCCTTTCCCCGCCCTGACCCTGCCGAGCCAGCGCCTGCACTGCTAGATGCCGCCCGGCGCGGCCTGCCCGCCGCCTATGAGCGCGTGCCGCGTGCGCCCAATGCCCGTTTGCAGGAGCGGCTGGCAGGTCAGGCCGTGGCGCTTCTGGCCAGCGAGAACGCGCAAAGCGGTCTGGCGGATTTCGCGCAGGCGCTGGCCCCGCTGGCACGGGCGCAAAGCGGGTTTCTGGGGTTCGGGCTGGGTCTGTCGCTGGCCGCCGGGCTGGCGCGGAAGGGCGCCGATACCGGGGTGGTGATGGCGCGGATGGAGGCGCTGCTGGCGGGGCTGGATGGCAATGAGCGCGCCGCGCTGGCCCGCTCCGCTTCGCCCGCGATGGCGCTGCATGCCCTGCGCCGCCACCTGCCTGATCATCCGTTATGCGCGCAGGCCGAAGGGCTGTTCGGCACACATTTCCCGCGCCTTCCCGCCCCGGCCGCTGACCGCGCCGCTGATCTGACCGCCCGCACCAACCCGCTTTTTGACACGCTGGTCGCCGTCTATTCCTGCCAGCCCAATCTGGACAGCCGCATCGCCGCCATGCGCGCGGGCTGGATGGCGCTGCTTGAGGGGCTGGGGGTGCCGTTCCTCGTCTTTGTCGGTGGCGGGGACGGGCGGCGCGAGGGCGATGTGGTGTATCTGGACGCCCCCGATGATTACGAAGGCCTGCCGCAGAAATCGCTCGCCATGGTGCGCTGGGTGCATGACCACACGGGCTTTTCGCATCTGCTCAAGATCGACGATGACTGCTTCCTTGACCCCGAAGCGTTCTTCCTTTCGCTCAGCCACCTGAAATTTGATTACTATGGCCGCCCCCTGCACCGGGTGCGTGGCCAGATGGACCGCACATGGCATATGGCCAAATCGCGCTCTGATCGCGGGCGCCTTGAGCTGGACAAATCGCCCGAACCCTCGCGCTATGCCGATGGCGGGTCAGGCTATACGCTGTCACGCCGGGCGATGGCAGCGCTGCTTGGCGCCGCCGACAGCGCCGAGGGGCAGGCGCTGGCGCAGCTTTCCTTCATGGAAGACAAGCTGGTGGGTGATCTGCTGGCGCTGCGCAATATCACCGTCTCGGGCGAGGATTACCGCATTGCCGTGATGCGCCACACCCGCCCCGGCGGGCCGCTCGTTTCGGCATGGGAGAACGGGTTTCTGCCGTTCAGGGGCGGTGGCGTGAAGCTGGCGCATCTGGACGGGCATGAGCGTCAGGCCGAGGTGCTGGATCAGAGCCGACAGCCGCTGCCCCGGCCCGCCAAGGTCTGGCCCGGTTACCAGCCTGCGCGGCTGGGCGCGCGCTCAAACACGCTGGATCTGATTTCCAGCGCTGAGAAGCTGGCGCGGGTGAATGCCGCGCAGGTGGCGGTGGTGGCCTGCCTGCGCAACGAGGCGTTCATGCTGCCGCACTTTCTGGCGCATTACCGCAAGCTGGGGGTTGAGGGGTTCCTGATCGCGGACAACGGCTCGGACGACGGCACGCTTGAGATGCTGGCGGAGCAGCCCGATGTGGCGCTGTTTTCGGTCGATACCGAATACAGCCAGTCGCATTATGGCGTGGCGTGGCAGCAGGCCCTGCTGGGCAATTTCCGCACCAACCGCTGGTCTGTGGTGGCCGATGCCGATGAGCTGCTGTTCTGGCGCACCGATGGCGGCGGCAGCCTGCCCGAATTGGTGGAAAGCGCGGCGTTCGAGGGCGCCGATGCCGCGCGGCTGTTCATGCTGGACATGTATCCGCAGGGCCTGCTGGAGGCGGCCGATTTCAGCAGCGGCGATCCCTTTGCCGAGGCCGGCTTTTGTGACCGGAAGCCGTTTCTGAAGGTGTCCGGCGGTATGGGCCCCTATACGAACGCGCCGGTGGTGACATCGGCGCTGCGCCACCGCCTGCTGCCCGGCTCACGCGCTGAGCTGTTTGTGGCGCAGAAAACCGCGCTGCTGAAGTACCGGCCCTGGATGCGGTTTTCCGCCGGGTTGCACGCGGTGGCCGAGGCGAAGCTGGCCACCCGCCCGCTGTTCTTTGCGCATTTCAAGTATAACGCGGCGTTCCGCGCCAAGGCTCTGGCCGAGGTTTCGCGCCGGCAGCATTTCAACAATGCCGAAGAGTATCGCAAGTATCTGGCGCTGGTGTCAGAGGGCCGCGATTCGCTGTTTGATCCGGCGGTTTCGGTGCCGTTCAGCGAATGCGGTTTTGTCCGGAAGGTATGCGGCGGGGATTGAGCCGGGAACGGGATTTTACGCAAAGAGGCAAGGGCGGCACGGACGGGGCGCGCAATGCTTCTTGGTAGAACAGTGTTCTGGTTTGATGGGTTCTGATCGGCATATATGTTCTTATGTCGGCCAGCATCTGGCATGAAAGCAGAAAAATATTCTATTATCGGGCAAGTCCTATGGAGTGTCCGATGCAGCATTTTCCGATCTTCCTTGATCTTGCCGGGGCGCGGGTGATTGTCGCCGGGGGCGGCGAGGCGGCGCTGGCGAAGTTGCGGCTTCTGATGAAGACCACCGCACGGCTGGAGGTATTCGCCACCGACCCCGCGCCTGAACTTGAGGCGCTGACCCGTGACGGACGCATCCACCTGCACCGCCGCGCGTTGGCTGAAGGCGATGTGCGCGGCGCGCGTTTGGTATACGGCGCGGCGGAAGACGCAGTCGAGGATGCGCGCGTCGCCGCGATTGCCCGGGCTGAGGGCGCGCTGGTCAATATCGTCGATAATCTGGAAGACAGCGACTACATCACCCCCGCGATTGTGGACCGTGACCCGGTGGTCGTGGCGATCGGTACCGAGGGTGCAGCGCCGGTTCTGGCGCGCGCCCTCAAGGCCGATCTGGAGGCGCGGTTGCCGGTGGCGCTGGGCCTGCTGGCGCGGGTGGGCAAGGCCTTCCGCGCCGCCGCCGATGCTTTGCCGATGGGCCGCAGGCGGCGGGATTTCTGGGCGGAATACTATGAGACAACCGGCCCCCGCGTCGCTGAAAAGGGTGAGGCGGCGCTGGAACCTGCGCTGAATGACCTGCTGGCGCGCCATCTCGCGCAGGCACCCGGTGCGGGCCGGGTTGATCTGGTCGGCGCGGGGCCGGGTGACCCGGAACTGTTGACGCTGAAAGCGCGCAGGCTGCTGGACCGGGCCGATGTGGTGATCCATGACCGGCTGGTGCCCGGTGCCATTCTGGAACTGGCCCGGCGTGAGGCGCTCTTGATCGCTGTCGGCAAGGAAGGCTTCGGCCCCTCTACCCCGCAGGATGAAATCAACCGCCTGCTGGTGGAACATGCCGGGCAGGGCGCGCATGTCGTGCGGCTGAAGGGCGGCGACCCCTCGGTTTTCGGGCGGCTGGATGAAGAGACCGAAGCGCTGGATGAAGCCGGGATCGACTGGGCGGTGGTGCCGGGGATCACGGCGGCCTCGGCCTCAGCCGCCGCGCTGGGGCAAAGCCTGACGCGGCGCGGGCGCAATGCCTCGGCCCGGTTGGTGACCGGCCATGACATGCAGGGTTATGCTGAACAGGACTGGCAGGCGCTGGCCCGGCCCGGTGCGGTGGCGGCGGTCTATATGGGCAAGCGCGCCTCGCGGTTCATTCAGGGGCGGATGCTGATGCACGGCGCCTCGCCTGACACGCCGGTAAGCGTGGTTGAAAACGCCAGCCGCCCTGACCAGCGCATTCTGCGCGCCACGCTGGCCACCCTGCCGCAGGTGGTGACAGACCTTGCCGGGCCTGCCGTGCTGCTGCTGGGCATTGCCCCGCGCGAAGCCGTGACCCAGCAGCGGGAGGCCGCGCTATGAGCCGCCGTTTCACCCCTTCCGTCATCACCGCCAATGCGCTTTTGTCGGGTGAGGTTGTCTGGCTGAGCGCTGGCAACGAATGGACGGCCAGCCCGAATGAGGCCACGCTGTTCACCACGCCCGAGGCCGCAGACGACCGGCTGGAATGGGCGCTGACGCAAGCGCATGCGGTTGTCGGCCCCTATCTGGCCCCTGCCAAAGCAGGCCCCGATGGCCCCGAACCCACCCATTTCCGCGAGGCATTCCGCAGGCGCGGCCCGTCCAACTATGCCCACGGCAAGCAGGAAGCACTTTGTTCCGGTTGATCGCCATCCCGGAACGCCACCTGACAGGAACAGACCCATGTATCGCTACACCGAATTCGACGAAGCCTTCATCCGCCAGCGCAATGCGCAATTCCGCGCGCAGGTCGAGCGCCGCATTTCCGGCGCGCTGACCGAGGAAGAGTTCCGCCCGCTGCGCCTGATGAACGGCCTCTATCTGCAACTGCACGCCTATATGCTGCGCGTCGCCATCCCCTATGGCACGCTCAACGGCGCGCAGATGCGGCAACTGGCGATGATCGCGCAGCGGTGGGACAAGGGCTATGGCCATTTCACCACGCGCCAGAACATCCAGTTCAACTGGTCCAAACTGGGCGATGTGCCCGATATTCTGGATGCGCTGGGCGAGGTGGGGATGCATGCTATCCAGACCTCGGGCAACTGCGTGCGCAATGTGACCGCCGACCATTTCGCGGGCGCCGCCGCCGATGAAATCGCCGATCCGCGCCCGGTGGCCGAGCTGTTGCGCCAGTGGTCCACCGACCACCCTGAATTCCAGTTCCTGCCGCGCAAGTTCAAGGTAGCCGTCACCGGCAGCCCGAATGACCGCGCCGTGACCCGCGCGCATGACATCGGCCTGCGGATGGTTGAGCAGGACGGGCAGCCGGGGTTTGAGGTGATTGTCGGCGGTGGCCTTGGCCGCACGCCGCTTCTGGGCATGGTGGTGCGCGATTTCCTGCCGCGTGCCGAGCTGTTGCCCTATGTCGAGGCGATCCTGTCCACCTATAACTCGTTCGGGCGGCGCGATAACAAGTATAAGGCTCGCATCAAGATCACGCTGCATGAGCTGGGGCTGGAGGATCTGCGCGCGCGCATCGAGGCGCGGTTTGCCGAGATCCGGGCAGAATGGAGCGGGGTGGATCAGGAGATTCTTGCGCGCATCGAGCAGGATTTCGCGCCACCCGCCTTCCGCGATGCGCCGGTTGATGCCTATACCCGCGCCCGCGCCGCTGACCCGGTGTTCCGCGCCTGGGCGGATACCAACCTGGATGAGCACCGCGCGCCGGGCTATGCGATTGTGACCATCTCCACCAAGGCGCATGGTGCAACGCCGGGGGATGCCACGGCAGAGCAGATGCGCGTCATGGCCGATCTGGCTGAGCAATATGGCCATGATGAGCTGCGCATCAGCCATGAGCAGAATGTCATCCTGCCGCATGTCCACAAATCCGACCTGCCCGCCGTGCATGCCGCGCTGAAGGCGGTGGGGCTGGCGACGGCGAATGTGGGGCTGATTTCAGACATCATCGCCTGCCCCGGCATGGATTACTGCGCGCTCGCCACCGCCCGTTCGATCCCCGTGGCGCAGGAAATTGCGCAACGGTTTGAGGCGCTGGGGCTGGAGCAGGAAATCGGCGCGATGAAGATCAAGATATCGGGCTGCATCAACGCCTGCGGGCATCACCATGTCGGCCATATCGGCATTCTGGGCCTCGATAAGGCGGGGGTGGAAAGCTACCAGATCACCCTGGGGGGCGACGGCACCCAAACCGCCGCGATTGGTGAGCGCGCGGGCCCCGGCTTTGCCTATGACGAGATTGTGCCTGCCGTTGAGCGGCTGGTGTCAGCCTATCTGGCGGGCCGCGCGGGGCCGGGCGAAAGCTTCCTGCAAGCCTATCGCCGTCTGGGCGCCGCGCCTTTCAAGGCCGCCCTTTACCCTGAGGAGAAGGCTCATGCCGCTTGATGCCAGCACAAGGGCCGAAGGGCTGAACGCCCGCCATGGCGCGCTGAGCGCCGCGCGGATGCTGGAGGGCGCGCTGAGCGATCCGGCGCTGGGCAAGGTGGCGCTGGTGTCCAGCTTCGGGGCGGATTCGGTGGTGTTGCTGCATATGGTGTCACAGATTGCGCCCGACACGCCGGTGCTGTTCATCGACACGCTGATGCTGTTTCCGGAAACGCTGGCCTATCAGCGCGAACTGGCGGAAACGCTGGCGCTGCGCGATCTGCGCATCATCACGCCGGACCGCGATGCTCTGTTCAGCCACGACCCCGACGCGCTGCTGCACCGCGCCCGGCCCGATGACTGCTGCGCCCTGCGCAAGGCGCAGCCGCTGGAGCGGGCGTTGCAGGGGTTTGATGGCTGGATCACCGGGCGCAAGCGGTTTCAAAGCGGCAGCCGGGCCGAGCTGGCGGCGTTCGAGGCCGAAGAGGGCACCGGGCGGATCAAGCTGAACCCGCTGGCCGGTTGGTCGGCGCCCGATATCGTCGCCTATATCGACCGCCACGCCCTGCCGCGCCATCCGCTGGTGGCGCGTGGCTATCCCTCCATCGGTTGCATGCCCTGCACCAGCCGCGTGGAAGAGGGCGAGGATATCCGCGCCGGGCGCTGGCGCGGGCAGGAAAAAACCGAATGCGGAATACATTTCATCGGCGGGCGCGTGGTGCGCAGCCCGCTCCGGGAGGATGCGGCATGAGCGTGGCCGGGAATGTGATTGTCACCGACACGGGCTTTGCCCCCGATGACTGGCAGGCGGGCTTTGTCACGCTGGCGGAACTGGCTGAGGGGGTGGCGGTGCTGCGCGCGGGGCTTGATCTGCCCGCTGACAGTCAGGCCGAGGATGTGGTGCCGCATATGGCCCGCGCCGGGCTGATCCGCATCCATTTCGGGGCGTTCAGCGACGGGCGGGGCTTTACGCTGGCGCGGCGGTTGCGGCGGCTGGGGTATGACGGGCGGCTGCGGGCCGTGGGCCATGTGCTGGCCGATCAATATGCCATGGCGCGGCGTTCGGGCTTTGATGAGGTGGAAATCACCGCCGATCTGGCTGCGCGCCAGCCGGCTGCGCAATGGGCCTTCCGGGCTGACTGGCAGGCGCATGATTATCAGGCGCGGCTGCGCGGCTGAGGAAAGGACGACAGCATGAATATGGAAACCACCCTTGCGCCCGTTCAGCGGGCGCTGCCGGATGCGCAGATTGTGACCGAGGTCACGCATTGGAGCGAACAGTTGTTCTCGTTCAGGGTGACGCGGCCCCAGAGCCTGCGGTTCCGCTCGGGCGAGTTCGTGATGATCGGCCTGCCCGGCGAGAACGGCAAGCCGCTGCTGCGCGCCTATTCCATCGCTTCGCCCGCGTGGGATGATACGCTGGAGTTCTATTCGATCAAGGTGCCCGACGGCCCGCTGACCAGCCGCCTGCAGCATATCCGGCCCGGCGATGCCGTTATCCTGCGACCCAAGCCGGTGGGGACGCTGGTGCATGACGCGCTCAAACCCGGCTGGCGGCTGTGGATGCTGGCTACGGGCACCGGCGTGGCACCCTTTGCCAGCCTGCTGCGCGACCCCGAAACCTATGAGAAATATGACCGCGTGATCCTGATGCATACCTGCCGGGAACAGGTTGAGCTGGCCTATGGCGCTGCGCTGGTCAAGGGGCTGGAAGATGACCCGCTGATCGGTGAGATGGCGGCGGGCAAGCTGCATTACTATCCGACCACCACGCGCGAAAACGGGCCACGGATGGGGCGGATAACCGATACGCTGGCCTCGGGGCAGGTGTTCGCTGATCTGGGCCTGCCCGGCCCGCTGACGGCTGAAACCGACCGGGTGATGGTCTGCGGCTCATTGGATTTCAACCGCGATGTGAAGGCGCTGCTGGAAGGCTGGGGCCTGCACGAAGGGGCCAATTCGGACCCCGCCGAATTCGTGGTGGAAAAGGCGTTCGTGGGCTAGCTTTCGGTGGGGAAAAGCGTGGCGCGCTCGGGGAAGTAGCGAGCGCGCAGCTTCTCGTTGGCCTCGGCATGGTCAGCAAGAAGGATCTGGCGCTGCCCGTCGCTCAGTTGCAGCCGGGTGCCGGGCTGCGGCAGGCGCCGCTCCAGCAGGCGCAGCGCCAGCTGATAGGGCTTCGCCCGCCCGCCCTTGCGGTTGCGCACCGGCAGAAAGCGGTTGATCTGACGGCGCAGCGCGATCGCCTCGGCGGAAAGCGAGGTGTTCATCCGGCGCGGCGTTTGCAGCCCGGTCCGGTCGATACCGGCGATGGCGCAGAAGTCATCCAGCAGGTCACCACCCACCAGCGCATCCGGGGTCAGCAGCCGGGGCGTGAGGCGGGCTTCGCCCACCGCCTTTGCCCACAGCCGCAGCGATTTCCAGTAGTTCAGCGCTTTCAGGCGCTGGTTGAAATGGTCGTTGAAACTGAGCGTTTCGCCACGGCGGATGCGCTCGGAATAGGCGCTGACCACCATTTCCCCCTGCGGGCGCAGATAGACCAGATACTGGACGCTGTCGAAATACCGGCGCAGCACAGTGTCCAGCGCGGTGATCTGCTCAGGCCTGGTCAGCCATGCATGGATATGCTCGCTGGAGCCAAGGAACACCCGCTCACCCCATGCCTGCTGCCCATGCTGCAACCGCGCCTCGAACGCATCGACATAGGCCTGCTGGGCGGCAGGGTCGCGCAGGCCCAGCACCCTGAGCGCCACGGCATCGGACATCGCAGCGCCCGCGCGCACCAGCCCGGTGGCGGCAAGCTCATACTGGCTGCCGAAGCGCGGGTTGACGGGGTCATGACGCAGGCCTTGCGCGCGCAGGGCTTCGGCGTTGATCTTCAGAAAGGCCTGAATCGTGGACGAGCCGGTTTTCGGCATTCCGATATGGATGAGGGCCTTCATCGCCATTGCGCTCAGGCGGCGGAAAACAGCGCGGCGCGCTCAGGGAAAAAGGCCGCGCGCATCGCGTCGTTGGAGGCGGCGTTCACCTCATGGATCTGGCGGCGCTGATCATCGGTGAGCGTGATTCTGGAGCCGGGCCTGGGCAGGCCAAGCCGCGCCACCTTGAACAGCGCGCGAAACAGCGGGTTTGGCGCGCCGGATGCCTTGCGCGCAGACACCAGACGGCCCAGTTTCAAATAGAGCGCCATCTCCTCAGCCGAGAGCGACAGGTTCATGCGCGGCGGCGTTTCCAGCGGCGTGCGGTCAATCCCGGCAACGGCGCAGAAATCATCCAGCAGATCGCCGCCTTCCATGGCATCCTTGACCATCAGGCGGGGTACAAAGCGCTCCTTGCCGACGACTTCGCCCCACATCTGGGCCTTGCGCCAGTAATTCATCTTTTGCAGGCGCTGCTCGAAATGCCGCTCAAAGGTGATCATCTCGCCGCGTTTGACCCGCTCGGAATAGGTGGAGAGCATGAATTCTTCCTGCGGGCGGTAATAGACGACATAGCGCACATCGCTGAAAAACTGGCCAAGGAAAGTGTCGAGGGCGGCGATACGTTTGGGGCTGGACAGCCACGAATGCACCTGCTCGCCTGAGGCGAGATAGGTATCCTCAGCCCAGCTCTGCGCGCCCGTGCGCAGCATGTCCTCATAGCGGTTGACATAGGCCTCCTGGCTGGCGTGGTCACCCACACCCAGCGCGTGGCGTTTGTTCGCCTCTTGCACGGTATCGCCTGCACGGATCACGCCAACGGTTGCCAGTTCCATCTGGGCAAGGTTGCTGGGGTCGAAGGGTTCGCAGCGGAACCCCTGTTCGCAAAGCGCCGCCTGATTGAGCCGGAGGAACGCCTGAATCGAGGTGGTGCCGGATTTCGGCGTTCCGATATGGATGATGGCTTTCATGGCTTTCCCTCGTATATCGTCAGCAACTGGTCCAGATGGGCCTGCATGGTCACCGGGGCCATCGCGCCCTGCCAATAGCTGGCTGGTGTGATGCGTTCCTCCAGCACGGTTTCAAGCACGCGGGCAAAATCGGCGGTATCGCCCGCGCGGAAGGTCAGGTCTGCCGAGCCGCCCAGTTCCTGCGCGCCGCCCCGGTCCGAGGTCAGAAGCGGAATGTGGCGGGCGTGCATTTCGATGGCGACCTGCGGCAGGTTGTCTTCCCACATGACGGGAACAAGGCCTAGGTCCACATCCGCCAGAAGCGCATCCAGCCCGGCATGGGTGTAGCCGTCGATCAGGCGCAGTTCGGCCAGCCGGGGCGCGACGGCTTTCAGGCGCGCCATAACCGACGCCTCGCCGCGCCGGGCGGCGACGGTCAGGCGAATGCAGGCTGCAAGCGCGTCCGGCAGGGCCTCCAGCGCATCGAGCAGGAAAAAGAAGCCCTTGTCGCGGCGCATATAACCCAGATAGGCCAGCCGCACCGTGCCATCCTCCTGCACCATGCGGGGGCGGGGTTGGGTACACTGCCATTTGTCGGCCTCGGTCGTGCCGATATAAGAGGTGTGCAGCTTTTCCGCCGCCAGCCCGTGATGCGCCGCGATCTGGCGCACACGGTCAGAGACGCACAGAACGGCGTCGGCATGGCTGTTGATCAGCGCCACCATGGCCGCACGGCGCGCGGCAAAGGCGGCGCCGGGGTTCAGGTCGGCGGGGGTTGCGGTCTGAGAGGTTACTGGCGAGGCCGCAGGCGCGGGTCGGGGGCGGCGCAGCAGTTTGAGCTTGCGGTAGCTGCGCCATGCAAGGCCCAGCAAGGGGCGGAAACCCTTGTCGAAAACCGGGGTTCCCGGCCCCATGCCCAGCCGGTGCAGGCGCCAGGACAGCGCATGCGCCAGCCGGACTGAGCGCGGATCGGCGCGCACCGGAAGGCAGGTTTCGCAGCGCCGCCCGGCGTCAAAATCAGTGCAGTTCTCGGCCTCGTTGCGCCAGAGGTTCACCTGTGGGCAGAACGGGTAGTAATTGTGCAGCGACAACACCACCCGCGTGGCAGGCCAGCGCGCCTTGACGCGCAGCACATTGGCGGGCAGCCCCTCAAGGTTGTTGAAATGGATCACGTCATAGGGCCCGTTGCGGGCGACGAAATCCATGAAAGTGGCCTCGGTCGCGGTCTCTTCAAGCTGGGCGGGGCTGCCAAAATCGGCATGCGAAGGCGCCATCAGGCCCGCATTGACGATCTCGAACCGGCGTACTGGGACCTCGCCGCGCACGGGGGGCAGTTCAGCCCAACGCGGCGCGGCGCGGCGAAACTCATGCGCAATGCCCGACGACAGGAAATGCGCCTCATTCCCGCCCTGTGCAAGCAGCGCCGCCAGCAGGTTGCGCTGATAGACACTGACACCGCCGCCACGCTTTTCAGGGTCAAGGTAATCAACCCAGTTGTAATACAGAACCTTCATTCAGCCGCCTTGCCGCCGCGCTTTTCCAGCGCTTCAAGGCGGCGCTCCAGGGCGGGAAGGGTTTTGCGCAGGCGCGTGTGGAGATGCATGATTTCGTTGATCAGAAACCCGATCTGGCGGGTATGGGCGAGAGATTCGTCATCTTCGGGTTCGGGCAGATCATTCAGGAAGCGCTCAAGGTTCAGCCCGTTGCCCGGCAGATCGCGCAACCCTTCCAGCCCGGCGCGGGAGGTTTCCAGCAGGGATTCAAACTCGGGGCTGTCCGGGGGCAGGCGCCTTTCTTCCGATGCGAAATATGCAAGGGCGCGTTCGATGCTGGGCCGGATCAGCGCAGGCGGGAAACCGGCGTTGCGGTACAGGCGGATGATCTCCAGCGCGTGCTCGTTGATGCGGGGGTTGGGGTCGGTTTCCGGAAATTCCGCGCCCTGCGGCATGGCATGGCCGATGGCGGCAAGAAAATCGTCATAGAGGGCCGATCCGGCGCGCAGGCGCTCCTCGAACGGTCGCAGGGTCACGCGGTCAGCGCCGAAGATCGACACCCATGGCCGCAGGGCCGCCGTGTAATCCAGATGCACGCTTTCCATGCCGCTGCGCAGGGTGGTGTTGAAGTCCCCGACCGGCAGGCGCATCTTGACCAGCTGGTTGTACCATGAGCGCGTATGCCCCCGCGGCGCCCGCAGATAGGCGATCACGCGAAAGTCGATGCCTTGCGCGTTCGCGATGATGTCGCGCAACCGGCTTTCGGCTGCGGGATGCGCGCCAAGGCGCATGAATTCCTCAGAGCTGATCAGCGCGGCAGGCTGGGGGGCGGCGCGGATATGGTCCAGCATCCCCTCCCACAGGTCTTCCGGGGAGTCCGGCAGGTTGTAATCATGCAGCAAGGTCTCAACACCGGCCGCGCGGTAAAGCGAATAGGCCAGCGCCGAATGCTTGGCGTTCAGCTCAAGAATATCGGGGTAAAGAAGCCCCTCCTGCGCGAAAAGCGCAGCGTTGCGGCGGAAGAACACCTGAAGGGCTGTCGTGCCGGTCTTGAAGTGACCGATATGGATGTAAACTGTCTTGGTCATCTGGTCCCCGGGGCGCGATGCGACCGAATGTCAGCGCGCATCTGACAGGAAGCACCGGGTTTTTCAAGCCATGAGCCGGTTATGCATGGCGATTGCCTCGGGCAGGTCTTCAAAGAACTGAAGCCGCCCGTTATGCAGCAGCATCGCACAGTCGCAATAGTCGCGCAGCTCGTTGAGGTTATGGTTGACCATGATCGCGCCCGAGGTCTTGATGCGTTCGCGAAACAGCTCCCGGCTTTTGCGCTTGAACTTGGCGTCACCCACGGCGGTGACCTCGTCCACCAGATAGGTATCGAACTGGATACCCATGGAGACGGCGAAGGTCAGCCGCGATTTCATCCCTGAGGAATAGGTGCGGATCGGTGCCTGGAAATGGCGCCCCAGCTCGGCGAAATCCTGCACGAAATCGCAGAGCGAGCCGGTATCGACACCGTAAGCGCGGGCGATGAAACGGGTGTTCTGCTCGCCGGTCAGTTCTTTGTGAAAGCTGGAGGCAAGGCCGATGGGCCATGAGATGGCCCCGTCGCTGAGCACGCGCCCGCCGTCTGGCCGGATGGTGCCGGCGACAAGCTGCAGAAGCGTTGATTTGCCCGCGCCGTTTCCGCCCAGCAGCGCCACCGAACGCCCGGTAGGAACGGTCATGTTCAGGCCCTGAAACACAGGGATGTAATCGCCCTTGACCCAGAAGCCTTTGGAGAGGTCTTCAATCCGTATCATCGTCCTGCACTCGTATCGTTGGCCCGTTGCGTCAGGCGGCCCCCTGTTCTGTCAGGCAGTCCGGTTCCGGTTCCCGGATACCGGGCCTCAGCCGCGATCGCGGACAGAGTAATAGATGAGGGCCATGATCGACCATGCCAGGAGCAGGAACATTGCCGTGAGCCCGGTGAGAACCAGACGCTGCGGATATTCGGCGCGGCTGGCCCGCGTGGGGCTGATATAGGTGGCCAGATACAGGCTCTGGCGTGACGCGTTGGAGCGGGCGGCATCCAGCGCGGTCAGCGCGGCGCGATAGGTCTGTTCAGCAAATTCCTGATCCACCCGCAGACTTTCGAACTGGGCGATCAGATTGGGATAGTCGGTGTCAAAGACCGTGACATCCTGGGTGGCAAAGTTCAGCCGCTCTTCCGAGATGCGCGCGCGGATCACGTCGATCCGGCGCTGGGCCTGCCGTACACGCGGGTCGTTGTCGGTGGTGACGACCTGCATCAGCAGGTCAAAATCGACCAGCACCTGCGCAAGCTGCTGCTGAAGGTTGGTCAGCACCCCCATGCGCCCCTGTATATCGGCCATCGGATCGACGATCTGCGTGCGCGCGCGGTATTCCGCCAGGGCCTGACGTGCGCTGCGCAGGCGGGTCAGCGCCTCCTCAAGGTCATTCTCGGCATTGGCGGTGGTGTCGCGCCGGGCGGCCTCGTTCAGGGCGTTGATCATCTGCTCGCTTTCCGCAACGACGGCCTGCGCGATAGCCTGCGCGGTCTGCGCGTCACGCGCGCGCACCTGCATGTCGATCAGGCCTGACGATTTGTCATAGGAAAGCCGCACGACGCGGCGCCAGTACCACAGCAGGTCTTCGATCGAGGCGTCTGGCCAGATGGAGAACACCGGGTCACGGGGCCAGGTCTGTGAATAATGCTCCGCCAGGTCGATGCGGGCGTTGATGCGCTCCACAATCTCCTGGCTTTGCATGAATTCGTAGAGCACATCCGTGTTGGTTGTGCCGCCGCCGCCGCCCATGAAGGCCGACAGGCCGCCCACCAGATCGCTGGCAGAACTGGTCTCTTCGGTGCGCACGGTAAAGCCGGTGTTCGACGCAAACTGATCTTCGGCAAAGATATACAGGTATCCGACGGTCAGCGTGAGCGGCAGAAGGATCAGCGCCACAAGGCTCAGAAGCAGGCCGTAATGGCGCTTGCGCAGGCGCGCGGGCTCAGCCGGGGCTGCGATGGCTGCGAGGTTGTCGGTTGCAAACCCGGCATCATCGTAGTCAGTGGCGTCGGCATTGGCCTTGCGCGCTGCCCTGCGGGCAAGGCGGGCGGCCTTGTTGTCTGGCCGCATACCTTTCGGGCGGTTCGGTCGTGCCTTTGCCTGTCCCGTTTCGGTCAAGGTCTGCTCTCGGTTGTTATGTTTGAATCCGGTCGGGTTTTTCTACATAGTTCCGTCTGAAAACACCAGCACAAGGAATCGCCCCCTGTCCGCGCCCGAGACACCCCTTGCCGCCCCACAGTTCCAGCCGGGGCTGCGGCCAGCCACGCGC
Source organism: Pararhodobacter sp. (assembly GCF_036802785.1). Classification (GTDB taxonomy): domain Bacteria; phylum Pseudomonadota; class Alphaproteobacteria; order Rhodobacterales; family Rhodobacteraceae; genus Pararhodobacter. The sequence continues at coordinate 36,099 of NZ_DAIRVN010000019.1, forward strand.
GGCACGGCGCAGGGCTTTGCCCCGGTGCGCTCGATCATGGCGCTGATCCTGCGCGAGATGGCCACGCGCTTTGGCCGCAAGCCGGGCGGGTACATCTGGGCGATCGTGCAGCCGCTGGCGATCATCCTGATGCTTGCCTTCGCCTTTTCGCTTCTGATGCGCGCGCCCAGTCTGGGCACCAGCTATATCCTGTTCAAGGCGACGGGCATTCTGGTGTTCCAGATGTTCAAGCAGAATTCGACGCTGATCGCCAAGTCGCTTACGCAGGCCAGTTCGCTGCTGGAGTATCCGCGGATTGCCTGGATTGATACGATCATCGCGCGCTTTGTCCTGAACGTGCTGATCGGGATCAGTGTATCATGGATCATCCTTGGCGGCGTCATGATCTATGAAGACATCCGCACCGTGCTGGACTGGAGCAAGATCCTGACCGCCTATGCGCTGGCCGCGGCCATGGCGATGGGGATCGGCACGCTGAACATCTACATGTTCATGCGTTTCCCGGTGACAGAGAACATCTGGCGCATTCTGACCGCGCCGCTGATGATCATGTCGGGGGTTATCCTCCTCTATGACGACCTGCCGTATCAGGCGCAGCAATACCTCTGGTATAACCCGCTGATCCATATCACCGGCCTGATGCGCGACGGTTTCTATCCGATCTACCGGCCCGAATATATTTCCGTCACCTATGTGCTGATCTGGGCACTGGTGCCGATGGTGCTGGGCCTGCTGCTCGTGCGCCGTCATCACCGTGATCTGCTCAACCGCTAGGACCGGCGCGCTTCACAATATCGGCATGCGGGACATCGGTGCGCCGCGTCAGGCCATCGCGGAGGGCGGACAGGAACAGCCGCAGGAAGGCGCGCCTTTCGCCGCCGTGGTGGCGCAGGCGGCCCAGCCATCGCGGCAGGATCACCAGCAGCACCGGCACAAAGAACACCCCGGTCGCCAGCCGGTAAAGGATCAGCAGGTTGCGGTGGTAGTAATAGACCTTCCACAGGGGCCGGATGCGGCGGTCGGCGGCGGAATAGGTGGTGCTGTCATGCTCAAAGCGCACCGAGGGGTCAAAGCCCAGCCGGAACCCGGCGCGGGTCAGCCCCAGCGTATAGATTGCGTCATCGCCATAGAGAAACAGCCGCCCGTCAGGGTAACCCACCTTTTCAAACACCCGCACCGACAGGAACAGCCCCACGAACGAGGCACCGTCAATCGACCGTGTGCCTGGCGTGGCGAAATCGTCCGCGCCCAGATGAAAGGCGCCGCGCCCGCCGCCCAGTGCCGTGCGCAGCAAAATGCGCTTGTGCCAGAAGGGGTTCAGCGTGGGCCGGTTCATTTCGCACAGGGTGCCGTCAGGGTGGAAAACGGCGGCGGCCAGCCCGTCCAGCCCGCCCGTATCCAGCGCGTGAAAGGCCGCCAGCGCGCCGGGTTCAGGGCGGGCGTCATCGTCCATCACCACCACCCAGTCGGGGCTCAGATGGGCCACGGCATGGCGCAACCCGTTCTCGAACCCGCCCGCCCCGCCGATGTTGGTATCGCTGCGCAGCACCGACAGGCGCGGGTCTGACTGCCCGGCAAGCCAGTCGCCCGTCCCGTCGTCCGAGGCGTTGTCCACCACCAGAACCGCCGCCAGATCATCGGCCGGGGCAGCCAGCAGCGCAGGCAGCGTCACCTGCAGTTGCGCAAGCCGGTTATGGGTGACGACCACGGCGACAAGGCGCAGTTTCGGGCGTGCCTTTTGCGGGTCTGTGAGCGCGCCGGTTTCGTTCCTGTGGGCCGCCTGCATGCGTGTTCCTGTGCTTCGTGACCGCTGCGTGAAGTCACAAAACCACCCGCCTGTCAAACCCTTTGCCCCGCTTCTGCCCGCCGCACTCCGGCCCGGAGGCGTTGCGGAACCGTTAAAATGCGACGGGAAGGCCGCAGATTTGCCATCGTTTCGCGCCGTCCGGCAACCGTCGGCGGGGGCATCACGAAGGTGGTGGGAAATGAGGTGACAGGATGCAGCTGCAATTGCGGGGCGTCGTCGGCTCGGGTGTGGAGCTGCTCGACAACCGGATACGCGACATTGCCGTTCACGTCAGTGATGAGGGCGTGCATGTCTATACGACCACGGGCCGCAATGGCGGGCTGGTGGGATACCGGATTGATGACGATGGCGGGGTCACGGTGAACACCACCGTGATCTTTCCACCCAACCTGACGGCGGTGGTGAGCGAACGGATCGTGCTGGGCGATCATGGCAACGGCCCGGTGTTGTTTGTCGGCGCCACGCCGCAGGGGCTGATCGGCTACGGGATCAGCGGGCAGGGGGGGCTGACGGCGAACCAGCAACTGCGCTGGAGCGATGCGCTGCATTCGGCATCGAACGGCGGGCAGGGGATTGTCGAGGCATGGGTGACGCATGCCGACAACGCGCTGAACCTGTTCCCTCAGGGCTATGCGCAGGGGCAGATCGTCTCGCTGACGCATGTCACGATCAACGGGCGCGAATATGTGCTGGCCGCCGATGCGGGCACCGATGGTGTAACGGTCTTTCGCCGTGACGCCGCCACCGGGCGGCTGACCGAGACCGACGCCATGGGCATGCGGCAGGGGCTGGGTGTTCAGGCGCCGACCGCAATGGAGGTGGTCGAGATCGGCGGCCAGACCTATGTGGTGCTGGCCGCCGGGGGCACCTCGTCGCTGTCGGTGATGCGGCTGGGCGCTGACGGCTCGCTGACCCCGACCGACCATCTGATCGACACGCAGGTCACGCGGTTTGCCGGGGTTCAGGCCATGACGACCGTGACATCGGGTGATCATGTCTTCGTCATCGCGGGCGGGGCCGATCACGGGCTGAGCGTGTTTCTGATGCTGCCCGGCGGCAAACTGGTGCTGCTGGAAACCATCGCCGACGGGGCTGGCACCGCGCTTTTCAATGTCTCCGCCCTGCAGGCCGTAGTGGTGGGGCAGACGCTGCATCTGTTCGCCGGATCGCAGCGTGACACCGGTGTGACCCATTTCACCCTTTCGCTTGAGGATCTGGGGGTGCAGCGCACCGGCAGCACCCGCAATGCCGAGGTGGTGCGGGGCACCGCCGGGAATGACATCCTGATCGCCGGATCGGACCGCGATACGCTTGAGGGGGGCGAGGGTGCCGATATTCTGGTTGCCGGCCCGGGCGCCACATGGATGCGTGGCGGGGCAGGGGCCGATACTTTTGTCATGCGGGCGGGTGGCGGCACGGTGCATGTTCTGGATTTTGAGCGGGGGATTGACCGGCTGGATGTGTCTGACTGGCCCATGCTGCGCAATATCGGGCAGCTGACCATCACCACAACCGCCACCGGTGCGCGGATCGAATACCGGGGCAATGTCATCGTTCTGACGGGTGCGAACCGCGAACCGCTGAGCGTTGATGATCTGTTTCCGGGCGGGCATCTGGGGCCTGACAGGGTTCCCTTTATCCCTGCCGACAACACCCGGCCCATCGAGGAAGAAGAACCACCCGAGCCACGCCCGGAACCACAGCCACAGCCGCAACCTCAACCGCAACCGCAGCCCGAACCCCGACCAGAGCCAGAGCCGGAACCCGACCCGAATGAAGGGCGGGTCCGGCGGGGAACCGCTGGCAATGACACAATCGACGGCGGGCCGGGCAATGACACCATCTGGGGCGGACAGGGCGATGACCTGCTGCGCGGTATCGGGGGTAACAACCTGATCGGCGGCGGCCCGGGGGATGACACCATCTGGGGCGGCACCGGCAATGATACTATCTGGGGCGGGCCGGGGAATGACGTGCTGCGCGGTGGTGGCGGCAACAACGTAATCTGGGGCGGCGGCGGGCGCGATACGCTCTATGGCGGCCCGGGTGATGACCTGCTGGGCGGCGGCGGCGGCGCTGACCTTATCTATGGCGGTGCGGGCAATGACCGGCTCTGGGGTGGGCGGGGCAATGACACGCTGCATGGCGGCGACGGAAACGACACACTGATAGCCGGGCCGGGCACGGACTGGCTGTTTGGCGGCGCGGGTGCCGATACGTTTGTCTTCTACCGCAATGACGACAGAAACCGCGTCATGGATTTCAACCCTGACGAGGGGGACATTCTGCTGCTGTCCGCGGCCTTGTGGCGGCGGTTGGGCGACCTGACGCCTGAGCAGATCGTCGAGCGGTTTGGCGTGGTCACCGCGAATGGCAATATCGTGCTTGATTTCGGGCCGGGGGCGAACACCGTGATCACGCTGGTGGATTTCGACGATCTCGACCTGCTGTCAGACCATATCCATATCCTCTGACGCCTGAGCCAACGGCGCGTCAGAGGCTGGTCAGTGCTTCAGGCTGTCGGCTGAGTCAGAGCGGGCGGCAGTCTTTTCCAGATCGCGGCGCACCCAGCGCATCGCCTCTTCGGCCAGCCGCGCATGTTCGCCGGTCTCGATCAGCGTTTTCAGGCTCTGCAGGGCGCGCGCGATCTCGAATTCGGAAAGGCTGCCCTCAAGAGCGCAGGAAAGCTTGGGGTGCCCGGTGGACTGAAACTGGCGGCTGATCGACAGCTCTTCATGGATCTTTTCGCCGGGTCTGAGGCCGGTGGTGATGATCTCGATATCGCCATCCGGGTTTTCCGGGCTGCGCACGGTATAGCCCACAGCCTCGATCACCTGACGCGCCAGATCAGCAATGCGGACCGGCTTGCCCATGTCCAGCACAAAGATCTCACCGCCCTTCGCCAGGTTCCCGGCCCACAGAACAAGCTGCGTGGCTTCCTGCACGGTCATGAAATAACGGGTGATTTCTTCATGGGTCAGCGTGACCGGACCGCCGCGCAGGATCTGTTCCTGAAACAGCGGAATCACCGATCCGGAGGAGCCGAGCACATTGCCGAAGCGCACCATGGTGAAGGTGGTCTTCTCGGAGCGGCGCGCGAAATCGCTGATCACGATCTCTGCCAGCCGCTTGGAAGCGCCCATGATCCCGGTGGGGCGCACGGCCTTGTCGGTGGAAATCAGGATGAACCGCTCAACCCCGGTGTCCATCGCCGCCTGTGCCAGCGTCTGGGTGCCGAAGACGTTGTTGGTGATCCCGGCCTCAGGGTTTGCCTCAACCAGCGGGACATGTTTATAGGCGGCGGCGTGCAGCACGACCTTGACGCCATGAGTCAGGATGGTGTCGCGCATCTTGCGCGCATCATTGATCGACCCCAGAACCGGGATGATCTCGCAGCCGGTATCTTCGGCCAGCGCGCGTAGTTCACGCTCGACGCTGTAAAGCGAAAATTCAGCGACTTCGAGCAGGATCAGCCGCCTGGGTTTGCAGTTGAGCACCTGGCGGCACAGCTCGGACCCGATCGACCCGCCCGCGCCCGTCACCAGCACCGACTTGCCGCGATAGGCCAGGCAGCCGCCGCTGAGCGTGGAATCCAGATGGGGGCGCCCCAGAAAGCGGCGCGGCAGGACCGGCGCCAGCTTGTCGATGATTTCTTCCTGACCGACAAGCTGCGCAAAGGAGGGTAGCGCCTGCACCTCAACCCCCAGCGTGGCCACGCGGCGCGCGATCTGCGCCTGTCGCGGCGGGCTGAGCGAGGGCATGGCCAGCAAGACGCGGTCCACCGAATGTGCGCGGATCAGGTGTTCCAGCTTGTGCGAGGGGTGCACGGACAGGCCGGCGACGGTGATGTTGTGCAGGACAGAGTTGTCGTCGATGAAGCCCACCGCGCGGATCGCCTCATGCGGTTTGAGGGCCATGGCAAGCTGCATCCCGGTCTTGCCCGCGCCATAGATCAGCACGCGCGTGGCCGGAACATCCTTGCGATAGACCGACAGAAGGAACTGAAGCAGCAGCAACCGGCACAACGCGCTGAGGACCAGAAACACCATGGCAAAGGTGACCGGCGCGCTGGTGGGGCCGGGGGCCTCCATCACGCCGTTGAGCGTGCCCATCAGCGCGGCGAGGCCCAGAGCCAGCATCGCGCTGCGCCCCATCGCCGAAATTTCGTAGGATTTGAGCTGAATGCGCGGCAGGCCAAGCAGCACCGACATGAAACCACTTGCGAGCACAAGCAGCGCCAGCGCTGCCCAATGATCCTGCAGCCAACTGACCGGCATCAGTTCGCCCGTCAGAAGATAGATGGTCAGCGACAGCGAAACCGGAACCAGCGCCATATCCAGGCTCAGAAGGATCGCCTGTTTCGCACGCCGCGACAGCGATTTCACAAAGCCTAGCATTCTTCGTCCCCTGACAACATTCTGTCGCTTACTTATGTCACAATATACCGTCACTATGGCGCAGGGCCTGCCGGGTTGCGAGTGGACGGTGATGACACGCCGCCTCCACCCAAGGCGTTTTTGCAATGGAAACGCAGAAATTTCGAGCGCTTTTTTTTGCTGCGCAAGCCGATGGGCGGTTTTTGGGCGGCATAGGCGACTAATCGCCCAGTTTTGCTGCCGCTTGTCTGTTTGTGAAAAAGTGTGGAACATCGACAAAGGCTGGGGATTAAACTAAGAATGGAATGCGCTAGCGTTTCGCAAACAAATTAACAGAACCTGAATGGAGGCCCCGTTGAGCCGCATCACAAAAGCCGTTTTCCCGGTGGCAGGCTTGGGAACCCGTTTTCTTCCGGCGACCAAGGCAATGCCGAAAGAGCTGCTTCCGATTATCGACAAGCCGATTGTCCAGTTTGCCGTGGAAGAGGCCATTGCGGCGGGGATAACCGAACTGGTGTTCGTCACCGGCCGCAACAAGCGCGCGATCGGCGATCATTTCGATGCCAATCTTGAGCTTGAGATGCAGCTGGCCGCCAAGGGCAAGCACGAAATCCGCGAGATGGTGCGCAATATCGTTCCTGAAGGCGTGAGCTGCATTTTCGTGCGGCAGGCAGAGCCGCTGGGGCTGGGCCATGCCGTCCTGTGCGCAGCGCCCGCGGTGGGCAACCAGCCCTTCGCAGTGCTGCTGGCCGATGACCTGATGAAGGGTGTCCGCCTGCCCACGCAAGACCTTGTCGAGGCCTATGACCGCTCCCCGCGCAACCTGCTTTGCGTCAATGAGGTGGCCCGCGAAGAGGTCTCGAAATATGGCATCGTGGTACCGGGCGCGCAGGATCTGGGCGATCAGGTTGCCGTGGCCGGGCTGATTGAGAAACCGTCGGCCGATAAAGCGCCCTCGCTGCTGGCCTCGTTCGGGCGCTACGTGTTCGAGCCTGAGATTTTCGGCATCCTGCGCACGCTCACGCCCGGTACCGGCGGCGAGATCCAGCTGGCCGATGCCATCGACATTCTGGCGAAGGAAGGCAAGGTGGCTGCGCTGAAATGCAGTGCCACGCGCTATGACTGCGGCGACAAGTTCGGCTATCTGTCAGCCATCGTCGATCATGCCGCCGACCACCCAGATTACCGCGACGCCTTTTTCACGCTCGTGCGTGAGCGGCTCGCTGCTCATGATGAGCAACAGGGCGCACGAACCGCAGCGCATTGACACCGCTGACTTGACATCCCGCGCGCGGCGTTGTCTTGCAGTGGGGTGTCTTGTTTCGGAGCGTATGAATGACTCATGTGCTGGTGACGGGCGGCGCCGGATATATCGGCTCGCATGCCTGTAAGGCGCTCGCGGCGCGTGGTTTTGTGCCGGTGACCTTTGACAATCTCAGCACGGGTTGGGCGCAGGCCGTCAAATTCGGCCCGCTGGTGCAGGGCGATCTGACCGATCGCGCCGCACTGGACGCCGCTTTCCGGGAGTATGCCCCGGTTGCCGTGATGCATTTCGCCGCCGCCAGTCTGGTAGGGGAGTCGATGTCGAACCCCGGGAAATACTGGCGTAACAACGTTATGGGCTCGCTCAACCTGATCGAGGCCGCAGCGGCTGCGCAGTGTCAGGAGTTCGTCTTTTCCTCAACCTGCGCGGTTTATGGTGAGCAGGATGGCGTTGTCCTGACCGAGGCAAGCCACAAGGCGCCGATCAATGCCTATGGCTCTTCCAAACGTGCGGTTGAGGAAATCCTGCGCGATTTCGGGGTCAGCCACGGCCTGCGCTCGGTCATTTTCCGCTATTTCAACGTGGCCGGGGCGGACCCTGAAGGGGTGTTGGGTGAATACCATCGCCCTGAGACGCATCTGATTCCGGTAATGCTGGAGGCCATCGACGGCCAGCGCCCTGAACTGGTGATCCATGGCGAGGATTATCCCACCCATGACGGCACCTGTGTGCGCGACTACGTCCATGTTTTCGATCTGGCCGAGGCGCATGTGCTGGGGCTGGAATGGCTGCGCGAGGGCAAGGGCAGTCAGGTGTTCAATCTGGGCACCGGGGTTGGCTTCAGCGTGCGCGAGGTGATCGGCCATTGCCGCGCGGCCACTGGCAAGACAGTGCCGCACCGCTTTGGCCCGCGCCGGGCGGGGGATGCCGCCAGTCTGGTTTCCGGCAGTCACCGCGCCATTGATCTGCTGGGCTGGGAGCCGCAGCGCTCGTCGTTGCGGCTGATGATCCGTGATGCGTGGCACTGGCACCGGAACGGAGGTTACTCTGGCTGAGGCGGCCCCGGTCTGCAACAGGGGTTCAGGCCGCTATGCCCTGATGCCCAGCCGGTCCAGCACGATATTTTCGGCCTCTTCCCAGATCGCGGGCTGGATAATGCGGGCATAGGCTGCGTGCGCCCGCTCGATGATCGCCTCGCAAAGCGCTGGATTGGCCTCAAGATATTCAAACTTCTCGCGCAGATCGGTCAGGCCCGGGGCGATGGGAACGTAATGCACCCATGGCTTGAGGAAGTAATCGGGCAGAACCTCGTATTCAGTTTCTTCCTTCAGGGCGAGGCTGTTGGTGTTGAGTATCCAATAGGTCTGCGTGGCCACGTCATGCCCGGCGGGGCATAGCAGGTAGCGGTGTTCAAGCATGACATCGGGCTTCACCTGACGGCCCAGATACTTGTTTCTCCGCGCCTCTCCCGGTTCCAGCTTCAGCTTCCGCCGGTTCATGCCAAAGCGCATGTCGCAGAATTCGCGGTTGGCCGCCCCGAAAACCACGGCGCGGGCGCGTGAGTTCCATGCGGCGGCCTCCTCAACCGCGGTAATGTCTGTCGGCTTGCCGGGGGTGCTGCGATGAAAGGGGTTCAGCCAGCGCCCGCCACTGAACGCGCCGCGCCAGTAGATCATCGGTTTCTTGTCCTGAAACCGCAATGTCTCGACAATTTCGCGCTGAAAGGTGCCGCCCAGCTTTTCGCTGGGCTCATAATACCCCGGCAGGCGCCACAGCACCGCGCTCTGACTGCCCCTGCGGCGGTTGTATTGCAGGATGTTCACTTCGCGCCCGAAATAGAACTCGGGGTCAAAGGGGACCGCGTCGCGCATATTGGCGACGACAGCGCCCCGCACCCGCCCGCGCAGGCTCTGAATCAGCTCAATCGTGCGCTCGGCCTTGTTCATGCGCAGGTTTTCGTCGGTATCCAGCGCCGTTATCGGCCGTGAGGCCATCTCGCGCCGGTTGTTCTTCTGGAAATACAGCATGCCGGTGTCAAAATCGCACAGCGTGATCAGGCTGGCGGGATAATCGCCCAGCAGGCGGGGCTTGTCGCGCAGCCAGCGATTGTCAGGGCAAACCTGCGGGCACATGAACTCATGCAACGGCATTCAAGCGGCCTTTCTGCGAATCGCGCCGGGGGTCAGAGCGGGTTTACCGCCAAAGCCGGCATTGCATGCCCGGCACTGCGGCTTTTCAGAAAGAGGCGCGCGCAATCGAGCGCCTCGCGGATGGTGACATCCATATCCAGATACCTGTAGGTGCCAAGCCGCCCCATGAACGTAACCCCGCTTTCCGCCTGCGCACGCTCGACATAGGCGCGCAGCAGCGCCTTTTCCTCGACCATGCGGATCGGATAATAGGGAATATCTTCTTCTCCGCAGGCGCGCGAATACTCCCGGTACAGCACCGAACCCTCGTGCTTTTCCCACGGGGCAAAATGCTTGTGCTCGGTAGTGCGGGTAAACGGCACCGATTCCTCGCCATAGTTCATCACGGCACAGCCCTGCCAGTCACCCTGATGGGTGAAACGCTCAAAATCCAGCGTCCGGTAGCCCAGCCGCCCGATATCGCAGTCATACCAGCCGTCCAGCGGGCCGGAATAGAAAACATGACCATAGCGCCCGGCCTGATCGCGGCTGAAGCGGGTGTTCAGATGCAGGCTGATGCCCGGATGATCAAGGATGCGCGCGACCATCGCGGTATAGCCCTGCTCAGGCATGCCCTGAAACCGATGGGCGAAATAATCATCCTCATAGTTGAACCGCACCGGCAGCCGCTTGAGAATGGAGGCGGGCAGCTCACGCGGGTGGCAGCCCCACTGCTTGAGCGTATAGCCCTTGAAAAACGCCTCATAGAGCGCCGGGCCGACAAAGCGCAAAGCCTGTTCCTCAAAGGTCTGCGGGTCGGTGATGGAGGTATCGGCCTGCGCCTCGATGAAGGCGCGGGCTTCATCGGGGCGCAGGGTCTGGCCGAAGAACTGGTTGATCGTGTGCAGGTTGATCGGCAGCGAATAGACCGCGCCGCCGGTCGTGGCCTTGACGCGGTTCTTGTAGGGCATGAAGCGCTCAAAGCGGTTGACGTATTCCCAGACCTCGGCATCGTCGGTGTGAAAGATATGCGGGCCATAGACATGGACCAGCACCCCGGTTTCCGCGCAACGCTCGGTATGGCAGTTGCCCGCGATATGGGCGCGCGCATCCACCACCGTCACGCGGTGCCCGGCCTCGGCCAGCATCCGCCCCGCCACGGCGCCGGAAAGCCCGGCGCCCGCCATCAGAATATCTTCGCTCACACAGACCTCATGTTTTGCCATCTACCGGCGCTTAGCAAATGCGCGGGCAATGTGCATCCCCGCCTGACCTCAGTCCATCCCCATCCGCGCCAGATAGGCCTCGATGAGCGGAACATCGGTGGGGTTGTTCAATTCCCAGAACGCCGCGCCGGCCGCTTCCACCTCGATGGCGGCGATCTTCTGGCCGGTCTCCAGAAAGCGCAACTGCTCCAGCCCTTCGATCCGCTCAAGCGGGGTCATGCCGGTGCCGGTATAGGCGCGCAGCGCGGGCTGGCGATAGGCGTAAAGGCCGACATGGTGAAAGACCGGCACATCGCGCAGTGCCTGCCCGCCGGTATAGGGGATCACCTCTTTCGAGAAGTAAAGCGCCTGCCCGGCCAGATCGCTGACAACGGTCGTCGCTCCCACCCGGCCCGCGCGGCGATCAGCCAGAAAGTTCTCCAACGCCTCGGGCGAGCAACGCAGGACAGGGGTGGCCACCTGCCGCGTGGGGTCGGCGCGCATCGCCTCCACAAGGGCCGCGACAAAGGCGGGTGGGGTCAGCGGGGCGTCGCCCTGCAGGTTCACGATGATCTCATCGCCGATCCCGGCGCGCGCAACGGCCTGCGCAACCCGCTCGGTGCCGTTCTGGCAGGTGCTGTCGGTCATGATCACGCGCGCGCCCAGCCGCTCGGCCTCGGCCGCGATGCGCGCATCGTCGGTCGCAACATGGATGCCACTCAGCGCCACCACCTCGGCGGCACGGCGTGCGGCGAGCAGGGTGCGTTCCAGAAGGCTGCGGGCGGTGCCGCCCGCGCCTTTCAGCGGCACCAATGGCTTGCCCGGATAGCGCGTCGATTCAAAGCGCGCCGGGATGATGATGCAGGCAGCGCTCATGCGTCCGCGCCCTTCACCAGCGCGTCAATCGCGCATAAGCGGCGGATCAGCGGTGCAAGGCTGTCGACCGGCAGCATGTTCGGCCCGTCCGAGGGGGCGTTGTCAGGGTCTTCATGCACCTCAAGGAAAATCGCCGAAACCCCCACCGCACAGGCCGCCCGCGCCAGCACCGGAACAAATTCGCGCCGCCCGCCGGTTGACCCGCCCAAACCGCCGGGCTCCTGCACCGAATGCGTGGCGTCAAACACCACGGGCCAGCCGGTCCCGGCCATCACCGGCAGCGCGCGGAAATCATTGACCAGCGTGTTGTAGCCGAACGAGGTGCCCCGCTCGCACAACAGAATGCGCTCATTCCCGGTGCTTTCGATCTTGGCCGCAACATGGCGCATGTCACCGGGCGCCAGAAACTGGCCCTTCTTCACATTCACCGCGCGCCCGGTCGCGCCTGCGGCCAGCAAAAGATCGGTCTGGCGGCACAGGAAGGCGGGTATCTGCAACACATCCGCCACTTCGGCGACGGTGGCGCACTGGCTGGGCTCATGCACATCGGTCAGCACCGGCACCCCGAATTCATCGCGGATGCGCGCCAGTATCTCCAGCCCGCGCGCCATTCCCGGCCCGCGCGCGCCGGTCAGACTGGTGCGGTTCGCCTTGTCAAAGCTGCCCTTGAAAATCAGCGGTGTCGCGTTCGGCGCGCAGGCCTCAAGAATACGGGCGCAAAGCGCGCGCGTGTGATCCAGGCTTTCCAGCTGGCAGGGGCCGGCGATCAGCACCAGCGGGGCATCGCCACCCAGCACGATATCGCCGATACGCACGGTCCGGGCAGGGGAAGGGGCGGCGGCGGTCATCGGACAATCACATACGGTTTCACTGGCGCCGACCCTAGTGTGCCGCTTCCCCGCTGTGAAGCGCTTTCGCCGCGAAAGCCCCGCCGCGCCCCTTCATCTGTTCAGAAATATCCTCCGGGGGGTGAATTGGCCAAAGGCCAAGAGGGGGGTGGAAAACCCCCCTGCCCGGCCACCCGGGGGCGGTTCAGGTCTGTTCGGCCTCCGCGCCCTGCCGCTGGTCCAGCCTGTGGCGCATCTTGCTCAGCCCCAGCGGGATCGAGCTTTCATAAGCCACTTTTGGCGGTTTCAGCCCCTGGGCGAAAAGCTGCACGCGCAGGTCATGCGTGGTGCCGGTCAGCATCACATCAACACCGCGCTTTTCAGCTTTGTGCACCAGTTGCTCGATCAGATGCGCGGCGGTGGAATCGATCAGCGTCACATCCGAGAGATCCACCAGAAGCCCGCGATACTTGTCTGAAATCCGGTCCAGAACCGCACCGACCGAGGCCGTGGCACCAAAGAAAAACGCCCCCCGAATGCGGTAGATGACGATTTCGGGGTCGAGCGGTCTGGGCGCGTCATCGGCATCTTCCGGCTCAAGCGTGCGTTGTTCCACCACCTCGGCGGCTTTCGACATGCGGTGAATGAACAGAACTGCCCCCAGCGCAACGCCCACGACAATCGCCTCGGTCAGGTCGCGGAACACGGTCAGGCCCAGCGTGACCAGCAGCACTGCCGCATCCGCGCGCGAACTGCGCAAAAGCGAGACGATCGCATCGCGCTCGATCATGTTCCAGGCAACCACCGCCAGTACCCCGGCCAGGCTGGCCAAGGGCACAAACCCCACCAGCGGCGCGGCAAGCACGATGAACAGCAGGATGAACACCGCATGCAGCATCCCGGCCACCGGCCCATGCCCCCCGGCGCGCACATTGGTGGCGGTGCGGGCGATGGTGCCGGTGGCGACCATGCCGCCGAACAGCCCCACCGCGATATTCGCCACCCCCTGCGCCACCAGCTCCATGTTGGAATTGTGCCGGTGCCCCGTCATCCCGTCCGCCACCACCGCTGAAAGCAGCGCCTCGATTGCGCCAAGCAGCGCGAAGGCGATGGCATTGGGCAGGACGGCGATCAGAAGGGCGGCATCGACATGGGGCAGGCTGGGCATCGGCAGCCCTGCGGGCACCGCGCCAAAGGTCGATTCAATCGTCGGCGTGTTCAGCCCCAGCAGGGCGGCGGCCACTGTCGTGGTCACCACAGCAATCAGCAGGTTCGGCAGCCGGGGCGCGAAGCGTTTGAGCCCGATGATCAGCGCGACAGTGGTGAACGCCAGTGCGATGGTCACCATATTGGCGCTGGGCAGGCTTTCCCACAGCACCGGCAGTTTCTCAAGGATATGCGCAGGCTCCGGTTCAGTCAGTGTCAGGCCCAGCAGATCCTTGATCTGGCTTGAGAAGATGATCACCGCAATACCGGCTGAAAAGCCCACCGTCACCGGATAGGGGATGAACTTGATATAGCTTCCCAGCCGCAGCAGGCCGATGGCACCCATGATCACCCCGGCCATCATCGTCGCCACGATCATGCCGCCAACGCCATGCTGGGCGATGGTCGCCGCCACCAGTACGATGAACGCGCCCGCCGGGCCGCCGATCTGATAGCGGCTGCCCCCCAGCGCCGAAATGACGAACCCGCCGATGATGGCGGTATACAGCCCCATGGCCGGTGTGCCCCCCGCCGCGATGGCGATTGCCATCGACAGCGGCAGTGCGACAATGGCCACGGTCATTCCGGCAAGCGCATCCTGCCGCAGATTGCCAAGGCCGTACCCCTCGCGCAGGGTTTCGACGAGGGCGGGGGTAAAGCGTTCTTCGCTGGTGCCGGGCATGGTGATGCGTTTCCATCTTATTCAATAAAGCGAATATAAAGCCCATGTCGGCAGGACTTTCAAGGAACAAGACCTGATTCTTTGCCAGACACCTGTCAGACCGGCAGGAAAGCCCCGGATGCGCCGTCCAGATATTCCATCCGCCCCTTGCCTATGTCGTTCCAGAGGCCATGAACCGACAATGCGCCTGCCGCCACGGCGTCACGCACGAAGGGAAAGCTCATGAGATTCGCTGCCGAGATGCGGATCCCTTCACGCTCCAGGGCTTCAAGGCGTTCATGCTCGTCCGCGATCTGCGCCACATTGTCATAACCCTGCCGGAGGTTCATCAGCCAATGTCCGATGAAGCTGGTGCTTTCGCGCAGCTCTGGCGCGGTTCCGGCGCACATGTCATGGCAGCCCCGGATGCCGCCGCAATTGGAATGGCCCATCACGATCAGATGCGCCACCTTCAGCACGCTCACCCCGTATTCCACCGCCGCCGAGGTGCCGCGGGTCTGCCCGTCCGGCGTGTAGGGCGGCACAAAATTGGCAATGTTGCGATGAATGAAGAACTCACCGACATCGGCGTTGAACAGTGCTTCCACATGCACCCGCGAATCGCAGCAGGCAATCACCATCGAGCGTGGATGCTGCCCCTGATCGGCAAGATGATGATACCAGCTCTTGTTCTCGGCATAGGTTGTGGCCTGCCACGCGCGGTATCGGCTTACGAGAAATGAGGGCAGCTTTTGCACCTCGGTCATGCTTTATTCCCTTCCAGTAGCCTGCGCCGCAGTGTTATTCATATTTCCGGTCGAATTCGACCTTTTTTCTGCCACACCGACAAGACTTTCTTAACCCGGGCCGTCCAGTCTCGTTGCAGGTGAATGGGAGCAGGCCAGAGGGGTACCGGTGTGGCATCTGTTGTTGAACTCAGGCAGTCTGAACGCATCCAGATTGATGCGCCGCGACTTGAAGCGTTGTTTCGCCAAATGGGCGACCGCGCGGCAGAGGGGTTTGTCATGGATTCCATCGAAGATATCTCAGACCGGCTTGCCGAGATTGAACTGGCCACCCGCATCGGCGCGCTTGATGATGTGCCGGTGAAGGCCGAACGCGTTGTCAGCCTGTGCAACGGGATTGGCCTGATCAGTCTTGCGCGGGTCACGGGCGATCTGGGCGCCGCTGCCGTTCGCGGCGACATGATCGCCTATCGCGCGGTGTGGGAGCGGCTGGTGCGTATCGGCGACCGCTCGCTGGCGCAGGTCTGGGAACTGCCGGGCCTGTCGCTCTGACGCGTCAGCGCGGGGCATCTGCCGGGGCTTGTGGGCAATCCTTCGGGCATGATGGCGCGGAATTGCGCCTGTCGGCTTCACAGCGGTGATTTCGCGGCGATAAGCGGTTCCAACTGCCGATGGATTTGCACTAGGCTGAGGGTCAGCCCCTCAACCGCGCGAGAGCCTTCATGCGTCCTGCCCCTGCTTCCTTTGCGCCCGCCGAAAGCCCTTCGGTTCCGCTTCATCCCGTCAACGCCGAAGATCTGACCTCCTGGCTGGATACCCAGCCGGAACGCGTGCGCGACTGGCTGGCGGCCACCGGATTTAACGCTTCCGCAGGCGCTGTCGCGTTGGTCCCAGATGTCGTGGGGCGTCTGGCACTGGCCGTTGTCGGCCTTGGAAGCGCGCAGGCGCGCCAGCGGCAGCGCTTCATCCTTGGCGGTGCGCGCGGCAGGTTGCCCGTGGGGAATTATCATATCACAGGCGACCATCCGCCGGAGGTGCTGACCGACCATGCGCTGGGCTGGCTGCTGGCAGGCTATCGCTTTGACCGCTTCCGCCGCGAAAGCGCGCCCGCGCTGGCGGCCCTCAAGCCGCCAGACGGGGTGGATGCCGGGCGCCTTGAGATCATTGCCGCCGCCGAATGGCTGACACGCGATCTGATCAACACGCCCGCCGCCAATATGGGCCCCGAAGAGCTGGAAACCGCCGTTCTGGCGCTGGGCGAGGAATTCGACGCGCAGGTGTCGGTCACCTATGGTGATGACCTGCTGGTCGAAAACTTCCCGCTGATCCACGCAGTTGGACGCGCCTCGGACCGCACGCCGCGCCTGCTGGACCTGCGCTGGGGCGAAAGCGGGCCGCGCCTGACGCTGGTCGGCAAGGGTGTGTGCTTTGATACAGGCGGGCTGAACATCAAGCCCGGCAGTTCCATGGGCCTGATGAAAAAGGACATGGGCGGCGCGGCGACGGTTCTGGGGCTTGCGCTGATGATCATGGCGCTGGGCTGGAAGGTGCGGTTGCGCGTGCTGATCCCGGCGGTGGAAAACGCGATCTCTGGCAGCGCCATGCGCCCCGGCGACATTTTGACCGCGCGCAACGGGCTGACGGTGGAGGTGAACAATACCGATGCCGAAGGACGGCTGGTGCTGGCCGATGCGCTGGCGCTGGCCGATGAGGAAAGCCCCGATGCGCTGGTCTGCATGGCCACGCTGACCGGCGCGGCGCGGGTTGCGCTGGGGCCTGACCTGCCGCCCTTTTATACCGGCGATGACGGCCTTGCCGCCGCGCTGATGGCGGCGGGTGCGGCGCAGGGTGACCCGCTGTGGCGCATGCCGTTCCATGACCCCTATGAGCCGCTGATCGAGCCCGGCATCGCCGATCTGGACAATGCTCCTGCGGGCGGAATGGCGGGGTCGATCACGGCGGCGCTGTTCCTGCGCCGCTTTGTCAGCCAGTCGCAACGGTTCGTGCATTTCGATATCTATGGCTGGCAGCCCAAGGATGCGCCCGCCCGGCCCAAGGGTGGCGTGGGGCAGGGTGCGCGGGCGCTTCTGGCGGCGCTGCCCCGGGTTCTGGGGCTGGAGGAATGAGTGATCGCCGCTTTTTGCGCGCCACCGAGCGGGTTGCGCATGACAGTCTGCGCGGCACGCTGGAGGGGGTTACGTTCACGCCCGGCGACTGGGCCCGGCTGACCGCGCCGCTGGCCGATCTGTGCGCCACACCCGGTGGCGCGCGCGACCGGCAATTGCTGCGCGGCGCCCGGTTTTGCGTACTGGAGCGGCGGGGCGACCACGCTTTCGGCTTTTCCGCTGAGGACGGCTACTGCGGCTGGCTGCAGGCGGGCGCGCTGGGTGCCGACCATCCGGTCACGCATTGGGTCAGCGCCCCGGCGACCCATTGCTACCGGGCCGCCGATATCAAAAGCGCGGAGGAGGCAGCGCTTTCCTTCGGGGCGCGGGTGCAGGTTCTTGTGGTTGAGGGCGCCCTTGCCCGGACCCCGCAGGGCCATATCCCGGCATGCCATCTGCGCGCGCAGGGTGACTGGCTGGATGACCCGGTCACAACCGCGCGGCTGTTTCTGGGCACACCCTATCTGTGGGGCGGCAACAGCCGCGCGGGGATTGACTGCTCGGGCCTTGTGCAGGCCGCGCGCCGTGCCTGCGGCCTGCCCTGCCCGCCGGACAGCGACCTGCAGGCGGCAATGCCGGGAGCGGCGGTCAGCGCGGGTCAGGAAAGGCCGGGCGATCTGGTGTTCTGGAAGGGGCATGTCGCGCTGGTCAGCGCGCCGGGGATGATCATCCACGCCAATGCATGGCATATGTCCGTGGTGGAAGAACCGCTCGCCGGGGCAGAAGCGCGGATCGCCGTCAGCGGCGGGCCGGTCACGCGGCGCCTGCGTGTGGACGGATAAGGGGGGCCTTCAGCCCCCCTCGCCGCTGCGCGGCTCACCCCCCCCAGGCGTATTTGGGGCAAGATGAAACGGATGTCAGTTGCTGTGTGAATGGCCATGTGAATGGCCATGCGCCCCGGGCTGGCGCTCAAGGTCGACGGTCACGTCAACCGTTGCCTCGGTGTCATCGGCAAAGATGAAGGTGACTTCGACCACATCGCCCTGCGCCAGTGTCTGGTTGAGGCCCATGAACATCACATGGTTTCCGCCGCGTTCAAGCACCAGTTCGCTATCGGCGGGCAGGGCGAAACCTTCTTCCACATGGATCATGCGCATCACGCCCTGCGCGTCTTCGCTATGGGTGTGCAGCTCAGTTCGTGCGGCGATATCCGAGCGCACGCCGGTGATGTGGCAATCGGTGTCGCCGTGGTTCTGGATGACCATAAAGGCCGCGCCCGTCTGCGACATGGCGGTGGAGGTGCGGGCATAGGCTTCGTGCACCTCGAACCCGTCACAGGCGAGGGCGGGCAGGGCGAAAAGCGCCGCGACAGAGGCGGCAGTGAATGTGCGGAACATGGGGTATCCTGTCTTGAAAAATGGGTCTGATGGCTGGGGGATCAGACCGCGACAGGCGGTGCGCGCGGGTGCCGAAAGACCGGGGCGGCCATTGCCGGGGCGGGCAGGCTGCGCAGGGCATGGGCCAGTGCGATCAGCGTTTGCGGCCGCTGCGGCAGCAGCGCGCTTTCGCTGTCCAGGCCGGCGAGGGTGATCACGCAATCGGGGCAGGGCATCATCGGCCCGGTGGGCTGGCCCTGCGCATCAACGCTGACCACGACCATGCCATAGCCGGTGCAAAGCACCATCTCGCCGATCGGGCGCGGCTGATTGCGCGCCACGGCCATGGTCACGCTGCTGGCCATCACGGCCAGCGCGAGCAGGACAAGGGCAGTGGCGCGAAATTGCATCATCTGATTATTCTAGCACCGTTTCAGGGGCACCAGAAGCACTAGATGTGCGACCAAACGCGCGGAATCATCGCCTTGATCCGCGCCGCGTGGCCCTGCGGCGCGGCGCAGGCGTCGGCGGCAAGCTCCCGCGCCGCATCCATCAGCGCCTCACGCGGGTGGAGGCGGTCAACAAGCCCCCATGCCAGCGCCTCATCGGCCCCGATCTTTGCGCCGCCCATCAGCAGCATCCGCGCCCGCGACGGGCCGGTCAGCGCGGCCAGCCGCCCCGGGTCTGAGGGCTGGGGCAGGTAGCCCAGCTTCATCACCGGGTAGAAGAATTTCGCCTCCGGCACGGCCAGCCGGACATCGCAGGCCAGCGCCATGCCAAAAGCCCCGCCCGCCAGCGTTCCGTTGAGCGCGGCGATGGACAGACAGCGCAGGGCGGCGATGCGGGCCGACAACTCTTCCCAGATCGAATCGGTGGCAAGGCCTTCGCGGGCCTCGTCCAGATCAGCGCCGGCGCTGAACACCTTGCCCGCGCCGGTCAGCACCAGCGCCTCGACAACGCCATTGGCCTCTTCCAGATGGGTGATCAGTTCTTCCATCATGGCGCGGGTCAGCGAATTGGCCTTCTCGGGGCGGTTCAGCGTCAGCACCCAGAGCGGCCCGTGTTCCTCACGCGTGATCATGCGACCAACCCCAGCCGGGTGCGGATCTGCGGCTCACGCAGGCTGACCTCTGCGCCAAGGTATTCATCGGAATCTGTGCTGCACATCCACAGAAGCGCGCGCGCGGGCCATTCGGGCGGCACATGCGCCGACCAGTCAAGCTGGCTGACCGGGTTGATGCCCGAGCTGCGGATCGCGCCCTGCATATCGGTTGCCACCGTGCCCGGCGAAAGGCTGAGCACGCGCACCGCGCTGCCCGCTTCCAGATGCGCGGCGCGGGTGAGCATGATCGCCCCGGCCTTTGAGGCGCAGTAGCCTGACCAGCCCTCCAGCGCGTTATAGGCCGCACCCGAACCCACGGTCAGAATGCTGCCCTTGCCCTGCCGCCGCATCACCGGCAGCGCGGCGCGCATGCCGTAGAACACGCCCTTCAGATTGACATCAATCTGGCGACCCCATTCAGCGGGATCGACGCTTTCAATGGGGGCGATAGGGTCGATGACACCGGCGTTGTTGATCAGCACGTCGAGCGCGCCGAAGCGTTCCACCATCGCATCGACTGCGCCCTCTACGGCGTCGAAATCAGCCACGTCGCAGGGCAGCAGGGGGGCGCCGGTCTCTTCGGCGACGGCGCTGAGCGCGTCGCCCGGGCGCCCGGCAAGGCCCAGTTTTGCGCCCTTTGCGGCAAACAGGCGCGCGGTGGCCGCGCCGATGCCACGGCTTGCGCCGGTGATCAGGACGGCCTTGCCGGCGATAGTGTTTTCCCATTCAGGGGATGCGGACATGTCTTCCTCCCGGGTCGTTCAGACTGGTTGGCCCTGTGGTAGCGCGCGGATCGTCGCCTGACCAGCCCTGCGCCGGGCTTTCGTGCTTGACCGCCGACCGCAGTGTGCAAAGACTGGCGACGATTATATACCGGAGGCTCCTCATGTTGTTCCCGCCCATTTTCCGCCCGCTTGCGGTTGTGCCCCTTGTCTGGGCCTTGTCCTTGGCCCCTGTCGCCGCGCAGGATCAGCGCGCCAAGGATGGTTGGGACATGCTGCGCGCAAGCCTCGCCGATGCCGGGCTGCGCGTCAGCGCCGAGGGTGTCACGGATACCGAACGCGGGCTGGTTGCCAGTGGTGTGACCATTCGCCCCGCGCGCGGGGCTGGCAGCGCCGTGCTGACCCTGCCCACCCTGACGGTTGAGCCGCGCGCGGGTGAGGGGTTCGCGTTCATCCCTGCCTCGGGCACGCGGCTGGCCCTGCCCGGCACGGGTGAGGTGGATTTCAGCTTTTCCGGCGAGGTGGTGTTTGACCGCGACGCAGACGGCCTGCGCCTCAGCCCCGCCTTTGACACCGTTGAGGCGCTGTTCGAGGGGCCGTTCAGTGCCATGGAACAGGACCGGATGACCCTGCGTGTTGACCTTACCGCTCTGAGCGGGGCGGTGACGATGGATCTTGGTGATCAGGTCAACATGACCGGCGAGATTGAGGTGGCGTCGCTGATGTATGACCAGAACTGGCAGAGCGCCATGTCGGACGGCACACCAGACACCACCCCCGCCAGCAGCCGCGACATATCGGAGATTGATGATCTGACGATCCGGTTCAACATCGAAGGGATGGAGGTGCTCAGCGAAGGCCCGATAACGCTGAGCGCGCTCTTTGAGCATGGCTTCAACCTGCATGCCGAATATGAGGCCGCAGCCTCGCGCAGCAGCAGCCAGCAGGATTTCGGTGGCAGCCTTGTCCGGCTGGACGGTGTTGGCGGCTATTCCGACAGCAGTCTGACGCTGGCTGACGGCGCGTTGCGCGCGCAGGGTACCGCGCTGGACCTTGAGTTTACCGGCGGTTACGGCGAGACCGAGGGTGACTTTTCGGCCGAGCGGATCGTGGCCGGGTTCGAGATGCCGCTGGTGCCCACCGACACGCCGCAACCCTTCAGCATATCGCTGATCTCGGAGGGGATGCAGGCGAGCGAGGCAAGCTGGATGCTTCTGGGTGCGCAGACCTTTGCCGAGGAAACCGCAGATCTGGCGCTGGAGCTGGTGGGCGAGGGGCGCTGGCTGGTGGATCTGTCCGAGGCCGAGACAAGTGCATCGCCGCTGGAGTTTTCCGAGATCCGGCTGGACCGTCTGGCATTGCGGCTGGGGCAGGCGCAGTTCGAGGGTTCGGGCCGGTTTGAGCCGGATATGGAGGCCGCAAGCCCTGATCAGGCACTGGCGCAGGGGCAGGGTGCCTTCACCTTCACCTTGCAGGGCGGTGAGCAATTGCTGGAGCGGTTGGGCCGCGAAGGCATACTGCCGGCCGATCAGGCGTTTCTGGCGCGCATGATGATCGGCGCGCTGGCGACGAGCGTTGGCGAGGACCAGCTTCTGTCCGAAGTCACGATCCTGCCGGGTGGGCAGGTGCGGGTAAACGGAAACCCGCTGCCGTTCTGAGCGCGCGCGCCCGCAGAACATAAGGCAGGGCATAAAGAAAGACCCCGGCGCAAGGCCGGGGCCTTTGTTTTTTGCGTATGACAGAAAGTCTGACCCTGTGGGTCAGTCAGCCTTTTCCTCGGCGATTTCCTGTCCGGTCTCCTGATCGACCATCTTCATCGCCAGCCGGACCTTGCCACGGTCATCAAAGCCCAGAAGCTTGACCTTGACCTCCTGCCCCTCTTTCAGAACGTCCGAAGGGTGGTTCAGGCGTTTGGCTGCGATCTGGCTGACATGCACCAGCCCGTCACGCTTGCCGAAGAAGTTCACGAAGGCGCCGAAATCAACGATCTTCACCACGGTGCCGGTGTAGATCTGGCCGATTTCCGGCTCTGCCACGATCGACCAGATCATGTCATAGGCCTTTTTGATCGCTGCCTGATCGTTGGAGGCGATCTTGATCACGCCGTCGTCGTTGATATCGACCTTGGCGCCCGACACTTCCACGATCTCACGGATGACCTTGCCGCCCGAGCCGATCACTTCGCGGATCTTGTCGGTGGGGATGGTCATGGTTTCAATCTTGGGCGCGTACTGGCTGAACGCATTGGCGCTGGACAGTGCCTTGGACATCTCACCCAGAATATGCATCCGGCCTTCTTTGGCCTGCGCAAGCGCCTGTTCCATGATCGCCGGGGTGATCCCGGCAACCTTGATGTCCATCTGCAGGCTGGTGATGCCCTTTTCGGTCCCGGCAACCTTGAAGTCCATGTCGCCAAGGTGGTCTTCGTCACCCAGAATGTCTGACAGGATGGCAAACTTGCCGTCCTCTTCCAGGATCAGACCCATCGCCACACCGGCCACCGCTGCCTTGAGGGGCACACCGGCATCCATCATGGAAAGGGAGCCGCCGCAGACCGTCGCCATCGAGCTGGAGCCGTTCGACTCGGTGATCTCTGACACGATGCGGATGGTGTACGGGAAGTCGGTTGCCGCAGGCAAAACCGCCTGAAGCGCGCGCCATGCCAGTTTGCCATGACCGATCTCACGACGACCCGGAGGGCCGAAGCGCCCGACCTCGCCCACCGAATACGGGGGGAAGTTGTAGTGCAGCAGGAAGTTCGACTTGTAGGTGCCGGTCAGGGCATCCATGAACTGCTCGTCATCGCCGGTGCCCAGTGTGGTGATGCACAGCGCCTGCGTTTCACCACGGGTGAACAGGGCAGAACCATGGGTGCGCGGCAGCACACTGTTTTCCGAGCTGATCGCACGGATGGTCTTGGTGTCGCGCCCGTCGATACGCGGTGCACCGTTGATGATGTCACCCCGCAGGATCGAGGCTTCCAGTTTCTTGAAGGCCGCGCCAAGGTTCTCATCGCCAAGCTCTTCGTCGGTGAGCGTGGCCTTGATCGCGTCGCGCGCAGCAGCAATCGCGTTCACACGCTCCTGCTTGTCGCGCAGCGCGAAGGCGGCGCGCATCTGGCTCTCGCCAGCGGCCTTCACCTTGCCATAGAGCGCCGAATAGTCGGGCGGAGTGAAGTCGAACGGCTCTTTCGCGCAGTCTTCGGCGAAGTCGATGATCAGGTCGATCACCGGCTGGATCGATTCATGGGCGAATTTCACGGCGCCCAGCATCTCGGCCTCGGACAGCTCATAAGCCTCCGATTCAACCATCATCACCGCGTCCTTGGTCCCGGCAACGACCAGATCCAGCCGCTGCTCAGGGTTGTCGCGCAGCTTGATCATGTCATCGCATTCGGGGTTGAGGATGTATTCACCATCAACAAAACCCACACGCGCGGCGGCAATCGGGCCCATGAAGGGCACACCGGAAATGGTCAGCGCCGCCGAGGCTGCGATCATCGCAACGACATCGGGCTCATTGACCAGATCGTGGCTGAGCACGGTGCAGATCACCAGCACTTCATGCTTGAAGCCGTCCACGAACAGCGGGCGGATCGGGCGGTCGATCAGACGCGAGGTCAGCGTTTCCTTTTCGGAAGGCCGCGCTTCGCGCTTGAAGAAGCCGCCGGGCACTTTGCCCGCGGCGTAATAACGTTCCTGGTAGTGCACGGTCAGCGGAAAGAAATCCTGACCGGGTTTCGCCGATTTGGCGAAGGTCACATTGGCCATGACCGAGGTATCGCCCAGTGTGGCAATGACCGAGCCGTCGGCCTGACGGGCCACACGGCCCGATTCCAGCGTGAGCGTCTCCTGCCCCCACTCGATCGACTTTTTCGTAATGTTGAACATTCAGCGTATCCTCAAAGGAGCACTCCCAGGCCCGTCCCGGGTCTCCCGTTCCTATGGCGGCCCCATTGCCGCCGACCCCTATCCTTCGCATCACGCCGGGGTCAGAGCGTCACGTCACAGATGGCCGGGTGCATACAGGAAAAGCACTGCCTTGGAAAGCGCCCACGTTTCAGGGGCCGCAGCGCGCCAGAGGAGCGGGCGAAGGAGCATCGAAGCCCGGCACTCGCATCTGTATCGCGACCGGCGGAAATGCAAAACGCCCGCTTGTGAAAGCGGGCGTTTCCTGTCGGGCTGGCCGGTCGCCTCAGCGACGGATGCCCAGGCGTGCGATCAGCGACTGATAGCGTGCCTCGTCCTTGCCGCGAACATAGTCCAGCAGCTTGCGGCGCTGTGCCACCATCATCAGAAGCCCACGGCGGGAATGGTTATCCTTTTTGTGGGATTTGAAGTGTTCGGTCAGCGTGGTGATCCGCGAGGTCAGAATGGCAACCTGCACTTCGGGCGAGCCGGTGTCGCCTTCCTTGGTTGCGAATTCCTTGATCAGGCGGGCTTTTTCTTCAACGGTAATCGACATCGGGGTCTCCTTTTCGATGCGGGTTCAAGGCGCAAGCCGGGATGTCGTCCAGCAGGGCCCATGGAGCACCCTCAGGCGCGGGTCTGCACCCGGATTCGCACTGAGGATGCGCGCGTATAGGCGAGATGCGTACCAAGATCAACTGTCTGCCTTGCGTCCGGCGGTTCAGCCCCTGTCCCCTTGGCCCCCTGGCCGGGTCCGTTAACCAGCTTTGCAGAATCCGGCCCGTAAACCATGCTTGTTTCTCGTTTTGTTCATTCGGTCTGGTGTAAACCGGGCTGAGGGCGGCCACCCGCGCGGCGCTTTGCAGAATCTGGGGGCAGGCATGTGGATGCTTATGGGACTGATTGGTCTGGTGTTGGCCGGCAGTGTTGCCGATGCCTTCATCTCGCAGGATTCCGATCAGGAGGGAGGCAGCGGCGACAGCGACGACAGCCTTACTCCTGAGGGGGAGCAGGAAGGCGATACCGGCGGAGATATGCTTGACTACGCCGCCCCGGACACGCCGCCTTCCCCCGACGAGGAAGATGCCGGAGAAGAGGATGCCGAAGAAGATGACTGGGCGGGCGAGTGGGAGGATGACGAATACATCAGCCGCGACACCCCAGAGCCAGAGCCCCAACCGCGTCTGCTGCGGCTGGACGATGACGGCGGGCAACTGGAAGGCGGGGGTGGTGACGACACGCTGATCGGCGGCGAAGGCGAAGATCTGCTGCGCGGCGGTGATGGCAATGATCTGCTCATCGGTGGCGGTGGTGATGACACGTTGCAGGGCGGTGGTGGCGATGATCTGCTGCTTGGAGGTGACGGTGATGACCTGCTGCACGGCGGCGAGGGGGACGATACGCTGCATGGCGGCGCGGGCAATGACACCCTGGTTGGCGGCTGGGGCAATGACCTTCTGGTCGCTGGCGAAGGCGATAACCTGCTGAACGGCGGCGATGGGAATGACACGCTGATCGGTGTTCATCCGGACGAAAACGGCGAGGATGTCGGCGGCCGGAACTTCCTGAACGGCGGCGAGGGGGATGATCTGATCATTCCGGGCGCCGGTGACATTGTAACCGGCGGCGAAGGGGCTGACACTTTTGCGCTTGGCGGCTGGCTGGGCAGCGGCGCGCCTGCCGAAATCATGGATTTCAACCCCGGCGAAGACCGGCTGGTGATTGCCTTTGGTGAGCCGGATATGAAGCCGGAGATTTCTGTCTCCCACGACCCTGACACGGGCATCGCCAGCGTTCTGGTCGATGGAGAGGTGGTCGCACTTGTGCACAACGGCGCTGGCCTGACCGCCGACATGATCGAACGCCAGGAAGATATCGCCGATGGTATCGATGCGCCGTATTCGGTGACCCGCTGAGGTGGGTTGTGCGCTTGGAGCGCGGTTGTGACGGGGTGCGGCCATAAAGGGATGTGGCCATGAAGGGGTGACGTTGAAGCCTCTTGCGCTCTGCGCCGCATCCAACGGGGCGACTCATTTCGTGCCAGACAGCTTCTGCGCTTCGTCAGGTGTGTGACTCTTTCGCTGAGCATTGGTCAACAGAAGCCGGGAAACG
Organism: Pararhodobacter sp.; assembly: GCF_036802785.1. Lineage (GTDB taxonomy): Bacteria > Pseudomonadota > Alphaproteobacteria > Rhodobacterales > Rhodobacteraceae > Pararhodobacter. The sequence goes on from NZ_DAIRVN010000019.1 coordinate 62,521, forward strand.
CCCGGTCAGAGGGCAGCAGGCTGTGGCGGTGGCGCGCCGGAATCGTCACTTCGCGCGGCGTCTTGCCAATGTGCCGCAATCCCGGCCAGATTTGTTTCGATCCAGTCCGCCAGCTCGCGGACTTTCGCGGCAGCCTCGGCACCCAGCGGGGTGAGCCGGTAATCGACATGGGGCGGCACCACCTCATAGGCGGTGCGCAGAACAAGCCCGTCTGCCTCAAGCAATTGCAGGGTCTGCGCCAGCATCCGCTCGCTTATGCCGCCAATCATGCGCTTCAGATGGCTGAACCGATGCGTCTCACCCTCAAGGGCGATCAGGACAAGGACGCCCCAGCGGCTGGTCACATGCCTGAGCACCTGGCGCGAAGGGCAGTCGGCTGACAGCAGGTCTCCACGACGGATTTTTTCGGCCAGGGTCATGCTTTTCTCCATACTTACCAAAACGTGCGTACTTACGAACGGTAAGTATTAGCTCTACATCCAGGTTTCCAGAAACGAAAGGACAAAGACATGACAATCGCCGTGACCGGAGCTACTGGCCAGCTTGGCCGCCTTGTGATCGACGCCCTGAAGCAAAAGCTTCCCGCGAACGGGATTCTTGCGCTTGCCCGTGATCTGCACAAAGCAGCCGACCTCGGCGTTCCCGCGCGCCATATTGACTACAACGCCCCGGAAACGCTGGAAAAAGCGCTGAACGGGGTGGAGACCCTGCTGCTGATTTCATCCAGCGAGATTGGCCACCGCGCCGTTCAGCACCGCAATGTCATCGCGGCGGCAAAGGCGGCGGGGGTGGCGCGCATTGTCTATACCAGCCTGCTGCATGCCGATACATCGCCGCTCAGCCTTGCGGTGGAGCATTCTGATACTGAAGCGGCGCTCAAGGCATCGGGCCTGCGCTACACGATTCTGCGCAACGGCTGGTACACCGAGAATTACACCGGCTCCGTTCCGTCTGCGCTGGCAAACGGGGCGTTTGTGGGCAGTGCAGGCGAGGGGCGCATCGCGTCGGCCAGCCGGGCGGATTACGCGCAGGCAGCGGCAGAAGTGGTGGTCGGGGAAGGGCATGAGGGGAAAACCTATGAACTTTCCGGCGATGAAAGCTATACGCTGAGCGATCTGGCCGCCGAGGTTTCCCGGCAGACCGGGCGCGACATTCCTTATAACGACCTGCCGGAAGCGGTTTATGCGGGTATCCTGGAAAGTGTCGGCCTGCCGGGCACGCTTGCTGCGGCCATTGCGAGCTTTGATACTGCGGCATCGAAGGGCGCGCTGCACGATGAGGGCCGCGACCTTTCAAGGCTGATCGGCCGCCCGACCACCCCGATGAGCGCAACCGTGGCGGCGGCGCTGCCAGGCTGAGCGGGCGGGGCGGTTTCCGGGCCGAAGGGAGGGGGGCGTTGCCCCCCTCTT
>NZ_DAIRVN010000020.1:0-61434 GCF_036802785.1 Pararhodobacter sp.
CCAAATGCGCTCGGAATGCACAAGCTGCCATCGTTCTCTGTCGGACCAGAATCCCCCGGGCTCTGTGCAGCATCAGAAATGCCTGGTCCTCGCGCAATTTGACCGGGACAAAGCGCATGTTGGGACGGGTCACCGCTTCACAAATGGCGGCCGCATCCGTGGCGTCGTTCTTCGCCCCCCGCCGCACGAAGGGTTTGACGTAACCTGGAGGAATGAGGCGCACGTCATGGCCGAGCCTCTGCAACTGACGTGCCCAGTTGTGGGCAGTCGCACACGCCTCGATACCGATCAGGCAAGAGGGCAGTGACTCGAAGAAAGGCAAAAGCTCACGACGCGAAAGCCGCTTGCTGTCGAGTGTTCTGCCGGACGCGTCGGCGACATGGACGTGAAATACGTTCTTGGCCAGATCAAGGCCCACGGTGGCTGGGTTCATGGGATTGCTCCTTCTGCAAAGTAGGACCAGCATACGGTCCCTTCTCAGGAGCGGGGCCGTCTTCCCCATCAACGGCCGGCTGCGGGACGAGCTGCTGAACGAGACGCTCTTCCCGTCCCTGAACCATGCCCGCGTCACGCTGGCCGCCTGGCGCACGGACTACAACACCGAACGACCCCACTCGCGCCTTGGCTGGCAGACGCCTGCCGCGTTCGCCGAAACCTTCACCCCGCACCGGGGCCTGACGCTGCGCAACCCGCAAAGCTCCGCGCCAGCCCCCGTTGCCAAAACCGCCCTAATGGGCAAAACTCAAACCCAGAGTCTCCCTCACGCTGGATAAAAGTTGGGGGCAACGTCATAGACAGAGTAAATCCCGATCCGGTTTCGATTCAATCCTGGAACGACCCGGGCATCCGGGGGGCAGCGTGAACGGGACATGATTAGGCTGCAGCGTCTGCAAGAAGGGTTGCGGGATGCCCTTCGATTCACGGTGAGGCCTTGGCCCCTTTCCGGCTGATCAGAGAACGCGCAGCCCCAGTTGGCCGAGCAGGTCTGCCGCCTGCCGTCTGGAAATGATCGCTCCTCTGAAGCGCCGTGCCTCAGTCAGTTTCACGCCACCCAGATCCGCACCGCGCAGGTCGGCATTCTCAAACCGGCATTCCGCGAGATGGGCATCGCGCAAAGAGCATTCCTCGAAAACCGCATCCCGGAAATCGCAGGCCCTCATATCCGCCTCGCTGAAATCGACGTGCTTCAGCGTCATCTCCCGGAATGAGAGCTTCGGCAGAACCGCAAGAACCAGCAAAACCTCCTCCAGCACAAGCCCGATGGCCTGCACATCCGAGAGATCAGCGCCCGTCATCTTGCAGCGCAGGATTTTGGCGTCGGTCAGTCTGGCGCCCCGGAAATTGGTGTTGCTGAAGTCGCCGCCGTCGATCACCGCCTCCAGCATCGCGGCGCCGACGAAGCTGGATTCGGCAGCCCGGCAGGCTTTGAACGAAGCTCCTTCGAGCATGGCGCGGTTGAACGAACAGGATCTGAGATTGCAGCGCTCAAAACACCAGCCTGTCAGGTCAAGGTCTGCCAGATTCAAACCTTCCAGATCGCAGTTCAGCAGCGTGACCGGCCCTTTCCCGCTGAGGCGCTCGATCTCGCCACCGGCGGGCTTATGGTCGGAAAGGGTGATTTCTGATGTCATGCCCGTCATTCGCAGAGCGGTTGGAGGTGCACAAGATTCGCATGCGCTGATGTGACTAGCAGGCTGCGGAAGATGCGGGCCCATGCCTGAATCCAGCTAGCCTTCAAAGCGTCCCTTGTCGTCCTGATCGCGCGCATATCGTCTTTCAAGCGGGAACGGCGGCAGCCACGTTTCCCGGCGGATCGTCCAGAGCTCATAGGTCGGCAGAAACTGGTCAGGGGCGTCCAGCGCGCCGAGGTTCACTTCGATCTCATCGTCGCTGCGCCCGAAAACCGACGATCCGCATTGCGGGCAGAAGAACCGCCCCGCGTAGCTGCGCAGCTCGCCTTCGATTGTCACCGCGTCCTGTGGGAAAATGGCCGAGGCATGGAACAGAGCGCCATGATGCTTGCGGCAATCAAGACAGTGGCAAAGGCCGACCCTGTTGGGTTGCCCCGTCGCCACGATGCGAACGCTGCCGCACAGGCAACCGCCGGTGTATCGCTCCATGTTTTGCCCTTTCAGCCCTCATGCAATTTTGCCAGCGAACCCGCATCGCGGCAAGGAGGGATGTGCCGCTTGCTGCGTGGCTTTCCTCAAGGCCGCCACCGGGAGGTGTTCTGACGGCGCAATGGAGAAACTTCGCCGGTTGGCTAAGTTTTTCTTGCCATGAAATCGGTTTCAGGTATAGTTAGCTTTATGGCTAAGCATGAACCCGACCTTTCGCTTCTCTTTCACGCTTTGGCAGACCCAACGCGGCGCGCTGTCCTGGCGCGCCTGGCCCGGGGGCCTGCGCCGGTGACCGAGCTGGCCAACCCGACAGGGCTGCGGCTGCCGACGGTCATGCGGCACCTTTCCGTGCTGGAAGAGGCCGGGCTGATCGCCACGTCCAAGGACGGGCGGGTGCGAACCTGCGCCATTGTGCCAGAGGCGCTGGTGCCGATGCGGACATGGCTGGATGAGCAGCGGGCGCTTTGGGAGGCGCGGCTGGATCGGCTGGATGACTACGTGATGACCCTGATGGAGGAGCGCGAGAAATGAAACCCGAACTGGACCCCGCCACGGACCTGAGCTTCACCCGCACGCTCGCCGTGCCCCGGCAACTGATCTGGGAATGCTGGACGAAGCCTGAACACATCCCGCATTTCTTCATTCCCGCACCGCATAAGATAACGTCGGTGGACATTGACCTGAAGGTCGGCGGGCGGTTCAACACCGGCTTCGATGTGGACGGCACGCTGATCGACAATCGCGGCGTCTATCTTGAGGTGGTGGCGGGCGAAAAGCTGGTCTTTACCGATGCCTACAGCGAAGGCTGGAAACCGGCGCCTGAGCCGTTCATGACCGCGATCCTGCTCTTCTCGGACGCGCCCGGCGGTGGCACCACCTACACCGCGATCGCCCGCCACCGAAATCCTGACAGCCGGAAGGCGCATGAGGATATGGGCTTTTTCGATGGCTGGGGCACCGTGGCGACCCAGCTGGAAGCCTATGCCAAGGGCCTGATGCCATGAGCGGCGGCTGCGCGACGCTGGTTTTTGAGCGGGATGTAGCGGTGCCGGTTGCCACCCTCTGGCAGGCATGGACGGCTCCCGCCGCGCGGGCGGTCTGGGCGGCGCCCACACCCTCGGTCACCGTGGAGTTTCTGGAGGCCGATACCAAAGTGGGCGGGCGCGAGGTCTCGCTTTGCAAGGTGGAGGGGCAGCCAGACATACGCTGTGAGTGTGGCTGGCTGGCGCTTGAGCCTGCGCGGCGCAGCGTGAACTACGAGGTGATCTCCGCTGAAGAGATACCGCAGTCGGCGGCGCTGGTGACCGCGGATTTCGCCAGCACCGGCGCGGGCAGCCGGTTGGTGGTAAGCGTTCAGCTTTCTTCGCTGGCCGTGGATATGGCGGCGGACTACCGGCAGGAATTTGGCGCGGGGCTGGACAATCTGGCGGATGTCGCTGCGCGGACGATGGTGCTGGAGCGTGTGATCAGGGCGCCGCGACGGGTGGTCTGGAGCGCCTGGATGAACCCGGAAACCCTGCCGCAATGGTGGGGGCCTGAGGGATTTTCCTGCCGAACCACCCGGATTGACCTGCGGACCGGCGGCGAATGGGTTTTCGACATGATCGCACCCGATGGCACCGTCTTTCCGAACCACCATCAGTATGGCGAGGTCCGCACCGAAGACCGGCTCAGCTACGCCCTGAACTGGGGTGAGAGCGGGCCGAAACATGCCGATGCCTGGGCCATGTTCGAGGAGGAGGAAGGCGCCACAAAGGTAACGTTGGGCATGGTGTTCAGCACAGCGGCCGAATTTCAGGAAGCCAGAGGTTTTGGCGCCGAAGCGCTGGGGCTGCAGACGCTGGGCAAGCTCGCGCACTTTGTTGGCGCCGGGTGAAAGGGCGCGGGTTGCGGATTTCACTGCGGCGGGCCGGAAGAGGCTGACAGGGATCGCGACCGATTCACTGTTTCCTTTATGTTCTCATCCGCTATGATCGCCGCACAACCCCTTCCGGAGTTACGCATGCAGGATCAACAGGCAAAATTCGAGCGCATGAAAGCCCTTCATGCCGGTGAGCGCGCGTTTGTCATTCCCAACCCGTGGGATGCCGGGTCGGCGCGCCTGCTTTCGAGCCTCGGGTTCGAGGCGCTTGCAACCACCAGCGCCGGATATGCCTTTTCCAAAGGCAAGCTGGATTCCTTTGCCAGCCTTGAGCGCGCGGAAATTCTGGACAACGCGGCCGAGATCGTCGCCGCCACTGATCTGCCCGTATCGGCTGATCTGGAGGACGGCTTTGGCGCCGCTCCGGAAACCTGCGCTGAAACGATCCGTCTGGCCTGTGGGGTCGGTCTGGTCGGCGGCTCCATCGAGGATGCGACGGGCGATCCTGCCAACCCCATTTATGATTTCGCCCAGTCGGTAGAACGTGTTCAGGCAGCCGCCGAGGCCGCGCGGGGCCTGCCATTTCTTCTGACGGCAAGGTCTGAGAACTTCCTGTGGGACAAGCCTGATCTGGATGACACGATCAGGCGGCTTCAGGCTTTTTCCGCCGCCGGGGCGGATGTTCTGTATGCGCCCGGCTTGCCGGATCTGGAGGCAATCCGAACCCTTTGCGCGGCGGTGGACAAGCCGGTGAACGTGGTTATGGGGCTGAGAGGGCCGCGCTACTCCGTTGCAGAGCTTTCGGAGGCGGGTGTGCGCCGCGTAAGCGTCGGTGGCTCGTTCGCGCGGGCGGCGCTTGGGGCGCTGATGCGCGCTGCCGAAGAGGTCAGAAGCACCGGCACCTTCGACTACGCCACCGACGCACTGCCCGCAGGTGTCATCGCAGACCTCATGTCGCGCTCAGGGCGAAGCACCAGCTGAAGGCACGGGCTTTTCATCCGGTGCCACGCTCAGGCCGTTTGCTGTTCTGGCATCCGGATGAACCAGGTGATGGCATTGCTGTAGCCCGCGCTTTTGAGCAGGTCGATTTTCGATTGCCATGCGGCGGGGCAGACAACCAGCACTGCATCGTTCCCGCGCCGCGCGCGCGCTGCTTCTGCCGCCGCGAAAAGCGCCGCAGCATCACTGGCGTCAGCGCTCAGGCGTTCCGGGTCTGCAAAGGCGTCATGATAGAAGTCATCAATGACCCCGATGCGCGAAATGTCGTGCGGCGCGGGGAAGTGTAGCGGGGTCGCCGGTTGCGAAATGGCATAGCTCTTAGGCGTGTCGCCCGCCCCCGGGACGAACATGTCACGGTCGCTCAGGGTCAGGCTGCGGGTCATCCATGCCCCGAAGCGGCTGTAGGCATCGGCATGCGGCTTCCAGAACCTGTGAAGGGCGAACAGAACCTGTCTGTTCACCGCGCTTGAAGCGACGATGGCGGGCACGTCGTCGGCGGTTGCCTTGCGCACATCGGTGGGGGTGTTTTCGGGGCTGAGGCCTGTCCTGGCGAAATACAGTGTGAGCGGTTCATAGCCGCGCGCAGCATACGCAGTTTCCCACGCCCCGCCGACCTGCGACGAGGCCAGAAGTATCCGCGCGCCCGCCTTCACCAGATCAGCCTCGGCGGCATCCAGCAGCGCTGCCCGGGTTTCGCCGGGGGCACCGGGCGCGACGAAACAATCTTCCATGATCAGCCCCGGCGGGCCGGATTCACCGGCATAAATGGGCGGCACCGGCAGTAAAATGGAATGTGCCACCCCGACAATGGCACCACCGGCCTGCGCGATCAGCCATTGCTGCCGGAACGGTGGGTTTTCATTCTCCATCGCGGCTTTGACCACCGCGCGGATCTTCTCGCGCGGGTCGTCCGCCAGCCGCCATAAGGCGCTGTCCTTCGCCTGCCTTTCCCTGGCATCCGCCAGCAAAAGCCCGCAGAGCGCGTCAAGATCCGAAAGTCGGGCGGGTCGTATGCTGATTGTCATCGGAAAATCCTTCTTGCGTTGGCTTTATCTGCGCCGGGGCATGCGCAGCGCGGTTCTGCCGGGCAGTCTGGCATGCGTAGAAAACCTTGCTCAGCTCATGGCAGGTCTTCGGTTGACTGATCAGGAAGCCGGGAACTGTCGGTCGCATTCTGTGCGCCGTCGTCAGCGGCAGGCTGGGCCTCAGCCGCTCCCGTTTCCTTGAGTTGCGCCAAAAGGGTGACCGCATGGGTGGCGTAAGGTCCAATCCAGCGTTGCTGGATCTCGTGGATCGGTAGCGCATCAAGATGGTTCCAGCGTTCCCGCCCGCGCCGCTCAACCATAATCAACTGCGCTTTTTCAAGCGCCTTCAGATGCTGCATCACCGTGCAGCGGTCGCTCTTTGGCAGGGCGTCGCACAGGGCGCCCGTTGTCCGGGGTCCGTCTTTCAGCAGGTCCAGCATCTGCCTGCGGACCCGGTGGCCAAGCGCCTTGAAAAGCGCGTCATATCTGTCTTCGGTTGACATGTTATATTTTTATAACATAATCACCGGGAAGCAAAGAGGATTCGCACAATGGAACTGAAATTCACGGTGGCCGGGCGCATTGCAAAGCCCGTGGAAGAGGTGTTCGAGGCCGTGGTGAGCCCGGACAAACTGTCTCAATACTTCACCACCGGCGGCGCGAAGGGGCGGTTGATTGCCGGGGCAGAGGTGACGTGGGATTTCCACGATTTCCCGGGTGCCTTTCCGGTACAGGTGCAGGAGGTGGTGCCGAATGAGCGGATCATCCTGCAATGGGAGGCCGATGGCGACCTGGCCACCTGGACCACCGTCACCATGACCTTTCAGGCGCTCGACGATGGCCGCACCCTTGTGCGGATCAGCGAATACGGCTGGCCCGAAACCGAGGCCGGGCTGCGCTCATGCTTTGGCAACTGCGAAGGCTGGACCGGAATGCTGTGCGCGATGAAGGCCTGGCTGGAGCACGGCATCAATCTGCGCGACGGGTTCTATAGGTAACCCTACCCGTCGCGGCCCCGCCGATACGGCCCGCTCATACCCCGACCGCCTGCATCGCGCCGCGCTCGATATGCAGGGTCTGGTCGGCGATTGCCTTCAGCAGATGCGGGCTGGATTCGGTGACCAGAATGGCGATGTTGCGCTTTTGCTCATGCAGCGCGGCCAGCGTGCGCGAGTATTCCAGCGCCAGTGCCGGGGCGAGGCCCTGAAACGGTTCATCCAGCAGTAACACCCGCTCGGCCACCATCAGCGCGCGGCCCAGTGCCACCATCTTGCCCTGCCCGCCGGAAACGCCGCCCCCGGGCCGCTGACGCATCGTCGCCAGCTGCGGCAGCAGGGCATAGATTTCCTCCAGCCGTCGCTTGCGTTCCGGCGCGGAGAGCTTCAGTGCCAGCGCCGGAACAAGGATATTCTCCTCGACCGAGAAATCAGCGATCAGGCGCCGGTCCTCAGGCGCGTAGCCGATGCCATGCCCGGCGCGCGCATGGGCGGGCAGGCTGGCCAGTTCGGTGCCGTTGATGCGCACCGAGCCGGATTTCCACGGCAACAGCCCCATGATGGCCCGCAGCGTCGTGGTTTTGCCCGCGCCGTTGCGCCCGATCAGCACTGTGGCCTTGCCCGGCACAAGGCTGAATGAGACATCGCGCAAAACCTCGATACCGGCGATTTCGACCTTCAGATGTTCGATATCCAGCATCATGCCACCCCGACCACGCTTTCAATGACCCGCGGGTCTTTCAGAACCTCTGCCGGGCGCCCCTCGGCCATGACCGACCCGGCGTTCCAGACAACAACCCGGTCGGCGTATTTTTCGACAATCTCCATGTCATGCTCGACGAACAGCGCTGACAGCCCGCGCTGACGGGCCGCGCGCATCAGCGTTTCCATGATCTCGAACCGCTCAATCGACGAGACACCCGATGTCGGTTCATCCAGCACCAGAAGCCGGGGGTTCAGGGCAAAGGCCAGCGTGATGTCGGCCAGCTTGCGCAGACCTTCGGGAAGCGTGCCGGTCATCGCCCCGGCACTTTTCTCAAGCCCCAGAAGCTGCAGCAGCTCCATCGCCTCGGCGCGGTATTCCGGGCGGTCAAGCGGCCTGAGCGCCTGCCAGATACCGCGCCGCGCCGCGATCGACAGCATCAGATTGTCGATCAGGGTATGATCGGTGAAAAGCTGCGGGATCTGGAAGGCGCGGGCAATGCCCTGCCGGGCTATGGTGCGCGGCGGCAGGTGGGTGATGTCGCGTCCCTCCAGCCGCACGGTGCCCCGCGTCGGTTTCAGATAGCCGGTGCAGATGTTCAGAAACGTGGTCTTGCCTGATCCGTTCGGGCCGATAATGGCGACGAATTCACCGGCATTCACCGTCAGGTTCACGCCATCGGCCGCGCGAACGCCGCCAAAGGCGATTTCAAGATCGCTGGCTTGCAGCAGCGGGGGTGTCTGGGTCTGGCTCACAATGCACCCTCGCTTTGTGCCGCCGCGCGCCGCCGGACCAACCCGACGATCCCGCGCGGCAGGAAGAAGATCACGCCCAGAAGCGCGACACCGACAATCAGGTTCCAGGCATCAGCCGCATAACCGACAGCAAGGGTATGGATGCTTTCAAGTGCGATTGCGCCGATGAAGGGCCCGGCAACCGCGCTGAAACCGCCCAGCACTGCCGTCAGAACCAGATGGCCGGATTGCGTCCAGTACATGTATTCGGGCAGCACATGCCCCACCGCCATCGCCGCCAGCGCGCCGCCGATACCCGCAAGCACCGCCGAAACCGTATAGGCCGACAGAAGCGTGGCCCAGGCCGAGACGCCCAGATATTCCAGCCGCAGCTCGTTGCTGTGGATCGCGGACAGCGCCTGCCCGAGCGGGCTTTTCAGATAGCGGTGCCCCAGCCAGCCTGCCAGCAGCATCATCACAAGGCAGGCGGCGTAAAGGAAGCCGTCGAACTGCTGGCGCGAAGGCTCCCACCCCAGCACACTGGGCACCGCCACGCGCAGCCCATCCGTGCCGCCGGTCAGGCCATAAAGCTTTGAGAACAGCGCAAACAGCACCATCGAAACGGCAAGGTTGAGCATGGCGAAAAAGATCGCCCGGTAGCGCACCAGAAACGCGCCAAACGCCAGCCCGGCCAGTGCAGAAACAACGATGGCCGCCAGAATGCCCGCAAAGAAATCGGTGATTCCCAGCTTTGTGCCCATAAACGCCACTGCATAGGCGCCAAGGCCGAAATACATGGCATGGCCCAGCGAAATCAGCCCGGCGCGCAGCAGAAGGGCAACACCCAGTGCGGCGAAACCCTTGGCGATGGCCAGCGTCAGCATGAAGCGCGTGGTGGGAAAGAAATACGGCATTGCGGCCAGCACGACCACGGCGGCAATCAGGGCGATAAGGGCCTTGGACATATCAGATCCTCCGCGTCGCGGGTTTGCCGAACAGCCCGTAGGGGCGCACCAGCAGAACCAGCAGCATGACGATATAGGGGGCAACGGCATCCAGCGCGGGGAAGTAATAGATCGCCAGCACGCGCACGAAGGCGACGATGATTGCCGCCAGTGCCGCACCCTCGATCTGCCCCAGCCCGCCGATAGCGGCGACGGCAAAGGCCAGCACCATGGTTTCAGCCCCAAGGCCCGGCGCGATTCCGGTGGTTGGTGTGGCCATGGCGCCACCCAGCGCGGCCAGAAACACGCCGATGCTGAAGGCAAGCGTGAAGATGCGGCTGGTGTTGATGCCCATCGCCTCTGAAATCTCGCGGTCGGCAACCACCACGGCCAGAAGGCGGCCGGTCCGGGTGTGGCGGATGAAGATGCGGGTACCAAGCAATGCGACCACGGCCAGCGCGATCAGCAGCAGCTGATAGTTCAGATAGATGATGCCGCCGATTTCGCTGATCCCCAGCAAGGACATCGGCGTGTCGGCGTAAAGTGAGGAGACGCCGAACACCAGTCGCTGAAGGTCTTCAAGGATCAGGAACAACGCGAAAGTCACCAGAATCTGCACCGCCTCACCGCGCCCATAGGTCCAGCGGATCAGCGTTTTCTCAACAAGCGGGCCGAACAGCGCCGCCACCAGCGCGGCCGAGATCAGCAGCGACGGAAAGGTCAGCCAGGGGTTGCCCCCGGCGCCGACAATCCACAGCCCGGCACTGGCCGCGACATAGGCACCGATGGAATAGAAGCTGCCATGCGCCACATTGAGGATGCGCAGAACGCTGAACACCAGCGTCAGGCCGAAGGCTACGAAGAAGATGATCGCGGCATTGGCCAGCGCATCGACGATCAGCGGTATAAAGTTCTGGAACATGGGTTTCCTCCCGGCGTTCGGCGGCTGCCCGGCCTATGAAAAGCCGGGCAGCCCGTTGCTTATTGGCCGGTGGCGGGGGACAGGAAGGGCGCGAAGAATGCATCGTCGAGCGAGCCGATCCAGGCGATGGGGTCAGTGCCCAGCGGCGGCATCAGCGTGTTGCCGTCAAAGCGCACCATGTCGGTCATCACCAGACCGTCCACCCCTTCAGCCCGCCCCACACGGCCGACAATCTGGTCAACCGGCGCGTCGTTATCCTCGCGGAAGGTGATGGTGCCGGTCATCGTTTCAACGCTCAGCCCCTCCAGCGCGGCGGTCAGCGCAGCAGCATCCGGCCAGGCGCCGCCATTGTCGGCGATGGCGCGGTCATAGGCAGCCTTCAGCACAAGGAAGGCGTTGACCATCTTCATGGTCGGGAAGACCGGGTCTTCGCTGTAGCGGGCGCGGTAGGCCTCGGCAAAACCGGCGGCGCGGCCGATTTCAACAGCCTCGGGCGAACGCCAGTAGCCATCGCCAAGCACACCGATGATCGTGCCTTCGGGCAGATCAACGCGCTGCAGGATCGTCTCACCCAGCGCCAGAACCATGGTGCTTTGTTGGAACAGGCCGCGCGGCATGGCCTGACGGGCGAAATTCTCCAGATCGGCACCCCAGAGGTTTGAGAAGATCACATCGGGCCGCGCCGACGACAGGCGCGAGATCTCGGTCTGGAAGGTGGAGGAGCCAAGCCGGGGGAACAGTTCGGCGACAACCTCGATATCTGGGTTGATGGCCTGAAGCGTGGCGCGGACGATGGCGGCGGCATCATGGCCAAAAGCATAATCGGGGTTGATGATCGCAACCCGGCGCACATCGGGGTTTTCGGCAAGGAAATACAGCGCATAGGCCATAAATTCAGGAATCGTGTTGCCGTTGGGGCGGTAGTAATAGCTTGATGCGCCGTCCAGCAGCAGTTGGTGGGTGTCGCAGTTCCACGCCAGCGTGGGCATTTCAAGCTGTTCGGCCACCGGCGCCAGCGCCAGACAATTCCCCGAGGAAAGCGCGGCGATCATCGCCGCAACCGACCCGCTTTCCGCCAGACGGCGATATTCCGAGATGACACCCTGCGCACCCTGCGCCTCGTCAACATAGATCGGTTCAACCGGCACGCCGCCAATGCCGCCAGCGGCGTTGATCTGCTCAACGATCAGCTCGGCGCCCTGACGCCCGGGCATGCCGTAAGCCGCAGCGGGGCCCGAAAGGAAAGTGAAGACGCCGACACCCAGCGCGGCAGGCCGGTCTTGCGCCGGGGCCGTGCCGGCAAGCGCGAGAGTCGCCGCAAGGGCGACGGACAAAATCTTCGGGGTTCTCATGACGGGCACTCCCTGTGCGGTGGATGAGCATTTTGTCGGGAATCAAGATTGATCTTCCTGTAACATATCACAAGCATATTATCTTGAGTAACGTCAAGAACGATACCAGCACCTGCCCGTTTCCGCCCGCAGGTGCCGCCCGGATGAGCATTCCGAACGCAGATTCGTTGCACATCGGTCAAAAGTCATGCAGCTTGAAATGACCCTGATCGCGCCGGTTCTATCGCGCCGCGCCGATCTGGCGTAAGACATCACGGAGCTGCCAGTATTGGGGGAACAAAGTTGCCGGGCGGAGAACCTTATGGCGCAGATGCCGCCGAAATAAATTCCCTGCGGGGACGTCGCCCCTCGCTGCGCGATCAGGCCTATGAGGCGATCAAGCAGCAGATCGTGCGCTGCGAATTGCGGCCGGGTGAAGCGGTCACCGTCACCGATCTGGCGAATGCCCTCAACCTGGGGCGCACCCCGGTTATACAGGCGATTGACCGGCTGGCCGTTGACGGGTTGGTAGAGGTGATGCCGCGCAAGGGCGTGGTGGTTTCGCCGGTCAGCATGAACGATTTCATCGAGATCGTCGAAATGCGCATGCTGAACGAGGGGCAGGCCGCCCGCTGGGCCGCCGAACGCGCCGCCCCGGCTGATGTTGAGCGCATGGCCGCGAATATTGATGCCACGTGGTCTGCGGCGCGGCGTGGCGCGCTGGTTGATATGATTGATTTTGACCGCGAATTTCACCGCCTGCTCAGCGGCGCATCGCGCAATGCGATCCTGACAGAATTTCTGAGCAATCTGCATGACCGGTCGCTGCGCTTCTGGTTTCTGTCGCTGCGCGCGCCCGACCACAACATCCGCGTCTGCGAACAGCATGCGGCGATTGTGGAGGGTATCCGCAACCGCGACGCTGACGCCGCCGAAAAGGCGATGCGCGAGCATATCAACGCCTTCAGCCGCAATCTGGCCAATCAGATCGGCCGCAACTGATCCCGCAACCCGGCTCCGGGGCCTTACGCCCGGGCCAGCGCCTTTTCGACCCCGCGCGCAACCGCCAGCAGCACCCGGTCCTGAAGGGTTTCCCCCATCAGACTGAGGCCGACCGGAAGACCATCCACGGGCAGCGGCAGTGAGATTGCGCAGCGGTCCAGCAGGTTGGCAACGGTCGGGTTGCGCAGGCACAGCAGGTTGATCTTGCCATAGAGCGCCTCATCGGCGTCCAGATCGGCGATGCGCGGTGCGGTGATCGGCACCGTGGGCATCAGCACGGCGGCAAAGGGCGCGGTAGCAGCATCGGCGCGCGTGATCATCGCCTGACGCTCAGCCAGCAGCGCGGCCAGCTCGCCCGGCATCTGTGTTTCGCCCTTCAGGATGCGGCTGGCGACGCGCGGGTCATAGAGCGCGCCAAGCGAGTCCAGCATATCGCGGTGCACGGCCAGCGCCTCGGCCGCGACAATGCCACCGCGCGCGTTGAGTTCGGGCAGGCGGCCAAGGTCAGGCAGGTGCAGCGGCACCAGATGCGCGCCCGCCGCCGTGAGCGTTGCCAGCGCAGCCTCATAGGCAGCGGCGACCTCGGCGTCGATACCGTCGGTGACGTAGTTTTCCAGCACCGCAAAGGTCAGGCCCGCAAGGTCTGTGGCTTCGGGTGCGGGCACAGGTTCGCCCGCCAGTACTGCGTCCAGAAGCGCCACGCATTCCACGCTGCGCGCAACCGAACCGATTGAATCAAGCGTGACGGACAGCGGGAAGGTGCCTTGTGCAGGGATGCGCCGCGCCGTGGGCTTGAACCCGGTCATCCCGCAAAAGGCCGCCGGAATGCGGCAGGAACCGCCGGTATCGGTGCCAAGTGCCCCCGCCGCCATGCCATCCGCCACCGAAACCGCCCCGCCCGAGGTTGACCCGCCGGGAATGCGGCTGCGATCAGCAGGGTTGCCGGGTGTGCCGTAATGGGGGTTCATGCCCAACCCGGAATAGGCGAACTCGGTCATGTTGGTATGGCCCATCACCACCGCCCCCGCCGCCCGCAACCGCGCGACCGATGTTGCATCGCTGCGCGCGGGCGGCGCTTTGGCCAGAACGCGCGAACCGGCATGCGTAACCTTGCCCTCGATATCGAACAGGGCCTTGACCGACAGCGGTATCCCCGCCAGCGGCGGCAATGCCTCGCCGCGCGCGCGCGCCTCATCGCTCAGACGGGCCTGCGCGAAGCTGCGGTCAGGGTCGATCATGGTGAAGGCGCGCGCGCCTTCACCGGCGGGGTCCAGAATGCGCTCCATACAGGCTGTCGCCAGCGCCAGAGCCGTCGTTTCCCCCGCTTCCAGCTGCCGTGCCAGTTCGCTGATGGTTTCCATCACTTGTCCTGATCGTAATAGTGAATTTCCAGCAGCACGCATCCGCCCTCGGATTTGAACGGCCCGTGCCATGCCCCCGGCGGGCGACAGGCATAGGTGTTCGGCGCAAATTTCTCGCCGCCCTGCCCGTTGGCATCGTTGCCCACCGTCAGGTCACCTGAAACCAGATAAACCTCTTCCCAATAGTCATGCACGAAGGGCGCGGTTGTAAAGATCCCGGGCGCGAAGCGCAGAAGGCGGGTGCGGTTACCTGTCTTGCCTTCCTCATCCAGATACCCGGCGAGGAATTTCTGCTCGATGCCCTCAGGGTAGCCGGGGGGCGTGTGCCAGCCCTCGCTGCCCATGTCGATGGCGTGAAATTCCTTGTGTTCCTTGTCGATGGCCATATCCGTTCACTCCGCTGCGTGTTTCAGGGCTGCCAGATCATCTTCCAGCGTATAGCTGTCCAGCATGCGGTCAACCAAACCTACCGAGCCATCCCAGTCAAAGGTGCGGAAGGCGTGGTTCTTGGTAACAAAGGTCGCGCCGGCATAGAACATCTCATACTGCGTGTGGCGCGAGGCGAATTCCGATCCGATCGCATCCCACGCCAGCTTGAAGAACTTCACCCGGCCCTCGGAATCGGTGGTCGGTGATTGCTGGGTCTTGGCGATCAGGGCGCGGGTTTCGGGGTCGGCGAAATCGGCGACGGAAGAGGGGAGCATGATCAGCCCGCCGCCCGCCAGATCGCGCAACTTGCCGATGAAGTCATTGTAGCTTTGCTGCGTCAGCACCTGCGCGGCATAGAGCGTGGCCGGATCAGGGACGAAATAGCCGTTGCGCAGGCTGCCTTTGACCTCCATCGAATGCACCAGCGCATCGACCATCGTGCACTGCGCCGACAACTGACCCAGCGTTTCGCGCACCGGGGGGAAGTTGATGATGCCATTGGTTTCAGCAATCTTGCGGGCGATGCCGGTAAGAAAGCGCATTTTTACCATCAGGCGGATCTGGGCCTGATAGTTCTGGTAAACATGCGCCGGGGTGGCGTGAAACTGCGCCGCCGTCATGCGGATGTCCTGATTGACGAACACCCGGTCCCACGGAACCTTCACATCGTCGAAATAGAGCACGGCATCGTTTTCATCAAAGCGCGAGGCCAGCGGGTAATCGAACACGCTCGATGCCGCACCCTCATAGCTTTTGCGCGACAGGATCTTCAGACCCTTCGTGTTCATCGGAATGGCGAACGAGATCGCATAGCGCTCTTCGCCCTCGCGCAACGGCTGGATGCAGGTAACAAACACCTCGTTGGCAACGATCCCGCCGGTGGCCAGCATCTTGGCACCCCGGATTGTCAGCCCCTCGCTGTCCTGATCGACCACCCCGGCTGTCAGGAACGGATCGGCCTGTTCATGCGCGGCTTTTGAGCGGTCGGCCTGCGGGTTGATGATGACATAGGTCAGATACAGCTCGTTATCGCGCGCATGGCGGTAATAGGCCTCAAGCGCTCCGGCGCGCACCGGGTCATGCTCCTGAAAGGCCGGCAGGCCCATGACCATCCCCGAAATGCACGAGGCGACATGATCGGGTGCACGGCCCAGAAACCCGCCGTGCAGCTCTGTCCAGGCAACCAGCGCTTGACGGCGCTCAACCAGCTCGGCATGGCTGCGCGGCAGTTGCCAGATCCGGTTCGCCCGCTCACCTGAGCCGGTGTCAAAGGTCATCATCTCGATGTTTTCAGGGCGCGACTGGAAGTCATAAAGCCCCGCCACCGACTCCACCACGCGGCGGAAGGCGGGGTGCGTTGTCACATCATCGACGCGGCCACCGTCAATATGAATCTCGCGGCCATCGCGCAACGAGGCGACGTGATCCTTTCCGGTCTTCAGCATTTTCGTTCTCCTGTGGGGGGAATCAGTAATGGATGTCCAGCGGCCAGAGCGGCGGCGCCTCGTGCGGGCGGTCAAGCCCGGCATAGCGCCCCTGCGCAAAAACCAGCGGGCGGCGTTCGGGATGGGCGGTAAAGCGGTGGATGCGGGCGATGAACAGCACATGGTCGCCCCCATCGTGCTGCGCATGGGCGTCGCATTCAAAGACGGCGGCAGCGCCATGCAGCAAAGGCGCGCCGCCATGGCCCGGCGCATGGTCCAGCCCCTCCCATTTCGGGCCGGGGCGGGCAAAGCGGTTTGACAATGCGCGCTGCGTCTCGGCCAGCGCATGGATCGCGTAACTGCCCGCGCGTTCCCATTGCGGCAGGCCGCGCGCCCGGCGGTCGATCGAGAACAGCACCAGCGGCGGGTCCAGCGACAGGGCGTTGAACGAACTCATCGTCATGCCCAGCAGTTCATCCTCCACGCGCGTGGTCACGATGCAGACGCCGGTCGGAAACTGCCCCAGCGCCCGGCGCAGGGCCATCGGATCCGGGGCGGGCGTGGGCGCGGTCATTGCTGGCTTCCGCTGTCATCAAGCAGGTAGTCAGACAAGGTCACCGCACGCTCGGCACTGCGCCGCAAGTCGCGGATGATCTGGCACTGGCGTGCAAAATCTTCGCGCGAGAGCGGCTCAAAGATGGCGTCATTGACCTCACGCTGAAGGGGGGCAAGCTGGCGCAGCAGCGAACGGCCCCGCTCGGTCACACTCAGGCGCACACGGCGCATGTCATCGGGGTTGGGCGCCTTGTCCAGCACACCCAGTTTGACCAGCTTGGTTGTCTCAACGGTGACGAAGGGCGCTGAAAGGCCAAGATGATCGGCAAGCTCCCTGACCCCTACGCCCGTTTCGCGCTGCAACTGCCGGACCGAGACCAGAAGCGTGTATTGCACCCCGGTCAGGCCGATGAAGCCCCCGAACCGGGCGCGGACATGCTCAAGGCTGGCGAGCAGCGACAGCATGTCATGAAGCATGTCGCGGAAGGGGGAATCTGACCCCTGAACAAGCAGTTCCTCGCGGCTGACGGTCAGGTCCGGGTGGGGCTCGGTCTCCATCGATTCGCCTTGCTGATCTGGTGATATTTCAGCAATGATTAACTAACCTAGCTATTTTGTCAAACTAATTTTCGACGGGCCAGTGCCGGGTGCCGGCCAGAGGCCCGCCGCTAGTCTTCCGTCACGACGGCAGCGAAATCGTCCAGATCGGCGATCTTTCCCAAGGCGGTGCGCCCGAATTTGCTGCGCGTCGACAGCAGAAACGCGCGCGCCGAGGCGGCCATTGCGGCGCGCTTCACCGCGATTTTCGACAGATCGAAATCCATCACCCGCCCCGCCGGGTCTATCGCCGAACAGGCGATCAGCGCGAAATCCAGATGGATGGCGGCCAGTTTCAGCACCGTATCCTCACCCACCAGCGAGCCGTCCTTTCCCGCCAGACGCCCCCCCAGCACATAAACCGTGTGGCTGCCGGGGTCGAAAGCCATTGCTGCGCGCATCGAGGTGGTGAAGACGGTGAACCCCTGCCGCTTTGCAAGTTCGCGCGCGCAGGCCTCAACCGTGGTGCCCACATCCAGAAAGAGGGCCGCACCCGCCGGGATCAACGCCGCCGCCTTGCGCGCCACCGCCAGCTTGGCAGGCTTTCCGATCTCGCGCTTGGCGCTGTAGTCAAGGCGCGCGGCCTCTATCGCTTCTGCGGGGCCCGCGCCGCCATGAAACCGCTGAAGGCGGCCACTGTCCGACAGGGCGATGATATCGCGCCGCACCGTCTGGGCCGAAACCCCGAACTCTGCCGCCAAGGCCTCAATCGTCACATAGCCGTTCTGCGTGACCCGCTCCAGAATCGCGGCCTGTCGCTGCGAAAGGGGTGCGCCCGGTTGGTGTGCTGTCATATTTCTGTGTCATTCATCTGCCAGATTGTAAGATATCTTACAGGCTCTGGACGCCTTTGCAATGTCGCACATCTTCACCCTCGGAACCGATGACACCGTCTTTATCAATGGCGCGCGCCTTGACCCGCTGGCGTGGCGGACAGATGCACCGGTACCGGCCGGGACAGGCCAGCCGGTCAGCGCACAGGTGGCGATGAAAGCGCTGTCGCGCCGCTTTCCGCTCAGGCATCTGGTTGTGGGGGTCATCGGCCCGCGGGAGGCAACGGCTGCGCAGGTGTCAACGGCAGAGGCGCTTGGTGAAGCGCTTGGCGTGCTTGGCGTGACGGTGATCTGTGGCGGGCGTTCGGGCGTCATGGAGGCCGTGTGCAAAGGGGTATCAGCGGCAGGTGGCCTTGCCATCGGCATCCTGCCCGGCAGCACCCCGGATGAGGCAAACCCCTTCGTCGGCATTCCGTTGCCAACCGGCCTTGGCGAAGCGCGCAACATGATCATCGCAAAATCCGCCCGGGTTCTGATCGCGGTGGGTGGCTCTTACGGAACGCTGACCGAGGTCGCCTATGGGCTGCACTTTGGCAAGGCCGTCATCGGCCTGAGCGATGCGCCAAGGGTGGAGGGGGTGCAGCATGCCGACAGCGTCGGGGCTGCGATCCGCCTGATGCTGGAGGCGCTGGCCGCCGCCGCCATTGCCGCCGGGCAGGCGCCGGATTGTAAGAGTTCTTCCAGATGACAGGTCAGCCGGTTCTCAGCCTCGAAAACGTCACCCGCCGTTTCGGCGAGGCCGTGGCGGTCGATGATGTTTCGCTTGACCTGCATGAGGGGGAGTTCGTGGCGCTTCTGGGTGCCTCCGGCTGCGGAAAATCGACGACCCTGCGTCTGCTTGCCGGGCTGGAGCAGGTCAGTGCCGGGCGGGTTCTGCTGCGGGGGGCCGATGTGACCGCCGACACCGCCTCGGCGCGTAATGTCGCGCTGATGTTCCAGTCTTACGCGCTTTACCCGCATCTGACGGTCTATCAGAATATCGCCATGCCGCTGCGCCTGCGCCGCCTGTCTGTCGCCGGGCGGCTTCCGGGGGCCGGGCTGGTCCGGCCCGCTGTCCGGCACGCGCTGGCCGGGATCGACGCCAAGGTGCGTCAGGTCGCCGCTATGTTGCGGCTGGACCCGCTGCTGGCGCGCAAACCCGGCCAGCTTTCCGGCGGGCAGCAGCAGCGGGTGGCGCTGGCGCGCGCCCTTGTGCGTGATCCCTCCGCCTTTCTGCTGGATGAGCCACTCTCAAACCTCGATACCCAGCTGCGTGCCGACACGCGTGATGAGATCCGGGCGCTGCACAAGAGCACCGGCTATCCGTTCCTGCTGGTGACGCATGATCAGTCCGACGCACTGTCAATGGCCGACCGGATTGCGGTGATGATTGCGGGCCGGATCGTTCAGGTGGGAACGCCGGAAAGCATCTACAAGCGGCCCCTGTTGCGCGCGGTTGCCGAATTCATCGGGCACAACCGGATGAACATGCTTCCGCGCGGCGCGGCGGCGGCGCTGCACCCTGCCGGGGCGCAGCTTGACCTTGGTGTCCGGCCTGAGGATCTGAGCATCAGCACTGATGGCACGCTGGAGGTGCGGGTCGAAAGCCATGCCTATCACGGCGAAGAGACGATCCTGAGCCTGAGAGGCGCGGATGGCACCGCGCTGCGCGCTGTATTGCGCGGCGACATGGCCTTGCCGCCGCAGGGCGCTGCTGTCCGGGTTTCGGCTCCGCTTTCGGCGCTGCATGCCTTCGGCACCGATGGCCGGCGGGTGCCGCTGTGAGGATGGTGCGGCGCATTCTGACGGACGTTCTTCTTGCCGGGCCCGCCGCGCTGGCAGTGGTGCTGTTCATCTTCCTGCCCGTGGCGGTGGTGTTTGTGCTGTCGTTCACC
The DNA here is from genome assembly GCF_036802785.1 of Pararhodobacter sp. Classification (GTDB taxonomy): domain Bacteria; phylum Pseudomonadota; class Alphaproteobacteria; order Rhodobacterales; family Rhodobacteraceae; genus Pararhodobacter. The sequence goes on from NZ_DAIRVN010000020.1 coordinate 19,710, forward strand.
GATTATCAGTTCGGTGCCCGCAGCTTTGAATGGGTCGGCATCGGGAACTATGCCGACCTCTTCGGCTCCCGCCAGGGCCGCAACGCGCTGACCAATACGCTGATCTATGCCGCTATCGTCATCCCCGCCTCGGTCGGTCTGGGGCTTCTGGTGGCGCTGGGGCTGCACGGCATCGCCGGGTCCATGCCGCGGGTCTCGGCGTTGCTGCGGGCGGTCTATTTCCTGCCGGTGGCGGCGACGCTGGTGGCAATGGCTGTCGCCTGGCAGATGCTGCTGCATCCCTCGATGGGGCTGGTGAACCAGTGGCTGTCGGCGCTTGGCATACCGGGGCGGCAATGGCTCAGCGATCGTGGCATCGTCCTGTATACGCTGGCGGGCATCGGTGTCTGGCAAAGCGTCGGCTACAACATGGTGCTGTTTCTTGCCGGTCTCGCAGCGATCCCGCCGACCCTCTATGACGCCGCCTCGGTTGACGGGGCGGAAAGCGGCTGGGACAGGTTCTGGATCGTCACCTGGCCAATGCTGGGGCCAACCACGCTTTTCGTGATGATCGTCACCGCTGCCAATGCCTTCCGGGTGTTCGAGACGGTCGCAACCATGACGCAGGGCGGGCCCGCGTTCGCATCCGATACCATTGTCTACGCGCTGTATCGTGAGGGGTTCGTCTATTTCAAGGCGGGCTATGCAAGTGCCATCACGGTGGTGTTCTTCGCGGCGCTTCTTGTCCTGACCGCGATCCAGATCGCGCTGGTTGAGCGGCGGGTGCATTACCGATGAAACCCGCAACGCTGATATCGCTTGGCCTGATCTGCCTTGGCGCGGTTATCGTGATCCTGCCTTTCGTCTGGATGGTCTCGGTCTCGCTCAAGTCACATGCCGAGATTTTCACACCGCATGTCACCCTCCTTCCACGGGCGCCGACGCTGGGGAATTACTGGCACGCGCTGACCGAAACCGCCATTCCGGTCTATCTGCTGAATGGTGCGATCGTGACGGCGGGCATTCTGGTGCTGCAACTGGCGATCAGCGTTCCCTGTGCCTATGCGCTGGCGCACCGGCGCTTTGCGGGGCGGGGGTTGCTGTTCGGCGCGATTGTCGCGGCGCTTCTGGTGCCGTTCCATGTCACCGCGATACCCGTCTTTCTGGGTTTCAGCCGGTTGGGCATTCTCAACACCTATACCGGCCTGATCCTGCCGTTCATTGCCACGGCCTTTGGCCTGTTCCTTCTGCGGCAGGCCTTCGCGCAGATCCCGGCTGAGCTGATCGACGCGGCGCGCGTCGATGGCATGTCCGAGATGGGGATTGCCTGGCGCGTGGCGTTTCCGCTGGGGATGCCCACGGTAATTGCCTTTTCGATCTTTTCGGTCACCGCGCACTGGAATGACCTGTTCTGGCCGCTGATCGCCACCACCGACCCCGGGCTGGCCACGCCGCCACGCGGCATCCTGTATTTCCGCGATCAGGAGAGTGGCGACAACATCGGCCCGCTGATGGCCGGGGCAACGCTGGTGACCGCGCCGCTGATCCTTGCCTTCCTGCTGGCGCAGCGCCGCTTCGCGCAGGGCCTTGCCGGGGCGGGACTGAAGAGATGAGGACCGAGCATCAACATGAGGCCGCATGGCCCGCCGCACTCCCCCACGCAGCCAAACTCCTATCCAGAGGTCATCCATGAAACATCTACTTTTGTCCGCCGCTCTCGGCTTTGCCGCAAGTGCCGCGGCAGCGCAGACCGAAATCCGCGTTCACTACGCCATTCCGACCATCTGGGCGCAGACCCAGCAACTGCTTGCCCAGGAATTCATGGCAGCGCATCCCGATATCCGGGTGGTCCTCGACGGCCCGGCCGAAGGGTATGAAGAGGGCGTGCAACGCCTGCTGCGCGAAGGGATCGCGGGCACGGCGCCGGACCTTGCCTATGTCGGCCTGAATCTCTGGCGCGTCCTGGAAGATCGCGGCGTCCTTCAGCCGCTGGACCCGTTCCTGCCCGAAGACCCCGGCGCGGCGGGCTATACACCCGCGCTTCTGTCACTTGGCCGGTTTGAAGACACCCAGTGGGCGCTTGGCACCTCAGGCTCGACACTGGTGATGTATGTCAACCCGTATCTGGTTGAGCAGGCGGGCGGCTCGATGGAGGATTTCCCGACCACCTTTGATGGCATCATCGCGCTGGCCGCCGATATTGACGCGCTTGGCGGCAATACCGAGGGGGTCTGGATCGCGCGTCATGACTGGCGATTCCAGTCGCTGCTGGGTTCGCATGGCGGGCGCCCCATGACGCCGGATGAAAGCGACATCGCTTTTGATGACGCGGCGGGCTTTGCGGCGGCGGGTCTCTACCGCCGCTTTGCAGAGGAGGCCGGGATGTCATCCATGTCAGAGAATGACGCCCGACAGGCATTCCCCGCGGGGACACTGGGTATCATGTTCGACAGCTCGGCCCTGCTGACCCGCTTCACCGAAGGGGCGGGCGATGGGTTCGAGGTGGTGGTGCGGCCCCTTCCCGTTGTGGCCGAAGACCCCTCCACCGTATATTTCCCCACCGGCGGCTCGGCCATTGTCATGCTGGCGGATGATCCGGCGGTGCAGCAGGCCGCCTGGGAATACATCGCCTTCGTCACCGGGCCTGAAGGGCAGCGCATCATCGTCGAAAACACCGGCTACGCGCCTGCCAATGCGCTGGTGATCGAAGATGACGCCTATCTGGGCGCCTATTACGCCGAGAATGAGAATGCCCGCGTCGCCCATGCGCAGGTCGCCGCCTATGCCGGCCCCTGGTATGCTTTTCCGGGCGCCGAAGGGGTCGCCGTCACCGACCTGATCGCCGCTGCCATGGTTGAAGTGGCGGACGGGGCCGATGTCGAAGCGACGGTGTCGGAACTGGCGGATACGCTGCGCGCCCGGCTGGGCATGAACTGACGACAGCAAAAGGGCCGCGCGGCACGGGCTTGGCCCGGTGCCGGGCGGCCCCCTCTGAACGCCTCAACGGCCCCGGATGATTTTCACAATGTCCTTTTCCAGCAGGTAGGTGCTGGAAATCAGCTTTCCGTCCAGCACCAGTGCAAAAACCCCATAGGGCGAGGGCGCGAGGCCGCGCAGCGCATCGGCGCTTTCGATCACCCGGTCAGAAAAGGGCAGGCCCAGTTTCTGAGCGGCGCTGCGGGCGTTTTCAGCCGCATCGGCCAGATAGGGGCATTGCGCCGAACGCAGCACATTCAGCCCGGGGCCAAGCGCGCGCGCCTTTTCCTCCCATCCCTGACACAGGCGCGGCGTGGGGCCGGGGGCGAAGGCCCGCAGCATCAGGGCAAACCCCGGCGGGGCATGATCGACGGGCACATAGCCCCGCCGCTCCAGAACGCCGGGGGCGATCAGCCAGTTGCCAGTGCTCGTCAATGCCGCGACACCGCGATAGCCGTTCTGCTTTGCCCAGCCCTCAACCTCGTCCAGCAGCAGGCCGGAATAGCCGTTTCCCTTGCTTTTGCCGACGACCCACAGGCAATGGATGACGACAAAATCCTCAGCCCCCTCAATGCCGCGCCATGCGTAGCGGCCGGGTATGAACTCGACAAAGCCGCGCTCGCCATCCCCCAGCAGGCGCAGCTGCAAACCCTCGGTGAAGCGCGCGCGCAGCCATGCCCGCTTGGCCTGCCAAGCCTCCGACTTGCGCGCGCTCATCTTGCAGAAAAAGCCCGTGGCATCGACAGATGCGTCGGTCACTGTGACAATGCTGACCATACGGCCGCTCCTTTGCCCGTCAGAACACGGCGCAGCCTGACACTGAGGCCCTACAGACCGAATGATCTGCGTCAAACCATCTCGCGGAAAGCGGCGGCGAGCGCGTCAAGCACGGCACGGACCCGGGGCACGCGCGCCAGATTCTCATGCGTCACCAGCCATGTATCGAGATGGGCAAGCACGATGCCGGGCAGCACACGCGCCAGCCGCGGATCGGCGCTGGCCACCGGCACCTGCGCAACGGCAATCCCCAGACCCGCGCGCGCAGCAGAAAGCATCGCGGGGTGGCTGTCGGTGCGCAGCACAATGCGGCCGCGCAGGTTCAGGCTTTCCACCAGCGCCAGATCGCCGCGCTGCCGGTCAGGGCCGATGAAATCATGCGTGTCGAGTGCGGCAATGCTGGCAGGATGGCCGCGCCGCGCCAGATAGTCGGGCGAGGCGAAGAACCCCAGCGGGATCGTGGCGACCTTGCGCGCCACCAACGCCTCCTGCTGCGGGGTGATCGTGCGCACCGCCACATCGACTTCCTGCGCCAGCAGGTTGGCGGGGGCGTTGCTGAGCACCATCTCGATGCTGATCTGCGGATGCGCGCGTTGCAGGCGCGCCAGCATCGCGGGGATCACCTCGATGCCCATGAAGTCAGGCACGCTCAGCCGCACCGTTCCCGCCAGCGCATCAGCGGGGGCTTAGGCTGCGCGCACGAAGCGGTCTGCCGCCATGGCCGTGGCGCGGGCGGGTTCGCGCAGGGCCTCGGCGGTGGGGGTGGGAGTCAGACCGCTGCCGGAGCGGGTGAAAAGCACCGTTCCCAGCCGTGCCTCCAGCCCTTCGATCCGGGCGCGCACGGTCGGATGCGACAGGCCAAGATGGCGGGCGGCAGCAGACAGGCTGCCCTGTTCAAGGACCGCCAGAAAGATGCGCTGATCGTCCCATGCCGGAGGGTTGCTCATAACTTTCTTACTAGCACCTGTCGGATTTCTTGCAATTCCTTTTCAGGCTCAGGCGCGGCATTCTGCCTGCATCAACATGGATCAGGAAGGGGACGGGTGAATGCAGGGTCAACAAATCGCGCTTGTGCTGGGGGCAACCGGCGGGGTCGGCGGCAGTATTGCGGCGGCGCTGCTTGCACGGGGCTGGCGGGTTCGCGGGCTGGCGCGCGACACGCAAAACGCGCGCCGCACCGGCCCTGCCGGGGTGGACTGGCGGCAGGGTGATGCGATGGTGCGCGGGGATGTGCTGCGCGCCGCCGAAGGGGTTGGCGTGATCGTTCATGCGGTGAACCCGCCGGGCTATCGCAACTGGGCGGGTCTGGTGCTGCCGATGATCGACAATACGATTGCCGCGGCGCGGGCGGCGGGCGGGGCGCTGGTTGTCCTGCCCGGCACGATCTACAATTTCGACCCGGCGAAAACCCCCTGCATCACCGAAGACAGCCCGCAGCACCCCAAAAGCCGCAAAGGGCTGATCCGCGTGGCGCTTGAGCAGCGGCTGCGCGACGCCGCCCCGGAGGTGCCCGCGCTCATCCTGCGGGCCGGAGATTTCTTTGGGCCCGGCGCCCGCTCAAGCTGGTTTTCGCAGGCGATGGTGGCACCCGGCAAGCCGCTCAGGCGCATCATCAACCCCTCGCGCGGGCCGGGGCACAGCTGGGCCTATCTGCCTGACCTTGCCGAGGCTTTCGCCCGCCTGATCGACCGGCGCGCGGACCTGCGGCCTTTCGAGGTTGTGCAGTTTGAGGGGCATTATGATGCGGATGGCGGGCAGATGATTGCAGCGCTGCGCCGGGCCGCCGGGCGGAAGCTGCCGGTCCATGCGCTGCCCTGGTGGCTGTTCGCGCTGGCGGCGCCGTTCGGCGGGTTCGCCCGCGAGGCCGCTGAAATCGCCCCCTACTGGCGCCACCCGATGAAGCTGGACAACAGCCGCCTGCGCGCCCTTCTGGGCGAGGAGCCCGCAACGCCGCTTGATCAGGCGGTGCGCAACGCGCTCGCGGCTCTGGGGTGCCTTGAGGGGTCAGCGGTTCAGCGCGCGGCGCTGGCTCAATGAGTGCGGCGCGCGCCTTAACGGCCCGTCAGGCTGCCGAGGCGCGCATCGTCACCACGCCCCGGGCATCGGCGATCCACAGATCGGCCTGCGCAGTGTCACTGGCGTGGCACCCGTTCACGCTGAACGTGCCGCCGTCAAACAAGGGCGCGGTGCCGCGAAAGGTGAAGCGGGCGGGCAGGGGGCGGTTCATCATCATACCCGCCATCCGCAGCAGGTAGGTTGCCTGTAGCGGGCCGTGAACGATCAGCCCGGGATAGTGCTCTTCGCTGCGGCAATACTCCCGGTCATAATGGATGCGGTGGCCGTTGAAGGTCGCAGCGGAATAGCGCATCAGCAGCACCGGCGTTGCATCAATCGTCAGGCGCGCATCGGGCACCGGCTGCGCCGCAGGGTCTGGTGTGGCGCCCGGCGGTGCGTCGATACCGCGATAGACGATGTCGTGGCGCTCGCTCAGCGCAAGGCCGCGCGGGCTGTGATAGTCGTGGCGCACTTCCACGAAACACAGCGTGCCGGTGCGCCCCTCCTTCACTGACACATCCGCGACGCGCGAGTGGCGGCGCACCAGATCGCCCACCCGGAAATCGCCGTGAAAAGCCAGCTCACCCCCCGCCCACATCCGCCGGGGCAGGGGCACCGGCGGCAGAAAATCACCCCGCGCGGGGTGGCCGTCCGGGCCAAGGCGCTGCATCGGCGCAATCTCGGGCGACAGGCACCAGTGGACGCCGGCGGGGGCGGGGTCGCCCGGTTGCAGGGTGACGGGTTCATCCAGAACGGCGGCAAGGGAGTTGGCCAGACGCGGGCTGATCTCATCTTCGCTTTCGCGCGCAGCCCCGATCCAGCTTTTCAGATGCTCAACATCAAGCGTCATTTCCGCTCCCCCCTCAGAATGCCGCAGTCAGGCGATGTGCAGCGCCCGTGACAGGCCAGAGAGAATACGCGCACCATCGGCGGTGACAATGGCGACTTCCTCAAGGCGGATGCCGAAGCGACCGGGCAGATAGATCCCCGGCTCGATGGTAAAGACCATGCCTTCCTCAAGCAGATCGGTGTTGGCCGAGGTCATATAGGGCGGCTCATGCACCTCGGTTCCGATGCCATGGCCGGTGCGATGGGTAAAGAACGCGCCATAGCCTGCCTGCTCGATGACCCCGCGCGCCGCGTCGTCGACGGCGTGGGCGGGCACCCCGGGGCGGACGGCAGCAAGAGCGGCGACCACGGCGGACTCGACCACGGCATGCACGTCATCATAACCCTCAGGCGCGTGGCCGTAAGCCGCCATGCGGGTGATGTCGGAATAATGCGCACCCTTGCGCCCGCCGATATCGACCAGCACCACATCGCCCGGCGCCAGAGTGCGCGGGCCGCTGTGATGATGGGGGAAGGCGCTGTTCGGACCAAAGGCCACGATGCCGAATTCACAGCGCGCCCCATGGGCGGCAAAGGCGTCGCGCGCGACCTGAACCATCTCGGTCTCGGTCACGCCCGGGCGCAGTGCTGCGCGCACGGCTTTCTGTGCCTCGTCAGCGATGCGGGCGTTTTCGGCCAGCGCTTCGCATTCCCCGGCATCCTTGATCAGCCGCAGCGCGCCCACTTCAGCACCCGCAAGGCTGTGCGCCGCACCGGGCAGGGCATCCAGCAGCATCAGCGCGTGATCGGCGCGCATGGTCTCATCCAGCGACAGTCTGCGCGGCGCGGGGCAGATATCGGCCAGCGTTTCGGCCAGCGCCTGCGCCGGGCCGGTGGCATCCGCCCATTCGTGGAACGGCAGGTCGGTGTGCTGGCGCGCATCGGTGGCGTTGAGCGCGGGCATCACCCAAGCGGCCTTCTCATGCCCCACCAGCAGCAGGCAAAGGCGCTCATCCGGATGGGGCGCGAAGCCCAGAAGCCAGTGCATATGCGCGCCGGGCGCCAGTGCCAGAAGCTCGGTTCCGGTGGCTTTCATCTGCTGTTGCAGGCGTCTGAGGCGGGCGGCGGGATCGGTCTTTGTCATGCCGGGGGCTCCATGGGGACAGCGGCCAGTGCGGCCAGAAGCGTGGCGCGGTGGGTGGCGACCAGCGCCTCCAGCCTGGCCACACGCTCAGGGGTGAAATGGCCTGCCGCGTCAAGAATGTTCACGGTGCCGACGACCCAGCCATCGTCATCGGCCACCGGCATGTTCAGCGCCGATTCGCAGCCAAGCGCGTTGATCAGCGCATGGTCTGAGAAATAGATGGCAAATTCGGGCGTGGAATTGGCCACAAAGCTTTTCCCGTCGCGGATGACCTGCCCGCTCCATGCGTCGGCGCGCATCGGTTTGGTGCCCGAGGTCGGATATTCATCAGGGTGCGAGGTATAGGCGCGCCGCGCCAGCCCCGCCGCGCGGTCAAGCACGGTGACGGTAAAGAGGCGCGCACCGCAGCTTTCCTGCGCGGCGGCGTGAAGGGCGGCAAAAACCGCATCCGGGTTGTTCAGGGTCATGGCTTTTCTTTGGGCAGAGGGCATTGCAGCAGGCGGCGGCGCAGTGCCGCCACCCGCAAGGGCTGATCAGTTCTTTTCGACCAGACGGTAATACACGAAGTCTGAGTTGGAGCCGTTGACAAAGCCGGTCACGTTATCGGCCATCGCCACCTGTTTGACGGCCTGAAACATGATCACGAAGGGTGCCTCCGCCTGCATTTCGCGCTGCAGTTCCAGATACATCTCGAGGCGACGGTCGGCGTCCTGCTCAGAGAGCGCGGCCATCGTCAGCTCGTTGATTTCCGCAGGCGGCATCCATGCGTTGCGCCATGTCGTGGTGGAGACATAGGCATCATCCGAGTTGTCGGCGTTATAGGCGAATGCCTTGGCGTTCGAATGCGGGTCCATGAAATCCGGGCCCCAGTAGAGCAGCATCGCCTGATGGGTGCGGGCGCGGTAGCGGGTGATCACCTGCGCGCCGGTGCCGGGCATGATTTCAAAGTTGATCCCGGCCTCGGCAAAGGTCTGTTGCAGCGACTGCGCCATGTCGTTGAACGGGTTGGCGTTGATCACATCCAGCGTGACGGTGACGGGCAGTTCCACCCCGCCCTCTTCCAGGATCTGGCGCGCGCGCTCAGGGTCATAGGTGAAGGGCGTGTCGGTCAGCGCGCCGGGGAAACCGGCGGGCCAGAAGGCCTGATGCACCTGCATCTGACCGTTGAGGAAGCTGTTCGCCATCCCCTCGTAATCCACCAGATAGCGCGCCGCTTCCCAGATGGCCGGGTTGGTCAGGCTCTCGGTATTCTGGTTGAACGAGACCCAGTGCACGGCGGCCTGCGGGAAGGTTTCAACGCGCACCGCATCATTGCCCTCAAGCCCCGAAACCTGATCCGGCGTCAAGTTCTTGGCCATGTCCACATCGCCCGATTCCAGCAGCAGGCGCTGGGTCGATGCCTCGGCGACATGGCGGATCAGGATCTGCTCCATCGCGGGCGCACCGGCGAAATAGTCCGGGTTGGCATCCAGCATCAGCACTTCGCCGGGGCGGAAGGTGCGAAGCCGGAAGGGGCCGGTGCCCGCGCTGTTCTGGTTGAGCCAGTCATGGCCCATGTCGCCATCGACCTCATTGGCCATGACGGTTTCCATGTCGACCACCGACGCGGGGCGCGAGGCCAGCACGTTCAGCACGAAGGACGGCGCGAAGTCACCGGCCCAGCGGATGGTGACGGTGTTGCCGTCGGCGCTGACCATCTCGTCAAAATTGTCAGCCGTCCAGCCCAGATTGCCCAGAATGAAGGCAGGCGCGCGGTCCATCACCACGACGCGGCGCCAGCTGCCCACCACATCCTCGGCGCGCAGCGGGTTGCCGGAATGGAAGGTCACGCCATCGCGCAGGGTGAAGGTGATGGTGCGGTTCTCGGCGTCAACGTCCCACTCGGTTGCAAGGCCGGGTGCGAGGATTTCGGTATCAACCGCGTCATACTGCACAAGCTGGTCATAGGTGTTGGTGACATACTCGCCCGAGCTGAACTCATAGGCCGTCGCCGGGTCGATGGTGACGATGTCATCAATGTTCTGCGCAACGACCAGTGCATTGTCAGGTGTCGCGGCCAGCGCCGGGGCTGTGGCGAGGGCCAGCAGGCTGGCGGCAAGGGTGGTTCTGATGAGTTTCATATAGCCTCTCCTGTCGTTGGTTTTTCAGGCGTTCTCGGGTGGGGTGCTGCCGAACAGGCGCATTGAGGTGCCGGTCCACAAAAGCCGGGCCGGGCCATCGCCGTCATTGGCGAATGAATGCGGCGTATCGCCCATGAAATGGAACGAATCGCCGGGGTTGAGCAGGATCACCGCATCGCCCAGCGTCTGGCGGATGCGGCCTTCGAGCACATAAATCATCTCTTCGCCGGTGTGGCGCGTCACCTCGGAGGCATAGCCTGCGGGGATATGGATGATCAGCGATGAGAGCGAGCCACCGGGCAGGCGCGTATCCAGCCGCTCGTAGGCCAGCGAGCTGTCGGCGAGCGAAAAGCGCGCGCGCTCCCCAGCGCGGGTGACGGCATCGGCGGGCTGGGGGGTGGCGATGAACCAGTTGATCTCAACCCCCAGCGCGGCGGCAAGGCTGGCGAGTGTGCCCAGCGACGGCGTGGCCTTGTTGCGCTCAACCTGACTGAGAAATCCCACCGAGATGCCCGCCTCATCGGCCAGGGCCTGAAGCGTCAACCCGGCCTTGCGCCGCAATTCCCGGATGCGGCCACCGAACTGCGGCGCCTGGGCCTGACTGGCCGAGGCATCGCTCTGTCGTAACGGTGCAGACATGGGAATCCTTTCACGGGCGGGCGTTGTTCGCTCTTTTTTGACGCTAGTAAAAAAATTTTGATCCGTCAAAGTTTTTTTGTTACACCCTCGTCATCCACCGGCTGACCGCCGCCCGGCGGCCCTTGCCGTCCGTTCTGTTGAGGAGAGTTGCATGGCCCAGGCCCCCCGCCTGTTCGGACCCCTCGCCACCCGCGCCGCGCCGCTGGTGTGGTTTGTGCTGATCATCACGATGACCTTCCTGGGCCTTCTCGCCATCACCTTCGTGATTGGCCGCGTTGTGCCCATTGACCCGGTGCTTTCCGTCGTCGGTGACCGCGCCTCGCGCGCGACCTATGATGCCGCGCGGCTGGCGATGGGGGTCGATGACCCCCTTGTGGTGCAGTTCCTGCGCTATGTCGGCGATGTGGTGCAGGGTAATCTGGGCCGCTCTGTCAGCACCGGGCGCCCGGTGGCCGAAGATCTGGCGCGGGTGTTCCCGGCAACGCTGGAGATGGCGACCTTTGGCATCATCATCGGTGTGGTGATCGGTGTGCCGATGGGGGTGATCGCCGCCGCGCGTCAGGGCTCGTGGATTGACCAGATCATCCGGGTTCTGGCGCTGGCGGGCTATGCGATCCCGGCCTTCTGGCTGGGTCTGGTGGGGCTGGTGATCTTTTACGCCAAGTTCCGGCTGGTGGGCGGGCCGGGGCGGATTGATATCTTCATGGATGGCATGGTGCCGGTGCGCACGGGGCTGTTGCTGATCGACAGCCTGATCGCCGGTGACATGCGCGCCTTCCGCTCGGCCTTTTCGCATATCGTGCTGCCCGCGACCATTCTGGGCTTTTTCAGCCTCGCCTATATCGCCCGCATGACCCGCAGTTTCATGTTGGAGCAACTGGGGCAGGAATACATCACCACCGCCCGCGTCAAAGGCGCGCCGGAATGGGTGATCATCTGGCGGCATGCATTCCGGCCCATTCGGGTGCAGCTGATTACCGTGATCGGGCTTTCTTACGCGGGCCTGCTGGAGGGCTCGGTCATGATTGAAACCGTGTTCTCATGGCCCGGTATCGGCAATTATCTGACGACGGCGCTGCTGAACGCGGACATGAACGCGGTTCTGGGCGCGACGCTGGTCATCGGCGCGGTGTTCATCACCATCAACAAGGGGTCCGACCTGCTTTACCGGCTGCTGGACCCGAGGGCGCGCGCATGAACATGGCATTCCTTTCCCGCGACTGGCTGCTGAGCGAGGATCCCGAAACCCGCGCGCAGGCAAGGCTGGGGCAATTCTACCGGCTGGTGCGCGCGCTGATGCGCAACCCGCTGGCGATGGTGGGGCTGGCGATCATTGTGGCGCTGCTGGTGGTGGCCGCTTTCGCGCCGTGGATCGCGCCCTATTCGCCCTTGCAGGGCAGCCTGCAAAACCGCCTGCAACCGCCGTCCTCGCTGCACTGGATGGGCACCGATGAGCTGGGCCGCGATATCCTCAGCCGGGTGATCCATGGCGCGCGGATCACGCTGTATATCGTGCTCTTGGTGGCGGTGATCTCGGCGCCGCTGGGCCTGATTGTCGGTGCGGTTTCGGGCTATTTCGGTGGCTGGGTGGACCGGGTGCTGATGGGCCTGACCGATATCTTCCTGTCGATGCCCCGGCTGATCATGGCGTTGGCCTTTGTCGCCGCCCTTGGCCCGGGGATTGAAAACGCGGTGATTGCCATCGCCATTACCGCATGGCCGGTCTATGCCCGCATCGCGCGCGCCGAAACCCTGACCTTCCGCACTGCCGAGTTCATTTCCGCCGTGCAGATGCAGGGCGCCAGCCACGCGCGGGTGATCTGGCGGCATGTGATTCCGCTCTGCCTGTCCTCGACCATCGTGCGGGTGACGCTGGATATGGCGGGCATCATCCTGACTGCTGCGGGCCTCGGCTTTCTCGGCCTCGGCGCGCAGCCGCCGCTGCCGGAATGGGGCGCGATGATCTCGCGCGGGCGGGCGTTCATTCTGGATCAATGGTGGGTCGCCACCATGCCGGGCTTTGCCATCGTCATCGTCTCGCTGGGCTTCTGCCTGTTCGGCGACGGTCTGCGCGATGTGCTGGACCCGAAAGGCAAGGTGAAATCATGAGCCTTCTGCATGTTGAAAACCTGCGCGTCCGCTTTCCCACCGAGCAGGGTGAGGTGGAAGTGGTCAAGGGCCTGACCTTTGATCTGGGGCGTGAGCGGCTGGGGATTGTGGGCGAATCGGGCTCGGGCAAGTCGATGACCGGCCGCGCGCTGATGGGGCTGATTGCCCCGCCGGGAAAGGTGACGGCAGACCGGCTGGAATTCGACGGGATCGACCTGCGCGGCATGCCTGAGCGTGAGCTGCGCAAGCTGCGCGGTGCGCGGATGTCGATGGTGATGCAAGACCCCAAGTTCAGCCTCAATCCGGTGATCCGCATCGGTGAGCAGATCGGCGAGGCGTTGCAGTTCCACCGCCGCATGCCCGCCCGTGCCCGCAAGCAGGCGGTGCTTGAGGTGCTGGAGGCTGTGCGCATCAATGACCCGGAACGCGTTTACCGGCTGTTCCCGCATGAGGTGTCGGGCGGGATGGGCCAGCGGGTGATGATCGCCATGATGGTGGTGCTGGAGCCTGACCTGATGATCGCGGATGAGCCGACCTCGGCGCTGGATGTGTCGGTGCGGGCGACGGTGCTGGAAATTCTGGATGATCTGGTGCGCAGGCGGGGGATGGGGCTGATCCTGATTTCGCATGACCTTGATATGGTGGCGCGCTGGTGTGACCGGATTCTGGTGATGTATGCCGGAAAGGTGGTCGAAGAATGCGCCGCCGGAAAGCTGCATGAGGCGACGCACCCTTATACGCGCGGGTTGCTGGCCTCGGTGCCCCGGCTGAATGAGACACGCAGGCGGCTGCCGGTGCTGGACCGCGCGGCGATCGGGGCGGGCACATGATCGGTATTGAGAACCTGACCGTCAGCTTTGGCGGCACTCCCGTGGTGCATGGCGTCAGCTTTGCGGTGGCGCAGGGCGAAAGCTTTGCGCTGGTGGGTGAAAGCGGATCAGGCAAATCGACGATCCTGAAGGCGATTGCCGGGCAGGCACCGGAATGGACCGGCACCATCCGCATCGGCGGCGACAGCCTCGGCAGGCGGCGCGATGCGGCCTTTGTGCGCCGCGTGCAGATGGTGTTTCAGGACCCCTACGGCTCACTCCATCCGCGCCGTTCAGTTGATGATACGCTCAGCGAGCCGCTGGCGGTACACCGGATCAAGGGCCATGACGCCAAGGTTCTGGCGATGCTGGATGCCGTGGGCCTGTCACGTCGCTTCCGGTTCCGTCTGCCGCACCAGCTGTCCGGCGGGCAGCGCCAGCGGGTGGCGATTGCGCGCGCGCTGATGCTGGAGCCGGAGGTGCTGCTGCTGGATGAGCCGACCTCGGCGCTGGATGTCTCGGTTCAGGCGGAGATCCTCAACCTGCTGGCCGATCTGCGCGAAGAGCGCGGGCTGACCTATCTGCTGGTGACGCATGATCTGCCGATTGTCTCGTTTCTGTGCGACCGGCTGGGCGTTCTGCGTCAGGGCGAACTGGAAGAGGTGACCGAGGCGTCAGAGCTGCGCGCGGGCCGGTTGCAAAGCGACTATGGCCGCGAGCTTGTGGCGCGCAGCGTTGTGAGTGAGCCCGCACAGCAGGGGTGCTGAAAGGGCGCCGGAAAAACTAATCCAGAAAGGCACTTGCATATGAAGGCGCTAAAGGGTATCTAGGTCAGGCAAAGCATCTTCGTTCGACCTTCTGTCTCCTAACGGCCTCAGTTGCGACTCTGACGACACTGAGCCGGGCCATCGCGATCATGTGGGTGGCATTTATAAAAGGAGACATCACGATGGCTAATGGCACCGTGAAATGGTTCAACGCAACTAAAGGCTTCGGCTTCATCGCTCCCGCTCATGGCTCGAAAGACGTGTTCGTTCACGTTACCGCTCTTGAGCGCGCCGGCATTCGCCAGCTCGATGACGGCCAGGCAGTGACCTTCGATCTCGAAAGCGATCGTAACGGCCGCGAATCGGCAACGAACCTCGCCCTCGCCTGAACCTCAGGTTCGGCAAGAGCAGATATTGAAACGGGGGTGACGCAAGTCACCCCCGTTTTCCGTTTTGTGCCCCGTGAGGACTGATTTTCAGCCTTTCCGGTCGGCAAGATTTCAGGGCCGGAACGTCCCGGCCCTGCGGGCCAACGCCTGCATTATGCGCAGGCCGGGGTGCCGCTGCGCATTCGCGCGAATCCCTCTCATGGCAACCGCTTCGGGTCGCGTGGCGCGGCGATGCGCTCTTTCTCGCGCATCGCGGGGTGGCGCGGGGCAATCCCGCCCGTTGAAACGGCGGAGGTGAAATCCTTCCGGCAGGCCGGGCAGCGCCCCGCTGCCGCGCGGGGTATCAGCGCGCCACAACCGGCGCAAACGGGCGGGATGAACCGGCGAAACATCGCGGCGTTCCTTCTGCTATGGTCGTTGGGTGCCGATGGCCGGTGCTTATGCCCCGGCCACGGTCGCGCGCCCGGCGGCCACCGCCAGCACGGTCATCGCGCGCTCTTCGCCTGCGCGGGTGGTCCAGCGGAAACGGTCGCCTTCAGACAGACCCAGCAACGCCACGCCGACCGGCGTCAGGACCGAGACGATCCCACGGCTGATATCGGCCTGCTCAGGCCATGCCAGCGTCACCTGCTGGGTGCGCCCGGTCTGCTCGTCGCGGTAGCTCAGCACGCTGCCGATGGTAATGACATCGGCGGGCAGCCGCGCCGGAGGGACCAGTTTGGCCGAGGTCAGTTTGTTGACCAGCGGATAGGCAACCTCAGGCAGGCGCGCGACGGCGGCGCCCGCAAGCGATTCCAGCCGCTCGATCAGGGTTGAGTCGATGACCGCGCGGGCGCGGCGAAGGGAACGGGACATGACAGCCTCCAACAAGAATGTGAATTTCGACCCGGTTTCGGGGGTCAGGCGCAGTGAGCGCGGCCAGATGCGGCCTGCGTATGGACGGCAAGCACCTGCACCTCGCCCCTCACGCCGTCGCCACTGATCAGCGGCGCGCACTGACCGGCTGACATGCCGATCAGCGTGATACCAAGGAACGAGCCCACGGGCAGACCACGCCCGCGCGCCGGGTAATCCCAGTGGTAAAGCGTGCAGGTCATGGGCCGCTGGCGACCGGTTGCAAAGCTGATGCGGGCCGCGCCGGTGACCGTGCCGGGGCGCAGTTCATCGGCGGGGATGATCTGCGCATCGGCTGACTTTGCGCGAATCAGGCGGGCGAGGCGCAGGAATCCGGCGCCGCCCAGCTCCTCGCACCGGCGGCGATGCGCCTGCATCTGCCAATAGTCGCCCGGGCTGAGCAGGGCACGCAACGGGCGCAAGGTGTCGATATCGGCATCGCGCCGCGCCGGGCGGTCAACCTGCGCAATGTGCCCGGCACCGCCCGGGTGCAGGGTATCGGGGTGATAATGCATGATGACTCCTCGACGGGCAGATGCCCGTCCGGCTGACCTTGGTTCTCAGAGAAATGTTACCCCGGGTGGAGGCGTCAGCAGGTGACCGCCTCTGCCCGGGGCAGAGAGCGCGTCAGCAGGGCATCGGACCGTGTCCGGACCCTGATAAGAGGAAACAACATCACCATGCGGGAGGAGATAGGCAGCAGGGCGCAAGGAGTCAATCTGACCGCCCGAAAAGCGGTAATTTCGTCAGCCTGTCGCCCTTATGGCACAGGTTGGGCGTTCGCGCCCACCAACCCGCGGCGGCGCGAAACTGCCGGTAATACCGTGCCTGTGAATTGACATGCCCTGCACAACCAGCGCAATGCGGGCTGCACCTGACAAAAGGCGGAACCTGTGGCATTTCTGACCAGATATCGCGCTCAGTTCATCGGCGTGGCATTGACGCTTTTTCTGGGCATCGTGATTGCGGTGCTGACACTGGCCCCTGTCAGCAGTCAGGATGTTCCCGGCTCTGACAAGCTGCACCATGCCCTTGCATTCGCCGCTCTGGCCTTTCCGCTCTCCTTCGCGCGGTCAAGACTGGCTTTGCCGGTGGCGCTGGGCGTGATTGCCTATGGCGGGATGATCGAGCTGATCCAGCCATATTTCGGGCGCCAGGCAGAATGGGCAGATTTCCTTGCCGATATCCTAGGCGCAATCACGGGTGCGACACTGGGGGCGCAGTCCGGCAAATGGTACCGGCGCTATTGGTCATCCGAAGAGGCCGGGGCGGGGGATGCAAAGGGCTGAAGAGCGGTGACGACCCTCGGAACTGACGCTTGCCCATAAACTTGTAGATACAAGTAATTTCGCATATGCTGATCCCGATAGCGATTCCGTGACGGGGGGTGTGATGTGCCAGAAGGAAATGCAGGGTCTGACACGGCGCGCGGCTCTGACCGGGGCTGCCGCTTTGCCGCTGGTTCTTGGTTGGAGTGATACGGTGTCGGCCAGCCCTTATGACGAACTGCGCAGCGCACTGGATCAGGCCGTCAGTTCAGGCCGGGTGCCGGGGCTTGTGGCACTGATCGCGCGCGGGCCGGATGTCTGGACCCATATAGCAGGCCAGCGCGATCTGGAGAGCGGGGCACCTATGCGGCGCGACACGCTGTTCGCGGTGGCCTCCATCGGCAAGCCCCTGACCGCCGTTTCGGCGCTGATGCTGGTCGAAGACGGGGTTCTGGGGCTGGATGACCCGGTTGATCGCTGGCTGCCGGAACTGGCCGCGCCCCGCGTGCTTCGTCAGATGGACGGCGCACTGGATGACACCGCGCCCGCCACCCGCGCCATCACCCTGCGGGACCTGCTGAGCCTGCGCATGGGTCTGGGCGTTGTCTTTGCCGATGTGCCACTGGCCAGACGGATGCAGGAACTTGGCGTTGCGCCGGGGCCAAGGATTTACGGCGAGGATGTCGATACCTTCATGGCCGCGCTGGGCACCTTGCCGCTGGCCCATCAGCCGGGCGAAGCATGGCTCTATCACACCGGGCTGGATGTGGCGGGCGTTCTGGTGGCGCGGGCCAGTGGCATGTCGCTGGCGGAATTCCAGCGCAGGCGCCTCTTTGCTCCGCTTGGCATGGCGGATACCGGGTTTTCCGGCCCTGCCGACCGCCTCGCAACCCAGTATTCGCCCGATGCCGAGACCGGCGCGCTGGCGCACTGGAACTCCGCCTCAGGCGATAGCTTTGCACAAAGCCCGGTCTTTGAGGCGGGCGGCAGCGGGCATGTTTCAACCGTGGATGACTTTCTGGCTTTCGGGCGGTTTCTGCTCGCCGGGGGCATGGCCGGGAACCAGCGGCTCCTGTCGGCAGAGCTTGTGGACGAGATGCTGCGCGACCAGATCACACCCGCCCAGAAAGCGGCCTCGCCCTGGTTTCCGCCGGATTTCTGGGAAACACATGGCTGGGGTCTGGGCGTGGCGCTGCGCACCGCCCCGGAAAACGCGCGCGGCCGGTTTGGCTGGTGGGGCGGGTTTGGCACCGCCTTCTGGTGCGATCCGGCCACCGACACCGTCGCCGCCCTCTTCACCCAGCGCATGATGACGGCCCCGGATGATGCCGCCTTTGCCGAGAGTTTCATCAACGCGGCCTTTGATGCGCGATGACACTACGGCAGGAGTCATGATGGATCACCTTGATGCGGCGCGGGTCATGGCGGCGGAATGCCTGTGTTTCCGGGCCCGGCGCACGGCCCGGGCGATCACCCGCGCCTATGATGAGGCCTTGCGCCCGACGGGGTTGCAGGCCACGCAGGTCACATTGATGAGCACCATCGCGCTGGGGAAGGACGGGGCGCAGCCGATGGGCCAGCTTGCCGATATCCTCGCGCTTGAGATATCCACGCTGACCCGCAATCTGCGCGCGCTGGAAAGCGGGGGGCTGGTCGTAACAGGCCGCAGTGAAACCGACCGGCGTGTGTGTGTCGTCCGGTTGACCGGGGCCGGCAAGGCACGGCTGGCCGGGGCGCTTCCCTACTGGCAGCGCGCGCATGACGAGGTCATCCGGGCGATGGGGGCCGATACCGCCGCAACCCTTCACGCCGCGCTCGACGCCGCCGCCTTGCGGGGCAATGCCAGGCCGGGCTGACCGGCTTTTCCTGCCGCATGCCTCGTAGCCGCACCCATGGCGCCGCCAGCTTACCCCGCCGCTTCAACCTGCCTTGCGAAGCGCCCCGGCGCCGTTCCCACATGGCGGCTGAAGGCGGTGCTGAAGGTGCTGGCAGAACCATAACCAACCCGCCTCGCCACCTCATCAAGCGTCAGGCCACCACCGCGCAGCAGGCTCTTCGCCACGGCCATCCGCCAGCCCAGCAGGTATTCCATCGGTCGCAGGCCGACCGTGCGGGCGAACCGGGCAAAGAAGGCTGAGCGCGACATTCCCGCCACCTCTGCCAGTCTGGGAATCGTCCAGTCCTGTTCAATTGCGCCATGCATCCCGCGCAGGGCGGCGGCGATCCTCGGGTCGGCCAGCCCGTGCAACAGGCCCGGCTGTGCCCGCGTTGCCGGGGCCGCGCGCAGCGCTTCGATCAGCAGGATATCCACCAGCCGCTCCAGAATAAGTGCGCGCCCCATCTCGTCGCGCGCCGCTTCGTCGCCCAGCAGCTGCACCAGTTGCGCCAGCCGGGGCACGGCGCGGATATGGATCATCCGGGGCAGCAGCGACACCAGCAGGCCCGCATCGGGCGCATCAAAGGTGAACCAGCCGCCGAACTGGCGCACATCGGGCGGCCCCTCCTTGCGGCCATGGCGGATCTCCTGCCCGGGTAACAGTGCCGTTGCGGGGTCGATCCGGAGCGGCGGTGCGGGGGTGAGGCCGGACATGGTGAAGGCCGGTGTTGCGGGCAGCAACACAAAATCCCCCTCCTCCAGAATGACCGGCGCCTCCCCCTCCACCGCCAACCGGCAGCGTCCCTCGGTCACGGCGCAAAAGCCCGGATGGCCGAACGCGGCATAGCGCACGGCCCATGCCCCGGCGCCACTGATCCCTTTCGAGAAAACGGCGCGGGGCCGCAAAAGCCGGATCACCTGTGTCAATGGATCGGTCATTCAGGACTTATGCAAATGAAAACAGGATTACTGATCGAAGATAGTCCTGATCATGCCTGCTATCTCCGTCAGGTCAACATCAAACACAGGAGACTGACATGAAAAGCGTCCTCATCACCGGCACCTCATCCGGCTACGGGCTGGAAACCGCCCGCCATTTCCACGCGCAGGGGTGGAACGTCATCGCCACCATGCGCACCCCGCGCGAAGGCCTGCTGCCACAGTCCGACCGCCTCCGCATCCTGCCGCTGGATGTCACCCGCCCTGAAAGCATCGAGGCGCTGATCGTGGCGGCGGGGCAGATCGATGTGCTGGTGAACAATGCCGGCATCGGTGTGGTCGGCGCGTTCGAGGCGACGCCGATGGCGCATATCCGCAAGGTGTTCGAGACCAACACCTTTGGCGTGATGGCGATGGTGCAGGCGGTGATCCCGCGGATGCGGGCGCGCCGGGCGGGGGTGATTGTGAACGTCACCTCCAGCGTAACGCTGGCCCCGCATCCGCTGGCCGCCGCCTATACCGCCAGCAAACAGGCCATCGCAGGGTTCACCGGGTCGCTGGCGCATGAACTGGGCGCGTTCGGGGTGCAGGCGAAGTTGGTGGAGCCGGGCTATGCGCCGACGACGCGCTTTGCCGCGAACACCGACATTCCGGTGACGGACCTGATCCCCGAAGCCTATGCCGGTTACGCGGGCCCGGTCTTTGCAGCCTTCGCCAACCCGCCCCTGACGACGCGGGAAAGCGACGTGGCCGAGGCCGTGTGGCGGGCGGCAACCGACGGGTCAGACCGGCTGCACTACCCGGCAGGCGCGGATGCCGTGGCGCTGGCACGGATCGCGTGAAACAGGCGGTGGAGGAAACTGGAGGCGGGTACCGGAATCGAACCGGTCTTCACGGATTTGCAATCCGCTGCGTAACCTCTCCGCCAACCCGCCTCGCGCAGATGCGTCTAGGTTCTTACGCTGCTTTCGTCAAGAGCGGATCATGCCCGCGCGGGGTGCGGTGGCGCTGTGCCCGCGGGGCGGCTTCGCAGCAGGATCATCAGCAGGATGGCGATGTTCAGGCCGTTCCAGACGATGCCGTTGATGAAGGCCAGCCGGTAAGAACCCGTCAGGTCATAGATCCAGCCAGACATCCAGCCGCCCAGTGCCATGCCCAGAATGGTGGCCATGATGACAAAGCCCACCCGCGCGCCAGCCTCACGCGCGGGCATGTATTCGCGCACGATGATGGCATAGGCGGGTACGATGCCGCCCTGCGCAAGGCCAAAGACCATGCTGACGATGTAGAGCGAGGCAAGCCCGTCGAACGGCAGGTACAGAAACAGCGCCATCGCCTGAAGCGACGAGCCGATCAGCAGGGTCACCACCCCGCCCAGCTTGTCGGCCAGCAGGCCGGACACCACGCGCGAGACCACGCCACCCATCAGCATGAGCGCCAGCATTTCGGCCCCCACGGCGGGCCCGTAGCCCAGATCAACGCAGAATGCCACGATATGCACCTGTGGCATCGACATGGCCACGCAGCAGCCCAGCCCTGCCAGTGCCAGAAGCCACATCAATGCGCGCGGCGACCACGGGACGGCGCGGGGTGCGAAAGGGGATTTCTGCGCCTCAACGGTCATGCTGGTGGCGGCCAGACGGCGGCGTAGCAACAGCGCCAGCGGCACCATCGTCACCACCAGCACCAGCGCCAGCGCGGTATAGACCACGCGCCAGCCCTGCCCGGCCAGCGCAGGCGACAGCAGCATCGGCCAGATTGCACCGGACAGGTAGTTGCCGCTGGCGGTGATCGCCACCGCAATGCCCCGCCGCCGCCGGAACCACAGCGAGATATCGGCGATCAGCGGCCCGAAACAGGCCGCCGCGCCCAGCCCGATGATGAACTGCGCCAGTGCCAGTGTCAGTACCGTGGGGCTGAGGGCGGCCAGCAGAAACCCGATGCCAGAGGCCAGCGCCGCACCGATCAGCGCCGCGCTGATGCCATAGCGATCCACCGCGCGGCCGATCAGCAGGTTGCCCAGCGCAAAGCCCAGCATGGTCAGCGTATAGGGCAGCGCCGCATCGGCGCGGCCGATGCCGAACTCGGTCTGAACGGCGGGCATGATCAGCACGATGGACCAGTTGCCGACATTGCCGATCGTGGCAATGCTCAGCGAAATGCCAAGCCGGGTCCAGGAGGTGCGACTGTCGAGTGAATCGGTCATGGCGCGAGGTTAGGGCGCGGCGTGGCGCTTGCCCAGCGTGAAAGTGCACAGGTTAAGCGAAGCGTACCGCCCGGGCGGGTGGCGCGCTTTCAGCCCTGCCACCGGAGCCCGTGAAAACCCCGCGAAAAACCCTGCGTGCCGGATCAGCGGCGCGCGCGTACCATGCCCACAATCTCGAAACAGCGGTCCAGAATCGGCGTGGCGATGGCCTCGGCGCGCTCAGCACCCGCCCCCAGAATGCGGTCAATCTCGGACACGTCCTGCATCAGCTCCTGCATCCGCGTCGAGATCGGCGAAAGCGAGGCCACCGCCAGATCGGCCAGTTTCGGTTTGAACGCACCAAAACCCTGCCCTGCGAATTCGCTCAGCACCTCTTGCGGGCTGCGGTTGTCGAGGGCGGCATAGATATTCACCAGATTGCGCGCCTCAGGGCGGGCATCAAGGCCTTCCAGCAGCTCAGGCAGCGGCTCGGCATCGGTTTTTGCCTTGCGGATCTTCTGGGCGATGGTGTCGGTGTCATCGGTCAGGTTGATGCGCGACTGGTCCGAGGGGTCAGATTTCGACATCTTCTTGGTGCCGTCGCGCAGGCTCATGACCCGCGCCGCAGCACCCTCGATCACCGGCTCGGTGATGGGGAAGAAATCGGTCCCGTAATCATGGTTGAACTTGGTGGCGATGTCGCGCGTCAGCTCAAGATGCTGGCGCTGGTCCTCACCCACCGGGACATGGGTGGCGTGATAGACCAGAATGTCGGCAGCCATCAGCGCGGGATAGGCGTAAAGGCCCA
Organism: Pararhodobacter sp.; assembly: GCF_036802785.1. GTDB lineage: Bacteria > Pseudomonadota > Alphaproteobacteria > Rhodobacterales > Rhodobacteraceae > Pararhodobacter. The sequence goes on from NZ_DAIRVN010000020.1 coordinate 42,272, forward strand.
GGGACGCGGCCTCCTTGTCCTTGCCGGCCTTGTCCTTGAACTGGGTCATGCGGTTCATCCAGCCCATCCGCGCGACGCAGTTGAAGATCCAGGCCAGCTCGGCATGGGCCGAAACCTGGCTCTGGTTGAACAGGATCGAGCGTTCAGGGTTGATCCCCGCCGCGATGAAGCCTGCCGCCATTTCGCGGGTGGCGTGGCGCAGCTTGGCAGGGTCCTGCCAGACGGTGATGGCGTGCATGTCGACGAGGCAATAGATGGTTTCCACCCCCTCATCCTGCTTCTCGACGAAACGCTTGAGAGCGCCCAGATAATTGCCAAGCGTCAGCCCGCCCGAGGGCTGGATGCCCGAAAAGATGCGGGGCTGGAACTGGGAAGCGGGGGCTGCGCCGGTCATGCCGTCACTCCGTAGTGGAAAACTGGTGTGATGTCGCTTATCGCTCGCTTGGCGGGGCGTCAACCAAGGCCGCGCGCCACGGAGAGAACGATGCAGGACCGAGACCAAGAGAACACGCCTGACGGGTTGCACGATCTGAACGCCTCACCGCTCAACCCGCTGCCCGGTGCCGTCTGGCTGGTGAGCGCGGTGATGGCCGGGGTTGAGCTGGTGCTCTGGGCCGGGGGGGCCGGGCTGATCGGCGGGCCGCAGGCACTCGGCTGGCGGCTGGCGGCGATCGAGCGGTTCGGGTTTTCCAGCGCGGTGCAGGGCTGGATGCTGGAAACCGCGCGCTACCCGGTGTCGCATCTGTGGCGCTATCCGGCTTTCGGGCTGATCCATGCCGGGCCGCTGCATGCCTTTTTCGTGGTGGTGCTGGTGGCGGCGCTGGGCAAATATGTGGCCGAGGCCTTTGGCGCGCGCGCGTTTCTGGTGGTGCTGGCCTTGCCGCCGATGCTGGGCGCGGTGGTGTTCGGGCTGGCAGTGGGCGACGACGCGCAGGGCTGGCTGCTGGGCGGGATGCCGATGGTCTTCGGGCTGGTGGGCGCGCTGACATGGTGGCGTTGGCAAAGTGCCGGGGATGCGGCGGGGCGGCGGCGGGCGTTCGCGCTGATCGGTGTTCTGCTGGCGGCGCGGCTGGGCTTTGGCCTGCTGGCGGAGACCGGGCAGGGCTGGGTCGCCGAAATCGCCGCCTTTGGTTTTGGCTTTGCGCTGGCGGCGCTGGTGGGGCCGGGCGGTTGGGCGCAGGTACGCGCACGGCTCAGGCACCGGTGAATATGGCGGCCGGGTGAGGGGGCTTTGCGCCCCCTCGGCGCTGCGCCCCCTCGGCGCTGCGCGCCTCACCCCCGCAGGATATTTTCAGACAGAAAATGAGGCGCGCGTGTTCAGTGCAGGGCGGCGCGGCCTGCGTTGCGGCCCGAGAACAGGCAGCCGCCGAGGAAGGTGCCTTCGAGCGCGTTGTGGCCGTGATAGCCGCCACCGCCGAAGCCCGCGCATTCACCGGCGGCGAAGAGGCCGTCGAGGGGTTGGTCTGCTGCGTCCAGCACCGCGCCGTCAAGGTTGGTGTGGATGCCGCCCAATGTTTTCCGGGTAAGGATATGCAGTTTGACCGCGATCAGCGGGCCTTGTGCGGGGTCGAGCAGGCGGTGGGGTTTTGCGGTACGGATCAGCCGGTCGCCCAGATAGGCGCGGGTCTGGCGCAGGGCGAGGATCTGGGCGTCCTTGGCGAAGGGGTTGTCCAGTTGCGCATCGCGCGCCTCGATCTGGGCGCGGATATGGGCAGGGTCCAGCGGGTGGTCGGCGAGGCGGTTCATGCCGGCAACCAGTGTTTCCAGATCATCGGCCACGATGAAATCGGCGCCATGTTCCTTGAAAGCTTCGACCGGGGCCGGAGCCCTGCCGCCGCCGCCAAGGCGCGAGGCGAGGACCTCGCGCCAGCCGCCGTCTGTCAGGTCTGGGTTCTGTTCGGAGCCGGAGAGCGCGAATTCCTTGCGGATGATGGCCTGTGTCAGGATGAACCAGCTGTAATCATGCCCGGTGGAAAGGATGCGCTTCAGGGTGGCGAGCGTATCGAAACCGGGCAGGCAGGGGGCTTCCATCCGCTGGCCGGTGGCATCAAACCACATCGACGAGGGGCCGGGCAGGATGCGGATACCGTGGTTGGGCCAGACCGGGCTCCAGTTTTGCAGCCCCTCGGTGTAATGCCACATCCGGTCGGTATTGATCAGCGCGGCACCGGCGCGGGCAGTGGTGTCGATCATCGCGCCATCGACATGGGCGGGCACGCCCGCGACCATGCGCCGGGGCGCGGGGCCAAGCCGGGCGGTGGGCCACTGGCGGCGCACGCGTTCCAGATCGCCGCCGATCCCGCCCGAGGTGACGATCACCGCATCGGCGTGATGCTCGAACCGGCCGGTGACACTACGGTTGGAGGGCTGGCCGCGCAAGGTATCGGTTGGTGCCAGCACCTCACCCGCCACGCCCGCGACGCGCCCGTCGTGCTTCACGATTTCGGTGGCGCGGTGGCGGAAGGCGAAGGTCAGGAGGCCCTGATCGTTGAGCGCGCGGGCGCGGGCGATGAAGGGTGCCAGAACCCCCGGCCCGGTGCCCCATGTGATGTGAAAACGCGGCACCGAATTGCCGTGACCATCGGCCAGTGCGCCGCCGCGTTCGGCCCAGCCGACCACCGGGAACCAGCGCATGCCCAGCCCGTGCAGCCATGCCCGCATCTCGCCCGAAGCGAAATCCAGATAGGCCTCGGCGGTGCGGCGGGGCCAGTCATCCTGCGGGCGGCTGAACTGCGCCGAACCCATCCAGTCTGACAGCGCCAGCGCGTGGCTGTCGCGGATGCGCAACCGGCGTTGTTCAGGCGTGTCCACCATAAACAGCCCGCCGAGCGACCAGAAGGCCTGCCCGCCGAGGTTCTGTTCGCCCTCCTGATCCAGCAGCAGCACCTTCTTGCCGCGCCCCGCCAGTTCGCAGGCGGCGACCAGCCCGGCCAGCCCTGCGCCCACCACGATGGCATCGGTGCGCGCCATGTCAGCGTGCCTGAACCTTGGCGGCATCGCGCGCCAGAGCCTCACGCGTGGCGCTGCGGCGGTACCAGAGGGTGATGAAGGTGGAGGTGATCACGATGAACAGGCTGTAGAGTACGGGGATCAGCAACACCTCCTGCTGCATGTCGCCCGCAAAGCTGAGCGTGATCACCAGCACCGCCAGCGGCCCGTTCTGGATGCCGGTCTCCAGGCTGATGGTGCGGGAGCGGTTGGTATCCTGCGCCAGACCGCGCGCAACCCAGTAGCCGAACAGCATGCCGACAAGCCCGATGCTGATGGTGGCAAAATAGACATGCACCGGCGTATCCAGCAAAAGCTGGTAGTTGCGCGGCACCCAGCTGCCGATCAGGAACAGGATCACCACAACCCCCATGAACGAGCCGATCAGCTCGATCGTGGCGCCGATATTGGCGTTGACCTTGCGCAGCACCATGCCCAGCGCAGTGGGCACCAGCAGCACCACCAGCACCTGCGCCACATTCGCCGCCGGGATCACATAATCCCCCGTCACCCCTGCCATGCCGCTGTAGAACGACAGAAGCAGTGGCACCATGACCACCGCCAGAATGGTGGAAACCGTGGTCATCATGATCGACAGCGCCAGCACGCCCTTGGAGAAATACGCAAAAATGTTCGAGGTGGTGCCGCCTGGCATGCAGGCGATCAGCAAAAGCCCCACGATCAGGGGCGGCGGCAGGTTCAGTGCCACCGCCAGCAGATAGCCCAGAAAGGGCATCACCGCGAACTGGCTTAGCAGGCCCACCAGAATGCCCTTGGGCTTGCGAAAGGCGATGAGGAAGTCGCGCGGGGTCATGGAGGCGCCCATGCCCAGCATGATCACCATCATCATGATGCCCAGAAGCGTGGTTTCGAGTTCCGTCAGCATGCGCTACCTTTCGCGGCAAATTCGGCCCGGACCTCGGCCTTGAGATCCTTGCGCAGGATCTTCCCGATGGGCGATTTCGGCAGCTCATCGCGGATGATCACCGAGCGCGGCACTTTGTAGCCGGTCAGAAGCGTCTTGCAGTGGGCGATCACGGCCTCAGGCGTCAGCTCACCCGTGCTGTCGGGGTTTCTGACGACATAGGCGCGCACGGCCTCGCCGGTGTTCAGGTCAGGGATGCCGACAACGGCAGCCTCAAGCACGGTGTCAAGCTTCGCCAGCGCCTCTTCCACCTCGTTGGGATAGACATTGAACCCCGAAACGATCACCAGATCCTTCTTGCGATCGACGATCTTCAGAAAGCCATCGGCATCCATCACCGCCACATCGCCGGTATAGAGCCAGCCATTCCTGAGGGTCTGCGCCGTGTCTTCCGGGCGCTGCCAGTAGCCCTGCATTACCTGCGGGCCCTTGACGATCAGCTCGCCCGGCTGGCCGTCCGGCACCGGCGCGTCGTCATCATCAACCAGCGCGATATCGGTGCCGGGAACGGGAATGCCGATGCTGTCAGGGCGCAGGCGGCCGGTCAGCGGGTTGAAGCTGACCAGCGGCGATGATTCGGTCAGGCCGTATCCCTCGGCGATGCGGGTGCCCGTTACCTCATCCCAGCGGCGGGCAACGGCCTGATGCAGCGCGGTGCCGCCCGCGATGGCCGCGCGCAGCTTTCGCGGGGGGAAGGCGGCGAACCACTCCTCGTTCATCAACCCGTTGAAAAGCGTGTTCACGCCGGTGATCCAGGTGACCGGATAATTCTCGATCGCGCGCTGGATATTCTGAACCGGGCGTGGCGAAGGGACCAGAATGTTGCGCGCGCCGATCTCGAAGAAGGTCATCATGTTCGCCGTGAAGGCGAAGATGTGGTAGAGTGGAAGCGCTGTCAGCACGCAATCCTCGCCCGACATATGCGAGCGGCCCATGGCCTGAACCTGCGCCAGATTGGCCAGAATATTGCCATGGGTCAGCATTGCGCCCTTGGCCACGCCGGTGGTGCCGCCGGTGTATTGCAGCAAGGCAAGATCTTCCGGTTTCAGCCATTCCCACCACTGGCGCGGGTCGGTAGCAGCGGCGCGGCCCTTGGCCAGCGCCTGCGTGATGCGCAGGACCGGCACGTCAAGCGCGGGCACCGGCGGCAATGTGCGGCTCCAGACCTTCTGAACGCCGCGCACCACCATCCCGGGGATACGGGGAAAGAACTCGGGCACGCCGGCCAGAACCACGGTGCGGATGCCGGTCTGCGGAATGACAGCCGCCAGCTTGTCGGCGAACATATCGACGATCACCAGCACCTCGGCGCCGGAATCGTTGAACTGGTGGATCATCTCGGCGGGCGTATACAGCGGGTTGGTGTTAACCAGAACGCAGCCCGCCTTGAACACGCCAAAGGCCACCACCGGATAGGGCAGGCCGTTGGGCAGCTGCACCGCCACCCGCGCGCCGGGCTTCAGGGCGCAGTCATGGCGCAGGAAGGCCGCGAAAGCGTCTGACATGGCATCGACCTGCGCGAAGCTGAGCGAGCCGTTCATGCCGTTGGGCACGACGCAGGTAAAGGCGATGCGGTCGCTGAAACGGGTGCAGGCGTCCTTGACCAGCGCGGCGATCGTGTCAAAACGCGGCGCGGGCAGTTCGGCTTCGACCTCGGCCCCATAGGCCGAAATCCAGGGCCGGGCCCCGGGTTTGGTTGCTGTCACATTGCCCTCCCAGACGTCTTCCCGGCGCATGACCGGGGAGAAAAGCTTAGCGTCCGCGCGGGCGGTCGCCTAGCCGGTTTCTGGCCAGACCCGCCCTGGCCGACAAGACCCGACGTCGCGTTAACCGCCTGCCGGGCTGGTGTGCACGAAAGGCACAGGGCATGAGCCATGTTATGCCGTGGCGGCGAAAGGGCGGCTCTTCCCGCTTGCCGCAACGCGGGATCACAGATAACGTCTGCCCCCAGCCGGGCATTGCCGCCCGGCCTGTACCTGCTCCCAAGGCTTTCATGTTAAAACGGATACAGGCGAAACTGAACATGCACCTCGCCCGAGACCTGTCGCCCGGTAATGCGGCCGTCCCGATCCGTTTCCACCCGGAACAGGGGCTGCGCGTTCTGATGCGGGTGCTCGCGGTTCTGGTGCTGATTCCGGCGCTGGCGGCCTGTTCGATGCCGCGGAGCGCGGCAATGCAGAGCGAGGTTCTGCGCGGAACGCAAAGCGAGGATTCCGATTATCAGGTGGTCGAAGTGACCCGCGCGGGGCTGACCGAGATCAACGCCTGGCCGCGCCCGGCCCGGTCGGTGCGCTATTCTTGGGTGACCACCGGCGCCAGTGCAACGACGCGGCTGATCCGGGCAGGCGACCTCATTTCGCTGGCAATCTGGGACAGTCAGGAAGCCTCGCTTCTGACGACGGTCGAGCAGCGCTTCGCCAATATGCAGAACATCAGTGTCTCCACCAGCGGGCGTATCTTCGTCCCTTATGTCGGCGAGATCACGGTGTCCGGCATGACCGCCGACGCCGCGCGCCGTGACATTCAGGACCGGATGGAAATGATTGTGCCCGACGCGCAGGTGCAGCTTTCGGTCGTGCCCGGCTCAGGCAATACGATTGATGTGGTGACCGGCGTGGCCTCCCCCGGGCGCATTCCGCTGACCGAGATCAGCCCGACCATTCTGACCGTGCTGGCCGAGGCGGGCGGGATCAACGCCAGCATGCGCAACCCGCTGGTGCGGCTTCAGCGTGCGGGGCAGGCCTATGAGATTCCGGCGCACCGGCTGTTTTCCGAGCCTGCGCAAGATATTCAGCTGCGCGGCGGTGACCGAATTCTTGTTGAGCCTGATCAGCGCAACTTCATCGCGCTGGGCGCGGCGGGGCGGCAGGAAGTGGTGTATTTCGAGCGCGAGGAAATCAGTGCGCTTGATGCGATTTCCACCATCGGTGGCCTGTCTGCGACACGCGCCGATCTGCGCGGGGTGCTGGTGCTGCGCGAATATGCGCAGGCCGATGTACGCCCTGAGGGCGCCTATCCGCGCAAGCCCTGGGTGATCTTTACCTTTGATCTTACCAATGCGGACGGCCTGTTCGCCGCACAACGTTTCATGATCCATCCCGACGATGTGGTTCTTGCAACCGAATCACCGGTTCCGGCCATCAGTCAGGTGCTCAGCCTGTTCCGCATCGTGCGCAACACGCTCTGAGCGTGGCAGCGGTGCCGGGGCAGGGCGTTCAGTTGACCGGCGCGGGCAGATACTGCTCAAAGGTGATGTTCTGCGCGATGCGGCGGGCCTGCGCCTCTTGTTCCGGGCTGCGGATTGTCCAGCACAGAATTGCCGCGCCCTGCGCCTTCAGTTCGGCCACGCGCGGGCGGGTCAGATCAGCCCATTGGTGTGAGATGAAGCTGGCGCCGGTGCGCTCGTAATCGGCGATGGCGGCAAGCGCGGCGCGGCGCGCTTCCAGCGCCGGGTTCTCCTGCGCCTGCGGGAAATCGCTGGCGGGGAAGGCATACGTGGTCAGGCCGCGCGCGATATGCGGCGCCGCCTCAGCCAGCGCGGCCACCGAATGCGGGTTGAACGACATCAGGGCCACGGGGCCTTCATAGCCCTCCAGCGCGTCGACGGCTGCACGTTCCAGCGCGCCGTCCACCGGGCCAAGGCTGCCGCTCTGATCCTTCACTTCGATCAGAAGCGGCACACGCCCGGCGACCGCGCGCAGAACTTCGGTCAGGGTCGGCATGCCCGTACCCGCGCCGTGGTTAAGCGCGATGGCTGCCAGTTCGGCCGCGCTCCGGTCCGCGACCGGGCCGGTTTCAGAGGTCATGCGGTCCAGCGTGGCGTCATGGAAAACCATGGCGATGCCATCAGCCGAGGGCTGGAGATCAATCTCGATCCCGTAGCCCGCTTCGACAGCAGCCTGCACCGCGGCGAGGCTGTTTTCAGGGCGGTTCTGCGTCAGATCATGCAGCGCGCGGTGGGCGATGGGGCGGGTCAGGAAGTCAGGGTGTAGCGGCGCGCGCATCAGACAATCTCGAACAGGGCTTCGATTTCGACGGCAACACCCAGCGGCAGCGAGGCCACACCCACGGCCGAGCGTGCATGCCAGCCCGTTTCGCCCAGCACCTCGACCAGCAGCTCGGAGGCGCCGTTGATGACCTTTGGCTGTTCGGTGAAATCCGGGGTGCAGTTGACGAAGCCCGTCAGCTTCACCACCCGCCGCAGCCGCCCGAAATCGCCGCCACAGGCCGCGCGCAGCTGCGCCAGAAGCGAAAGTGCACAGGCGCGCGCGGCCTCGGCGCCCTGTTCGGTGCTCAGGTCTTCGCCCAGTTTTCCCTTGATCAGCCCATTGGCGTCCTGGCTGATCTGGCCCGAGACATAGACCACTCCACCGCTCAGGACGTAAGGCACATAAGCGGCAGCGGGCGGCGGGGCCGGGGGCAGGCCCAGTTCAGCAAGGCGGAGGTCAATGGCATGAGGCATGGCGCGGGTCCTTCAGTCTGTTGCGTTCGCGGTGCTTTCGCGGGGCGAGAGTAACCACAGAGCGCTGCGGACGGAAAGGGCCTATGGCCCACCGGGCCCGGGACGGGGCGGCGTTCAGCTTTCGCGGAAGGCGCGGAACAGATGTTCAGACAGGGGGCGGGTAAGGTAATCCAGCGGGGTGCGATCGCCGGTGCGGATGAAGGCGTCAACCGGCATCCCCGGCAGCAGCGTATGCGCGCCCAGAGCGCTGCGCGCTTCAGTCGACAGGACGATCTCGGCGCGGAAATAGCGCTGACCCAGCCGTTCATCCATGAAGGCATCGGCAGAGACCATGGTGACCGTGGCGCGCAGGTCAGGCATATTGCGCAGGCTGAAGGCGGGAAACAGGACCGAGGCCTGCTGCCCCGGGAAGACCTGATCGATATCCCCGGGCATGATGCGCACCGACAGAACAAGCGGGCGGTCATCGGGCACGATCTGCAACAGCGGCTCTGCCGGGCGCAGAACCGCGCGCGGCGTGGTGATCTGAAGCCCGTGGACCCGCCCCGCCACCGGCGCGCGCAGCTCAAGCCGGGCGATGTGATCCCCCAGCGCGCGCCGCCGCTCTGCCAGCTCGATGATGCGGATGCCCAGTTCGCGTAACTCGCCCTCGGCCTGTTCGCGGCGCGTCGCTTCAAGCGTCACAATCTGCAGCGCAATCTCGGTGATGCGGCCATGAACCTGTGCGATTTCGGCGGTGATGGCCCCCAGAACCCCTTCAAGGCGGGCGGCCTCCCGCTGTAGCGCAGTGACCCTTGCGCCCTGCACAAGCCCTTGCGCCAGCAGGCTTTCCTGGGCGGCAAGCTCGGTCTGGACAAGAGTGGCCTCCCGCGTGGTGGCGCGGCTTTGCGCGGCAAGCCCGTCCAGCTGCGAAAGGTTCTGCTCGCGTCGCCGCTCAAGTTGTGCGATCTGCTGGGCGAGGGTGCCGCGCCGCGCCTCGAACAGGCGGCGTTGCCCCTCGGCAATCTCACGCGCATCGGCGCGGATGTTCATGGCGACCATAAGCGGAGGCAGGAAGTGCAGCGTTTCCAGCCCCTCGCGCTCAGCGTTGAGGCGGGCCTGACGGGCGAGCGCCTCAAAATACTGGCTTTCGACAATGGCCAGCTCGGACTCCAGCAATCCCCCCTCCAGCCGCATCAGTATCTGCCCGGCCTCCACCCGCGCGCCCTCAGCTACCAGAACGGCTTCGACCACACCGCCATCAGGGTGCTGGACCACCTGCAGATTGCGCTCAACCTCGACCTGCCCGCTGACCACGACGGCGCCGGAAAGGGTGGCCGTGACCGCCCAGCCGCCGAAACCGGCGATCAGCAACAACGCAGCCAGCGCCCCGGTCAGAAGGGGGCGCAGGGCCTGCCACTGCGCGGCGCCGCTCATTCGCCACCCCCGGCGGCAGCCGGATGGGCGCGCGGGGCATCAGCCTGCGGGCGCACCAGGTCGGTGTGGTTGCGCACCACCTGGCGCAACACCTCGTCGCGCGGGCCAAAGGCCGCCTGAACGCCGTTTTCAAGCACCAGAAGATCGTCGCATTCCTGAATCGCGGCGGGCCGGTGGGCCATGATCATCACCGAGGCGCCTTTGGCTTTCGCGGCCCGGATGGCCATGTTGAGCGCATTCGAGCCCTCGGCATCGAGGTTTGAATTGGGCTCATCAAGAACCAGAAGCACGGGATCGCCGTAAAGCGCGCGGGCCAGCCCGATGCGCTGCACCTGCCCGCCTGACAGCCGCCCGGCATGTTCGCTGATGCGCGTGTCATAGCCTTCAGGCAGGGCGACGATCATGGCATGCGCACCCGCAAGCCGCGCCGCCCGCACGATTTCTGCGGGGTCTGCCTCCGGGTCAAGGCGGGCGATGTTCTCGGCCACCGTTCCGTCAAAGAGAGTCACACGCTGCGGCAGATAACCAAGCAGCCGGCCCAGCGCATCCGGTTCAAACTGGTCAATCGCCACCCCGTCCAGCCGGACCTTGCCTGCAGCAGGCTGCCAGGCGCCGGTCACGGTGCGCGCGAGGGTTGATTTTCCGGCGCCGCTGGGGCCGATCACCCCCACGGCCCTGCCCGGTGTCAGCTCAAAATCAATCATGCGCAGCGCCGCCTTTGCCTCCCCCGGGGGAACGACGGTGACGCCGCGCACCGAAAGATGCGCGCGCGGGCGGGGCAGCGTCATGCGCGGGACCGGCGGCGGCAGCCCGGACAGCACCGCGCCCAGCCTGCGCCAGCTTTCCCAACTGGCCTGAAGCGCGCCCCACTGGCCCACTACCTGCTCAACCGGGGCAAGCGCGCGGCCCAGAATGATGGAGGAGGCGATCATCAACCCCGGGGTGATCTGATCGCGCAGCACCAGCCATGCCCCCAGCGCCAGCATCGCCGATTGCAGGAACAGGCGGAAGCTTTTCGTGGCGGTTGTGAAAAATCCCGAGCGGTCGCTGGCGGTGAGAGCGGCGCACAGCGCGGCGTGCCGGTTGATCTGCCAGCGGTGAAAGGCCGCGCCGCGCATGCCCAGTGCGCCCACCAGCTCTGAATCGATGCCGATCTGGGTGCGAAAGCGCTCTGCCTCATGCGTGGTATGGGCGGCCTGTTGCAGCGGCGGGTGCAGCATCCGCTGGTTGAGCAGGGCAAGCGCGACCAGAACCAGCCCGCCCCCCAGCGCAAGCCAGCCCAGTTCAGGGTGGAACGCGAAGATCAGGGCGATGAACAGCGGGGTCCAGGGGATATCGAACAAAGCGAGGAAAATGGGTGAGCCGAGCAACTTCTGCACCCCCTCAAGGTCTCGCTGAACCAGCCGTGCGAGGGGGTCGGCGGGGCGCAGCGCCTGACGTTGCAGCGCGGCATCGAACACCCGCCGGTCAAGCCTTGCCTGAAACGCGGCACCGATCCGCGCGGTGATGCGGCCACGCGCATGATCCAGCAGCGCCATCATGATGTAGAGAAACGCCACCAGCGCGAAGAGGGCCGTCAACGTCGCCTCGGACCGGGCGGCGAGCACGCGGTCATAAAGCTGAAGCATGAACAGAGGCCCGGTCAGCATCAGCAGGTTGACCAGCACACTGAATGCGAGCACCCCGGCGAGGAAGGGTGCGTTCCCCTGCCATACCGCCAGAGAAGGCCGGTCAGGGCTGGCAGCGCTTACTGATGGGGCATGTGTTGACATCGTCCGCTACCGGCACCTCCTGCAGCCCCGGCCGTGCGTGGCGGCGGTTGTCATCCCTGCCCCACGGCCTATACTTGCACGATAGGCGCCATTCGCTAGCAATCCGTAAATGTGTCAGGAGACATTTCGTGCCAGGAACGAGAAACCATTCCGCATTGTCGGTTTCGGGGCGTCTGGCCCTGGCCCTCGGCGTGGTGCTGGCATTGGCAGCGTGCAATCCGCGCCCTGCGGGGGTTGAGGTTCATGACCCGTTTGAAGCCACCAACCGCGCATGGTTCGAGACGAACCTTGCCATCGACACCGCTGTTCTGGGCGATTCCGCCGTGCGTTCGGACAGTACCCCGCGCAGGCTGGTGCGCAATTTCGGCAACAACCTGTCGATACCGCGCAGCGTGGTCAACAACCTGCTTCAGTTCCGCCCTGACCGCGCGATCGAGAACACGCTGCGGTTTGCGATAAATTCCACCGTCGGCATCGGCGGACTGTTTGACCCCGCCGGGCGGATCGGTCTGCATGGGCGGTGGAGCGATTTCGGGGAGACCCTGTATGTCTGGGGCGCGAATGAGGGGGCCTATGTGATGCTGCCCTTCTTCGGCCCGTCTACTGAGCGTGATGCGGCAGGGATGGTGGTGGATATCTTCCTTGACCCCTTCGGCTATCTGTTGAACGGGCGCGAACAGGCTGCCGTGGTTGCGGCGCGGCTGGCCGCACGGGTGGCGGACCGGGCGGAATACGGGGATATGATCGACGCAAATGTGATGCAAAGCGCGGACCCCTATGCGCAGGGCAGGCTTCTGTTTTTGCAGGGACGGCGTTATTATCTGGGGGAACAATCCGAACAGGAGTTCATTGACCCCTATGCTGACATCACTGATTGACCGACGGACGTTTCTGACCGGCCTCGCTGCCGGGGGCGTCCTTGCACTGGCAGGCTTTCCGTCCTTTGCCATGACGCAGGCAGAGGCGCGCAGCCTGATCGACAACGTCATGGCTGATGTGCATGAAATCATCAATTCGGGCCGCGCCGAGGCGCAGACGCTGCGTGATTTCGAGGGGCTGTTCAACCGCTACGGCGACATAAGGGTGATTGCGCAATCGGCGCTTGGCCCGCCCGCGCGCAGCGCCAGCGCCGCGCAGATGAGCGCCTTTACCGAGGCTTTCCGGGGCTATATGGCGCGCAAATACGGTCGCCAGTTCCGCCGTTTCACCGGTGCGCGGGCTGAGGTTACGGGCGCGCGGCAGGTGCAGAGCCACTGGGAAGTGATCTCGACCATGACGATGCGGGGCGAGGCGCCGTTCGAGGTGCGCTGGCATGTCTCTGACCGCAGCGGGCAGCACAAGTTCTTCAACCTGATCATCGAGGGCGTCAACCTGCTGGCCGCCGAGCGGCAGGAGATTGGTGCGATGCTGGAGCGGCGGGGCGGAAACATTGACCGCCTGATCCAGGATCTGCGGAGCGCGGGATGACCGGGCGCGGCGCCGTTCTTGCGGCGCTGCTTCTCTCTCCCCTGCCGGTTCTGGCACAGGAGGGCCGTTTTGAAGGCGACTGGGCAACCGGAGACCCGATGGCCTGCGATCTGAGCGGCCGCGATTCCATGAACTTCGCGCTTCGGTTCAGGGGGAATGTTTTGCGTGGGCTGGAATCAGAATGCCGGATGTCCAATGCGGTTACGGTCCCGGATATCAACGCTGTGTTGCAGGACGTGGACTGCATCGGTGAGGGTGATAGCTGGCAATATCGCGGGCTGTTCATGATTGACCGCGAAGATCAACTGGTGCTGATCGCGAATGACATCGCGCTTGTTTATCCGCGTTGTCAGGGCTACGCGGAGCCCGCAGCGGACTAAGCGGGCGTACCCGCACCGCTGCGCAAATAGCGGGCCTTGCTGGCCGCTCCGGGCGCGCGCAGCTTCTCCTCAGTTCCCCAGAATGCCGCCAAGAATGTCGCGGATAGCATCGCCCAGCCCGTTGCCCGGTTGCCCGGGTGCTGCGGGCTGCGGGCTGCTGGGCGGCTCAAGCATGGGGCGTTGGGGCTCGATCATGGGCAGCGGGCGCAGGGGCGTGCCCTGATGAACCCGCTCCATCGTCTCGCGCCAGATTTCGGCCGGAAGGCCGCCGCCGGTCACGCCGGTCAGGGGCGCGTTGTCATCGTTGCCCATCCAGACACCCACCACATAATCTGCCGTGAAACCGACGAACCACGCGTCGCGCGCGGCCTGGGTGGTGCCGGTCTTGCCAGCGGCCTGCCGCCCGTCAGGCAGCCGGGCGCGCCGCCCGGTGCCATAGGGGGCTTCAATAACCTGCGACATCATCCATGTCAGCCTGAGCGCGGCCTCTTCAGAGACGACGCGCGTGGTGATGCCGCCGCCAATGCCCATCAGCGGCTCACGCTCAGCCGCAAGCCGCAACGAGGTGAAGCCATAGGGCCGCACCGCGCTGCCACCGTTGAGGATGCCGGCATAGGCCGCTGTCATTTCCAGCAGGGTGGCCTCGCTCGAACCCAGCGCCAGCGCGGGCCCTTCAGCCAGATCCGAATGCAGGCCGAAGGAATTGGCGGCGCGGCGCACCTCTTCACGCCCCATCGCCTCGGAAATCCGCACGGCAGGAATGTTCTGTGACCGCGCAAGCGCCTCGGCCAGCGTCATCATGCCAAGGAAATCGTTGGTGTAGTTGCGCGGTGACCAGGGGCCGGAGCCCCGGATGTTCAGGGTCAGCGGCGCGTCTTCGACCACGTCATAGGGTTCATACCCCACCTCCATCGCCAGCGCATAGACAAAGGGCTTGAAGGCCGAACCGGTCTGGCGCTGGGCCTGCGTGGCGCGGTTGAACCCCCCCTCGACATAGGAGCGCCCGCCGACCATGCCGCGCACGGCGCCATCGGCTGACATCACCACAACCGCCGCCTCGGCCACCGACCCGTCGCGCACCTGCGTTGCAAAGACATGCGCCAGCGCCTCTTCGGCATGGCGCTGGATGCGCTGGTCAAGCGTGGTCTGAATCACCACATCCTCGGTGGTTTCGCGCGTCAGCCATGACGGGCCGGACTGCATGATCCAGTCGGCAAAGAAGCCCCCCGCGCGGCTTTGGGCCGCCTGCGACAGGGTGGCCGGATAGGCGCGGGCCTCAGCAACTTCGACCGGGGTCAGATAACCCTCACGCTCCATCAGACCGATCACCACGGCGGCGCGCTCCTGCGCGCGCTGAAGGTTGCGGGTGGGCGCGTAATAAGAGGGCGCGACCAGAAGCCCGGCCAGCATCGCGGCCTCGGAAGGACCGACCTGTGCGGCAGAGCGGCCGAAATAGCGTTGTGCGGCGGCCTCGAACCCGCGCGCACCGGCACCCAGGAAGGCGCGGTTCATATAGATGGTGAGGATTTCATCCTTGGTATAGCGCAGCTCCAGCGCGAAGGCATAGGGCATCTCCTGAATCTTGCGCCAGAGCGTGCCGCGGCGGCAATCGGCTTCATATTCGGCCTCGGTTGCCCAGATCTCGGGGTCATAGGCGCGGCCAAGACACAGAAGCTTTGCCACCTGCTGGGTGATGGTCGAACCGCCCGCACCGCTGAAAGCAGAGCGCCCGGCGCCCATATTGCTGCGGATCGCCCCGGCAATGCCGCGCGGGCTGACACCGAAGTGCCACCAGAAACGGCGGTCTTCGGTCGCAACGATGGCGTTGCGCAGATGCGTCGAGGCCGCGTCGGCGGTGATCAGGCCGCCAAAGGTTTCGCCGCGCCAGGCAAAGACCTGCCCGTCGGCATCAATCATCGTCACCGAGCCGCGCGCGCGACCGTCCAGAAGGTCGGTGAGCTGCGGCAGTGTGGAGTAGAAATACAGCGTCGCGCCCAGCAACAAAAGCGCCAGCACCGCGGTCACCCGCCAGGCGACACCCCAGATTACACGCCAGAAAAAGCCGAAGATGGCGCCGAAAAAGCGCGTGACGATATTGCCCTTGCGGGGTGCGCGACGGGGTCTGCGGGTGCCGTTACCGTTACCGTTACCGCCGCCGCCATTGCCGCCGTTGCCTTTGCCCGCACGCGTGGGTGCCGCACGCGCAGATGCGCGCTGATCCGCCACAAGCGGGGGTCGCCGATTGCCTGAACTCGCCATGGTTTTTGCCGCACTGCCCTGCCGTTATTGCGGCACAATACATGTCCTTGGTGCCTTTGTGGAGATGCCGGGCACCGCGATTCGCCTTCGTGAAGAGATTAAATTTTAATCATACGCCCTAATATGTGCAAAAAAACGGCATTAATCGCTGATTAAGCCCCCCTCAGCCAGTGCGGAATCGTTGCTCTTTGCGCTGGCAACGCCCCCTGATGACCACAGGACGTCCGCCGGGCGGCTTGTGAAATCAGGAAGAGGGGGCAAAACTCGTGAAATTCATCATCGCTGCAATCAAACCGTTCAAGCTGGAGGAGGTGCGCGAAGCGCTCACCGCCATCGGCGTGCGCGGATTGATGGTTACCGAGATCAAGGGGTTCGGCGCACAGTCCGGTCACACCGAGATCTATCGTGGCGCGGAATATGCCGTGAACTTCGTGCCGAAGGTCAAGCTGGAGATCGCGGTAAGCGATGCGCTGGCCGATCAGGTGGTGGACACCCTTCAGGCCGCAGCCAAGACCGGCAAAATCGGGGATGGAAAAATCTTCGTGCTGGACCTGGAGCAGGCACTGCGGGTGCGCACGGGCGAAGCCGGCGAAGACGCGCTCTGATCGCAATTCAGCAAAGGTTGACGGATATGAAACTGAAAAACTCCCTTCTGCTGGCGTCGGCTGCGATCATTGCGCCGCTGCTGGCTCATGCCCAGGACGCCGAGGAAGCGGTCGAAGCGACGGATGCGGTGGTCACCGCAGCGTCGCTCACGGCGCTCAATGTCGAGATGGTGTTCATCTTCAACTCGCTTCTGTTCCTGCTGGGCGGCGTTCTGGTTTTCTGGATGGCGGCAGGTTTCGCCATGCTGGAAGCGGGCTTTGTGCGCTCCAAGAACGTTACCATGCAGCTGACCAAGAACGTCGGCCTTTTTGCAATCGCGGCATTCCTGTACTACCTTATCGGCTTCAACCTGATGTATCCGGGCGATGGCTGGATGGTCGATGGCTGGCTGGGCGCCTTTGGCCCCACCGTGCTGGAAGCCGTGGGCATCAGTGCCGCTGACGCCGTTGACGTCGAATACGCCTCGGTCGGTTCGGACTTCTTCTTTCAGCTGATGTTCTGCGCCACCACCGCCTCGATCGTCTCGGGCGCACTGGCCGAGCGCATGAAGCTCAACGCCTTCTTCATCTTCGTGGTGGTGCTGACCGCGCTGATCTATCCGATTCAGGCCAGCTGGACCTGGGGTGGCGGCTTCCTGGATGCTGCCGGTTTCTCGGACTTCGCCGGTTCGACCATCGTGCACTCGGTCGGCGGCTGGGCCGCGCTGGTGGGCGCGCTGATCCTGGGGCCGCGGATTGGCAAATATGCCAAGGACGGCAAGGTCAACCCGATCCCGGGATCGAACCTGGCACTGGCAACGCTTGGCACGTTCATCCTGTGGATGGGCTGGTTCGGCTTCAACGGTGCGTCGCAGCTTGCGATGGGCACCATCGGTGATGTGGCCGATGTAAGCCGTATCTTTGCCAATACCAACGCTGCCGCCGCTGCCGGTGCTATCGCCGCGCTCGTCCTGACGCAGATCATGTTCAAGAAAGCCGACCTGACGCTGATGCTGAACGGCGCGCTGGGCGGGCTGGTGGCGATCACCGCCGAGCCGCTGACGCCCGGGCTGGGCATGGCCTCATTCATCGGGGCGGTCGGTGGCTTGGTCGTGGTCTTTGCGGTGCCGCTGCTCGACAAGCTGAAGATCGACGATGTCGTAGGCGCCATTCCGGTGCACCTGTTCGCCGGCATCTGGGGCACACTGGCCGTGGTGCTGACCAACAGCGACGCGTCGCTGGGCGCGCAGCTTTACGGGATCATCGCGATCGGTGTCTTCGTGGTGGTGGCGTCGGCGATCACCTGGCTGGTGATCAAGGCCATCATGGGCCTGCGGGTGGATGCTGAGGCCGAAGTTACCGGGCTGGACAAGACCGAGCTGGGCATGGAAGCCTACCCGGACTTTACCCGCGGCTGATCTGTCTGCCGCTGACCTGAAGGACACCCCGGGCATGCTGCCCGGGGTGACTGCTTTTTGTTCAACAGAAAAGGGGGGCTGTCTGCCCCCCCACGCCGCTTCGCGGCTCCCCCCGAGGATATTTTTGAACAGTTGAAATTCAGCGCTTGCGGATGGTGTCGCCGGGTTCCAGCCGGGGTGTCAGCTCGATCCGCAGCCCGCCGATCACTCCATCGACGCCCTTGCCCGCGATGATATGCGCAGCCTTCTCGCCAATCTCGCGGCGGCAGGCGTCTATTGTGGCCAGCAGCATGGGCAGCCCTTCCAGAAAATCGGTGCCGTTGAAACCGGCAAGGCCCAGTTGGCCCGGAATGTCATAGCCTTTCTCAAGGCAGTAGAGCAGCCCGCCTGCGCCGATCATGTCATTGGAGTAATAGAGGAAATCCAGATCAGGGCTGCGCTCCAGAATGGCCTGCGTCATCTCCCGGCCCTTCTTGAGCGCCGACCCGCCGGAATAGAATTCCGTATCCGCAACCTGCAACCCATGAGCCGCCAGCCCTTCGGTCAGCCCGTCAAGGCGTTTGCGGGCGCGATGGTCATCAGCCATCTTGGTGCCCAGAAAACCGATGCGGCGATAACCGGCGGCGACGATGGCGTCGGCCATCTGGCGCCCGGCGGCGCGATGCGAGATGCCGACCACGGAATCGATGGCGGGGCCGTCGATATCCATGATTTCCACAATGGGAATGCCGGCATTCTCCAGCATGGCGCGTGCGGCAGCGGTATGCTCCAGCCCCGCAAGAATTACCCCTGACGGGCGCCAGGACAGCATTTCATAGAGCACGTTCTCTTCGCGTTCGGGGGAGTAGTTGGTGACACCGAAGACCGGTTGCAGGCCGGAATCCTCCAGAGCGGCAGAGATGCCGCCCAGCACCTCGGGGAAGACCATGTTCGACAGCGACGGCACGATCACCGCCACCAGATTGACCTGCTGCGACGCCAGCGCGCCCGCGATCTTGTTGGGCACATAGCCCAGTTCGCGCGCGGCGATCAGGACCTTTTCGCGCGTCGCGGGCGAGACATCATCGCGGTTGCGCAGCACCCGGCTGACTGTCATTTCGCTGACGCCGCAGGCTTCGGAAACATCGCGCAGGGTCAGAGGGCGGCGCGGATCGGATGAGCGGGGGTGCGTCATGGCGGGCGAATCGCTTCCTTGGGTTCGGTGCGGGGGCCGTTCCGGGGTGCATCTGTGGCGCAAACGCGCCGGCGCTTGGGGCCGGGAGAGGCATTCCGAAAAAGGCGGTTCAATCTTTTGTATCGCCAATCCGCGCCTTGTCAAAGCCAGACTGAGTTTTGCGCCTGTGATGGTGCGCAGGGGGTGTTTAATGCGGCAACAGATCTTGCCTTGCGAGCGCTTTCTGGCCATTACAGGATTGTCTGGCCCCGTGGCTCAACTGGATAGAGCAGCCCCCTCCTAAGGGGCAGGTTACAGGTTCGAATCCTGTCGGGGTCA
>NZ_DAIRVN010000021.1:0-59574 GCF_036802785.1 Pararhodobacter sp.
GGTGTGAACCCTGACCAGCTGGCGGGGATGGGGGCGCATGAAGCGATTGATGCGCTGCAGGGCGATTTCGCTGATACCCTGCCTGTCCTGGACATGCAAAGCTTTCCCGGCCCGATCGCGGCGGCCATGTTTGCCTCGGACGCCACGATCACTGGCATTCAAGGGCCTGTCGGCAGCGGGAAGACCACAACCCTCCTGAAATCACGCTTCCGTCGCGCCAAGGCCATGCCCCGGTCGGTCATCACCGGCATTCGGCAATACAAGCTGCTCGTTGTGCGAGAGACTTACCGCCAGCTGTGGTCCACCACGATCCCCAGCTATCTGGAAGTCTATCCAAAGAACCTAGGCAAGTGGTCGGGCGGGCGCGGCGACCCGGTGACCCATACAATCCTGTTTGAAGATGAGTTCGGCCCGATCGAATGGGTGGCCGAGTTCATGGCGTTCGGCGATGACATCATTGCCAGCATGCGCGGCATCCAGACGACGGACATGTGGCTGAATGAGGCCGACACCATGCCCAACGAGGTGCTGGGTGTGGGTATCGGGCGGATCAACCGCTGGCCCGGGCGCGGACATTTCGAGGGATATCCGCCCGAGCTGCGCAGCTATGGCCAGATCGTGGCAGATTTCAACGCGCCGGATGAGGACAACTACACCGTTGGGGTGTTCCACGATGATGTTGCCCGGGCGCGCATCGCAGATGAGATGAACCGGGCACTGCCAGAGGGCGCGAAGCGCGTCTCGGTCGAGTTCTACAATCAGCCCGGCTATGGTGAGCCCGGTTGCGAGAACCTGCACAACCTGTCGCCCGATTATTACCCGGCGCAGCTGCAGGCGCTGAAACTTTCGGGCCGGGGCGATCTGGCCCAGCGGCTGGTTTACAACAAGATCACCCATCTGCGCGCCGGTGAACCGGTGTTCCAGCGCGAATTCAGCCGCCGCGTGCATGTATCGGACGCGACGCTGGAGCCTTGGCCCGGGATCCCGCTGCGGCTGGGGCTTGACCAGGGATTCAAGGGTGCGGCTGTCATCGCCCAGTTTGACCGCCCGTACCAGTGGCAGATCCTCGCCGAGCTGCACTTCCCCAAAGAGCGCCTGATGGCCAAGGAATTTGGCCGCCGCCTGCGTGAGCTGTTGGATACCCCTCGCTTAAAGGGCCTGCCCCTGCTGGGGGCTTGGGCTGACATGGCCGGCGAAATGGGCGCCAGCGCTGCTGCCGACGAAAACGACACCTGGAACCTGCTGGTATCGCAGTCTGGAGGCTTCAAGGTGCGCCCACAGCGCATCGGTACCAACCGCCTGCAGCCGCGGCTGGAAGCGGTGCGTGCGGCGCTCGAATTCCTTCGCGGCGGTGCGCCCGGTCTGCTGATCGATCCGGCCTGCAAGCTGCTGATCGCGGGTTTCGAGGCGCGCTATGTCTGGACCGATGAGGTCACCAGCACCGGCGACAAGCGCAAGGTGCCCGACAAGCGGCTGACCGAGGCCAACGTGATGGACGCGCTGCAATATCTGCTGCTGTCCGAGACGCTGGGCAGTGGCGAAAGCCGCGTCAGCAATACTGAGACCACCGGCACCATCGGCTTGATGGGCCACAACGGCGGGCCATCCCTTGGGGCCGGGCTGCGCACCGCCTTCGATATTCTGGACCCCTATGGAGTGTGAGACGATGAAACATCTTGGAGACTTTGGGGCCGCCCTGAGCGCGCTGAAAAGCGGCGCGCGGGTGGCGCGGATGGGCTGGAATGGCAAGGGCATGTGGATTGCCCTGACGCCGGGTTCGGCATTTGAGGCCCGGCATGCCAAATGCGGCCATGCGGCGTCGCACCGCGCTCAGGAACTGGGTGAGCCCGAGGCGGAAATCGAGCTGCTGCCGCATATCGATATGCGCGCTGCCGATGGTTCGCTGGTCATCGGTTGGCTGGCCAGCCAGACCGACATGCTGGCCGAAGATTGGGTGCAGCTGTGACAAAGAAACCAGCCACAGCCCGCAAAGCACCCGCGCCCGCGCTTGAACCCGAGGCGATGCGCGGGGCGATCGCCCAGATCGAGAGCCATGCTGGCTTCAATCTGGAAGCTCTAAAAGCCCTGTTGGTGCAGGGGCGGGGTGCAAAGTTCACGCGGCTGAAATCCGGCGTCACACGGGTGCGCATATTCGGCATCGCGGGCGACAGCGCCCAAGGCGAAGGCGCGGCGCTGGCAAACTGGGCCAATGCAGCGCGCCGGGCGCTGCTGAGGGCGGGCCAATGAACTTTTATCGCAAGAAGCCGGTTGTGATCGAGGCCGTTCATTTTGATGGCACGAAGTGCGGCGCCAACTATGTCCTCGCATGGATCGGCGCACACGGCGTGGAAGCACTGCGGAAGAACTCGCGTAATCCTATCGCGGGGATCGTCATCCCCACCCTTGAGGGGGATCATCTCGCTTTGCCAGGAGACTGGATCATCAAAGGAGTGAAGGGAGAATTCTACCCCTGCAAGCCTGACATCTTCGCGGCCACCTACGAACCTGCCGTGAGGAATGAGGCAGCCCCCGCATGATGCAGCCCGGTGCCTATGACCCCATGGCGGCGCTGGCGGTGTTCCGGTCGCTGGATCCTTGCGACCTGATGGAAGCGCAGGCGATCCGGGGCATGGGCGCCGGGTATGCTCAGCTCTTTGCGGAGTGGCATGCGGCGCAGGCCGGTGCCGTGCTGTCGCTGGTGCTGCGCTGGCATGGGCAGCCCTTTGCCCTGCTGGTGCTGGGCAACACCGGTCAGGCGGGCGTAGCGCAGGCCGCAATGCTGGCCCGTGACCATACCCAGTGGCGCGCAGGAATTGTCGCCGCCGCCCGGCGCATTCGCCAGAACATGCCCGAATTCTGCGCCAAGGCGGGCGTTCACCGGATCGAGGCCCGCGCATGGGCAGGCCACCCGCGCGCGGGCCATTTTCTGCGCCTGTGCGGCTTTCACGTGGAAGCCATCATGCCCGGTTTCGGCGCCAGCGGCGGCGAGACCTTCCAACAATACGCCTGGACCGCAAACCCAAAGGAGGAAGACCCATGTGTTTCATGAAGCAAGCCAAGGTGACGCCGGTGCCGCTTGCGGCGCGCGACAACACCGAGGCGACCCGCACCGCTGACATCGAGGCGCGTCTGCGCCGCAGGCGGGCCGGTGCCGCCGCCGACATCCTCACCTCACCGCGCGGCATTCCAGTCGTGCGCCGCATGGGCGAGGTCGCAGCATGAAAGCCGAATTTGTACGCGCCAAGAACCCCGATGCGGTGCGCGCGGCCACGCGGTGGGCGGAGCTCAAGACCGAACGCGCGATCCATGAGCCGGACTGGGAAAGCATCGCCGAGCTGATCCGCCCTCAGCGTGGCGGCTTCAGCCATGACCGTCTGCGCGATCGCCAGATGAAAAAGCCCCTGTCTTCAGCACCCATCCGGGCCCAGGGCAATTTCTCGGCCGCGCTTTATGGCACACTGACCAACCCGGCCAACAAGTGGATGGCGATCAAGACGGCCGATGCCGAACTGAACCGCTGGGGGCCGATGGCAGCATGGAACGAGGAAGTGGGCGCGCGGATCCTGCGCAGCTTCATGCCCTCGAACTCCAGCTTTTACGACCAGGTCATGCCGCTGTTCTCGGATCTGGCAGCGTTCGGAAACGGCGCCCAGTATGATGAGGTTGACAGCCAGAGCCGGAAGATCATGGACGTGACCATCTCGCTGGCCGAGGTGGTTGCCGACATCGATGCTTACGGCGCAGTGGTCGAAGTGGTGCGCCGGTTCCATCTGAAGCCCGCCGCCGCCCTGGCGATGTTCGGAGCCGAGGCCCTGCCACCCAAGGTGGTCGAACTGGCCGAGAAGGGTTCGAATGAGACGCAGCCCTATCTGCATCACGTCGGCCGCAACATGAACTTCCGGCGTGGATCGATCGGCGGGCGCGGCAAGCGGTGGTTTTCTCGGTATGCTTTCGAGAACGAAGGCTGGCTGATCCGCGAGAGCGGCTATGATGAAATGCCCTTCTATCTGCCCCGCTGGGAGGTGGAGACCGGCCACACCTGGGGCACTGGCCCGGGCTTCGTCGCGCTGGCCTCGACGCGGGCCCATCACCAGATGGACGCGGCGACCCTTCGCGCAGCGCAGCGCGCCGCCGATCCCACCATTCTGGCACCCGACCGCGAAGCATGGCCGTTGCAGGGGCAGGTTCGCCCCGGCCATGTGATCTATGGCGGGGTCAACATGCGCGGTGACCCGATGATGGCCCCACTGGGCTTCAACGGCGAAATCGGCCTGACGCTGGAAGAAAAAGCCGCCAAGATGCAGGAAATTCAGGAGGCCTTCTACTGGTCGCTGATGAACCTGTCCGGCCGCACCGGCCTGTCACCTATGGAAGTGGCGACGATCGATGCCGAGCGCACGCGACTTTGGGCGCCGAATATGGGCCGGATCCAGCACGAATACCTTGCGCGGAAGATCGAGCGGCGTTTCCAGCTGCTGTTCCGCGCCGGACAATTGCCGCCGCCCCCTGACACCGGGCGAAATGAGGCCGTGCCGCTGATTGTGGAATACCAGTCAGCAGCTGCCATGGCCCAGAAGGCCAGCGAGCGGTTGGCGATCAGCCAGCTGTTGGCCGATGTGCTGCCCCTTGCACAGGTCAATCCCCGGTACGCAGACCGCTTCAGCCCAGACGATGTGATCGAGGCCCTACACGCCAGCAACGGCGCTCCAGCCTCGGTGCTGCGATCACGCGAAGAAGCCGACGCGCTGGAAAAACAGCGCGCCGAGGCCCACCAGATGCAACAGGCCATGCAGATGGCCCAGCAGGGGGCGGGCGCAGTGAAGGACATGGCCGGTGCCATGGGCGGGATGGGAGGTGCGGCATGATGGTTCCCAAATCGTGTCCAGTCTGCGGCTGCCCGGAAAGCCTGAAGGAAGTGCATGGGGGTATGGATTGGTTGATGTGCGCGAACTGTCCCGCTGCGATCCCTTACGCATGGACGGCCACGGACGTTTTGAAAGAAACCAATCCCGAAATCACACCCGCCATCATCGACGTGCTGGCCGAGCGACAGCGTCAGGTTACCGTTGAAGGTTGGACGCCTGAGCATGACGACACGCACGAGAATGGCGATATGGCACGCGCCGCCGCCTGCTATGCGCTCACCGCCGCAGGCTTCCCTGCGGAATATGTGGGTTTTTGGTTCTGGCCGTGGCTCAAGTTCTGGAAGCCGACCACGCCGCGCCGCGATCTGGTGAAAGCCGGGGCGCTGATCCTTGCCGAAATCCAACGGCTGGATCGGCTTAAAGCTGGGACGCAAGGCAATGACTGACCCCCGCACCATCCCGGTCAAGGAAGATCTTTTCGCCCGGCTGACCCGCGAACATGCGGCGATGCGGGAGGCCTTGCGCGAAATCGCCGATGCCGCCCCCACCTGCGGCGAGGAAAGCCAGACCACCTGGTCCAATCGTGTCTGGGCAGACAAGTTCCGCGATTTGCAGCGGATTGCGCGCGCGCGGCTGAAGGAGCTGGCCGATGCTGATTGACCGCCTTTCCATCTTCCGGTCGATCTTTCCTGATCGGCGCACCGCCCGCACCGTTGCCGCCCGCTGGGCCCGCGCTGCCAGTGACCAGCCCATGTTGATCAACGATCTGATCGGCATGGGCGCGGTGCTGGCGCTGCAGCTGCGGAGCAATGGTCTGCCCGATACTGACCCGCAGCGGCTTGCCTATGAGGCTGGCCGCCGCGATCTGGCGCTGGAGCTGCTGGCGATGGCCGGGGTTTCCCGCACCGATCTGAACACCCTCTCAACCATGATGGAGAAAGACCGCTATGAAACCGATTGATCTGTTCCGCCGACTGCCGCTGCGCGCGCCCGATGGCGGCGAAGGCGGTGCCGGAGATCCGCCAGCGGATCCTGCAACCGGCGCTGCGCCCGCTGATCCGGGTGATGCCCCCAGCTGGTGGGCAGGCTTTGGCGAGGATGCGCAGGGTTTCGTCAAGGCCAAGGGGCTGGATGCCCGCAAGCCGGATGAGGCGCTGGCCGCCCTGACCGATATCGCCCGCAATGCGGAAAAGCGGCTGGGCCGCCCTGCTGACAGCCTGCTGACCCGTCCCAAGGAGGGGCAGGACGTCGCGGAATGGCTGGCCGAGCAGCGCACCACGCTGGGCCTGCCCGCCGATGTGAAGGGCTATGAGGTGAAACCGCCCAAGGATTTCCCGGCAGAGGCCTGGGATACCGAGCTGGCGGCCAGCGCTGCCGAGGTGGCGCACCGGCTGGGCGTGCCGAAGTCGGCGCATGAGGCCTATGTGGGTCTTTTCGCGGATTATGTGCGCAAGATCGACGGGCAGGCGGCCGAGCAGCTTGAAACCGCGCGCAGTGCCATGATGGCGGATCTGGAAAAGACTTGGGGCGATGCCACGGATACCCGCATCGCCGCCGCCCAGCTGGCCGCGCAGAACCTGGCCGAAGAAGCCGGGCTGGACAGCGAGGCCATTCAGGCGATGGTCGGCGTGCTGGCGCCAAAGACCGGCGATGCCGGTGTGCTGCGCATGTTCGACGCGCTGGCCCGTGCGATGGGCGAAGACAGCGCGGTAGGGCTGGGCAAGGGCGGCAGCGAGGGCGGTGCCGCTGATGCCAAGGCCCAGCTGGAAGCCCTGCGCGCGCCGGGCGGGGCCTATTACGAGGCCGTGAAATCCGGCAATCAGGCCGAGGTGAAGCGGCTTCAGCCCGAGGTTGACCGGCTGACGGCGGCGATGGTCGGCAAGAGGGGGCAGTGATGGCCGGTCCTGTTCCGAAATGCCCGGCCGAAAAACTGAAAAAGGATTGTGATCGCGGCTGCACGCTCGGGCAATGGTGCCCGCGCATGCCGCTGCCGCACTGAATGGGGCTGGCGGCTGGGGGAGTAATCCTCTAGCCGCCGTCACAAGCGCTTGGACCAAATCTGTTGGTAAACCAGTAGGATAAATGCGCTGAAGGATCGGCATCTGGACTGATTAATTGCAACCTAATCAAGGTCGGATGCTGATCGACACACCCGCCAAAAGTTAGCACTGTGCTTCCGGGAGCTGGCAACACGCGGACAAGCTCAAAATCGAAGGGGGCCCATTGCGACAAAGCGGCATCTGAAAAAGCCGTCAGATCGTTGTTCGTACCAAAAAAATGTATTGCGCACACGCCTGTGAGGGCTTGGCCATCGCGGTCAGGAACCACCGAAATTGTCAATCCCATCTCCAATGTTTCAGGGTGGACAAGCCATGCTCGCCCGAAAACCGATCCAATGGGCAGCACGCTCTCACGTTCTGGAGGTTCCATTTCATCCAGGTGAAACAAGGGTGGTGCCCATGTCTCTGGGCTGAAGAAGTCGTAAGTATGATGCAAACAGACCCTGTCTGCCATCAGAAGGGCGACGGAAGCCCTTTCATTCTCAGGGGAGTTGGCACTGGCACCTGAACTCGCCAACGCCACCCATGCCGCAAGAACCATTTTCTGCATAATCCTTCCCCCTATTGACTTCTTCGGATACTAACGGCATCTTTCAACCATGCGATGAAAAAGATCGCATCGGGTTTGGACGCCCGTCATCTTGAGGCGCTTGACGAGCCGCGCCGATGCGCGGCTTTTTCTATGTCCGGGCGCAGTGGGAACCCTTCGGGGTTGCCGGTTCCTCAAGGCCGGTCGTCCAACCCGCTGTTGCCCGGGCACCCGTTTGGACGCGGCCCCGGGTTCATCTTGACTTGAGGAGATGGCCATGAGCGCCGAGATAATTCCATTCGACTTTGAAGACCAGGCTGTGCGCGTTTTGATGCGTGATGGTGAGCCGTGGTTCGTCGTCAATGATGTGTGCCGGGTGCTGGAGATTGGGAACCCGCGCGATGCAGTGTCAAGGCTCGACGATGATGAAAAGGATGTCGGTAGTGCCGACACCCTTGGCGGAAACCAGAAGGTTACCATCATCTCCGAAAGCGGCCTCTACGCCCTCGTGCTGACTAGCCGCAAGGAAGCCGCGCGCCGGTTCCGCAAATGGATCACGGCAGAGGTGCTGCCGGCGATCCGTCGCCATGGCCGGTATGAGCATGTTGCCGTTACCCCGGCCGAGCCGGTGCCGGGTGGCGAAATTGCCGGGCTGCCGATCCGCGAGGCGGAGCTTTGGCTGAGCCTTGTGCGAGAAGCGCGCATGACGCGTGGTGCGCGCGCAGCACTGACCCTCTGGCAGCGCAGTCCGTTGCCACAGCTTGACGGCCCGGCGCAGGCCAGCAAGGAGGATGGCCGCAATGCTCTTTCGCGCATTCTCAACCAGATCGACGGCGGGCGCAGCGTGGCCGAATTGATCGAGGCCGCGCGGGCGGGTGAATTCGCCGCTGCACAGGCGCTGGCCGCTCTGGGTCTGCGCATCGTCGCCGCGGGGCTCTTCATTGCAAACCATGCATCGGGGGCGTTGCGCGCAGCGTTGCTGGTGCTACCCGGTGTCACCCCGGCTGAGGGTGTGCGCACGCTGGCTGGTCGGCCCGCGCGGGGCATTGTCATTCCCTTTGCTTTGCTGGAGGCGTGACATGGCCCTGCCACAACATGCTTTCGACAGCGCCGAAGACATCGGTCTGGCCCTGCACATGCTGGATGGAATGATCCAGATTTTGGAGCGCGAGCTGATTGCGGTCGACTTGGGCGAGACTGAGTGTCGCGTCTGGCCGGTCATCGGTGCCTTGCGCTACTATCGCAACGAGGCCGACCGCGCCGCCACCAGCATCGCCCGATCGGGGGCTCAGGTCGTTTGACCCCACATATCGGCCTCAGGAGCGCGTTCTGAGGTCGATCTAGTGATTTTCCGGCTTGACGCCCCCCGCAGAGGGCTGGCAATGTGTGCGGCACTGGGCAACCCTGCGCATGCGGGGTCCGGTTGGCAGGTGGCGAGAGTACCCCCGACGAGCGGTCGAAAAGCGCAGGGCGGGTCCGATAGTGGGCAACCCCTCCGAAAAACTCACCAAACAGTTTTTCAATGGAGGGGCAGATGCCCGACTATCCCATGGCTTTGGAAGCCACCCATATCATCGCTTACCAGCAGAACGTGCAGATGCTGGCGCAGCAGATGCAGATCCCCATCCTTGAGGCCGTCACGCGCATCGAGGGTTCGGGTCTCGCCATGTCGGTCGCTGACTATTTCGAGCCGTCCGAATATGCTGAGCAGGAAGCGCGCACCCGCCGCAATGCGGAAATGCAGATCGACGCCAAGCGCCGGTTTGTCTTCCATCGCAAGGACATCATCAACTCCGGCTACATCGACAAGGAAGACAAGCTGCGTGCTGCGCAGGATCCGACCAGCCCGCTGATGACCAACCGGCTGGCGGCGGTTCGCCGCGGCATCCATGACCGCATCGTCGGTATCAAGAAAAAGGGCGCGCGGTTCATTGTTGATCCTGCTGAGGGGCGCGGCATCCTGGGCAAAGCGACTGAGGGTGCTGAAACGCCCATTTCGACAGTCACGTTGCCCGGCTCCCAGACCATCGTGCACGGAAGCGCTGGTCTGACGCTCGACAAGCTGATCGAGGCACAGGAGCGGCTGAACCTGGCTGACTTCGGTATGGAAGACGATGATCCGCTGTATGCGCTGATCAGCCCCAAACAGATCACCGATCTCATCAACCTGGCGGCCGAAACCGAAGGGGCGCTGAACCCCTTCATGCAGCAGCAGCTGATCACCGGCAAGCCGACCAGCCTTATGGGTATCACCTGGATCAGGTCGAACCGGGTACCGCACACCTCCGCCACCGGTGATCCGGTGCGGATGGTCCCCGTCTGGTCGAAGAAGAACATCCCGGCGGCCTTCTGGGAAGATATTCAGGGCACGATGTGGAACGACACCCACGCCGACAACAAGCCCTTCCAGAAGGTCTGGGCGAACCTGGACGCCACGCGCCACCAGGACGGCGGCGTGATCGTCATTGAGTGCAGCGAATAACCGGCTGACCCGGTGCCCGGCGCTGCGCCGGGCTCTTCGCTTTTCCCCCTTCCGGCAAAAGGAGCAATTCCATGCCAATCGTGAACGGTCAATCTGACCTCATCTCCGACGGTGCCGGTGCTCAAGGCATCGATCCGGCCCGCGCCCGTGGTCGTCCCATCGTCGTCGCGGGTACTGTCACCAACGCCGCCGATGATCTGTCCGGCTCCATGTATCACCTGTGCGATCTGCCTGCTGCTTGCATTCTTGATGCCGGAACTGCCCTTCAGGTGGAGAACACCGGCTTTGCCGCCATCCGCGTCGGCACCGTCGATGACGTGGACGCACTGGTTTCGGTGTTGAAATCGGCCGGCAACGTCCACAGCCCGGTGACCCAGTTCGACAGCGGATTTGGGCTGCCGCTCTGGGAACGGCTGGGCCTTGCCGCCGAACCGAAGTCGGGTGTGATCAGCCTCTATCAGCATG
Source organism: Pararhodobacter sp. (assembly GCF_036802785.1). GTDB lineage: Bacteria > Pseudomonadota > Alphaproteobacteria > Rhodobacterales > Rhodobacteraceae > Pararhodobacter. Next base: position 10,402 of record NZ_DAIRVN010000021.1, read on the forward strand.
CCATCGCCAATGCGACCGGGGCGGGCACGATGCTGTTTGAGTTCCACTACCGCTTCCGCTGAAGCCGAAACCGGGGCCGGTACAGGCCCCGGCAGCACTGGAGCCAGACGCATGACACTGACCATCTCGTCCGGGAATATCCTGCGTCTGGCCTTTTCTGCGCTGGAACTTGGCGCAATTTCCAGCTTTGGCGATGACAGTGATCAGGCCATGGAGGCTGCAGATCTCTATCCGGTCGCACTCAATGGCATTCTCGAAAGCACCGACTGGAGCTTTGCCAGCCGCGTGATGGCCTTGCCACCGGTGGACACCATTGATGGTCTGGTCGCAGATCCTGCGCTGCCCCATGTCTTTGCGCTTCCGAATGACGTTCTGGCCCTGCGATCGGTTGGCGTGACTGGCCAGACGCGTTGGCGCCTGGACGATACAGTCCTGCGGGCCGATCATGGAGCGCCGCTGCCCGTCCGCTACACCCGCCGTATCGAAAACGAGGGTGCGATCCCGTCACTGGTGCAGGACGTCATTGGTCTCAGGCTGGCCCAGCTCATGGCACCGCGCTGGGTCGGAAGCCCCGAAAAGGCAGCCCGCATCGACAGGCGGCTTGAAAACTCTCTGATCATGGCCCGCCGGGCCGATGCGCGGAACGCCAGCCCGGAAAGCTACACCGGTGAGCCGGTCCTCGACTGGGTAGCGGAGGCCACGCGATGACGCGGACAACCCAGCTGCAGAACACGTTTTCTTCGGGAGAAGTTTCTCCCCAGCTGCATGCGCGCATTGATTTCCAGCGGTTTCAAACGGGTGTGCTCAGCGCCAACGGCTTCCTGCCCAACCGCCAGGGCAGCCTGATGCGCGCGCCGGGCACAATCCACTGGGATTTTACGCGCGAGAATGCATTTTGTCGCCTGATCGCCTTCGAGTTCAATCGCGAAGACTGCGTTGTGCTGGAGCTCTATCCCAACATCATGCGTGTGCGGCGCTATGGTGTATTGGTTATGGACGGGGACAGCCCCTATGAGCTGGTCACCCCGTATGATGCTTCGGCGCTGAAGCGCATCACCTGGATACAGTCGGCCGATGTCATCTATCTGGCTGATGGTGAGCTGCCTATCCAGCGGTTGGCCCGCTCTGCACTCGATGACTGGTCAATTTCTCCGCTTGTGATCGACAGTGGCCCTTTCCGCCCGATCAACACGGATGAAGACAGGACGATCATTGCCTCGGGCGAGACAGGAACCGTCACCCTCACGGCTGATTTCGATCTGTTTGTCGCAGAGCACGTCGGTAGCCTGCTGGCGCTTGAACCGGTGAATTTTCCAGACATTCCCTATTGGACGCAGGATACCGACGGTGTTCCCGGCTCGACGCGCATGCGTCATGATGGCCGGATCTATCTGCTGACCGCAGGCGACAACACCGGCGTCATGCCCCCGCTGCACCGGAGTGGCATTGAGAAGGTTGACGCCAAGACCGGCGCGACATGGGAGTATCTGTCTGACAATCGTGGTGTTGTGAGGATTACCGCCGTCACCTCGCCGACTGAGGCGACGGCCACAGTGATCCGCCGGATCCCGGCAAATCATGTCCCCTCGACAACTGAACCTGACCCTGAAGACCCCTGGAACCCGGGCGTTGATGACCCGTTGGGCGACATCGCGCCAGCGGGCACCTATCGTTGGGCCGAGGGTGCCTGGTCGGATGTTTATGGCTACCCCACCCATCTGACGCTTTACGACCAGCGATTTGTGGCCGCTGCAACGCACGCAGAGCCCCGCGCCATCTGGCTGTCAGCTGCAGGGGGCGGATACCGAGATTTCGCAGAAGGCGAGCGCCCCGACGATGCGTTTGGCGTCATCATCGATGGAGATGGCAGCCTAAATGCTATCCAGTGGCTTTCGCCAGGTCGCCGCGCCCTTCACATCGGCGCGCTGGCCGAGGAATATTCGCTGCGCTCGGACAGCTCCAACACCATCGTGGCCGCGACCGCCGCCCGCATCGGGCTGGATGGCAGAATCGGCAGCCTTCCCTCAGCCCCGATCGCGCCGGAAGGCGACCCCATGTTCATCTCACGGGATGGCACGCGCCTCTTTCAGATTTCCTATGTCATCGAGTACGACGCCAATGTCTCGCGCGAAGTGTCGCTGCCATCTGACCATCTGGGCGCCGCACTATTCCGGCAGGTTGTCTGGCAGGGCGCACCGTTCGCGATGGCTTGGGTGCGGCGGGGAACCGGCGATCTGGCGTGCATGCTCCAAGACAAAGCCGAAGACGTGCAGGGTTGGGCAAGGCTGACGCTGGCGGACGGATTTGTCGAAGACATGGCTGTTACCCGCGCTTCTGACACAGATACCGACATTGTGGTCATGGTTGTGCGCCGCGCCGTCGATGAAGAGACCCAGCGCCATATTGAGGCACTTTCTGTTCCAAAGGGCTGGATGATGCCAGCGGGGGATGTGCCCCCCACGCATTATTTCTGCGCGAAGGTCTTCGCCAGCGAAACCCCGATGGAAAGTCTTTTTGTGCCCCATCTGGCGGGCCGCAGCGTCAACGTCTGGACCGAGTTCGGAGAGCTGGGCCCGCTTACTGTTGCGGGCGATGGAACCCTGACCCTGCCGGATCCGGTGCAGAGCGCCGAAGTCGGTCTGTTCGATACCACACACCATTTCGAGACGCTGGACCTTCAACCTCAAGCGCAGGACGGTTTGACCCTTGGTCGCAAGAAGAAGGTTGCCAGCATTGCTGCGATCGGAGTTTACCAAACCCAGCAAGGTTATGTTCAGATCGTTGAGCGCGATTTTGGCAGAGCGGCCCGGATTGGACGTCCGATCCAGCTCGTGCCTGCACAGGTTGCAGCGTCGGCGCAGGACTACCACACCGGTCTCGCAGCGGTCGATGCCACGTCAAGCCCCGCCCGTGGGATTGCGCTGCGTTTCACCCCTCATGCGGGTGCAGCAATGACCGTCACAGCGATTGCAGCGAACCTCGAAGAAATGGGGGCCTGAGATGTGTCATCCCGCCCTTCTGGCAGGCCTGGCAGGCGGAGGCGCAGCCACCGCAGCGGGCGCAACCGCCGTGGCGGCAACCAGTTCTCTGGCCTCCATCGGCACGGCGCTTACAGTGGTCGGTTCCCTCGCGCAGGGCGTCATGGCCATGCAGGCGGGGCAAGAGCAATCGGCCCTGCTTCTGCAGCAAGCCGAGCAGGAAAAGCGCATCGGTGCGATCGAAGAAGATCGCACCCGTCGCCAGTTCCAGTTCCAGATGGGGCAACAGGCTATTGAGTTGGCCGGGCGCGGTATCCGCCTGGACAGTCCGGTCGCCATGTTTCTTGGCGAAACGGCCGCCCGGGAGATGTCGTTTGAGGCGCAGGCAGTGCGCAGCGGGCGCGGCACTCGTGCGCAGGAGATGACCCATCAGGCTCGTCAGGTGCGTGCGCAAGGAATGCAAGGTCTGTTGCGTGGCACGCTGAGTGCGGCAGGCAATCTGCTGACTGCCGCTCCGCGCCAATGGCCGGGGATGCTGAAATGAGCCTGACCCTTCCCAGAGCGGGGATCGCCCCTGGCCGTTCCGCAGATCTTCGTGTGGCTACACCGACCGTTGGCGCGGATATCGCCCAGCTTGGGCAGGTGATGCAACAGGTTGGCAATGCCGTCGAGGACGAGCGCAACGACCGGTTGTTGCAGCGTGCCCAGATCGACATGATGGACGGTTTCAACCAGATGCGGCTTGATCTGGACCAGATCGGTGATCCGGACCAGTTGCAGAATGAGTTCACGCGGCGGGCTGGGGAGTTGCGGGCGGGGATCCTTGGAAACCTGCCAGAGCGCGTTCAGGAACCGGCAGGCCTTCGGTTTGACGATCTGAATGCCAGACAAAGCTATGCGGTGGGCCGTCAGGCGCTTGAGCGCATCCAGTCCGAACGCGCCGCAATGCTGCCCTATGCCCGCGATGTAACGATGGCCGGGGCGGCAGTGGGTGACCCGGAGACAAGCGCGGTCAACGAGGCGCAGTATTGGGAGATCCTTGAGCGCGCGGTGGAAGGGAACCTCCTGACCCCGGAACAGGCCCATGCCCAGTTCAGAAGTTGGCAGGAGGGCGTTTCGCTGTCGCGGGCGACGGCGCTGTTGCGCGACAATCCGCAGGGGCTTTTGTCTGCGCTCGATGGCAATGAGTTTGACGCCCTCGATCCGCAGGCGCGTGAGCAATGGCGCACGCGGGCCACGGCTGCACTTTCGACCCGCACCGATGCGCAGATCGCCGCTCAGAACGCCGAACTGCGCGAGGTGACCGAGGCACTGCGCCAAGGCTATCCGCACGCCCGGGCGGAAGCCCTGGCCGCTGACCCTGCAATTGCCGATCTGGAGCGCGGACCCGAGTTTCTGGACATGTACGCCCTGCGCCAATCGCAACCGGAACTGGCGACGGCAACCCCTGCCGAGGGTCGGGCTATTCTGGCCGAGGCGCGCACCCGGACACTTGAACCCGGCGAGAGCCACATTCCACGGCGCGACGACGTGCTGGAACAGGTGGTTGAGACGAACAACGAGCGCTGGACGACAGATCCCGTCGCCCATGCCTATCGCCTTGATCTGTTCGCTGAACGTGTCGAAATGCCCGATCCGGTCAGTGCCCCGGTCGAGGACATCAATGCTGCGATCCGTACCCGAGCGCTTCAGGCGCGCGGCCTGACGGCGCGCGGCTACATCGAAAACCCCGTCCTGTTTACCCCCGAAGAGCGCGCCCGCTGGCAGGAAAGCGCCGGGGTCATGGCTGATCCCGGCGTCCGCACGCGGATTGCCACGGCCTTTGTGCAGGCGGGTCTGACGGCCCCGGGAGAGCCAGATACCCGCGCCTTGGCCCGCGACCTGTTTCCCGATGATCGGGTCTTTGGCTTCACGTCAGAGGCAATGACCAACGGGTTGAACCCTGTGATTGCGCAGCAGGTGTTTCGTGGCCAGCAGGCGATCGAACTCAACGAGGTTCCGATGCCGACGCGCGTTCGCATCAATGACCGGTACCAGGCAGACTTCGGTCCGGTACTGGAACTGGTCGACGGTGCCACTTTGCGCGAGGACGTCAGAAGCGCGGCAACCTCACTGGCCGCCTATCGCCTGCTGGGGCGCAGCGAAGATGTTGATGACAGTACTTTGCGCGCCGTTTTCAACCAATCCCTGCACGAGGTGATTGGCGGCAGCGGGAGCTATGGCGACCGGTCCTCGACCGGCGGTGTTCATCCCGTCAATGGGTTGCCCACAGTCATACCACCGGGGGTTCCCGGCGCGGCTGTGGCCGGCACCATGCAAGGCTTTATTGATGAAGCCACGCGCCGCTATGTCCGCGACAGTTACCTGTATACGGACGAGGAAACCGATGCCTGGGTGACCGGCTTCTGGCAGGGTGCGAGCGTTTCGGGCAACCCGCCTGATATCGGTGGTGAAATGCCCGGCGGCGAAACGCTGAGGCGGCTTCGCCTGATGGCATCGAACGACAGCAGCTATCTGCTGGTTTTCACGCCGCGCAACGGCCCGCCTGAGGTGGTTACCGAGCAAGACGGCGTGACACCCTTCAGGATCGACCCGCGCCGTATGCTGGAGTTGCGGCCATGAGCTGGCTCATGCGTGGTCAACCGCCCGAGGGATCGGTGCCGATGACGCAACAGGTGCCGTCTGTCGGCACGCAATTCGTCGCCGGTGTGCGGCATATCTATGCCGAAACTGACAGTTGGAACCGGACCCGCTCCCATGCCCGTGCTCTTCGTGGCGAAATCCTCGAAGCACTCGGTCCGCGCGCCCCTGATCTTGTCCGCGAATGGGCGCAAAGCAGCCCGACGGGCTGGCAGGACTTTGAAGATTTTCAGACCCGGCGTCTTATGGAAGTAGCAGCAGAAGCTGCGCAGGAAGACCCGGGCTCATGGGGCGGTATCCCCACCACGCACGATGCCTATCTGGCAGAGCTGACGCGCCGGCGCACGCTCGAGCTGGAGGAGCAGGAAGGCATCATAGAGCGGGGCCACAACCGCTGGGCTTCCTTTCTGGGGCAGATGGCGGGAGCCGCGACAGATGAGGTGTCGCTCGCGACGATGCCTCTTGGTTTTGGATTTGCGCGCGGCGGCTGGAAGGCCGGACGCTTTGTCCTGGGCGAAATGGGCATTGGTGCCGCATCTGAAGCTGTGATCCTCCCGCGTATGGCTGACGTGGCTGAAGAGTTGGGGCGACCATCCCCGAACTGGATGGCACAGATGACCCTCGGTGCGGCGGGTAGTGGTGCACTGGCTGGCACGGTCGTAGCGGGTGCGCGGGGCCTGCAGTACTTGCGAGATGGCCGGTCATTGGAGCGCCAGAGTGTGCCTCCCGGCACGGATCCACTTCAGGCCCGCGCGGACATCAACGCCGCTGAAATCGACCTGCGCACCGGCACCGAGGGAATGACGCCGACGGGCGCCATCGCCACACAGCGCGGGGGTCTTGATACCGCTGCCTCATCGCTGCTGGGGACGAGTGGCGCCGAAGGCAACATGCGGGCGATGCTGCGCATGGCCGATGGCACCCGGGTTTCCGGACTGGGCGTGGGAGACACGCTACCCGATGGTGGCCGTATCGTCTCGATCGAAATGGGCCGGATCACGGTTGACCGGGACGGCCAGCAGATCAGCGCCGGGGTCGGCGAAGCCGTCGGTGGCAGTGGTGTTTCGCCTACGCCGACGGCACGCCCGACATCGCCGGAAGCCGAAGCCGGTTCACCGCTCGCCCGGTTCGATTTTTCGCCCGGGGCGAGTGCCGGTGCTGATACCAACCCGGTGGGCTACGTTTTCGGGCGCCTGCTGGAACTTGGCTATGAGCCGCGTGTTGCGGCCGCATTCGTCGGAAACATGATGCAGGAGAGTGGGCCCGGCCTGAACACCCGCGCCGTCGGGGATGGCGGCAACGCCTTCGGGATGGCGCAATGGAACGGACCCCGGCGGCGTCAGTATCTGGCCTACGCCCGCCAGCTGGGCGCTGATCCGGGTGATATCGACACGCAGATCGCCTTCTTCCATCTGGAACTGCAGACCACTGAACGCGCGGCCCTGCGCGCCATCCTTGACGCGCCGGATGCGGTCAGCGCAGCGCGCGTGGCTTCCGAGCGCTTCTGGCGCCCCGGCATCCCGCATCTTGAGGCGCGGATGGGGTATGCTCGCGCCTTGTTTGATCAGTTCGAAGCGGGCGGCGTTCCGGTTGGTGGACGCCCTGCGCCCGTCGGTCGCACACGCGGCGCCACGACCGCTTCGACTGAAGCCGATTTTGATTTTGGCGCCCCGGATCCCCGTCGCGCAGGCATGACGCGGTTTAACGAGGTCAGCAGTCCTGCCGGCACCCGCGTCGAAGTGGAATGGGAGGTGGCCGATCTGGCCAGCCTGCGGTCAGCTGCAGGTGATCTGCAACCGCGTGATCGCAGTCGCGCGGCCTCTGATGAACAGATCAACCAAATTGCCGCAGGGCTGGATCCTGCGCGTCTGTTGCCGGCCCCTGAAGGTGACAGGGGCGCGCCGATTGTCGGACGGGATGGCATCGTTGAAAGCGGCAACGCCCGTGTGGCTGCTCTGCGCCGTGCCGCTGATCGGCACCCTGAACGGTATAAGGCCTATGTGGAGCGCCTGCAGGCTGAGGGTTTCGAGGTGCCTGAAGGCGTGGAGCAGCCCGTTCTGATCGGGCGCCGGCCCGGGGATATGTCGCTAGAGGCCCGGCAGGCCTGGGTGCGCGAGAACAACACCAGCGCCATCGCCCGCATGGGCGGATCTGAGCAGGCCCGCATGGACGCAGGCTATCTAACGCCGTCGGCCATGGATGCCCTGCACCCCACATCACCGTTGGGTTCGCCCGAGAACGGCGAGTTCATCCGCCGGGTGTTGGCGGGAATGCCGCAAACGGAGCGCGCAGCCTTCTACACCGGTGATGGCGCGCTAAGCCAGGCCGGAGCGCGGCAGATCGAGGCGGCTCTGTTTTCTCGTGCCTGGGGCGCCGACGATCTGGTGCGGCTGCTGGTCGAAAGCCCGGCACCCGAAATGCGCGCACTGGTCGAGATGCTGCAGCGCCTGGCCCCCGAATGGGCGGCTTTCCGCGACATGATCGACGCCGGTATGATCAGGGCGGAGTTTGACATCACCGCTCCGGTGGTCGGCATGGTGCGCATCATCGCGAAAAGTCGCGGCGCAAAGCGCGACGGCCAAAGCGTGATATCTGCGATCCGCGACTTTCTGGCCACGCCCGACATGCTGAACCCGCGCGATGACGCGATGAATGCCGCTCTGCTGGACGTGTTCTACCCCAAAGATGTGGCGCGCCTCCCCGCCGCCACCGAGCATCTCCTCCGCCGCTACGTTGCGGATGCCACACTGGCAGGCCGGGCGGACAGCGCCGATCTGTTCGCCGCCCCGCCGTCGCCGCGCGACGTGCTGGCCAGCGTCACCCGCGCGCAGGACAAGGGCGACCCCATGCCGAGCCCGCCCGAGCGCCCTGCCACGCAAGAGGGCGCGCCGCAAACCGAGCCGGTGCCGCTGCCCGCAAGCGATCAGGGCGCGCTGAGCCCGGTTTTGGCGCGGATGGCTGACAGCACAGAAGCGGACCTGCGTGCTTCGGTCGATGCACCGTCAGTCCGGGCGACAGCGGCCAGCCCACCGGAGGCCCCCACCGCGCCAGCCCGGGCCGATGCTGAGGTTTCTGAACCTGTCGCCGTATCCGCCGCCGACTACGTCGCGCTGCGCGATTTCACGTTCCGCCTCGACACGGAGGGGCCGGAGCTGCGGTTGCGCGATTTCCTGCGTGATCTGGATGCCGATGCTGATTTGACCGCCGCAATGTCGGCCTGTGTGAGAAGGTAACTCCCGATGGCCGATCTTACCGATTGCCTGCAGAATGCCATTACCGGCGGCGAGGTCGATCCCGCGCGCGCTCGTGCTGTCCAAGAGAAGTACCGCGATCTGGTGATGCGCTATACGCAGGGGGGTAACCCAGATGCACTGGCCCGCCAGCTGGCGGCCAACGATGTTCTCGACAGCGTGACGGCCACCACCCAGCGCCGCCGCCATACCGTGCTGGCGCAGGTGCGCGACATGGCTGACGCACAGCGCGAGTTCGCCGGGGTGGCGCTGACGAACCCGGATGCCCTGCTGCGCCGCATGGACTTCACACAGGCTCAGCAAACGGCATTGACCCAGCGCTTCATGTCGCGGATCGGCGGATTTCTGGAACATAACCGGACGCGGGTGACCGGCCAGCTGCGCGACAAGGCAATGGTGCAGGATGTTGCGCGCGAGCTGCACGGGCAGTCCACCGGCAACATCAATGCCCGCGAATTCGCCGATGCCATCCGCGCCGTGCAGGAAGACGCGCGGCAGATGTTCAACATGCTGGGCGGCGACATCGGCAAGCTTGAAGGCTGGGGGCTGCCCCACAGCCACAATGCAAAGGCTATCCGGACGGCAGGGTTCCAAAGCTGGTTTGACACGCTCTGGACCGGGCGGATGATCGACTGGCACAAGATCACCGATTTTGACACCGGCAAACCCTTCACGGCGTCCCCTGGTGGCATTCCCAACCGCGCGGCGGCCGAGCGGTTCTTGCGCGACGTCTATGAGGGTATTGCCGAGGGCGGCTGGGCGCGGCGGGAGCCATCGATGCAGATGGGTGGTGCTGCCCTCTACAATCGCCGAAAGGAACACCGGGTTCTGCACTTCACTGATGGTGACGCCTGGCTGCGCTACAACGACGCCTTCGGCAATGCCAATCCCTTTGATACCGTGGTCGGTCACTTGCGCGGCATGGCCCGCGATATCGCCCTGATGCAGAACTTCGGGCCCAATCCGCGCCTTGGGCTGGAGTTCCGCGCGCAGATCATGGCGAAGGACGTTGCCGGCGACGCGGGCAGTGTGCCCGCAAGTGCCCTGCCTTTCGCCCGCCCGCTGCGCGACGTGGTGACTCAAAAGTCTCAAAAAGCACAGGTGATGATGCGGCACCTGAGCGGCGAAGCCAACGTGCCGCATGACGGTGTTGCAGCGGCGTTCTTTGCCGGGACGCGCAATCTGTTGACTGCGGCCCAGCTCGGTTCGGCCGTGATTTCGCAGGTGACGGATCTGGCAACGATGCGTCTGGCTGCCAAGTCGATCGGGCTCGCGCCGCGCGGTCCATGGCAGAGCGCGATGGATCTGATGACCAACAGTGTCACTCGCCAGCAGGCTGCAGATCTCGGGTTCATTTTTGATACCTGGTTCGATGCGGGATCGGCGCAGGCACGGATGATCGGCGATGTCTGGTCACCGGAATGGACCAACCGGCTGACCAACTTCACCATGCGATCGACGGGTCTGTCGTTCTTGACCGATCGGTCACGCACCGCTCTGCGTTACACCTTTGCGCTGGAGCTGGGCGAGCAGGCCGGACGCAGCCTGAATGAGCTGGATCCGGCGCTGCAGCGTTTCCTCTCAGATCGCGGCATCACGGCCAGCGACTGGGATGCACTGCGCGCGCCTGGCGCGCTCTACACGCTGCCGACCGGTGGCAAGGCCATCTCGCCTGCATGGTTTGCTGAACACAGCACCTTGCCACGCGCCGAGGCTGAGGCGCTGGCAGCTCGCCTGTCGCGCGCCGTGGAAGAGTTTACCGAACTGGGCATTCCCAGTGCCAGCGTGCGCGGCCGTGCCACGATCATGGGCGATGCAAGGCCCGGGTCTCTGGGCGGCGAGTTGCTTCGTTCGACCGCGATGTACAAGAGCTTTGTGCTGTCGCTGATGTTCAACCAGTCGCGTCATATTGCCAGTCAGCGCGATCTGGGTACGCGGCTGGCCTATACCGCAGCTCTTGCTACCCAGATGACACTCATGGGTGCTGTGGCAGTGCAGCTGAAGGAGATCGTCAAGGGCAACGATCCGCGCCCGATGGATGACCAGAACTTCTGGGGCGCGGCGCTGCTGCAGGGCGGCGGGATCGGCATCTTCGGCGATTTCATTTCATCGACCACCAGCCGGGCAGGGGGTGGCATGGCTGAAACCGCCGCCGGGCCGGTGGTAGGGCTGATGAGCGACGTGGGTCGCGCCGTCAATTCCAATGTCGCGCGTATGGCTGAAGGCCGGGATCCGCTGTTCGGGCGGGACGCGAGCAATCTTGCCCGCCGCTACAACCCTCTGGCCAGCCATTGGGTCGTGCGCACGGTTCTTGACCGTGCTGTCTGGGATCAGCTGCAGGACGTGCTGGACCCCGAAGCCCGCGAAAGCTGGGGGCTACACGAGCGCCGCACGCGTGAGCGCGGCACGCAAAGCTTCTGGCGCAGGGGGCAGGCCCTGCCTGACCGCGCGCCCAACCTCTCCAACATGATGGGGGCAAACCCGTGACAGTCGATGTTTTTCCACCCGTACTGACCCACCTCGTTGACGGCACCGGTCCCTATACGGTGAATTTCGGCTTCTCGGATCCGGCACATGTGCAGCTGCGCGTGTTCACCGAGGAAGGGTCCAGCAAACTGCTGGATACCGCCCAGTGGTCGCTGGCGCCGACGGGAAATACGCAGGCTGGCTACACCGGCGGGGCAATTACGCTGACCGCAGGGACAGCGGCTGATCTTGCGGGCATGAGTATCCGCCCCGAGCGGTCTAGCAACCTCGAACAGGGATGGGAGGCCGGTATGAGCCCCCGAGAGCGTGGGCTTGCCCGCCAGCTCGATTGGCTGGCACGCGCGGTGCAGGAACAGGATGCCCGCCTGGCCCGTGCAGTCGTCGGGAAATCACCGCTTGCTGACATGTCGCCTGAGAATGGCAGAGCCATCATCTTTGATGCGGAAGGCAATCCGGTTCCCGGTCCGAACGCCAACGAAATCTCAGCGGCGCAAAGTTATGCGGCAGCGGCCAAAGAAAGCGCCGACCGCGTTGACTTGGGCGATCTCGATGCCGCTGTTGAGCAAACCGGGCTGGACCGGCAGGCCACGGGCCAGGACGTGATCCAGACCGGGCTGGACCGGCAGGCGGCCGAAACGGCGGCCGCCAATGCTGCTGCGGATGCGAACGCGCAGATTGCCCCGAATGTGCATGCGGCGCAGGCCGCCGCTGGCAGCGCCGATGCAGACGCCGACCGGGCAGAGGCCGCGCGTGATGATGCGGAAATTGCGGCGGGCGTCGTGTCGCGCGCCACGTCCGTTGCGGGCCTCACAGATCCGACGACGCTTACCGTGGGCGACAAGGGCTATGTCAGCGGCTCCGGTGATGACGCAATCGACGGCACCTACGAGGTTCAGGATGACGGCGGGAACGTCTGGGTGCGGATCGCGGGCACCGGCTTTTCTACATTTCAGTCGCAGATTGACGAAAACCGCCGCCGGGTGATTTCTGATCTTTATCGGCATGAGAATTTCAAGGGGCCATGGCGGTCTGACTGGCCGCGCCAGATGCGAGAGATTGAGCGGGGTCTTCGGGCGCAGGCTGAAGCGCGGCTGACTGTCAGCCCGAACACTTGGTATGTTGATCCGCAGGCGACGGGGACAGGCAATGGGTCATCCTGGGCAAATGCGTTCACCACGTTCGAGCAGTTTTGGGTGGCCTGCTCAGATGGCGATACGATCAACATCAGGGGAAAATTCACGCCAGCCGAGGCGACTGTGGGATTTGGGCTTGGGGTGCGGCGTAGGCTACGCATTCGGCGGGACCACGGATCTGAGGGAAACACTGTCGTCGATGGTCGCGCATATGGCGAGTGGACGGATGAGGGCGGAGGGGTTTTCTCCATTGCTCTGCCGTCTAACCCGCGCGCGCTGGCATTCGACCTGCAACAGGACGATGCAGATGGAACGGTCACAGGGGTCAACTGGAATGACCCTAAAGCCAAAGCGTATCGTGAGCGTTGGAACAGGCCGGTTTCCGATCTTCTTGCATGGCACGGGTTCATGGAAGAAGCTTTTGTCACCAGCACAACCCCCGCAGAAGGCTTCTGGTCTTACACCGGCGGCCGGATGTATGGCCGGTTTCCCGGCGATCCTGATCTTGCCACTGTAAATGAAAAAGCCTGCTGGTTCAGCGGGACGCAGGGCGTGACGTGGGCCAGTGCGGCGCGGGAGTGTTATATTTATGGCCGCACGGAAGTCATATTCACGCCATCTCACATCGGTTCTCAGGGGTATTCGGAATACTTCCTTGATGCTCAAGACTGCACTGTCGCTGATACGGTGGCGCATATGTGCGGCTATCATTCGGTCGGCTTCGCGGCGGCCAGCAGAGACGGGAATGTAGCGCTCTGCTGCACCACGAATTGCATGGCGTCCAACAATGAAAGCGCGCTTGCAAACCCCTATGTATTTTACTCAAATCAGGCGAATTACGAGAATGCCCGGCATGTAGGGCACGATCTGTTTTTCGCGGCCTACCCGCTGCTCGATACCACCGGCGCGCCAATCCTACTGCAATCTGGCTACACCGCGAGCCTTGGATACTCGCACACTGACGGTAATGTCACCATGCGGGGTATCGAGTGGCCGGGTTGCGGGCAGGTTGATTTCTGCGACCAGATTGCCTTGAAGTCAGGTTCTCCCCGGTTTCACAGTTCACATAACGCATTCATCAGCGCGGCAAATCATGGTCCCGTTCAGCAAGTTGACGATGGTAGCGTGTGGGGTGTGACGGCGTGGGGTGGGGCGGCTCTCGGGGTATGCTCATTCCCAGCAAACCGGGTTGATTACACCGATTGCGTCTTTGATCGGGATAATCGTGGGCGTGACAGCGACAATCTGTTTCTTGCAAGCATTTCACAAGGGCAATCTAACCGCCGGTTCAGAATGCGCAGGGGCGCTATATTCGGCGGTGCCTGCAATGGCTGGATTTCCAACATGGCGAACGGCTCTCAGGCGCTGTTTGAAAATGTGCGGATGGTGGTGGAGCAAGGCACCATCATGAAGGCGGTAAACAGTATTGATCTGGACAACCCTACTTTCCGGTTCGGGGGGTGCCTGTTCGAGTTCAGGGCCGATTTTAGCGCGCTACTCAGCACCGGCATTGCCGGTGTGTTCAACGCCGGTCCTACCGCTGGCCTTAAATCTCTGGGCGGCAACGTGTTCGTCGGCGGTGTTATGGGGCAAACCGGCCCCGGCTTCCCCGGTGCTGCGACGACATGGCGATATCTGGATGAAGTCGTGGCCGCACTTGATCCCCTCGGGCGCGACATGATGGGCGCGGAAACAGTCCAGATGACCTACGGCCCGAACCTGATTGAAAACGGGAATTTTGATACAGACCTGAGTGGGTGGAATAATGACGATGACCATTGGGTCTGGAACACCGGCGGCGACGGAGGCCGGGCGCAAAGCCCCAACACCACCACATTCGACTGGCTGTGGCAGGAGCGTCCTGAAATCGCTGAGGGCGACCTGATCGAGGTGTCTTGCCTCTACGCAATCCCGGCGAATGCGCAGGTTCGTGCTGAGTTTCGTCAGGCGGATAACTCGGTTGTGGCCAATACCGCCGCCGCGCGCTTTGCCAATGGCGGCAATTATCGACCGCTCGAAACTACCTATAGGATGCGGGCTGGCCCGGATTGGGGTGCACTGTCGTTCACTGGCGTCAATCTCACGTTTCATCAGGTGGATAAGGTGTCTCTCCGTAAGGTCACGACTGCCTGGCCGTGGGTGATATGATGGCTGGGGGCGCACGGCTATGAGCGATCCGACACTTCACGCATTGCTAGGAGAGTTGAAGGGGCAAGTCAGCTCTCTCCAAAGCCAAATGGCGAAAAGCGAGGATGACGCAACCAAGAGCCGCAAGGCGCTCTATACCCAGATAAGCGACATGCGCAGCGAGGTGCAGGATACCCGCTTGCGCACCGCTGCGCTGGAAGTCGTGATGGAAAACGATGTGCGCCCGGCCGTGAAAATGCTGAGCGACTGGCGGTCGCGTGCCCTGGGCGGCATCGCAGTGCTGGGCATCATCGGTGCCGTTATCCTGCTGATCCTCGGGGCGGCAAAGGATGCGATCATTGAAATCGGCAGGGCCATTTTCGGGCGTTAACCCGACCGCTGCCAGCAGGAGAAAGAAGATGGCAAGTTTTAATCCAGCAATCCTTGAGGCATCCGGGGCCTATCTGGGAACAGAGGAATGGCCCGGCGCGCGTCATAATCCCGTTGTGCTTGGGTTCTTTGCAGCGTCTGGCAACGGTCACGTCCAGGATGACGAAACGCCCTGGTGCGCAGCCTTCGTCGGTGCGGTGCTGGCGGAGCTGGCGCTGCCGAACACCGGCAAGCTCAACGCGCGGTCTTACCTTGATTGGGGCCTTCCGGTTCCCGCCTCAGAGGCACGACCGGGCGATGTCGTGATCCTCTGGCGCGGGCAGCTCAACGGCTGGCAGGGTCATGTCGGGTTTTTGGTGGGCTTCGACGGCGATGGGGTGATCCTGCGCGGTGGAAACCAGGGCAACAGCGTGTCCGACGCCCGCTATCCCGTCAGCCGGGTGCTGGGATACCGGCGGGCAGTGCAGCAGGCCGGGAATGGCCGACAGTCCTTGCGTCATGGTGCGCGTGGTCAGGCGGTGTGCGAGCTGCAGCAGATGCTGGTAGATCTGCGCTACCCGCTTGGCCACGTCGATGGCCTTTTCGGCGATCGCACCCGCGAAGCGGTTCTGGCGTTTCAGGCCGACAATGAGCTGGCGGTCGACGGGGTGGTCGGCCGGGAAACTTGGGAAACGATGGACAGCGCCGAACCGCGCCTGGAGCGTGACGTTGATGCGCAGGATCTGCGCGAACGCGGCAGCCGGACGATCCGCGATGCCGATCGGGGGCAGGCGCTTACCACCACCGGCATTGTCGGGTTGGGAGGTCTGGGCGTGATCATCGAGCGCACCGAGGAAGCGGCTGCACTGTTCACCCAGGGCAGTGGCCTTCTGGACCGCGCACAGGCCGCTGTGATGGCCTACTGGCCGATCTTGCTGGTGGGAGGTGCCGGGCTCCTGCTCTGGCGCTACTTCGACCAGATCAAGGCCGCCCGGGTAGAGGATGCGCGCTCCGGCCGCAATGTGTCCAGGTGATTGCGAACCTGTTCTGCATCGTTCTGTTCGCCCTTCTGGCGGGCGCGGCAGCGGTGGTGTGTTACTGGCTGGCGCTGATCATCGCCATCTTCTGGCGATACCTCCCATGGTGAGCCTCATCGCCACTTGGTTTGCGCGCAGCGCCCTGGGACAGGCCGTCACCGGGGCGCTGGCGATACTGGTCGCGGTGGCCCTCTATCTGCGCCACCGGGACCGACAGACCGAACGCCGGATTGGCGACGCGGCAGAACTTCAGCAGCTGCGCGGAAGCGTGGCCACCAGGGCGAGGATGGACAATGCGGATACTGGTTATGGCGATCCTGATGATGACCGTCAGTGGCTGCTGGAGAGGGGCCAGCGCGCCCGCCGAGAGCCGCCCCTTGTGCGAGGGCACTGAGCAGGAGCGCACGGATCACGCGGCCGCGCTGGCGGCTGATGGCGGGCCGCGATCGGTCGTAACCGGGCGGGGGCTGATTGCAAAGCTGGATGCGGGGTGCAGCATCCATGGCAGTTAGCAGATGGCCAATTAGCGGTGTTCAATTAAGGCTTTTTTGCTTTTCGGCTCTGCGCCTTTTCGGTGCGCCTGGCTTTTCGGTTTGCCTGTTGAGTGCTGCGCTGGTCTGCGCTGTTACTCAGGCCCGAGATGCGAGGGGCCTTGCTCAGGACAGGTTGCGGCTCTTGATAAATGCTCTCGAACGCGTCGATTGCGATCTCGTCGACTGTTCTGTTTTGCCCTGGTGTTTGCAGCCACACGAATACCGCAGAAGCAACAGAAGCCATCGCAATAACAAAATTGATGCCGAGATTTGCCCACTCTCGAAAGTCCTTACCGAGTGACGGGCTAATCTTTTCGGCTGCAGCGACGGCTTGTGATCGCGTTACTCTCCCAGACCGCAGATCCTGGACGATCAGGCCAAGCTGCCTGAGAGTGTCGGCAGTGAAGTCAGGGCCGGAAAACAGTTTGATGCCATCGGCCAAGATCTGCATGGAGCCGTCGGGTATTGATGCGAGGCTGCCGCACCGCGGGCAAGGTGAGTGGTTTCCCGAAAGCTCAGCTTTGACACCGATCGGAAGGGCTAGTCCGCAAAAGAAAATTAACCCGCAGTATTCACATACTGCAGGCAGCCGAAACACTGACATGATTGCCTTCAGAAGAGGTTCTTCACGCTTTCACCTTCGAAGTGATTCGTCAACGGCGAGGGGGATGATAAGCGTTAACTCAGATTGCGGGGCGGCAAGTTGGGTGTACCGGAAGTCATTGAAATCATTGACTTCGAAAAATCGTGCAAAACGGCCTAACCTATTGATATTTAACGAAAATGACTTGACTGTTAATCAATTGGTCGTAGGTTCGATCCCTACCGCCGGAGCCAAAAATACCAAGAAAATCAAGATGATACGAGAGGCCCGCGAAAGCGGGCTTCGTCGTTTTTTGGACCGTGTCACTGGATTTGTCACCAGTCTGCGCAGCATGTATTTCTGAATCGAATCCCGGACAGCGAAAGCGCAAAATTCACCATCCAGTGCACGAGTGGGCCATCTGTCGGGCGTTGGGACCAGATCGGGGGTCACCTTGCGCAGCGAAGGGCTATCCTTGCTTTCAACCTTATGGCTTATTGCCTGAAACAGTCCGTTTCGGCTGGACCAAGTTCCCAGTAGTGCATTCGAATTGTAAGACGATTCCCGTCCTCACGAAGGTAGTATGCATTTCGGTAGGTGTTTCGTCCCGTGTTCACATAAATTCTGAAGCTGTTAACCAAGTTATCGGCGACATGTTCAATGACCCAAGGAACCTCGTCGGCGTATTGGTAGGTCTGCCCATCTCCACGAAGGACAAATGGATTTCCGCTCGATCCGTCACTGTATAGAAAGCCGCGACACGCCCAAATTTCCTCCGCAGCTAGAGGCTTGGCAAGCAGGATCGCCAGAACAAAAGTCAGACAACGCATCTGGTTACTCCTCTTTCGGTCGCAATCCTCTGATAGGGCTTCTTGTCAGTCAAGTGTCTACCACTCACCGCAGGTGCACCTCAGCCTTGCCATAGCGAAGCCATCGGTTCCGACACGGCAGGATGCCCGGCAACGGCACAGATCGGCGCGCAGGGCGCTTAAACCGGTTCGGGTGGTCAGGGTGCCCAGAGGCGCGCAATTGGTGGCTGTGTCGTCGGTCGTGACCTAAGCCACGCGCGCCAAAGAAGTGAGCCGCTGGCGGGGTCGATCAAGCGCCGATGCAACCGCGTCACCGTCCAGCCCTGCCAGTGCACAGACCATGTGGAAGTCCCTAGACCCTATCCAGCCCGGATCGCGGCCAGCATCGGCGTCGTGAACCCCATAGAGCAACACGCGCAACCATAGCTCGCGGCAGGGGTTCGGCCTGTCATTGGAATGAATGATGAAGGGGGCAATCATGTTGACCACCCCCCTCTATGGCGCGCAAAACCCTGCTGGAACCGCGCAGCCATATTTGCAGGCTTCGCGGGCATGTCATGCGCCCTTGCAAAGCGTCTCGATCCAGTCAGGGGCAGGCGGTGCTGCCTCGCCAAGTTCAAGCGCCGCCGATACGACCCCGCTGCGAAGCCTCTCAAGGTCGTGGGGCATGAGCCGCAACCGTTCAAACGCCGCCCTGTCGTCCAGCCATTGCCGGTAGCGCGCCGCCCCTTCCGCCAGCGCCTCGGCCTCGGCCTTTTTCGCCGCAATCGAATCGCGGTAGTTGTCGAGGATGCTGCGCGCGTTGCCCTCGGCCCGGTCCTGTTGATCGGATACGGCGCGTTCCTCCTGCGCGGTCAGCTTGCGAAGGTATACATGAAACTCTCGATGAAGGCGTACTGTGTCGGCTTGCCGGGCGCGATAGAATGCCAGTCAAACTTTCGATCATCCACGAACCTTAGGATCGCGTTCGAGGTGAACTCGGTGCCATTGTCGCTGACAATCGTCTGGGGCTTGCCGCGGGCATCAAATAGCGCGGCCAGTTCACGCGCCACTCGGGCACCCGATAGCGAGGTGTCCGCGATCAGGGCGAGGCATTCCCGCGTGCAGTCGTCGACCACCGTCATGATCCGGAACCGGCGGCCATCCGTCAGTTGATCGGATACGAAGTCCAGCGACCAGCGCTGGTTCGGCAGCAGCGGCAGCACCATCGGAGCCCGTGTGCCCATGGCCCGCCTGCGCCCGCCTCGGCGGCGGACATGCAACCGCTCCTCGCGGTAGATGCGGAACAGGCGCTTGTGGTTCACCTCATGGCCCTCGCGCCGCAGAAACACATGCAGCCGCCGATAGCCGAACCGACGACGCACCCGCGCCAGTTCTTTCAGCCGCTCGCGCAGCACGGGGTCATCCTGCCGGATAGCCTCGTATCGCATGGTCATCCGGCAACAGCCAATCACCCGGCACGCCCGCCGCTCGCTCATCCCGTGGCCCTCCACCAGATGCGCGACCGCTTGCCGCTTCGCGGCGGGCGTCACCCTTTTTTTCCCAAGAGATCCTTCAGCGCGGCATTGTCGCGCATCGCATCGGCCAACAGCCGTTTCAGCCGGGCGTTCTCGTCTTCGAGCCCCTTCAGGCGCTTGGCTTCGCTGACATCCATCCCGCCATACTTGGCCTTCTACCTATAGACGGTCGCATCGCTGACGCCGTGCTTGCGGCACAGATCGGCCACGGAAATCCCGGCCTCATGCTCTTTCAGGATGCCGATAATCCGGTCTTCGGTGAACCTGCTGCGCTTCATCTCTGGTCCTCTCGGTTGGGCCAGAGTCCATCTCAAACTGGATCAGGTGCAGGGGGCAACGTCAGGGGCAACGTCACCGCATCCGCAGGATTGCAAAGTTCCGGTCAAGGATCATCGAAGGCAAGGGTTTGGCCAACCGGTGAAAGTGGCAGGCGGATGCCTGCGGGCTGACGCTTCACGAGTCGCCTCCACGGAACTGCCCTATTACCCGGCATCCTGCGGGCGCATCATCTCGGTGCATATGCAAATTGCCTCGGCATCCACGTCGCCGGCGCTGAGATAGGCATGGCCCATGGTGGAATCGATATAGATTCCTTCGCCACGTTGCAGGGTCACAGGCGCGTAGAATTCGGTATGCACTTCTATGGTGCCCTCCAGAACAACAAAGAATTCTTCCCCGCCATGGCGCTCAAGCGGGCCGAACTCCTGTATGGTTGACGCCTTTATGCGCGCCCGGATAGGAAGCATCCGCTTGTTTTTCAGTTCGCTGCACAGATAGCGGTATTCATAGTTTTCTGTGTCCAGAACAATCCCGTCGTCCGCACGCGCCAGCGCCAGGCGGCTGTTGGGGGGCGGCTCGGCGGTGCCTGCGTCATCCTCGCCGATCAGTTGGGTGATGGTGATATTCAGCCCCTTCGCCAGTCGCAACACCTTGTCGAGCGTTGGCGAAAACGAGCCGTTCTCGATCTTCGAAATCGTCGACAGCGCAACCCCGGACACTTCAGCAAGGTCACTGAGTGTCAGCTGTTGTCCCCTGCGAAACTTTCGCAGGCGTGTGCCCAATTCTTGCGCCGTCGTCATGCTCTCTCCGTTCCGGTCACTGTTGGACAAGAACTTAAGCGCAAACTCATCGAAAGGGAATTATTATCATATATGAGAAAAATATATTGTATTAGGAAAATTTCTCACTAACGTCGAGGTCACATAGCGGAAAAGGGGCCGGGCGCATGACAGAGCAGAACACTTCAGTCGATGTTGCCGTGATCGGTGCGGGCATGGCGGGGGCATCCGTTGCGGCAGAGATCGTCGTCAGCGCCCGGGTTGCCCTGCTGGAAATGGAGCCGCAACCCGGCTACCACACCACCGGCCGTTCCGCCTCTGTGCTCGCCCCCAGCTATGGCCCCATCGGGGTGCGCGCTCTGACCCGCGCGTCGCGGGGGTTTTTCGACCAGCCGCCAGAAGGGTTCAGCAGCGCGCCGCTTCTGTCACCGCGCCAGATCCTGACAATCGCCCGCTCTGACCAGATGGATGCCCTTGAAGCATTGATCGAGATGGCATCCGCGGAAACAGAGGTGGAGCGGCTGGATGCTTCGGGGCTGCGCAACTGCCAGCCTCTCTTGCGCGACGGCTATGCAGTGGCCGGGATGCTGAACACGGACGGTCAGGATATCGACGTCGCAGCCCTGCATCAGGGCTATCTCCGGCTGTTCAAGGCGCGTGGCGGCGCGTTGATCACGGGCGCCACTGTTGAGAAGCTGTCGCGCGAGGGTGATCGCTGGGTTGTGGAAACGCGCAAGGGGCGGATCATTGCTGACATCGTGGTCAATGCGGCAGGGGCATGGGCCGACCAGCTTGGACAGCTTGCCGGTGCAGAACCCATAGGGCTGGTGCCGAAACGGCGCACCGCCATGATGATCGCGGAGCCTGCGGGCTTCACGCGTCGCGACGCGCCCATCACGCTGGATGTAGGTGAGCAGTTCTATCTCAAGCCCGATGCAGGCCGTCTGCTGGTATCGCCGGCAGACGAAACGCCCACCGAACCACAGGATGCCCAGCCTGACGAGATGGACGTGGCGCTTTGCGCTGACCGGATCATGACGGCCTTCGCCGTCGACATCCGCCGGATCGAGAACAAATGGGCAGGGCTGCGCAGCTTCGTTGCCGACAAGGAGCCAGTGATCGGCTATTCCGGCGTGGTACCCGGCTTTTTCTGGATGGCCGGGCAGGGCGGGTATGGCATACAGTCCGCTCCGGCCGCGGCCAGACTGGCGGCCGCGCTGGTGCAGGGACTGCCCGTACCCGAACATATCCAGGCCGAAGGGTTCAGGGCTGAATATGTCGCCCCCGCACGCATGGGGCGGGCCGCATGACCATATTGGTGCCCGTTGTTGTCGCTGCACTGCTGGCTTCGGGGCTGGCGCTTGCCTATGTGATCGGCGGCGCGGCGGTGCTGACCTTCATCCTTTCAGACAACACCCGGTATCTTGCCGTGTTGCCGCAAAAGGTCTTCTCGCAGATCAGCGTCTTTTCCCTGTTGGCGATGCCGTTGTTTATCCTCGCGGGTGAGCTGATGAACCGTGGCGGCGTGACCAAGGCGCTGATCGACCTCTCCATGGCGCTGATCGGTCGCATCCGGGGCGGGCTGGGGCATGTGAACATCATGACCTCCGTTTTCTTCGCGGGGATTTCCGGCTCGGCAGTCGCGGATGCGGCGGCTTTGTCGAACACATTGGTGCCCGCGATGCGTGAACGCGGCTATTCGGCGGAATATGCGGGCGCGATCACGGCGGCCTCGTCGATCATCGGGCCGATTGTTCCGCCTTCGATCATTCTGATCTTTTACGGCGCAATCATGCAGACCTCTGTCGCGGCACTTTTTGTGGCGGGGATCATACCGGGTTTGTTGCTGGCCGCGATGCTGTTCATCGTCAACGGCTGGTACGCCTGGCGCGAGGATCACCCCCGGATCGAAAAGGGAGAAAGCCCGCCATTGGTGCCCGCGGTCATTGCCTCGCTGCCCGCCCTGTGCCTTCCGTTCATCATCGTCGGCGGTATGGTTCTCGGCTGGATGACGCCGACCGAGGCGGCGGCGGTGGCTGTGTTTGCCGCGATGGTGGCGGCCTTCTTTTATTCGCCGCTTACGCCGACAGACCTGTGGGAAAGTTTCTCGCGCACGGCGGTGCTTACGGGGTCCATCTTCATGATCCTTTGTGCGGTGGCGGCATTCGGGCATCTTGCGGCGCTTGAGCGGATTCCCCAGGCCATCGCCGGGCTGGTCGATCAGATGGGGCTGGGACCCATCGGTTTTCTGCTCGCCATGAACCTCATCTTCATTCTGGCAGGCATGGTGATGGATGTTCCCGTGGCGCTGGCCCTGCTTGCACCGCTACTCGCCCCTGTCGCGCTGGCCCATGGGGCTGACCCGGTGCATCTGGGCATTGTCATCTGCTTCAATCTCAGCGTCGGGCTGGTGTCGCCGCCGCTGGGGAGTTGCCTGCTCATCGTGTCCACCGTCACGGGTGTGGACTACTGGAAGCTGGCGCGAAAGGTCATGCCTTTCCTGCTGGCAGAACTGGTGGTGTTGGGAATTCTCGTCTTCACACCAGAGATCAGCCTCTGGCTGCCGCGCAGACTGGGGCTGTGGCACTGACGTTTACTTAAACAAACAGGGAAGGAAATAAAATGAAACTTACGAAAATTCTTGCCACTTCCGGGGTGGTTGTTGCGCTGGCGCTGCCGGCGTCGGCCGAAGTCAAGATCGCGCTGGACAGCCCGCCGGACCTTGTAAGGTCAGGCACCTATGTCTGGGCCCATGTCTTTGGCGAATATCTCAACGAGAACGGGATTGTGGCGCAGGAATATGAGCGCAACTCGCTGGGCGAGGAGGCCGAGCGGCTGGATCAGGTCAGCCAGGGCTTGCTGGAAGTGTCAATGTCAGATGCGAAATCGGTTGGCACGCTCGACAGCACGATCATGGGGGCGTTGATGCCCTATTTCTTCGACGGGATGGAACAGCTGGACCATGCGATGGACGCGGGTGGCATGCTGGACCACATCAACGCCAGCATCACACCCAGAGGGGTGCGCCTGCTTGCCATCGTCTATACCGGCACACCTGCGGGCATCTTCACTACCGAAGTTCCCATCCGCACCCTGGACGATATGCAAGGCTTGCGGATGCGCGCACTGGACGAAGGGCAGATCACGACCTTTCAGCACTGGGGCGCAAGAGGAACGATCGTGTCATGGTCCGAGGTGCCGAATGCCCTGCAGACCGGCGTGGCTGGTGGCTATATCAACCCGGCATTCGTGCCGCTCACCTATGGGCACACCGCCTTCATCAACTATTTCACCAACGCCGAGATGAGCCCGTCTGTCCGGGTCGCTATCGCCTCTGAAGACTGGTTTCAGGGCCTTTCAGATGATGAACGTCAGATCGTGTACGCAGCAGTGGAAAGGGCAAACGCGGCCAACCGTGAATTGGTGTCGGACGATACCGCCATTCTGCAAGAGCTGGAGGCCGCGGGCATTGAGGTGATTGAGCTGAGCGCCGAAGAGCGCGCAAGGTTCCGCGAAGCCAGCCAGCCGATCTATCAGGCGACAAACATGCCCGCGGGCGCGCTTGAGGCGTGGAACGCAGCGGTGGGTCGCTGAGCGATGCGGGCGATTGCCAGCTTGCTTGAGCGGCTTTCCAGCGGGCTGAACCGTCTTGCGCTGGTGGGGGCGGCGCTGGCTGTCGCTGTCATGCTCGCTGCCGCCGGCTGGCAGGTCGTCGCCCGCTATCTGCTGAACCAACCCCCGGTCTGGACCGAGGAACTGGCGCGCTTCGCGATGGTCTGGGGCGGCCTTCTGGGTGCCTCCTGCGCTTTCCGGTTCCGCCGCGACCCCACGCTGTTTCCTGACGCGTTGAACGCAACAGGCGCGCGTGGGGTGATCTACATAGCCCTGCGATCCTTTGGCGTTCTGTGCTTCATTGTGCCGATTCTGTGGTTCAGCCTGTTCGGTCCCGGCGCGAACCCCGCGCGCGGGTATCTGGCGCGGCTTGCCGGGCGCCAGACGGAAACGATGGACCTGCCGATGATGGTGTTTGGCATCGCTATTCCGATCGCCTTCGGACTGATCCTGCTGCACGTTCTGGCAGATATTGCTTCTGCGCTGACCAATACAAGGAATGAAAAATGAAACTGTTCATGGCATCGCTGGCGACGGAAACGAACTCATTTTCTCCTATTCCCACGGGGTGGAGCGGGTTTCGTGAGGAACTTTACACCAAACAGGCCTCGCGCGGGGAAGGGGCGCTTTTTGCCCTTCCTCTTCCGGTCTGGCGCCGCCGCGCCGAGGAGCGTGGCTGGGAGGTGGCCGAGGGGTTGTCGACATTCGCCCAGCCCGCCGGGCCGACCGTGCGCCATGTCTATGAGGCAATGCGCGACGACATACTGAGCGACCTGCGCGCGGCGATGCCGGTGGATGTGGTTCTGATGTCGATGCACGGCGCGATGATCGCGCAGGGCTACGATGACTGCGAGGGCGACATGATGGCCCGCATGCGCGAGATTGTGGGGCCGGACGCAAAGATCGGGCTGGAGCTTGACCCGCATTGCCACCTGACCGGGGAAATGCTGAGCAACGCCACCGCGATCATCTGCTTCAAGGAATATCCCCATATCGATATCGAGGAGCGCGCCGAAGAGCTGTTTACCCTCTGCGCCGATGCCGCCGAAGGGAAGACCGCGCCGGTCATGCGCGACTACGACTGCCGGATGATGACGATGTACCACACGCCGTTCGAGCCGATGCGCAGCTATGTTGACCAGATGTCCGCGATGGAGGGCAGGGACGGCGTGCTGTCGGTTTCACTGGCGCATGGCTTTCCATGGGGCGACAGCCCGCGCGTTGGCACGCGTACGCTGGTCATCACCGACGGTGATGCCGGTCTGGCCGAAGCAAGGGCGCGTGAACTGGGGCAGACCCTCTGGGATCTGCGTGACCGCCTCCGCCGGTTTCCCCCGATGGATGAAGGGCTTGATCGTGCAGTGGCGGTAAACGGCGCCCCGGTTGTGATGGCCGATTTCGCCGATAACGCGGGCGGCGGGGCGCCATCGGATTCGACCTTTGTGTTGCGCGCGGCCTTGGAAAGGGGGTTGAAACCCATCGCCTTTGCCACGTTCTGGGACCCGGTTCTGGTGGGCATGTGCATCGACGCTGGCATCGGCGCGGAAATGGCGGTGCGCATCGGTGGCAAGATCGGGCCGATGTCAGGCGATCCGGTGGATCTGACGGTGACAGTGCGGGGTATCGCCCCTGATGCCGTGCAGCATCTGGGCAATGCCGCGATGAAAATGGGCGATTGCGTCTGGTTGGAGGCGGACGGGGTGCATCTGATCGTGAGCACGCAGCGTACACAGACCTTCCATCCCGAGGCGTTCACGAACACCGGACTGGATCTGAGCGCAATGAAGTACATCGTCGTCAAATCCTCTCAGCATTTCTACGACGGCTTCGCACCCATCGCGGCTGAGGTGATCCACCTGGCAACCCCGGGGGCGATCACGCCAGACTTTACGATTATCCCCTTCACCAAACGGGATGACAAGTATTGGCCCAAAAGCGAAAACCCGTTTGACTGAAGGCAAGGGCCGTGTTGCGCAAATGACGCCTAGGGTCAGGACCCATTACTCAGCTTGATGCTTTCGTGCGTGCGTGATTCAAGGCTCCGCGCTGACCGGGGGGCATGATGAGCAATCTTTTCTGGCTGACAGACGATCAGATGGAGCGGCAGCTGCCGTTCTTCCCAAGAGCCATGGCAAGCCGCGTGTCGATGACCGGCGGGTGCTGAG
This sequence comes from Pararhodobacter sp., assembly GCF_036802785.1. GTDB lineage: Bacteria > Pseudomonadota > Alphaproteobacteria > Rhodobacterales > Rhodobacteraceae > Pararhodobacter. Next base: position 36,701 of record NZ_DAIRVN010000021.1, read on the forward strand.
CGGCATAATATTCATCAATCGCAACGGCTTGAGATGGTGCGACGCGCCAAGAGAGTATGGCCCGCCCAAGACCCTCTACAATCGCTGGAAACGATGGGGCGATATGGGGATCTTCGCCCGGATCATGGAGGGGCTGGCCTCCGAAGGCGGCGAGGAGAAAGTCGTCATGATCGGCGCGACGTATCTCAAGGCGCATCGCACGGCTTCAAGCCTGCGGGTAAAAAAGGGGGGGGCGACGACAAGCGCGGGCGCCTGATCGGACGCACGAAAGGTGGGTTGAACACCAAGCTGCACGCCGTCACCGATGCAAAGGGCCGCCCCATCCGACTGTTCATGACTGCAGGTCAGGTCGTTGACTATACCGGCGCGGCCGATCTGTTGAGCAGCCTGCCCGCCGCTGAGTGGCTGATCGCAGACCGGGGCTATGATGCCGACTGGTTCAGGGATGCATTGAAAGACAAGGGGATACGCGCCTGTATCCCGGGCCGGAAGTCCCGTGGAAAAGCCGTTCGCTACGATAAGCGCCGCTACAAACGGCGCAATCGGATCGAGATCATGTTCGGGCGACTCAAGGACTGGCGCAGGATCGCAACCCGCTACGACAGATGCCCCAAGGTCTTCCTCTCAGCCATCGCTCTCGCTGCTACCGTCATCTTCTGGCTTTGAAAATCAATGAGTCTGGACCCCAACCTGTCACACACAGATCTCCGCCGCAGAAAAATTGTTTGAAAATCAAAGACTTGCCAGCACCGCAAAAGCGTCTCCGCTCACTACCGCCGGAGCCAAAACAAGCCCTTTAAGGTCAACGCCCTGGAGGGCTTTTTTATTTCCGGTGCCCGCGCATAAGGTGGCAGTCTCTGGTTGGCATGAGATGCTGATGCGCCTGCACGGATGCTTCGCGAGAAGCCTCGCAGGAGGCAGCGGGAGGGCAGGGTGCGGCGCGGCGGGCAGGGCGCTGAGAACCCCTCCGCGCTTCAGAAGATCATTGCGCGTATGATCAGGGCCACAACCGCCAGCGCCGCCACCCCGCCCAGCCAGAGCGCGGCGAACCAGATGACTTTGCGCAAGGTGTCAGGCATCAGTGATACCCTGCCTCAGGGTCGACCTTGCCCCGGAACACCCAGTAGGCATAGGCCGTATAGGCCAGGATCATCGGCACCAGCACCAGCGCACCGGCCAGCAGGAACCACAGGCTTGAACCAGGGGCGGCCACATCCCAGATCGTCAGGGACGGCGGCACCATATAGGGGTAAAAGCTGATCCCGAGCCCGATGAAGCTGAGCACGAACAGCGCCAGTGCCGACAGAAAGGGCCATGCATCGCGGTTGTCGCGCAGGCCTTTGAGGAACACCAGCGCCGCGATCAGGATGGCGGCGGGCACCATCACCGTGAAAAGCGCGTTGGGAAAGCTGAACCAGCGCTCCAGATAGAGCGGGTTGAGGAAGGGCGTGATCAGGCTGACCAGCCCCACCAGCACCAGCGTTGCCGCCCCGGTCCAGAGCGACAGGCGATGCGCGATGCTGCGCACCGGGCCGTCGGTTTTCATGACCAGCCACGTGGCCCCCAGCAGCGCATAGCCTGCCACCAGCGCCACGCCGGTCAGCAGCGAAAAAGGGGTCAGCCAGTCCCAGTTGCCGCCGGCATAGGCGCGCTCTGAAACCGCGATACCCTGCACCAGCGCGCCAAGGGCAAGGCCCTGCGCGAATGCCGCCAGCACGCTGCCCCCGAAGAACGAGATGTCCCACAGGAACTTGCCGCGCCTGGTGCGCCAGCGGAATTCAAAGGCAACCCCACGAAAGACCAGCGCCAGAAGCATGACGATGATCGGCACATAGAGCGCGGGCATCACCACCGCATAGGCCAGCGGAAAGACGGCAAAAAGCCCGCCGCCGCCCAGCACCAGCCATGTCTCGTTGCCGTCCCAGACCGGGGCCACGGTGTTCATCGCCAGATCCTTGTCGGCCTCGGTCGGCATGAGGGGGAACAGGATGCCGACACCCAGATCGAACCCGTCAAGTATGACATAGGCGAGCACGGCAAAGGCGATCAGGCCCGCCCAGATGAATGCAAGATCGAACATCATGTCTGCTCACTCCACCGGGATGAATTTTTTGTCGACGGCTGGCGCGGGGGTTACGCCTGCCGTGCGTGTCGGGCCCAGATCACTGATCGACGCGCCGCCTTCGGGGTGTTTGCCCATCAGGCGCAGAATGTAGAACGTGCCTGCGCCGAAGACCGCGAAATAGATCACGATGAACGCGACAAGCGACGCGCCCACCGCCGCGGCCTCGATCGGGGCGACGCTGTCACGGGTGGAGAGCAGGCCATAGACCGTCCAGGGCTGGCGGCCCACCTCGGTGGTGATCCAGCCCGCCAGAACCGCGACAAAGCCCGCAGGCCCCATGGCGATGGATGCCCGGAAAAGCCAGGGCCGGTCATACATCGTGCCCCGCCAGCGCAGCAGGGCCGCCCAGATGCCAAGGCCCAGCATGGCGAAACCCAGCGCCACCATTACCCGGAACGACCAGAAGACGATGGCCACCGGCGGGCGCTCTTCGCGCGGGAAATCAAGCAGGCCGGGCAGGGGGGAGGTCAGATCATGCGTCAGGATCAGCGATGACAGATAGGGGATCTGGACGGCGTAATGCACCGTCTCGGCCTCGGCATCGGGGATGCCGAACAGGATCAGCGGCGCGCCACCTTCGGGGTGCGGATCGAAATGTCCCTCCATCGCGGCAACCTTGGCGGGCTGGTATTCCAGCGTGTTCAGCCCGTGGAAATCTCCGGCAACGATCTGCAGCGGCGCCACCACGATCAGCATGCCCATCGCCATGGAAAACATCACCCGCGCGCCCTGATTGGCGCGGTCCCGCAGCAGATGCCATGCGCCCACCGCACCCACCACTAGCGCCGTCGTCAGATAGGCCGCGAGCACCATATGCACCAGCCGGTAGGGGAAGGAGGGGTTGAAGACGATCGCCCACCAGTCCACCGGCACGAACTGGCCCACATCGTTGATCGCATGGCCCTGCGGGGTCTGCATCCAGCTGTTGACCGACAGAATCCAGAAGGCCGAACCAAGGGTGCCGACCGCCACCATCAGCGTGGCAAAGAAATGCAGTTTTTCGCCCACCTTTTCGCGGCCAAAGAGCATGACGCCCAGAAAACCCGCCTCAAGGAAGAAGGCCGAGAGCACCTCATAGCCCATCAACGGCCCGATCACCGGTCCCGCCTTGTCTGAAAACACCGACCAGTTGGTGCCGAACTGGTAGGACATCACGATGCCGGAGACCACGCCCATGCCGAAGGCCACCGCAAAGATGGTCTTCCAGTAGTTGAACAGTCTGAGATAGACATCGCGCCCGGTCCACAGATGAAGCCCGTTGAGCACGGCCAGATAGCTTGCCAGGCCAATTGAAAAGGCGGGGAAAATTATGTGGAAAGACACCGTGAAGGCAAACTGGATTCGCGCCAGTTCGATTGCATCGAAGCCAAGCATGGGCAGGCCTTTCGATTGGTATACTGCTTGTGCATGAATAGCATCAGGCCGGGATATATTCAACTTTCAATATGGGACGCATTGTCACAGCCCGGCGCGCGGGTTGCCGGAACGCTGTCACAGCCTGACAACGGCGCCACGCACGAAGCGTTCCGGGGCCGCGATACGCTGTTCCGGAGAGGGGGGCGTGCTGACCTTTTCCACCGTGACCGGCATTGTCAGCCTTTCATCGTGGTGGTGCCTGTGGGCGGGTATGATACGCTGGCGGGGGCGATCCATCCCTCCCTCGCCTATGTGGGGTTTTCCGTGTTCGATCTGCGCCAGTGCTTCCGCAACCTGCCCGCCCGAATGCCCGAGGCTGCGTGCGTCGGCGGGGCGGGCATTTGGCGCCAGTGCCACACCATCGCGCTGATCCTTGCGCGGATGGACAGCCGCAGCCTGTTTAAGGCCTTGGCGCCCGGAAACGGAGGGAACTGATGGCACGTCTTCTTGTAACCGGCGCAATCAACCATGACCGCTTCGTGCGCATCGACCGGCTGGTAACCGGCGCGCGTATAAGGGGCGAGGATCTGGGCCTTTTCATCGGCGGTGCGGCAGCGAACAGCGCCCGGGCGCTTGCCCTTGCCGGGCATGCCGTGACGCTGGCCTCGGTGCTGGGCGCAGGTCCGCGTGGCGATGCGATTCTGGCGGAACTGGCGGCGGCGGGGCTGGATGTGTCGCGGGTCGCACGGCCTGAGACCCCGGTGCCCGAGCCGATGATTCTGCTGGATGCCGAGGGCGAGCGCACGATCCTCTATATCGGGCAGGCGGGGCCGGGCAGGCGGGTCTGGCATGACGGCCTCGACATCGCCGGGTTTCACGGCGACTGGGACGGGATTTATATTGCCGCCGAGGCGCCGGGAACCGACGCGCTTTCCCGGCGGCATCTGGGGCGCGGCCCGGTGGTTGCGCAATGGTCGCGCCGTGATGCGCCGCCCGTGGCCGAGGTGCTGATCGCCTCGCAGGAGGCAGTCGGCGCGGAGGCCGCCCTGCCTGCGCCGGACGCTCTCGGCTTCCCCCGCTGGCTGGTGGTGACCGAAGGCGCGGCGGGGGCGCGTGCAATCGGGCGCGACGGGCAGGTGCTGCGCTGTCCTGCCGCGCCGGTCGCACAGGTTGTGGATACCACTGGCGCGGGCGATGTCTATGCGGCGGGCATTCTGCACGCGCTGGTCAGCGGCTGGGAGATGGCCGAGGGTATGGCGCTGGGTGCCGGGCTTTCGGCAATGCAACTGGGTGTCGTGGGTGCGGCCTGTCCACCCGCCGCGCGGGCGCTGTTCTTTCGTGCCGCAGCCCATGCCGCGCGCCATCTGCCCGTCGCGGAAAACGACGGGCCGAAAACTCATGCGAATGAACCGGCGAAAAATCTGATGCCCGACAGCGCTGCCCCCTGACGATGACCGGCCCGTTTCTCCATCCCGAGGATGGAGCGCACAGGTTCGGCCGGCGCCGCCTGACCTTCCCGTGCAGGGCCCCCCTTCGTGCCTCTGCGCACCGATGTCCTGCGCGGGCGCACCGTTCGCCCCCTTTCCCCCGCTTTGTCCTTGCGCTATCTGGGCAGCAACGCAGGAAAGGGACGAACCATGACCTTCGAGACCCCCGGACCGGTCGAAGAAAACTGGCATGACGCCATTTCGACCATCGAAGAGATCATCGACGAGGCGCGCAACGGCCGCATGTTCATTCTCGTCGACCATGAAGACCGCGAGAACGAGGGCGATCTGGTGATCCCCGCCCAGATGTGCACGCCGGAAGCCATCAATTTCATGGCCACCCACGGGCGCGGCCTGATCTGCCTGACATTGCCCGGCAGCCGGATTGACGCGCTGGGCCTGCCGCTCATGTCCACCAACAATGCCTCGCGCCATGAAACCGCTTTCACCGTGTCCATCGAGGCGCGCGAAGGGGTGACCACCGGCATTTCGGCCTATGACCGGGCGCGCACGGTTGCCGTGGCGATTGACCCGTCGAAAACCGGCGCCGATATCGCGACGCCGGGCCATATCTTCCCGCTGCGCGCGCGCGACGGCGGGGTGCTGGTGCGCGCGGGCCATACCGAAGCCGCCGTCGATATCTCGCGGCTGGCGGGGCTGAATGCCTCGGGCGTGATCTGCGAGATCATGAAAGATGACGGCGATATGGCGCGCCTGCCGGATCTGGTGGCCTTTGCCCAGAAGCATGGCCTCAAGATCGGCACGATCAGCGATCTGATCTCGTATCGCCGCCGCCACGACAACCTGGTGCGCGAGACCGAAACCCTTGAGGTGACATCGGTCTTTGGCGGCGACTGGCAGATGCGGGTCTTCACCGACCAGACGCAGGGCGCCGAACATGTGGTGCTGAGCAAGGGTGATCTGAGCACACCTGAGCCGGTTCTGGTGCGCATGCACGCGCTCAACCCGCTGGAAGATGTGCTGGGCGTGGGCGCTGACCATGCAGGCGATCTGCGCGGCGCGATGCGCACCATCGCCGCCGAGGGGCGCGGCGTGGTTGTGCTGCTGCGCGACACCTCGATGAAGCTGATGACCGGCGAGGCCCACGCCCCGCAGACCCTGCGCCAGTACGGGCTGGGGGCGCAGATTCTGGCAGCCCTTGGCCTGCATGAACTGGTGCTGGTGACCAACTCGCCCACGCCGCGCATTGTCGGCCTTGAAGCCTATGGGCTGTCGATCACGGGCACCCGCCCGATCCCGAAGGAGTGAACCATGGCCGGAGCCAGCCACTACAGCCCGCCGATGCCTGCATTTGAAAAGCCCGTGAAGGTGCTGATCGTCGTTGCCCCCTATTACAAGGACATCGCCGATGATCTGGTTGCCGGGGCGCGCGGGGTGCTTGACGCTGCGGGCGCCACGCATGAGCTGATCGAGGTGCCGGGCGCGCTGGAAGTGCCCACCGCCATCGGTCAGGCCTTCCGCATGGCCAATTTCGACGGCTTCGTGGCGCTGGGCTGCGTGATCCGGGGTGAGACGACGCATTATGACACCGTCTGTAACGACAGCTCGCGCGCCCTGACCCTGCTGGGGCTTCAGGGCGCCTGCATCGGCAACGGCATCTTGACCGTGGAAACCCACGAACAGGCTGCCGTTCGCGCTGATGCTGAGGGCCAGAACAAGGGCGGCGGCGCGGCGGCGGCGGCGCTGCATCTGATCGCGTTGTCCCGGCGCTGGGGCGCACCCAAGCGCAACATCGGCTTCCTTCCCGCCAATGGCGAGGTGCAACTTGCACAGGGCCGGGACGGGGGCACACAGGCATGAGCGGCGGCAAGGACAAGCGCGCCCTGCGCGCGGCTGCACGCTTTTACGCGGTTCAGGCCCTGTTCCAGATGGAAAAGTCAGGCCAGACGGTTGAATCCGTCCGCCATGAATTTGTCACCCATCGGATCGGCGTCGAGGGTGAGCATGAAACCTGGGTTGAGGCCGATCTGGCCCTGTTCAGCAAACTGGTTGATCTGGCTGTGGATTTTCAGGCCAGTATCGACCAGTTGACCGACCGCGCGCTTGTCGCCAAATGGCCGATCGCCCGGATTGACCCCACCCTGCGCGCGCTTTTCCGTGCCGCCGGTGCGGAACTGAGCGAAACCGACACGCCGCCGCGCGTGGTGATCACTGAATTCGTGCAGATCGCGCAGGCCTTTTTCCCTGAGGGGCGTGAGTCGAAATTCGTCAATGCCGTGCTGGATCACATGGCGCGCGAAGCCCGGCCCGAAGCATTCTGACCCTTGGGCGGGGCAGGTCTCTGCCGCCCCGCCGGTGCCGCGACAGATTGGCCTCTCGCGCCGCGCGCGAATGGGGCTATATGTGCGGGGCAGGAGGGTTTCATATGCCTGAACTCGTCAAACTCTATATCCGGCAGGTGCTGATCGGCTTCGGCCTTGCCGCCGTTTTCGTGGCGGTCCTGCTCTGGGCCGATGTCGCGCGCCTGCGCAGCCTGATCATGGCAACGCAGGGCGGCTGGATCGCCCTGTTTTTACTGTTCTTTTTCAACGGGCTGGTCTTTGCCGGGGTGCAGTTTGCCATCCGCATCATGCAGATGGCCGAACCCGAAGACAAAAGCGACGGCGGCCTGCGCGATTCCCTGCTGGTGCCCGATGCAGAGCCTGTCCCGGTCAGGGTGGCGGCTGAGGTGGCGGGCCCGCAGCGGCCGTGGAAGGCTTGAATTTCCCGAGAGCCTGACTAATCAGGTGGGCGCCGGATACCAGGGCCAGGACCCTGGCAGAGCCAGCCCCCTCGGAAATGCTTATCGGCCACTGGAAAAGGGCCTTCCACGAGAAGAGCAGCACCCGCCAAGAACGAATGTAGGCCTGTCCCGGGGTTCCCGCAAGGGGGAAGGCGCGCACACGAAACTGTGATACATTTCTGTCATGCCCGGGTGCTTAACTCCCTGTCAGCAGAGTGGGAGGCGGGTGAAGAACATGGCCTACCAGTTCAGTCCCGATGACAAGAACATCGAAGCCGGGGTGCGGCGCATCGCGGCTGAGCGCATTGACGCCGCCCTTGCGCGCGCGCCTGCGCTGCCCGATGCGGGCAGTGTGCACGGGTTGCGCAAGGAAACCAAGAAGTTGCGCGGGCTGTTGCGGCTGGTGAAACCCCGGTTCAAAGGCTTTGCGCGCGCGGAATCCGCGCTTAGGCGCAGTGCGTCGCAACTGGCGCTCGTGCGCGATGCCGAGGTGCGCATTGTCACTTTTGACAGCCTTGTCGCCGCTGACGATCCTTCCGCCACGCTGAACGATCCGGCGGCTCTGCGGGCGGTCCGAGCGATCCTTGCCGGGGATGTGGAAAGCCTGCGCGATCCGGCACATCTGGCCGCCGCGACTGAGGTGCTGCGCGACACGCTGGTTCAGCTGCGCAGCGAGATTGACGACTGGAAAATCAAGGGCCACGGCTTTGAGGTGCTGAGCGAAGGGTTGAGCGCCACCTGGCGGCGCGCGCAACGCGATCAGCGCGGCGCCGAGCGCAGCTTCAAGGGCGCTTTCGATGCCGGGCCGTTCCATGACTGGCGGCGTTCGGTGAAGCATCACTGGTATCAGGCGCGCCTTCTGTACCCCCTCTGGCCCGAGATGATGGCCCCCCATATCGCCGCCGCCGATGCGCTGGGGGAATTGCTGGGCGATCATAATGACCTTGATGTGCTGGTGCACAGGCTGGCGCAGGATATGCCAGAGGGGCTGGTGCCCGCTGCGGCGGCCCTGTCGGAGCTGGCGCAGGCGCGGCGACGGCAGCTTGCCGGGCGGGCGCTGCTTCTGGGGCGCCGTCTGCTTGCTGACCGGCCGGAGGCGCTGGTGGCCCGCTGGGGGCGCTGGTGGGTCTTGTGGCGCGGCTGAGCGGGCAGGGCGCGCTGGACGGTGCTGGACAGGGGCACCCGTGCGCGCCATATCCGGTTCATGCAACCGGCTGATACCCCCGACCCGCACCGCCTCTTTGGCCCCGGCGCTGATGCCTCCGACGGGGATATCCTTGGCGCTGGCACATCCGGCGCTGGCCTGCCCGCGCTTGCTCCCGGCCAGCGGCTGGCGCGTGGGGTCTGCCGCCTGATGCGCTCGCTCGATTTCGCCACGCTGGACGAGGTGGTGCCGCGCCCGGGCCTGCGGGTGGATGTGATGGGGCTGGGCCCGAAGGGTGAGATCTGGGTGATCGAATGCAAATCCAGCCGCGCCGATTTCACCTCGGACCGCAAGTGGCAGGGCTATCTGGAATGGTGCGACCGCTTCTTCTGGGCTGTGCCGCCTGACTTTCCCGTGGATCTGCTGCCCGAGGGCGCCGGGCAGATCGTGGCCGATGATTACGGGGCCGAGATCGTGCATATGGCACCCGAACACCCGCTGGCGGGCGCAAGACGCAAGGCGATGACCCTGCGCTTCGCGCGGATGGCGGCGTGGCGGCACCTTGGTATGCGCGACCCGGGGCCGTAATCCAGGCAGGGCGATAAATGCAAAAAGCCCCGCCGGAGGGGCGGGGCGTTCTGATGTTGGTGACAGCGATCAGTTGTCGAGGCTGTCGAGATAGGCGAACATATCCGCCGCGCCCGAACGCATCTGGAAATTCATCGGCGAACGCGCCGAGGCATTGCCGGAATGGCTGCGCACAAAACCCGTGGGATCCTGCACATATTCCACAAAGTTTGCTTCATCCCAGACCAGCCCGGCCTCACCGGCGGCGACCAGATCGGCGCCATAGCGGAAGCCGTCCACGGTGCCTGCCTGACGACCGACCACGCCATAAAGGTTCGGCCCCACGCGACCGCCATTCTGAATCGTCTCGCCGCCGGGGCTGACGATCATGTGGCAGGCACGACATTGCCGCCACTGCTGCTCACCGGCAGCCGGGTCACCGGCAAAAGCGGCAGAGCCCGTCAGGCCAAAGGTGGCGGCTGCGAGCGCGGAGAGGGCGTATCTTGCGGTCATGGCTTCCTCTGAACTTCTCTAGGGAATGAATCCCCTACACCGCATAGATGCACTCTAACCTGACACAGATCAAGCTTTCGCGCGTTTTTCGTGATGCTACCCTCTGTCACACTTGCGCGACAAGCCTGCTCAGGGCTTCAGGCGGTAACCGATGCGGAACCAGTTCCACCCCAGCGCCGACAATCCCGCTGCAGTCAGGGTGATCACCACCAGCCCCAGCACCGGGTCACTGTCCGACACCCCCAGATAGCCATAGCGCGCACCGTCGATCAGGTAGAACACCGGGTTGAGGTGGCTGATCGTCTGCAACCAGCCCGGCAGGCTTTCGAGCGAGTAGAAGGTGCCGGAAAGGAACGACAGCGGGGTGACCACAAAATTGGTGATCGCGGCGATCTGGTCGAACTTGTTCGAGAAGATCCCGGCGACAATGCCGAGCGCGCCCAGCATGCAGGCGCCGATCAGAACCACCAGCAGCAGCCACAGCGGATTCGCGGGCACCAGCCCCAGCGTGGGCCAGAGCGCCAGCGCGATGATGGCCGCCACAATCAGCCCCCGCGCCGCGCCGCCCGCCAGAAACCCTGCCACCATTTCGGCGGGGGACAGCGGCGGCATCAGGGTGTCAACGATGTTGCCCTGCACCTTTGAGATCACGATTGACGAAGATGTGTTGGCGAAAGCGTTCTGGATCACCGTCATCATCAGGATGCCAGGCGCCAGAAAGGCTACGAAATCCACCCCCATCACCGCCCCGCGTGACGGGCCGATGGCAAGGCTGAAAACCGCCAGAAACAGGCCTGCGGTGATCAGTGGTGCAGCCAGTGTCTGGGTCCAGACCGCGATGAAGCGCCGTGTTTCGCGCCATGCCAGCGTCTGCATGCCCAGCCAGTTGACGCGTCCGAAGCGGCGTTCGCCCATATTGCGATGCATGATCCACACTCTCCCGGGGGTTTTTCGTCTCGGCCATTGCCATTGATGCGGGCGCCTTGTATCTCAACACGTCCCGGTTAGAATAGGGGCAAAACGAAATGAGCGGTACGCGCCCCTGCGGGCGATCGTGCCGCGTTGCGGAGTCAGAGCATGTCCTGGACCGACGAGCGCGTTGAACTGCTCAAGAAAATGTGGGCCGAGGGTAAATCGGCCTCGCAGATCGCCAAGGAGCTGGGGTCGGTGACCCGCAATGCGGTGATCGGCAAAGTGCACCGGCTGGGCCTTTCCAGCCGTGGCGCGGATGCAGCCGCGGTCGAAGCCCCGGCAGAGCCGCCCGCCGCCGAGGCACCGCGGCCCAAGGCACCCGTTGCCGAGGTGCGCCGCCCGGCCGAGCCCGAGGTTCAGGCCCCGGCCAGCGCCCCCGATGCGGCGTCGGACGAAGACAAGCCCGCCGCACCTGCGCCCGCCAGCACCACCATCGTGCATATGCCGGGCCGTCGCCCCATCGTTCCGGCGGGCCAGCCCCTGCCGCCGCAACCCTCGGCGCATGAAATCTCGCCCGAGGCGCTGGCGAATGTCCGTGAAGTGGAAAAGGGCGCGCGCAAGCTCAGCCTGATGGAGCTGACGGAGCGCACCTGCAAATGGCCGATCGGCGACCCGGCGACCGAGGAATTCTGGTTCTGCGGCCTGCCCGCCGTGGCCGGAAAACCCTATTGCGAGGCGCATGTCTCGGTTGCGTTCCAGCCCATGCAGTCGCGCCGCGACCGCCGCCGCTGAGCGTTCCGCCCCCTTCCTCATGTCCGGGGGCGGCGCGTCACTCCCACCAGCGGTCGATGCGGGCGATATCCTCGTCTGACCAGCCCAGATGGTGGGCCAGTTCATGCACATAAATATGCGTGATCAGATGGTCGAGCGTGACATCGCCCCGCGCCAGCCATTCGTCCAGTATCGCCGCGCGGAACATCCAGATCACGTCCGGCTGGCCGGGGCTGTCAAAGAGCGATTTCTGCGTCAGCGGCACCCCCTGATAGAGGCCCGTCAGCTCAAACGGGTCTTCGATCCCCAGCTCTGCCAGGATGTCATCGGGGGCGAAATCGACCACCTGAACCGCCACGCCCGCCGCCGCGCTGGCAAAGGGTTCGGGCAGGCTGGCGCGCGCCTGATCGGCCAGTTCCTCGATATCGGCAAGCCCGGGCGCATGGCGGCCCTTCCAGTCGCTCATAGCGTCCCTCCCGTGCAGGTTATGGACAAAACCGCGCGCTTGTGAAAAACAGCCGCGAGCAGGAGATTTTCCATGACCGTCACCCGTTTCGCCCCCTCGCCCACCGGCTATCTGCATATCGGCAACCTGCGCACCGCGCTGTTCAACTACCTGATCGCGCGCAAGACCGGGGGGCAGTTCATCCTGCGCCTTGATGACACCGATCAGGAGCGTTCGAAAGAAGAATATGTTGACGGCATCAAGGCTGACCTTGACTGGCTGGGCCTGCACTGGGACCGCGTCGAGCGTCAGTCCGAGCGGCTGGAGCGCTACCGGGACGAGGCCGCGAAGCTGCGCGCCAACGGGCGTTTTTATGAATGTTTTGAAACGCCTACGGAACTTGACCTGAAGCGCAAGAAGCAGCTCAACATGGGCAAACCGCCGGTCTATGACCGCGCCGCGATGGCGCTGGACGAGGCCGCGCGCGACAAGCTGCGCGCCGAGGGGCGCGAGGGCTACTGGCGCTTCAAGCTGGATCTTGAGCGCATCGAATGGGCGGACGGCATTCTGGGCGATCTGTCGATTGATGCGGCCTCGGTCTCGGACCCGGTGCTGATCCGGGCGGACGGGCAGGTGCTGTATACCTTTGCTTCATCGGTTGACGATATGGATATGGGGGTGACCCATATTGTGCGCGGGGCCGACCATGTGACGAATACCGCAACCCAGATTCAGATCATTCAGGCGATGGGCGGCACCGCCCCGGCCTTTGCGCATCACAGCCTGTTGACCGGCGCGCAGGGCGAGGCGCTGTCGAAACGGCTGGGCACCCTTTCCTTGCGTGATCTGCGCGCGCAGGGCGTGGAGCGGATGGCGCTTTTGTCGCTGATGGCGCGGCTGGGCTCCAGCCAGCCCGTTGAGCTGCGCACCGATCTTGACGAAATTGCCGAAGGTTTTGAGCTGTCGCAATTCGGCGCGGCTCCCACCAAGTTTGACGCCGAAGACCTCTGGCCGCTGACCCGCGCGCATGTTCAGGCGCTGCCGCTGTCGGCGGTGTCGGACAAGCTGGCGGCGCTGGGTGTGCCGGCGGATCAGGCCGGGGGTTTCTGGTCGGTCGCGCGCGAAAACATCACCCGGCTGGACGATCTGGATGGCTGGTGGGCTTTGTGCCGCGACGGTGCCGAACCCGATATCGCGCCCGAGGATGCCGAGTTTGTCTCGGAGGCGCTGAAACTGCTGCCCCCGCCGCCCTATGGCCCCGATTCATGGGCCAACTGGACCGCCGAGGTGAAAGCCGCGACGGGGCGCAAGGGGAAAGGCCTGTTCATGCCGCTGCGCAAGGCGGTCACCGGGCAGGCGCATGGGCCGGATATGGCCTCGTTGATGCCGCTCTTGCAAAAGGTGCCTGCGCGGGGGTGAACCCGGCTGGCGGAAAGACCCAAGGCCCCGCCGCCGCCGGGGCCTTTTTCATAGGTGATGACAATGGATGGCGGGCCTGTGACGGGGACGGGCCTGTGATGAAGACGGGCCTGTGACGGAGACGGGCCTGTGACGGAGACGGGCCTGTGACGGAGACGGGGCTGAAGCCGGGACGGGCTTGTGACGGCAGCGCACCCCCTGCCGGATCACCCAATGCGGCGAAAGACCGGCGCGGTGCCTGAGTTGTCAAAAAACGGCACGCTTTCGGGGGTGCCTTCATGCAGCACCGCCTCAGCCTCGGCCAGCACCACTTCGGTGATGAAGGGCAGGTCCAGCCGCCGTGCCTCGGCCAGTTCGATCCAGTGCAGATGGCTCAACTCGTCGCAGGCATGCGAGAAATCATCGGGGTCGCCGATCACCGCGCGCACATCGGCCAGAAAGAAGCGCGCATCGAAACGCCGGGTGCGGCCCGGCGGGGTGATGGCGCGGAAGATGTAGTGCAGCTCCTCGGGCGCAGGGCTCATCCCCGCATCGGCGAAGCGGCGCCAGTCCTGCGGCAGGGGCCCTTCCCACGGGGCGGGGCGGGCGAGCATCAGCCCGGATTCCTCCCAGAGTTCACGGATCGCGGCGGCCAGCATGGCCTCAGGCGCCGGGGCCATGGGGGTAACGGGCTGTGCGGCCAGCCGCTGGCGGGTGCGCGGGTCAACCGGCTGGGCAAAGCGGATCAGGCTGTCGTCAGGGTCAATCGCGCCGCCGGGAAAGACGAATTTGTTGGGCATGAAGGCCGCCCCGGCCCCGCGCTGCCCCATCAGCACCCGCGGCGAAGGGGTGTCGGCATCGCGCACCAGCACGATGGTCGCCGCATCGCGGATCGCTGTCTTGTCAGCTGTGGCCGGATCGACCGTCGTCATTCGGTGTGCCGTTCCCCCCCGAAACCATGCATCCGGTGCGCCCATTGCATGGCGACGAAAGCGCCCTTGAGGCGCGGCAGCAGATACAGCGCAAGCGACAGGGCAAGTGTCCAGCACAGCGCGATCATCACCCAGGGTTCAGGCTGAAAGGCAAGAAAAACAGTAAGATAGACTGCCATCACCAGTTTGCCGACGATCAGGATGGTCAGGAAGGCCGGTCCATCATCGGCGCGCTGGTGGTGCAGCTCTTCGCCGCAGGAGGGGCAGGCGGGAAGAACCTTGAGATAGCCGGTCATCAGATGCCCTTCACCGCAGGCCGGGCAGCGCCGCTGCCAGCCGCGCAGAAGCGCCGGGCGCAGCGGGCGGTCGGTGTCGGTTGCGGAATGCTGGGTAGCGGCAAGGGTCATGTCAGGATCGCTTTCTGCCTGGTGCACGAAAGATGCATGGCAAACATACAATAGGCATCGCTTGCGCAGGGTCAACGCATGGCGATCTTTTTTCAGAAGCCTGCGACGGAATGTCTGGGGGCCGCCGTATCACTTGATGTCAAACGCGCTGAACCGGTGCCCGGCTCAGCCATGATCATGGAAGGATATCCTGATGAAACTGTTAACCGCAACGGCTGTCGCGCTTATTCTGGGTTCTGCCCCGCTCCTGGCCTCGGCCGACCGGGGCGCCGTCGCGCCCATGATGCCCGCTTTTGACTTTGCCACCGCCGATGCTGATGGCGATGGCGCGATCACCCGCGACGAATGGACCGCGTATGTCAGCGATCTGATGCAGACGCGGCGTGCCGCGCTGTTCGAGCGCCGCGCCACGCAGATGATCGAGGCCGGGGATACCGATGGCGATGGCCTGCTCAGCCACGAAGAGCTGGCAACCGCGTTCGAGGCGCGCCACGATGCCTTCCGTGACCGGATGGCCGAACGTGCCGAACAGCGCGACGCAGAACGCACCGAGCGCCGCGCCGAGCGCACCGAGCGCCGGGCCGAGGGTGCGGAACGCCGTGCCGAGGGCACGCGGGGCGAACGTCACGCGGCGCGCGGCGACCGGCAGGGCCGTGGGCATGGGCCGCATTCGCATCGCCAGCGCATGATGTCACCCGATGATTTCGCCGAGCGCAGCTTCCGCCGCATCGATGCCGACAGCGACGGAACGATCAGCGCCGAGGAATTCGCCGCCGCGCAGGAGCGGTGGGAGCAGCGCCCGGGCCGCGACCGCGCTGACAAGACCGACTGAGCGCCTTGCATGCGGGCGGCCCCGGCGTTACCGCTGACTGCGGTGCAGCCACAAGGAGCTGCCCGCCTGCCCACTGCCGCCCGCCCGCCCCTGCTTTGTGTTCTTTCCGGGAAGCCCGTCGCCAGCATGCCTGAACCTGACGACCAAAGCGCCGATGACAGCGCCCATGCAAGCGACGAGGTCCTGCTCAGCCGTTACGCTAGCGGTGATGGCACCGCCGCGCGGCTGTTGCTTGCGCGACTCGCCCCGCCGGTGCTGCGCCTTGCCCGGCGCCTGCTGGATGACCCGGCCGAGGCCGAGGATGTCACGCAGGAAGCCATGCTGCGCCTGTGGCAGATCGCGCCCGAATGGCAGGCGGGGATGGCGCGGCCCTCGACCTGGCTTTACCGCGTGGCGTTCAATCTGGCGACGGACCGGCTGCGCAAGCGGCGCGGCGTCGCGCTCGACAGTGTGGATGAGCCGGTGCACCCGGCCCCGGCGGTGCTGGATGCGATGATCGCCACCGACCGCGCGCGGGCGCTGGAAATGGCGCTGGAAACATTGCCTGAGCGCCAGCGCGTGGCCGTCGTGCTGCGCCATATCGAAGGGCTCGCCAACCCCGAGATCGCTGAAATACTGGGTGTGGGGGTTGAAGCCGTGGAAAGCCTGATTGCCCGTGGCAAGCGCCGCCTGAGCGAAATACTCGCTTCAAGGCGCACAGAACTGGGGTTTGAACGATGACCGAACGACCGCAAGATCAACCGGGGCGCGAGGATGACCGCCTGCTTGAGCCGTTTTTCGCGGCGGCACGCGCGCAGCCTGAGGCCGCATTGCCCGACGCCCTGTCCGGGCGGCTTCTGCATGATGCCCTGTCTCAGCTTCCTGCGCCCACCCGTCCGCAGCCGCCGTCCCGCCCGCTGGCCGGGTTCAGGGGCTGGTTTGCCGGGCTGGGTGACCAGGCGGGCAGGCTTCTGGGGGGTGCGCCGGGCGTTGCGATGGTCTGCGTCGCGGGGCTGGCAGGGGTCTGGATCGGTGTCGCCGTTCCCGGCTCTGCCGAGGGTCTGACGGCCTATATCCTGCCCGGTGCCGCGTCGCTGGTGCAGGGTGGTGAAGGCTGGGCCGAGGCGGCACAGTATCTTGGTGAAGATGATGCGCTTCTGGCGCTTCTTGACAATTTCTAGGGAGGGCGGCATGGCCGGATCCGAAGGCGGCAATACAGGCGGCGGGGCAGGGCGCAGAGACCGCATCCTGCGGATTGTTCTGGTGGTGTCGCTGGCGCTCAACCTTCTGGTGCTGGGGGTTCTGGCCGGCGGCATGATCAAGGGCGAGCAACGGCAGCGCATGCACAGCGCGTCGGATCTGCGCACCTTGTGGATGGTGATGCCGGAAGAGGTGCGCGACGAGATGCGCCGCGCCGCAGGGCCGCGCGGCGACGGGGATCATGCCGCCGCCCGCGAAGAGCGCCGCGCCCGCGCCGCTGCGCGCGACGCCGAAATTCTGGCATTGCTGCGCGCGCCTGAATTCGATGCTCAGGCCTTTACCGAGGCGCTGGATGCCGAACATGCCGAGCGCGCCGAGCGGATTGCGCGGGCGCATCAGGCTTTCGTGGCCCGTGTCGCGCAGCTGGACGCGGCTGAACGCAGCGCAGTGGCCGACCGCATCGAGGAAGGGACCGGCCGTCGTCTGCCCGGACGGTGAACACGGCTGCCCTTGCCGCCACTGTGCGCGCTCAGGCGGCGGTGGCTGATATCGTGACCTGATTGCGCCCGTCCGCCTTGGCGGCCAGCAAGGCGCTGTCTGCGCGGCTCAGAATCTCTTGTGCTGTTGTGCCCGGCCCGCCCATCGCCAGGCCGACCGAGATGGTCACCTGAACCGCTTCGCAGCCGCTTGCGGGCAGCGGGATCGCTTTTTCCCCCACCGCCCGGCACAGCCGGTCAGCAACCTGACGGGCCTCAGGCAACAAGGTGTCCGGCAGGACGACAAGAAACTCCTCACCCCCCATGCGCGCGATCAGATCACCCGGATTGAGACTGTCGCGCAGCCGACCGGCCAGCGTTTCAAGCACCGCATCGCCCGCGGCATGGCCAAAGCGGTCATTGATGGATTTGAACCTGTCCAGATCCAGCGCCATGACCGCGAATGCCTTGCCTGACCCTTCGGCGCACTTGGCGATCCGTTCCAGATGCGACAGCGCATAGCGGCGGTTATGGAGGCCGGTCAGCGGGTCGGTCACTGCCAGTTTCATCCCGTCGTGAACCTGCCGCCGCAACAGGTCGGTGCGCCGCTTGCGCTGGATATGCAGGCGCAGCCGCATCGCCGTTTCCTGCGCGACAAAGGGCAGGGTCAGAATGTCATTCGCCCCCAGATCAAGCGCCATCGCCGCCGTCTCGGAATCCGCCTCGGGCAGTACCAGGCTGATCGCCGCATCCCGGCTCGCAAGGCGGGAGCGAAGATCGGCCACCAGCCGCAGCCCTGAACCATGCGCGCCCAGATGGGCCGCAACGACATAGAGATCAGGAACCGGGCGCTCGTTGGTATCGGTCAGCGCGCCCGTGGGGGTAAGTATTTCGATCTGATCGGGCAGATAGGGCGCGAGCGCCGCGCGCCAGCTCATCGCGATGACCGGCTCAGCCGCGATCAGGCCGATACGCCCGGGCCCGGCAAGGGACGGGTCGGCGTCCTGATAGCCCAGCTCCTGCCAGGTGGCGGCGCGCAGGCGCAGCTCGGCCTCGGTCTCGCGGGTGCGCAACAGGCTGCGGATGCGCGCCAGCAGAATCACCTCGTTCAGGGGCTTGCTCAGAAACTCGTCCGCACCCGCCTCCAGCGCCTCCAGCCGCCGCGCGCGATCGGACGAGGCGGTGATGATCACCACCGGGATATCGCGCGTCAGCGGGTCAGCGCGCAGGCGGCGGCACACGTCGATCCCCGAGATGTCGGGCAGCATCATGTCCAGCAAGATCAGCTTGGGCCGTTCATCGCGCGCCATGGCAAGGGCGGTGGCACCATCGGCCGCCTGCACGCTTTCGTGGCAGGCTGACGCCAGCTTGACCTTGAGGATGATCCGGTTGATCGCCAGATCATCCACGATGAGAATCTTGCCCGTCATCCTGTGTGTACCCTGCCGCCTGTTGCTGCGGTCATTTGTGCATTGATTGGTTCGTTCAGGCAGCTTACCTAGGAGTTAACGCCAAATGGTTAACGAATTCTTTCCAAAGGCGGAAACCGGCGCGGGCAGGTCAAAAAGGACACGGGCTTCCATGGCAATGACACAACCCGCTGCCGAGCTTCTGGCAGTGCAGGTGCTGGGCTGGCTGGCGCAGGACCATGATCGGATCGCGGCCTTTCTGGCGGCGACGGGCACCGAGCCCGACAGCCTGCGCCGCAACGCGCAGGACCCGGTGTTCCTGCTGGCCGTGATTGATTTTCTGATGGCGGATGAGGGGATGCTGCTGGAATGCTGCGCCACGCTTGAGATGCCGCCCGAAACACCGGCAAACGCCCGCGCGGCCCTGCCTGGCGGCGAACAGTTTCACTGGACATGACGGGCCCGGACATGAAGCACATCCGCGCGGTTCTTTTCGACAAGGACGGAACGCTGTTTGATTTTCAGGCAACCTGGGGCGTCTGGGCGGGCAGGATGATTGCTGAACTGGCCGGGCCTGACCCCGCCTTGCGCGCGGCGCTGGCCGAGGTGATGGGCTATGATGCGGCGACCCGGCGCTTTCTGCCGCACAGTCTGGTGATCGCCGGCACCAGCGAGGAAGTTGCCGAGCTGATCGCGCCGCTTCTGCCCGCCCGGGCGGGCGGGGCAGGCGCGCTCATGGCGCAGATGGCCGCCGCCGCCGCCGAGGTGGCCGTGGTTGAAACCGTGCCGCTGCGCCCGCTTCTGATGCAGCTGCGCGGTGCGGGTTACCGGCTGGGCGTGGCGACCAATGACAACGAGGCGGTTGCCCGCAGCCATGTCGCTGCGCAGATCGATCTGTTCGATTTCATCGTCGGTTTCGACTCCGGCCATGGCGGCAAGCCCGAACCCGGGATGCTTCTGGCCTTTGCCCGCCATTGCGGTCTGGCGCCTGATCAGGTTCTGATGGTGGGTGACAGCAGTCATGACCTGATCGCCGGGCGCGGGGCGGGGATGGCGACGCTGGCGGTGCTGACAGGCGTTGCCGCCGAGGCCGATCTGGCCCCGCTGGCCGATGCCGTGCGCCCCGATATCGGCCATCTGCCCCAGCTTCTGGGCCTTACCGGCTGAACGGCGGCCCGCGCCGGGCGGAGTTCTGAATTCCTTAACCCCTTGGCCCTAGGCTGAGTCGCACCGATGATTGCGGGGCGCTCATGCACGGTCTGATCAGCAAGGCGATTCAGTCTTTTCTCAGCGATTCCTATGGCGAAGCGCTGTGGGAGGAAGTGGCGTTGCGCTCCGGTCTCAGGCTGCGGCTGGGTCCTGAAGGCTTTGAGGCGATGCAGCTCTATGACCCCGCGCTGGGGGAGGCGGTTCTGGCCACGGCCTCGCAGCTTCTCGCCACGCCACGGGAATCGCTTCTGGAAGATCTGGGCACCTATCTGGTGTCCAATGACCGGCTGGAACCGCTGCGCAGGCTGCTGCGGTTCGGCGGGGTCAGTTTCACCGATTTCCTGTATTCACTGGATGATCTCGGCGGGCGCACCCGTCTGGCCGTGCCGGAACTGCAACTGCCGGAACTGACGCTGAGCGAAGGCGGGCCGGGCCGCTTCATTCTGACCTGCCACCGGTGCCGCGCAGGGTTCGGACATGTCATGGTGGGTGTGCTGCGCGCGCTGGCGGATGACTACGGCGCGCTTGCGGTGCTGGAGCATCGGGGAAGCAGGCGCAGGGCTTCCCTCGGGTCCAGGCGGGCCGATCAGCATTTCGATGAGATGATCGCGATCGAGCTGCATGATCCGGCCTATCACGCCGGGCGGCGCTTCGAGCTTGCCGTGCCGGAGGCGCACTGATGGACGGCGACCATTTCCAGCCGGATTTCACGCTGGCGCCCGGCGCGCTGGGTCAGCTGATGCCGATGTATCTTCATCTCGATTCAGACTGCCGCATCCGCGCCGCCGGGCCGACGCTGCTGAAACTGATGGGGACCGATGTGATCGGCGCTGATCTGAGGGCGGTCTTTTCGCTGCGTCGCCCCGCCAAGCTGCGCCATGCCCATGATCTGGCGCAGGCAATGCGGCTGCGCATGAACCTGCGCCGCGCACCGGGCACCGGGTTCAAGGGCGTCGCGGTGCCGCTCAGGGGCGCGGAGGAGGTACTGGTCAACCTCTCGTTCGGCTACGCGGTGCGCGAGGCGGTGCGCGATCACGGCCTCAGCGACACCGATTTCGCGCCGACCGATCTGGTCATTGAACTGCTCTATCTGGCCGAGGCAAAGGCCGCCGTGATGGGGGAGCTGGCGAAGATGAACCTGCGACTGCGCAGCGCCAAGCAGCAGGCCGAAGAACAGGCACTGACCGATGCGCTTACCGGCCTGTTCAATCGCCGCGCCATGGAGCAGAAGCTGTCGCTGCTGCTGGCATCAGGCACGAACTTTGCGCTTGTCCATCTGGACCTTGATTATTTCAAGGAGGTGAATGACACGCTGGGCCACGGCGCCGGGGATCATGTGCTCAGCGAGGTCGGCAAGATCCTGTCGGGTGCGGTGCGCGAAACCGATCTGGTCACGCGGGTGGGCGGGGATGAATTCATCCTCATCCTGCCCGACCTCACCGACCCGGCCCCGGTGCACCAGCTTGGCGCGCGCATTCTCGAACGGGTGAAGCTGCCCTTTCTTCATGAAGGCCGACCCTGCCGGATCGGCGCTTCGATCGGCGCGGTCCTGTCGGCGGATTATTCCCGGCCTGAGGCTTACCGCCTGCTCTCGGATGTCGATCACGCGCTCTATACGTCAAAGCGCGAGGGGCGGGGGCAGCTGACCGTGCTGCGCCCGGATGATCCGCCGTCAATGGGCGCGGAGGTTTCCGATGCCGGGTAAGCCCTTGCCTGCGATCGTAAAAAGGCCGGAGCACTCAGTCCTTGACGGTGATCTGACCGGGAAGATCGCACAGCCTATCGGCGCCCGTTTCTGTGATGACAATGCTCTCGGTGATCTCCAACCCGCCGTCATCCAGCCAGAGCGCGGGCATGAAATGAAACACCATCCCCGGTTTCAGCACCGTGCGGTCGCCGCGGCGCAGCGACATCGTGCGCTCGCCCCAGTCCGGCGGATAGCTCAGCCCGATCGGATAGCCGCAGCGGCTGTCCTTTTCAAACCCCAGCGCGTTGAGCCGGGCGTTGAAGGCATTGGCGATGTCTTCGCAATGGTTGCCCGGGCGGGCCTGTTCCAGAGCCACGGCGGTGGCCTCCTGCACGGCGGCCTCGGCGCGGCGGTATTTCGCGGGCGGCTCGCCAAAAAACAGCGTTCGCGAGAGCGGGCAGTGGTAGCGCCGGTAAACTCCCGCAATTTCAAAGAAATGCGGTTCACCGGCCAACATGGGCCGGTCATCCCAGGTCAGATGCGGCGCGGTGGCGTCAAGCCCCGAGGGCGCCATGGGCACAATCGCGGGGTAGTCGCCCCAATACCCCTCCGCCCCAAGGGTGCCGGTGCGCAGGATCTCGGCCACCAGCACATTCTTGGCCAAGCCGGGCTCGGCAACCTCGATGATGCGGCGGTGCATCGCCTCGACGATGCGCGCGGCGCGGCGGATGCGCTCCAGCTCCGCAGGCGATTTCACGGCCCGCTGCCAGTTCACCAGCCCGCCGGCATCGGTCAGCGTGCCTTCAAGATGCGCCTCCAGAACTGCATGCGCCTTGGCGGAGTAATAGTAATTGTCCATCTCCACGCCGATGCGCCCGCGATGCCAGCCCTTCGCGGTCAGAAGCGCGGCCAGCACTTCCATCGGGTGCTTGTCCGGGTTCTGGACATAACTGTCCTCGTAGGAATGGATGCAGTCATCGGGCATGCAGACCGTGCGCCGCGCGCCTGCCGCATCCATCCCCCGCCCCCACCAGAGCGGCGGGCCATCCGGGCCGATGACCACCGCCTGATGCACATAGAACGACCAGCCGTCATATCCCGTCGTCCAGGCCATGTTCGACGGATCGGTGATGATCAGCGCATCAAGCCGGGCCCGCGCCATGGCCGCGCGGATGCGCGAGAGGCGATCGGTGTATTCGGCGGCAGAGAAATCAGCGGTGTCCATGGCGCTCCTTTCGGGGGCGGGGCTTTCCGGGGTCTGTCTGGTATACACATCTCCGAG
>NZ_DAIRVN010000022.1:0-58466 GCF_036802785.1 Pararhodobacter sp.
CCCGGCGCCGGGGCTGGCGCGGGGACTGGCGCCGGCGCCGGCGCGGGCACAGGGGCGGGCGCAGGGGGCGGCGGCGCGGGGCGCGGCGGTGGTGCAACGGGGGCAGGTGTCGGCGCGGGTTCGGGTGTGACCGCGCGCGGCTGACTCAGCGCCTCGAATTCCTGGGCCGAAACCAGCGACACATCGGTCACGGCCGGTGGTGGCCCCCCTTCAGGTGCGGAAAACAGGTCAAACAGCATGACCCAGAGGATCAGCCCGCCATGCAGTACCGCAGAGACCTTGTGCCCCGTGTTCATCGTGCCCTTCATTCCATGCACCCCGGCCCGCGCGCCTTACTCGCTGCGCTCAGAGCCAAAGCCGGGCCCGCCGCTTTCGGTCACCAGACCGATGTTGCGAAACCCGCCGGCATTGAGCGCACCCATAACCTGCACCACCCGTTCATAGGGAATGGCACCGTCGGCACGCAGAAACACCTTGTCATCACGCCGCTCCTCGGCAATCGCCCGCAGGCGCGGGATCAGATCCTCGGCGGCAATCTGGGTATCCTGAACCATCACCAGCCCGTCCGCTGTCAGCGTAACGCTCAGCGGCTCTTCCTGTTCCGAAGGAAGCGCGCCCGCCGCCGTGCGCGGCAGCTCGATCGGCACGCCGACGGTCAGCATGGGGGCGGCAACCATGAAGATGATCAGCAGCACCAGCATGACATCGACAAAGGGTGTCACGTTGATTTCGGACATGCGGGCACCGCCACGCGCGCGCCGCCGCCGCGTGCCTGATCCACCCGTCCGTTTCATGAGTTGCGCGCCCATGTCAGCTGTCCAGATTGCGCGACAGAAGGGTGCCGAACTCATCGGCGAACTGCTCGAACCCGCTGGAGATATGGTCGCTGTCATCCGAGAGCTTGTTGTAGAAGATCGTCGCCGGGATAGCGGCCAGCAGCCCCAGGCCGGTGGCCAGAAGCGCCTCGGCGATACCCGGCGCCACAACGGCAAGGTTGGTCGATTGCGCCAGCGCGATCTCTTCAAAGGCGTGCTTGATGCCCCAGACCGTGCCGAAAAGACCGATGAACGGGCTGGCCGAACCGACCGAGGCAAGGAAGGTCAGCCCCTGATTGAGCTCGCGCACCTCGCGCCCGATGGCAACATCCATCGAGCGGTCGATACGCTGCGCGGCACCGGGGATCAGCGCGCCGTCCTGCCGGTGGGAGCGCTGCCATTCGGCCATACCGGCGGCAAAAACCCGCTCGGGCGCGCTGCCGGGGGTGGCGCCGACGCGGCTGTAAAGCTCGTCCAGCGGCTCGCCCGACCAGAAGGCGGCATCGAATGCCGCTGCCTGCCGGCGGGCACGGCGAAACACCAGATGCTTCTGAATGATGATGGCCCAGGACCAGAACGAGGCGACGATCAACATGATCATCACCAGTTTCACAGTCAGGGTTGCGCGTGCGAAAAGCGCGAGAAGCGAAAAATCGATTTCGCTCGCGGCAGCAAGTGTTGTCGTGTCCATGGGCCTTGGTCCTGCTCGGTCGTCGGGGCGGGCTTGTCAGATTTTGCCGCCATTAGCGCCGATTCTAGCCGCTTTCCAAGTCAAAGGCCAACGAAACCACGCGATTGTGACGCTCAGGCGCGTATTGTGTCAGCCAGCCCCGCCAAAGCCTGCGGCAGGCGCTGCGGCCTGCCCTTTGCATCCAGACAGACAAGGGTTGCCAGAGCGGCGAAAAGCCTTGTTTCAGAACGGAAAACTTCCTGTCGCAGGGTGATGCGGGCGGGGCTGATGGCGATGGGCGCGCTGCGCACCTCGATCACGTCATCGAAATATGCCGGGCTCAGGTAATCGGCCTCGATCCGGCGGACGGCAAAAACCCGCCCGCTGTCGCGCTTCATCGCCTGCTGGTCAATGCCCAGTTCACGCACCCATTCCGAGCGCGCACGCTCGATGAATTTCAGGTAGTTGGCGTAATAGACGATACCGGCAAGGTCGGTATCCTCGTAATACACGCGAAGGGTGAAGCGATGGGTCATGGCGTTTCTCTTTCCCGGGGTCAGCAACCCCCGCTCAGCCCATACGCGCCGCCAGCCGCAGGGCGTGGCTGGGGTCGCGCGCGACAGCGGGCATGACCGGATCATAGGCCGCCCGGATCAGCGCCGCCAGTTCCGGGCGCAGCACCGTCACCCCGTCGGCACCGCCTGCGCGCGCCACCGGCGGGCGGGTGGCAAAGGCCCGGTCCGACCACAGCACGATCACCTGCACCGCCTGAACCAGCGCCAGATCGGCGGCGGGCACCGCGGCCAGCGCCTCATCCATCCGCACGAAGACAAAGGCCGCGCGGATTGTGCCGTTGGCGTCAAACCGGAAGTGGCGGTAGAGATTGGCCCCGCGCGCCTTCAGGTCGCTCACCATCGGCCCCAGCCCTTCAACCAGCCGGTCCAGATCAGGGACCAGAAGCAGTTCCTCCCAGTCACGGAAGAAGAACAGCATCAGGTTGGCGCCCATTTCGGGGTCGGTCTCGGCCATGTGATGGCCCGCAAGCGCCACCACGGCCTCCACTGCGCCCTTGATCACCGGCAGGGTGGCGTCATCGACGCCGAACACCACCGGCACAATGGGCCGCCCCCAGCGGGCGAACAGATAGCTGCCGTCAGAGCGGGTGAAAAACGCCTCAACATCGGCCGGATTGATGGTTTCAGAATGCGGCAGTTTCATGCGGCCTCCTTCAGACTTGCAGGTATTCTGGGGTAGAACAGCGCCATCGTCACCCCGCGCGTGGCATTCAGGACCATATAGGCGGCCCAAAGCCCGTGATTGTCCCAGCCCCGGAACACCCACAGCGCCAGTGCATAGAACGCAACGGAGATGAGCATCGCCCTGAGCATGTCGCGCGTGCGGGTGGCGCCGATGAACACGCCGTCCAGCATCCAGCCCGCGATACTGATCATGGGCGCGGCGACAACCCATGGCAGATAGAGGCGCGCGGCTTCGCGCACCTCCGGCGCGGTGGTCATGACATCAATCACCATGGGGCCGGTTGCCGCGAAAAGCGCCGCCATCAGGACCGCGCCGCCCAGCCCCCATGCCCCCGTCAGCCGCACAGTGCGCCGCAGCGCCGCCACCCGGCGCGCGCCGACCGCCTGCCCCACCAGCGTTTCTGCGGAAAAGGCGAAGCCGTCCAGCAGATAGGCCATCACCTCAAGAAACTGCAGCAGGATCTGGTTGGCGGCCAGCGTGACATCGCCCTTGCCCGCCGCCAGAAAGACGAAACTGGTGATGGAGCCCTGCAACAGCACCGAGCGCAGCATGATATCGCCATTGACCGAGGCCATGCGCCGCAGTTGCGGCCCGTCAAACACCCTGCCCTTCGGCCCGGTAAAGGCAGACCGGCACAGCCAGAGCGCCAGCGCCAGCCCGGTGTATTCGGCCACCAGCGAGGCCGCCGCCACCCCTTCAACACCCCAGTCCAGCCCCAGAACGAAGACCAGATCGAGGCTGACGTTGATCAAGTTGATCACCAGCTGCACCACCAGAACGCCGCGCGTGCGCTCCAGCGCGATCAGCCAGCCGGTCAGCGCATACAGGGCGATGGTGGCGGGGGCGCCGTAGATGCGGATCGCCAGATAGCTGCGGGTCAGATCCTCGACCGCGTCGCTGGCCGGTGCCAGCCGGAACGCGCCCCACAGGAAGTGCGTCTGAAGGGCGATCAGCGTCAGCCCGACCGCCCCGGCAATCAGCAGGCCGCGCTTGAGGATCGCGCCGGTCTCGGCGATGTCACCCGCACCAAAGGCCTGCGCGGTCAGGCCCGTCGTGCCCATGCGCAGAAAACCGAAGATCCAGTAAACGGCGGCCAGAATGACCGCCCCCAGCCCCACCGCCCCAATCGGCGCGGCCTGCCCCAACTGGCCCACCACCGCCGTATCGACCAGCCCGATCAGGGGCACGGTGACATTCGCCAGCACGATAGGCAGCGCGATCCGCAGGACGCGCCGGTTGGTCAGGGCCTCCATGGTGCTCAGCCTGCGGTATCGCGGATGCTGTCGCGGGAAGGGATCAGGAAATGCCCGGTCGCCTGGGCAAACAGCCGCGAACGGTTGTCCTGCCATGCCTCGACATGGACCGAGGCATAACGCCGCCCCGAACGGTTAACACGGGCGCGGGCATAGGCATCGCGCGGCAGGCCCGAGCGCAGGTAATCCACCGTGAAATCAATGGTCTTTGGCAGGCGTGGCAGATGCTTTGCATCCAGCTTCGCCGGGTCCAGCTTGCCGCTTTCCATCTCTTCCCAGAGCATCGACCAGCTCAGCTCGATAATCGCGGTGATCTCAAGGAAGGCCGAGGTGACGCCACCATGCAGCGCAGGCAGAAACGGATTGCCGATCAGCTTTTCGTCAAAGGGCAGCAGTGCCGTCAGCTCATCGCCGCGCCGGTCAAAGCGGATGCCCAGAAACTGGCTGTAGGGAATGCCGTTCACCAGCGCGGCCAGCGCATTGTCGCGGCGCTGCTTGATCACCTGAACGGGCTCAGGGCGTGCATGGCTCATGCCCCGGCCTCCGCCTTGGGGGTCTTGCTGCCCGGCTTTTTGCTTTGCGCGTCCAGCGTGAAGGCGCCGGTGGCGCTGGCCACGGGCAGGCCATCTTCGGCAAGGCTGCTTTCGTCATGCGCAACGGCGCGCACAAAGGCGACCGTGCGGGTGGCGTGGAAACATTCGGCCCGCGCAATGATCCGCTCACCCGGGCGGGCGGCGCGCATGTATTCGATCCGCAGGTCAAGCGTGGCCGTTGCACCCGCGCCGGGTTTGGCCAGCACCGCCGCGCCGCAGCAGGTATCCATCAGCGCCGAGACCGCGCCGCCGCTGATCACACCTGTCACCGGGTCGCCGATGAAGCGCGCGTCATAGGGCATCGACATCACGGCCTTGCCGTCGCCGATGGTCTCCAGCGTCATGCCCAGCGCCTTGGCATGGGGGATCGCCTCGATGAAACGCTGTGCGGGATTGGGTTCTGACATGCGCATTCCTCTGGTTGGCAGACCTGTCGCAAGCGCTCTGCACGACAACCGGGCGGGTTATGACAGCGCGGGCAGGCACGCGTCAAAGGATTTCTTTCTCAACCTCCGGGGCTTGTTGCGCCTGCGGCATGAAGCGCATAGGCTGACATCGTTCATGACGCCAGGAGGAGCGCGATGAGCGACCCGAAGCTGACCTTCAAGGAAATGTGCGCCCGTTTTGACGTGACGCCACGCACCTTGCGGTATTACGAGTATATCGAGCTTCTGCGCCCTGAAAAGGACGGTCGCAACCGGCTTTACGGCCCGCGCGAGGTTGCGCGCATGATCCTTATCCTGCGCGGTCGTCGCTTTGGCTTCAGCCTTGAAGGCATCCGCCAGTGGCTGATGATCTATGAGACCAAGGGCACCCGGCCGCAGATGGAATCCTGGATCGAAGGCGCTGACCGGCAGCTCAGGGAGCTGACGCGCCAGCGCGAAGAACTTGGCCAGACGATCGAGGAACTGCGCGCGCTGCGCGACGAGGCCGTGCGCTTTCTGGACGACGGCGACACCGGCCATTGAGACCCACGCGCCGCTGCTTTCAGCGGGATGGTGCGACCCTGCGTCACAAATGTAAAATGACGCCACGTATGTCATTACGTTTACGTCAACTTTACTGATACCATTGATTTCATGCCCTACATGGATGCCAGGCCAGCGCTGAACAGCCGTCGGCCGGGCACCCCAGCCGAGGTAACGCATGACGAGCGAACTGATGACAATCCGGCAGATGTGCGACGCGTTCGACGTGACGCCGCGCACCCTGCGTTTCTATGAGGCGAAAGAGCTGATCTTTCCGCTGCGCAAAGGCCAGACGCGCCTTTATTCCAAGCGCGATCGCGGGCGGCTGAAGCTGATCCTGCGGGGCAAGCGATTCGGCTTCAGCCTTGAAGAGATGCGCCAGCTTCTGAACCTCTATGACCGTGGCGATGCACAGGAAGAACAGCTGACGCGCACCTATGCCGTGGCGCGCGAGCGGCTGGCGCAGATGGAGCGCCAGCGCGACGAACTGGTTGAAGCCATTGAAGAGCTGCGCGGGCAGCTGGAATGGGGGGCCGACATGATCGCCTCCTTCCGTCGCTCCGCCGCCGAATAAGCTGAAGCGCGCCCCTGCGGCGCCAAAGGGAGAGAGAGATGCCCATCTATACCGCCCCCACCAAAGACATGCAGTTCATCCTGCATGATATGCTCAAGGCCACCGAGACCGGCATTCCCGGCTATGACGACCTTGACCGCGATTTCACCGCCGCCATCCTGGGCGAGGCCGGGAAACTGGCCACCGACGTTCTGGCACCGCTGAACGCCTCGGGCGATGCTGAGGGGTGCCGGCTGGAAAACGGCATCGTTTACACGCCCAAAGGCTTCAAGGCGGCGTTCGAGGCCGTCAAGGAAGGCGGCTGGAACGGGCTGGACCTGCCCGAGGAATTCGGCGGCCAGAACCTGCCCTATGTCATGGGCTGCGCGGTCGGCGAGGTGTTCTGCTCAGCCAATATGGCGCTGAACATGTATCAGGGCCTGACCCACGGCGCGATCAACGCGCTGGTGTCGCATGGCACAGACGCGCAGAAGGCGACCTATCTGCCGAAAATGGTGTCGATGGAATGGACCGGCACCATGAACCTGACCGAGCCGCATTGCGGCACCGATCTGGGCATGATCCGCACCAAGGCCGACCCGCAGGAGGATGGCAGCTATCTGATCACCGGCCAGAAGATCTTCATCTCGGCGGGCGACCATGACATGGCCGAGAACATCATCCATCTGGTGCTTGCGAAGGCCCCGGGCGGCGGTGAGGGCACCAAGGGGATCAGCCTGTTCGTGGTGCCGAAATACGTGATCAACGACGATGGCACCCTTGGCGAGCGCAACGGCGTCAGCGTCGGCAGCATCGAAGAGAAGATGGGCATTCACGGCAACGCCACCTGCGTGCTCAACTACGACGGCGCGCGCGGCTGGCTGGTGGGTGAGCTGCACAAGGGCATGCGCGCCATGTTTGTGATGATGAACGAGGCGCGGCTGGGCGTGGGCCTTCAGGGCTATGCACAGGCCGAAGCCGCCTATCAGAACGCGGTCGCCTATGCCAAGGACCGCCTTCAGGGCCGCGCCGTGACCGGCGCTGTCAACAAGGATGGCCCGGCCGACCCGCTGATCGTGCATCCCGATATCCGCCGCAGCCTGATGGACCAGAAAAGCTTTGTCGAGGGCGCGCGCGCCTTCACCTTCTGGGGCGCGCATCTGATCGACCGCGCGCACCGGCTGGGCGACAAGGAAGCCGACGCGATGATCTCGTTGCTGACGCCGGTGATCAAGGGTTTCCAGACCGATATGGGCTTTGACATGGCGGTGCAGGCGCAGCAGGTTTACGGCGGGCATGGCTATATCGAGGAATGGGGTATGTCCCAGTTCGTCCGCGATGCACGGATCGCCATGATCTATGAAGGCGCGAACGGGGTTCAGGCGCTTGACCTTGTGGGCCGCAAGCTGGCCGTCGATGGCGGCAAACCGGCGATGGCGTTCTTTGAGATGGTCAAGAGTTTCATCAAGGAAAACGAGGGGCAGGAAGCGCTGAAAGCCGATTTCCTTGAGCCGCTGAAAAACGCCTCCAAAGACCTGCAAACCGCGATGATGTACTTCATGCAGAACGGCATGAAGAACCCCAATGCGGCGCTGGCGGGCTCCAATGACTTCATGCACCTGTTCGGCCATGTCTGTCTGGGCCTGATGTGGGCGCGCATGGGCCTTGCCGCGCAGAACGCGCTCGACGCCGGCACCGGCGACGCCGCGTTTTACGAGACGAAGCTGGCCACGGGGCGCTATTATATGGCGCGCCACCTGCCCGCCACCGGGATGCATCTGGCGCGCATACAGTCGGGCGCGGATACGGTGATGGCCCTGCCCGCCGAGGCTTTCTGACAGACGCGCCGCGCCCCTGCCGGGGGCGCGGCGCGAAACCCCAAGGAGACCGGGAATGCCCAAACGCCTGCGCCTGACCCGCCGCTTCCCCGTCGCCATGTCTGAGGACGGCTACCGCCGCCTGAAGCGTTTCGCGCAGGAGGCCGGGCTGGACGAGGGTGAGGCGCTGTCATTCCTTTTTGAACATTTTGACAGCGTCACCCACCGCGAAAACCTGGAACACAGGTTGAGACTATTCAATTCTGAGCTGGAGGCGCGCAAGCGCTGACAGGCTGCTGCCGGGTCTTGGGAGGGACCAAAGCATGACATTTCCGCTGATCGCATCGCCCTGGATGACGGACGAGCACAGAATGCTCGAAGAGATGACCCGCAGTTTCATCACCGAGAAATGGATGCCCCAGTATGAGCGCTGGCGCAATCAGGGCGAGATGGACCGCGACAGCTGGAATCAGGCGGGCGAGATGGGGCTGCTCTGCGCCTCGGTGCCTGAGGAATATGGTGGCGCGGGCGGGGATTTCGGCCATGAGGCGGTGATCTATATGGAAGCCCCGCGCCAGAACCTGTCCAGCTGGGGCAATGCCATCCATTCCGGCATCGTGGCGCATTATATCCTCGCCTATGGCACCGAGGAGCAGAAAAAGCGCTGGCTGCCGAAAATGGCCACCGGCGAGATTGTGGGCGCGCTGGCGATGACCGAGCCTTCGGGCGGCTCGGACGTTCAGAACCTGAAAACCCGCGCGGTGCGCGATGGCAATGTCTACCGGCTGAACGGCTCCAAGACCTTCATCACCAATGGTCAGCACGCCAACCTGATCATCGTCGCCGCCAAGACCGACCCCAATGCCAAGGCCAAGGGCATGTCGCTGGTGGTGGTGGAAACCGAAGGGGCCGAGGGCTTCCGGCGCGGGCGCAACCTTGACAAGGTGGGGCTGAAGGCTGCGGATACGTCGGAGCTGTTCTTTGATGACGTTCCGGTGCCGCCCGAAAACATCCTCGGCGGGCAAGAGGGGATGGGTTTTTACCAGATGATGCAGCAACTGCCGCAGGAGAGGCTGATCATCGGCTGCGGCGCGGTGGGGGCGATCGAGGGCGCGGTGGAGCGCACGATCGCCTATTGCAAGGAGCGCGAGGCCTTTGGCCAGCCGATCATCAACTTCCAGAACACCCGCTTCAAACTGGCCGAATGCAAGACCAACGCCGCCGTGGCCCGCGCCTTTCTGGACAGCTGCATCGTGGCGCATCTCAAGGGTGAGCTGACGGTTGAGATGGCGGCGATGTGCAAGTACTGGCTGACCGATCTGCAATGTTCGGTGATTGATGAATGCGTGCAGCTGCATGGTGGTTATGGTTTCATGACCGAATATGCGGTGGCCGAAATGTGGACCGACGCGCGGGTGCAGCGCATCTATGGTGGCACCAACGAGATCATGAAGGAACTGATCGGGAGATCGCTGTGATCGCGCGCGCGGCGCGAGATTGCCGGACGGGGGAGCGAGGGGCTGCGCGCCCCTCGCGCTCCCCCGCCAAGGGGGACGCACGCGCCCCCCTTGGATCCCCCGTTGGAAAAAAAGATGCGTATTTGGGGCAAGATGAACGGGCCCGGGTACAATGGGAACGGCACAAGGGCACACCCCTTCCCGCCTGTGCATTGCGCTCTCGGACGGGTCGGGGTGGCTTCACCTTGCGCGGTCATCGGCTCGCCAGCCTGTACCGCGCCTGCCAGGTTAGCGGACGTTGGTTAATGAAGCCTGAACGCGCCCCTTCATCTTGCCCCAAATACGCAAAAAAACCTGCCATGCCCACAAGCGCCAGGCTGAAGAGGATCGCGCAATGACCGCCACGCTTTACTGTTTCGGTGAATCCGGCAATGCCTACAAGGCCGCGCTGACGATGCAGCTTTCGGGTTATGACTGGACCCCGCGCTATGTCGATTTCTTCAACGGCGAGACGCGCCGCCCCGAGTTCCGCGCGATCAACCCGATGGGTGAGGTGCCCGTGCTGGTGGAGGGCGATCTGGTGCTGACGCAGTCGGGCACCATCCAGAACCATGTCGCCGCGCGCGCCGGCACACTGGCCGGGGTCGAAAACCCCGAGGTTCTGCGCTGGCTTTTGTGGGACAATCACAAGCTGTCCGGGCAGGCCGGAATGACCCGCTTTCTGGCCAATTTTCTGCCAGAGGACAAGCGCCCCGCCGAAGTGATCGGCTTCATGCAGGGCCGTCTGAAGGCTGCCTATGCCACGCTCAACGGCCATCTGGAGGGCCGCGCGTGGATTGTGGGCGATGCCCCCTCCATCGCCGATACGGCCTGCTGTGGCTACCTCTATTACCCGGAGCCGTTTGGCTTTGAGCGCAAAGACTGGCCCCATCTGGACGCCTGGCTGACGCGGCTCAGTGCCCTGCCCGGCTGGAAACACCCCTATGACCTGATGCCCGGCTCACCCGCCGACCGCATCTGAATGAAGGAGAAACCAATGACCGACGCTTATATCTATGACGCCTGCCGCACGGTGCGCGGCAAGGGCCGCAAGGACGGCGCCCTGCACGAGGTGACCGCGGCGCGCCTGTCCGCGATCGCGCTCAACGCGATCAAGGAGCGCTCTGATCTGGACACCACCGCCATCGAGGATGTCATCTGGGGGAATGTCACCCAGGTGGGGGAACAGGGGGCGTGTCTGGCGCGCACGGCGGTTCTGGCCTCGGATTTCTCGGAATCGGTGCCGGGGCTGAGCGTGAACCGTTTCTGTGCCTCGGGCCTTGAGGCCGTCAACCTTGCCGCCAATCAGGTGCGCGGCGGGGCGGGCATGGCCTATGTCTCGGGTGGTGTGGAATGTATGAGCCGGGTGCCAATGGGGTCAGATGGCGGCGCGATTGCCGTTGATCCGCAGATCGCCTTTGACAACTATTTTGTCCCGCAGGGCATTTCCGCCGATATCATCGCCACCAAATACGGCTTCACCCGCGATCAGGCCGATGCCATGGCGGTGGAAAGCCAGCGGCGGGCCAAGGCCGCCTGGGATGCCGGCCGTTTCAACGGATCGGTGATTACAGTCAGGGATATCAACGGCCTGACCATTCTGGACCGTGACGAATACATGCGCCCTGAGACCGATATGCAAAGCCTTGGCGGGCTGAAGCCCTCGTTCAAGGATATGGGCGAGGTCATGCCGGGTTTCGACAAGATCGCGCTGATGAAATACCCGGAGCTGGAGCGGATCGAGCATATCCACCACGCGGGTAATTCATCGGGCATCGTCGATGGTGCGGCTGCCATTCTGATCGGCAACAAGGAATTCGGTGAGAAATACGGGCTCAAACCCCGCGCCCGCATCCGCGCCACCGCCAAGATCGGCACCGACCCCACCATCATGCTGACCGGCCCGGTGCCGGTCACCGAGAAAATTCTGCGCGAGAGCGGCATGTCGATTGACGACATTGACCTGTTTGAGGTCAACGAGGCCTTTGCCTCGGTCGTGCTGCGCTTTGAGCAGGCCTTTGGCGTTGATCACGCCAAGGTCAATGTCAACGGCGGCTCCATCGCCATGGGCCACCCGCTGGGCGCAACTGGCGCCATCATTCTGGGCACGCTGCTGGATGAACTTGAGCGCACGGGCAAAAGCACCGGCCTTGCCACGCTGTGCATCGGGTCCGGCATGGGCGCGGCCACGATCATCGAGCGGGTTTGAGGAGGATATCATGACCGAATTTCACTATTCAACCGACGCAGACGGCGTTGCCACCATCACATGGGACGTGCCCGGCAAGTCGATGAATGTCATGTCCATCGATGGGCTGCGTGAACTTGACGCATGTATCGACAAGGTGCTGTCGGACCCGGCGGTCAAGGGCGCGATCATCACCTCTGGCAAGGAAGACTTCGCCGGCGGGATGGACCTGAACGTGCTGGCCGCGCTGCATGATCAGGAAAGCGACAACCCGGCAAAGGCGATCTTTGACGGCGTCATGTCCACCCACCATATGCTGCGCAAGATCGAGCGCGCGGGGATGGACCCCAAGACGCTGAAGGGTGGCAAGCCGATGGTGGCGGCGCTGCCGGGCACGGCCATGGGCATCGGGCTGGAACTGCCGCTGGCCTGCCACCGCATCTTTGCCGCCGACAACCCCAGGGCGCGCATCGGCCTGCCGGAGATCATGGTCGGCCTTTTCCCCGGCGGCGGCGGAACCATCCGTCTGGCCTACAAGCTGGGGGCCATGGCGGCCTCGCCCTTCCTGCTGGAAGGCAAGGCGCTGGACCCGCAGAAAATGAAGGCGGCGGGCATCATTGATGAGGTGGTCGCGCCCGATCAGCTGCTGGCCCGCGCCAAGGAATGGGTGCTGGGCGCGAAAGATGCCGATCTGGTGAAGCCGTGGGATGCCAAGGGCTACAAGGTGCCCGGCGGCGCACCCTATCATCCGGCAGGTTTCATGACCTTCGTGGGTGCCTCGGCCATGGTTCATTCCAAGACCTTTGGCGTGTTCCCGGCAGCCAAGGCGCTGTTGTCGGCGGTTTATGAGGGGCTTCAGGTGCCGTTCGATACCGCGCTGAAGATCGAGGCGCGCTATTTCACCAACCTGTTCATGAACCCCTCGTCGGGGGCCATGGTGCGCTCGCTTTTTGTGAACAAGCAAGCGCTGGAAAAGGGTGCGAACCGGCCTGACGTACCCGATGAGCGCGTAAAGAAGGTGGGCGTGCTGGGCGCGGGCATGATGGGTGCGGGTATCGCCTATGTTTCGGCCAATGCCGGGATCGACGTGGTGCTGATCGACGCCAGTCAGGAGGCCGCGGACAAGGGCAAGGCCTATTCCACCGGCATTCTGGACAAGGGCATCAAACGCAAGAAGGTGACCGAGGAGAAGAAGGCGCAGGTTCTGGGCCGGATCGTTGCGACCACCGATTATGCCGCGCTGGAAGGCTGCGATCTGATCATCGAGGCCGTGTTCGAGGATATGGGCGTCAAGGCCGAGGTCACGAAAAAGGCCGAAGCCGTGATTCCCGCGGATGCGATCTATGCCTCCAACACCTCCACCCTGCCGATCAGCGAGCTGGCCAAGGCCAGCGCGCGGCCTGAGCAGTTCATCGGCATTCACTTCTTCAGCCCGGTGGACAAGATGCTGCTGGTTGAGATCATCAAGGGTGAAAAGACCGGCGAGCGCGCGGTGGCCAAGTCGCTGGATTACGTGCGCCAGATCCGCAAGACACCGATTGTGGTCAATGACGCGCGCTTCTTCTACGCCAACCGCTGCATCATTCCCTATATCAATGAAGGGATGCGGCTGGTGAAAGAGGGCACGGCACCGGCGCTGGTGGACAATGCCGCGCGCCTGCTGGGCTTCCCGGTGGGGCCACTGCAACTGGTCGATGAAACCTCGCTTGATCTGGGCGCCAAGATCGCCAAGGCCACCAAGGCGGCGATGGGCAATGCCTATCCCGATGAAGCCGTTGACGAGGTGGTCTTCTGGATGGTCGATGAGGGCCGCCTTGGCCGCAAATCGAACGCCGGGTTCTTTGACTATGACGAGGCGGGCAAGCGGCAGGGTTACTGGCCGGGGCTGGCCGACCGCTTTGAACGGCTGGATGAGCAGCCCGATCTGGCAGAGGTCAAGAACCGGCTGATGATGGCGCAGGTGCTGGAGGCCGTGCGCGCGCTGGAAGAGGGCGTGCTGGAAGACATCCGCGAAGGCGATGTCGGCGCCATTCTGGGCTGGGGCTTTGCGCCCTGGTCGGGCGGGCCGTTCTCATGGCTTGATATCCTTGGCGCGGCCCGTGCGGTTGAGATCTGCGATGATCTGGAGGCCCGTTTCGGCGCGCGGTTCAAGGCACCGCAGATGCTGCGCGACATGGCGGCGAGCGGCGAAACCTTTTATGGCCGCGCGGCCAAAGCCGCCGCCTGAGGGTTCCCTCCCTGCACTGAACAAGAAAAGACTGGCCTGAACAGAAAAAGACTGGCCTGAACAGAAAAAGCCCGGCGCATCCCCGCGCCGGGCTTCCTGCATTTCAGGGGCCCGTTCGTGGCCCGTGTCAACCGTTGCGCAGCGCCATCATCAGCATTTCGCTCTGCGCGCGCGGCAGGCGGAAGTAAAGGGCGTTGTCGTTGAAGCTCATCATCGCATCAGCCGAAGTCACCCGGCCCGGCCGCGCGTTGGGGCAATGCACCAGCGTGGTGCCATTGGCATAGACCACCTCTTCCTCGGCGAATTGCAGCGTGACGATCTTCATCTCGCGGCTTGGCGGCACGCGGGTGATGCCCTTGTAGCCCTCAAGCGAGGCGGCGGTAACCAGCGTGAACGGGTCACCGAACATCGCCTCGGCCTCGTCCGATTCGATCAACACGGCCTGTTCCGGCAGCAGCGTCAGCGCGGTACGGTTGCCCAGCGCGCGTTCCGGCACCAGCAGTGGCCAGACAGCGCGCGGCGCCTGATTGGCCGCAGTCCAGAGCGTGCTGACGCCCACTGCCTTCAGCGGCCGCATGCCGTTGTCAAAGGTCACAACGCGGTCACCCGCCTGCAGATCTTCGACCGGCTGCCACCCCAGATCGGTCGCGACCAGCGTTCCGGCGATCATGCCCTCGGCGATCACGTCATGATCGCTCATGCCCGGCACGGTTGGCGTGGCGTCTGTATCATTCGGCCAGACATCGCTCCGGTCAGACATTGAAAAGGAAGCAAAAGGCTTCCGGTTATCTGCAGTTCCCACCCAGCTATGCAACATGGTTCATTCCTTTCGTGAACGGCCCCGTTCATTCGATGTCCCCAATCAACACCCCGGGCATGGCGAAAGAAGGAGAAGTTTAAGGAATTTTGTGGGTCTTTTCTGTGAGCAATTTTCGTAAAATGCCACAATGCACCCCTGTTTACCTGAGAATGCGGCGCCAATGAGATTTTTTAGCATTTATTGTTGCCATTTACGCCTATCGGCTTCGCATCCTGCAATGACCGGGTTTCCGAACAGGAAACGCACACTCCCGCCATAAACAGTTTGTTTCCGACTCATTCCCGTGCGCGGGCCGCAATCATCGCGCCTGCGGCAAAGATCATGACCATGCCGAGCGCCGCCAACCCGGTGATGACCTCGCTCCACAAGACCCATCCCCACAGCGCCGAAACCGGCAAGACAACGTATTCAAAGATCGATACCCGGTTCGCCTCGGCAAGCTGATAGGCGCGCACCATCAGGCCCACGCCCAGCATCGACCCCGCCGCCTGCACCAGCGTCCACATCCAGAAGGTGGCCGAAGGCGCCACCCAGCCGCGCAGGATGAACCCGTCAGCTCCCGCACCCGCCACCTGCGGGAAGGCGGCCAGCACCCCTATCCCCGCCAGCCCGGCCAGCCCCAGCGCCACAAAGAACCCCAGCGTCAGCGCCGCCGCCGATTCCTGCGCGCACCATTCGCGCGTGGCGATATTGCCCAGCGCATACAGCATCCCCGCCGCCACCGGCAGAACGCTCGCCCAGCCCAGCGGCTGATCTGCTCCCGGCGTCAGCACCAGCACGACGCCCACAAACCCCACCGCCACCGCAGCAATCCGCACCGGCCCCAGCGCATGGCCATAGACGATACGCCCGATCAGCAGCACCCAGATCGGCGCAGTAAACAGGCCCGCAGCAACCTGTGCCACGGTCAGAAAGGCCAGACAGCCGAAATAGATCATCAGTGCCGCGCCATGCACCGCCGAGCGCGCGGCCACCGCGCCCCAGTTCACGGGCCGCAGCCGCAACCCCAGCGGCACCATCGCCAGCGCGAACAACGCCACCGCGATGCACGAGCGCAGGAAATGGAACTGCCACAGCCCCGCCTCCACCGCGATCACCTGCACGAAATTGTCGGTGAAACCGATCAGCACCGCATAGCCCAGTATCGCCGCCATTGCCGCCAGCGTCCGGTTCTCAGGTGCTGCGGGCATGGCGGTATTCTTCCTTGTGCTTGCGGGGGTTGTGCCAGCAATATGGCTGACTGAAGCGGCACGAAGTTGCAAGGGGGGCAAGACATGGGCTGGCTGGATGACGAAACGGGGCTGGAGAAATGCGCCGCCAACCATGTGGCCCTCACGCCGCTCTCGTTCCTGCGCCGCGCCGCCGATGTTTTTGCCACGCGTGAGGCGCTGGTCTATGGCCAGACCCGGCGCAGCTATGCCGACTATGCGCAACGCGCCTCGCAACTGGCCAGCGCCCTCAACCGCGCCGGGGTGCAGCCGGGTGATGTGGTCGCCACCCTTCTGCCCAATGTCCCCGCCCATGCGGAGGCCCATTTTGGCGTCCCGGCCTGCGGCGCGGTGCTCAACGCCATCAATACGCGGCTGGATGCCGATACCGTGCGCTATATCCTCGATCATGGCGGGGCGAAGCTGGTGCTGGTGGACAGCGCGCTTGTCGGGCTGGTGGAAACGGCGCTTGCCGGGCGCCACCCCGCCCCCCGCCTGATCGAAGTGCCCGATGCCGAGGCAGGCATCCCCGCCACCGGACACCATACCACCTATGAGGACTTCCTCGCCACGGGCGATACCGGCTTTGCCTGGCACATGCCGCAGGATGAATGGGAAAGCCTTTCGCTGAATTACACCTCCGGCACCACCGGGCGGCCCAAGGGCGTGGTCTATCATCACCGCGGCGCCTATCTGGCGGCGATGGGGCAGGTGATCAGCTGGCGCATGGTGCTTTACCCGCGCTACCTGACCATCGTGCCGATGTTCCATTGCAACGCATGGTGCCACCCGTGGATGATCCCGCTGATGGGCGGCACGGTGATCTGCCTGCGCGACATTACCGCGCGCGGCATCTACCGGGCGATCGCCGAAGAAAAGGCCACCCATTTTGGCGGCGCGCCGATCGTGCTGAACACGCTCATCAATGCGCGCGAGGATGAGCGCCTGCCCTTTGACCACACGGTCGAGGTGTTCACCGCCGGCGCGCCCCCCGCCGCCGCCACGCTGCAAGCGATCGAGCCGCTGGGTTTCAATGTCACCCAGGTTTATGGCCTGACCGAAACCTATGGCCCCGCCACCGAATGCACCTGGCATGAGGGGTTCGAGGCGCTGCCGCCCGATGCACGCGCCGCCGTCAAAGCCCGTACCGGCGTTCTGATGCCCTTCATGGAAGATATCACCGTCACCGACCCGCAGCTTTCGCCGGTACCGCGCGATGCTGCGGCACTGGGCGAAATCATGCACCGCGGCAACGGCGTGATGAAGGGCTATTACAAGAACCCGCAGGCCACGCAGGAGGCTTTTGCAGGCGGCTGGTTCCGCTCCGGCGACATCGCCTACCGGCATGAAGACGGCTATATCAAGATCGCCGACCGCGCGAAGGACATCATCATCTCAGGCGGTGAGAATGTCAGCTCGGTCGAGGTGGAAGGGGCGCTGATGCACCATCCTGCGGTTTCGCTCGCGGCAGTCGTCGCCAAACCTGACGATACATGGGGCGAGGTGCCCTGCGCCTTTGTCGAGCTGAAACCGGCGCAGCAGATATCCGAGGCCGAACTGATCGCCTTCTGCCGCGCCCGGCTGGCCGGGTTCAAGACCCCGAAACGCGTGATCTTCCTTGATCTGCCCAAGACCGCGACCGGCAAGATCCAGAAATTTGAACTGCGCGAGGCGGCGAAACAACTGTGACGCCCCCTTCTCCCTAAGAACCAGGGGGCCGCGGCGCAAAGGGGTGGCTGCACGACAGCCCGCCATCCGCCACCAGCACCTGCCCATTGACATAAGATGCCGCATCCGAGGCGAGAAAAGCCACCACTTCCGCGATCTCGGCAGCCTCGCCGCCGCGCTGGAGCGGGTTCAACTGCCCGATCCGGTCCTCCCGCCCCCGCGCGCGCGCCGCGTCGTAAAGCGGCGCGGTCATCGGCGTTTCCACCAGCCCCGGCGCCACCGCATTGATGCGGATGCCGGTGCCCGCCAGCGCGCTGGCGGTGGTCTGCACAAGGTTGATCACCCCGGCTTTGGAGGCCGAATAGGGAATGCCGCCCGCCCCCGCCCGCAACCCGGCGACCGAGGCCGTGCAGATGACCGACGCGCCCTTGCCCAGATGCGGCAGCGCGGCGGTGATTGCCAGCCACGGGCCGATCAGGTTGATGCGCAGGATCTCCGCAAATTCCGCGCCGCCGGTGGTCAGGCTGGGCACCAGCGGCCCCGACACCCCGGCATTGGCATGCAGGATATCGAGCCGCCCATAGGCCGCGACCGCCCGCGCCGTGAAGAGCGCCGCGCCCTCCTCGGTAGCGCAGTCGGTCACCACTGCCTCGGCCCTGCCGCCCTCCGCGCGGATCAGCGCGGCGGTTTCCTCTGCCCCCGGGTCGCGGTCTGCCACGACCAGCGCGGCCCCGCGCCGGGCCAGCAGCAAAGCGCTCGCCCGGCCGATCCCGCCCGCAGCCCCCGTGACGATGGCGGCCTTGCCGCCCAGCGTCATTGCGGCAGGCCGCGCGATGTGACCATCGGCTCCCAGCCCGGATGGTTCAGCCCCTTGCGCTTGCGCAGTTCCAGCCGCGCCAGCTGGTCGCGGTGCACCTCATCCGGCCCGTCTGCCAACCGCAGCACTCGGGCGCCAGCATAGTGGATGGCGGTGCCAAAATCATTGCCGGTGCCGCCGCCGCCGAAGATCTGGATCGCCCAGTCGGTCACCTGACAGGCCATGTTCGGCACCGCGATCTTGATCATGGCGATCTCGGCGCGGGCTTCCTTGTTGCCGACCGTATCCATCTTGTGCGCGGCATGCAGGGTCAGCAGGCGGGACTGTTCAATCATGATCCGCGCCTCGGCGATGCGCTCGCGCGTGACGCCCTGATCAGCCACCGGCTTGCCAAAGGCCACCCGTTGCAGCGCCCGGTCCACCATGTTTTCCAGCGTCCGTTCGGCCAGTCCGATCAGCCGCATGCAATGGTGAATGCGGCCCGGGCCAAGCCGCCCCTGTGCAATTTCGAACCCACGCCCCTCACCCAGCAGCATATTCGAGGCCGGAACCCGCACATTTTCAAACTTTACCTCGGATGCCCGGTCCGGCACGCCGTAATAGCCAAACACCGGCAGCGAGCGCACCACCCTGATCCCCGGCGTGTCCATCGGCACCAGAATCATGCTCTGCTGCTTGTGCCGGTCAGGGTTGTCAGGGTCGGTCTTGCCCATGAAGATACAGATCTTACAGGCCGGGTTCGACGCGCCGGTGGTGTACCACTTATGCGCGTTGATCACATATTCATCGCCCTCGCGCCGGATCTCGGCCTCGATATTCGTGGCATCCGATGAGGCCACCGCAGGCTCGGTCATCGCAAAGCAGGAGCGGATCTCACCGGCCAGCAGCGGCGCCAGCCATTGCGCCTTGTGCTCGTCGGAGCCGTAACGCTCGATCACTTCCATATTGCCGGTGTCGGGCGCGTTGCAGTTGAAGATTTCGGGCGCCAGAAGCGAACGGCCCATGATCTCGCACAGATGGCCGTATTCGACATTGCTCAGCCCCGCGCCGCGCTCACTTTCGGGCAGGAACAGGTTCCACAACCCGGCTTCGCGCGCCAGTGGCTTGAGTTCGTCCATGACGGGATAGACCTTGAACGGCCCCAGCTCCTCAGCCTCGCGGAAATAGCGCGCCTCGTTGGGATAGATGTGGCGGTCCATGAAATCCTTTAGCCGGACTTCCAGTTCCAGAACGCGGGCGGATTTGTCGGGGATCATGCGCGGGCCTCCTCTTTCAACCTCCAGCCTAGCGGGCAAATCCACATCTGACAAGATCGTCTGACGATTATTTCTTGCCTTCCGCCGCCCCAACCGGCATTCTGGCAGCAAGAAAACGGGGAGTGGCGGTGATGCCGGAAGCGGAACTCGACATCTGGATGGCGCAGAACGTGCCCGGCTATCGCGGGCCGCTGGTGCTGCACCGGCTTTCGGGCGGGCAATCCAACCCGACATGGCGGGTTGATGCGGCCAGCGGGCAGTATGTGCTGCGCCAGAAGCCGGTGGGCGATGTCCTGCCCTCGGCGCATCAGGTTGACCGGGAGTACCGGGTGATGAAGGCGCTGGCCGATACTCCGGTGCCGGTGCCGCAGGTCTTCGCGCTGTGCGAGGATGCAACGGTCATGGGGTCGATGTTCTTTGTCATGGAATATCTGCAGGGCCGCACCCTCTTTGACCCCCGCCTGCCCGGCCTTGCCGCCGATGAGCGCGCGGCGATCTTTGACCAGATGAACGCGGCCATCGCGGCGATCAGCATGGTTGACCCGGTGGCGGTTGGTTTGGGCGATTACGGCCGCGCGGGCGGCTATGTCGAGCGTCAGAT
Source organism: Pararhodobacter sp. (assembly GCF_036802785.1). Taxonomy (GTDB): domain Bacteria; phylum Pseudomonadota; class Alphaproteobacteria; order Rhodobacterales; family Rhodobacteraceae; genus Pararhodobacter. Next base: position 20,211 of record NZ_DAIRVN010000022.1, read on the forward strand.
CAAGCGCTGGAGCAAGCAATACCGCGCCAGCGAAACCCGGTCGATCCCGGCGATGGACGCCCTGATCGACTGGCTGCCGCAGAACATGCCCGATACCGCCGAAGAGGTGCGGCTGGCGCATGGCGATTTCCGGCTGGACAACCTGATCCTTCATCCGTCCGAGCCCCGGGTGCTGGCCGTGGTGGACTGGGAGCTGTCAACGCTGGGCTGCCCCTATGCCGATTTCGCCTATAACGTGATGGCCTGGCGCATCGCGCCGGGGCTGTTCCGGGGGCTGGGCGGGGTTGATCTGACGGGCACCGGCATCCCGTCCGAGGATCACTATATCAACCTTTGGTGCCAGAGAACCGGGCGCGAACGGCCTGAAAACTTCGACTTTTACATCATCCTCAGCATGTTCCGCATCGCCGCCATCATCCAGGGTATTGCCCGGCGCGCGCTGGACGGAACCGCAACCGATCCCAATGCAACAGAGATGGGCGCCAAGGCGGCACCGCTGGCCGATATCGCCTGGGCCATGGCCCGGGATGCGAAACGCAAAGGCTAACCCGTGAACGATCAGGCCCGAAAACTGCCCCCCTCCGGCCCCGAGGCGATCATGCGCGACATCCTCCACGGGCTGTCCGACGGACGTTATGCGCCGGGGCAGCGGCTGGTGGAACCGGACCTGATGCTGCGCTACGGCGTCGGGCGCTCGACCGTGCGCGAGGCGCTGGGCAGGCTCGCCGCCGGGGGCGTGGTGGTGCAGGCGCCCCATCGCGGGGCGCAGATCCGGCTTTTGTCGCGGCGCGCCACGCGTGACGTGCTGCGGGTAACCGAAATGCTGCTGGGCCTTGCCGCCCGTCAGGCGGCCGAGGCAGTAGCGCAGGGCGCCGACCCGGCGCCCCTTGCCGAAGCGGCGGAGCGTTACGCCCGGCCTGACAGCGGCTCTGACACCCGGGCGCGGGCGCGTTACTACCGCGCGCTTGTCGCTTTGGGCGGCAATGACGAACTCGAACGCCTGCTGCCCGCGCTTCAGGTTCATCTGATCCGGGCCCAGTTGCGCGCCACCCGGCCCACGGCAGTGGCGGAACGCACGGCACTGGTTGACGCCATCTGCGCCGCCCTGCCGGATGCTGCGGAAAGCGCCGCCCGCGCCCCCGTCGCCCGCCTCCTCGCCAGCCTGGACACCCTCCCCGACAGCGCCTTCGCCCCCGAAAACTGACGCCCCCGACCAGCGCGCCCCATCGCCTCCCTCGGGCACATCTCCCAAGGTGGACAGAAGCGCGGGCCGCCCTCCCTTCACCTGTTCAGAAATATCCCGGGGGGTGAATTGGCCGCAGGCCAAGAGGGGGCCGCGCAGGCCCCCTTCTTTTCCCGCACTAGAACAAAAGCCAGACCAGCCCTAGCGTGATCGACGGCGCGGCCACCAGAATGGCCGTGCGGATCATATCCGAGGCCACGAAGGGCAGCACCCCGCGGTAGGTTTCCATCATCGTCACCCCCCGCGCCATCGAGTTGATGATGAACAGGTTCATCCCCACCGGGGGGGTGATCAGCCCCACCTCCACCACGATCAGCACCAGAATGCCGAACCAGATCGCCGTTTCCTCAGGCGTCATGCCGAAATCAAGCCGCATGATGACGGGGAAGAAGATGGGGATCGTCAGCAGGATCATCGACAGCGAATCCATCACGCAGCCGAAGATCAGATAGATCAGCAGGATCGCCAGCAGCACCAGAAAGGGCGAGGTGCTGAGCCCAGCCACCCAGTCGGCGGCGAAATAGGGCAGGCGCGTAAAGCCAAGGAACGAGTTGAACACCGCCGCCCCCAGCACGATGAAGAAGATCATCCCGGTTGACGCGGCGGTTGAGCGGAAGCAGTCCAGCAGGGCGGCCCAGCCCAGTCTGCCGCGCAGAAAGGCCACCAGCCCGGTTCCTGCCGCCCCCACCGCCGCGCCCTCGGTGGGCGTGAAGACGCCGGTATTCATGCCGCCGATCATCACCACGAAAATCACCACCACCGGCCAGACCTCGCCCAGGGCGCGGAAGCGGTTCAGCAGGCTCAGCCGCGGGGTGCGCACGGCATCCTTCGGGTTGATCCGCACCATCACCGAAACCGTCAGCATATAGCCCAATGCCGCCAGAATCCCCGGCACCATGGCCGCGACAAAGAGCTTGGCGATGTTCTGTTCGGCCAGAATCGCATAGATCACCAGCACGATCGACGGCGGGATCAGAATGCCCAGCGTGCCGCCCGCTGCCAGCGAGCCGGTCGCCAGCGCACCGGAATAGCCGTGGCGGCGCAGTTCGGGCAGGGCCACCCGGCCCATCGTGGCAGCCGTCGCCAGCGACGAGCCGCAGATTGCCCCGAACCCGGCCGAAGCCCCCACACCCGCCATGGCCACCCCGCCCCGCAGATGCCCCAGCCATGCGGCAGCCGCGCGGAACAGCGCCTCGGACAGGCCGCCCTTCATGGCGAATGCGCCCATCAGCAGAAACAGCGGCACCACCGACAGCGAATAGCTGGAAAAGGTCTCTACCGCGACATGCTTGAGCTGGTTGAGCACCGGCGGCCAGCGCCCGCGCACCACATAAAGGCCCAGAATGCCGCAGACCAGCATCGCCAGCCCGATCGGCATGCGCAGCGCGATCAGTACCAGCAGGACGCCAAAGAAGATCGTGGCGATCTGCAGGCCCGACATACCCGCGAAAGCGGCGCGCAGCCCGTCAGAAAGATGCACCAGCCCGAATGCGACCGCATACCAGACCAGCACCGGCACCAGCACAACCGCCAGCGCCGACAGCGCGGCGCGCCCGGCGGGCATGCCCTGAACAAAACGGAGCAGGGCAAACAGCACAAGCGCAAGGCCCGGAAGCACCAGCCAGATCATGCGTTGTTTCCCTTCGGCTCGCCCGCACCCAACGCCTCGTTGAGGCTGCGCCAGACCGTGTAGCCGCTGACCAGCGCAAAGCTGTAAAGACCGACCAACCCGCCCGCATAGCTGTACCAGAGCGGTATCTGAAGGATCAGTGAGGTCTCGCCAAAGCCGCGTTTGTCCACCAGCCCGTCGCCAAGCTGCCGGGCCAGCACCACCACCGCCACTGTCAGCACAAGGTTCATGATGACCGCGATCACGGCCATGCCCCGTTCGCCCAGCGCCGAGACGAAGATATCCACGGTCACATGCCCGCGCGTATATTGTGCCCAGGCCAGAAAGCAGAAGATCGCCATGCCCGCGCCGATCGAGACAATTTCGAAATCGCCGGGGATCGGCCCCACCTTCCCCACAAAGGCCCAGCCGGAACGCGACAGCGCGCGCCCGATGATGGAGACCACCGCGACCAGCATCACCGCCGTCAGGATCACCCCGCCCAGCACCGCCAGCGCATTGGCAAAACGCCCGATCCAGATCCCGACAAAGGCCTCCGCCTCGGGCAGAATGGCGCGGCTGGGCGCGGGTTTGCGAGGGGCACCGGCGCCGGTCATTGGCAATCTCTCATCTCAGGGGTTTCCCGGGCTTGGCAGGTCCAGATATCTTGCGGCGGGGCGGGGGGCTGGCCGCGCGGACCAACATCTCCGGCCCGGGGCCGGGTGATGCCGGGGCGCGCGCGCACAGGCACGCCCCGGCAATGGCGCGGCTCAGCGCGCCTCTTCTTCTTCGAGAAGGGCTTCGAAATCGGCGATCAGGGCAGCACCGTCGATGCCGCGCTCATTCATCTCGACGATCCAGCCGTCACGCACCGGCGCCGCTGCAGCGCGCCATGCATCCAGCGCCTCGCCCTCAACGGTGATGATGGTGTTGCCACGCTCTTCAGCGATGGCGCGCGCCGGGGCGTCAGCGTCGTGCATCACGCGGCCCACCCAGCCCGAGGTCTCGATCCCGGAGTTGGCATCAATCACCGCGCGCAGGTCTTCGGGCAGCGCCTCATAGCTGTCGGGGTTCATGCCGAAAATGAAGAAAGTGGTATAGAGCGAACGATCACCGCCAAATTCTGTATGCGTATCAACAAGTTCGGCCACGCGCAGCGAGGTCGTCACCTCCCACGGGATCACCGTGCCCTCGATCACGTTGCGCGACAATGCCTCGGGCACCTGCGGCACGGGCATGCCGACGGCAGTGCCGCCCAGCGCCTCGATCAGCCGGGTCACCAGCCGGGTGGGGCCGCGCACCGTGCGCCCCTGCATATCGTCCGGGGTTTCAATCGCCGGGCTGCGCATATGCATCTGGCCGGGGCCGTGGACATGCATGGCGATCGGGCGCACGCCTTCGAATTCATCCTGCATATGCATCTCATAGAAACGCCATGCAGCCCGCGACGTGGCCTCGGCATCGCCGCCGATGAACGGCAGGTCAAGCACTTCGGCACGCAGGAAGCGGCCTGGCGTGTAGCCCGTCAGCGTCCAGACGATATCAACGACGCCATCGCGCGCCTGATCGAACAGCGAAGGCGGTCCGCCCCCCAGCGACATGGCCGGATACACCTCGACCGCAATGCGGCCGTCGGATTCCTCCATCACCTTCTGTGCCCAGGGTTCGATGAATTGCGACGGTACGGGGGCCTGCGCGGGCAGGAAATGGTGCACGCGCAGCGTGACCTCCTGCGCGGCGGCACCGGAGACCCCCATCGCACCCGCCAGCGCGGCTGACAGAATCAGTTTCTTGAACATTTTATCCTCCCTTTTTTGCCATGGAAGCAGCCTCCCCGGACCGCCCTTTCATTGCAAACGCAACAATATCTGGCCTTTAATGCGAGTCAAGTCCTCATGTTTCGCAGGGCGCGCCGCCGCATGCGGCCCTGCCCTGTCTAGCGCAAAGAGGGCACAAAGGTCTTGAGGATAATCACCAGATCAAAGCAAAATCCCTGATGGGCCTGATAGATCAGGTCCAGCCGCGCCTTGCGCGGAATGCAGGCGCGGCAATAGATTGCGTCGGTCTCGGCGGCTGAGCGCGATCTGGCCAGAAGCCAGTGTTCGTGCCGGTTGAAATGCACCGTGGCAAGCCCGGTGATACCCGGGCGCGCGCGCAGCACCTGCGCGTAAACATCGGGAAACCGCTCGACATACTGGCGCAACGGCGGGCGCGGCCCGACCGCAGAGATATCGCCGCGAAACAGGTTGAACAGCTGCGGCAGCTCGTCCAGCCGGGTGCGGCGCAGGAAAGCGCCGGTCCGGGTGATACGGTCGGCCTTGTCGCCGCCCGACACGCCACTGTCATTCGGGTCAGGGCGCATGGTGCGGAACTTGTAGAAGCGGAAGCCCTGCGTCGGCGTCTTCATCCGCTCGCCCGAATGAAACACCGGCCCGCCGTCGATCAGCAGAATCAACACCGCGATCACCGCGATGACCGGCAGCACGATGACAGACAGCACACAGGCCGTGAACAGGTCAAAGAGGCGTTTTTGCGGGGTCATGTGGGGGTCCGGCAGTCTTTCCATTGCGCCGCAATCGTTGCGGCGGTGCTTTCAGCGTCATCAAAGGGCACCAGCGCGGCAAGCGCGCGGCAATCAAGGGTGAAACGCGCCACCGCCGAGGGGGGCGCGGGCTGCCAGCGCCAGTCCAGCCCGGCGGCGCTGGCCAGATCGGTCATGGCAACCGGCACCGGCGCGGCGATGTTGAGGGTTTCCGGCAGCGGGCCCGGCGCGCAGGCCAGCGCGCGCAGAACGCGCGCCAGACTGCCCGGCCCGATATACGACCGCACGGGGCCGCCCCCGTCCGCGAAACGGTCAATCGCCAGCGGCCCACCAGCCCTGAGCAAAAGCGCATCTGCCCCGGCGACATTGCCGATGCGCAGGCAACACACCTCCAGCCCGCGCGCGCGCCAAAGGGTGCAGGCAGCCTCTGCCGCCGCCTTCGCCTCGCCATAGGGTGTGGTGGGTTGCGCCGGATCGCTCTCACCCCAGGGTTGCGCGCGCCCGCCGCCATAAACCGCCGAGGAAGAGGTCACCAGCACCCGCCCGATCCCTGCCGCCAGCGCCGCCGCAAGGCAGGCCTCGGTCAGCGGGCGGTTGAGCGACAAATCGCGCCCGGTGCCCGGTGTTGCACCGGCGAGCACCAGCATGGCGCGCGGCGCCCCGTGGCGCTGCACCCGGTCGATGAGCGGCGCCGCGCCCTCCAGCGGTGACCAGCGCAACTCGTCCAGCCCTTGCGTCAACGCCGCATCGCCCCGGCGCTGCAACAGGACAGGCACACCGCTTCGCGCCCAGCCCGCCGCCAGCAACCTGCCGACGCGGCCACTGGCCCCGGTAACAACAAGATCATGCTGGCGTCGCTGTTCGGCTTGCATGGCGCTTTCATGCCATGCCCTGCCGGGCAACGCCAGCAGCCCCGTTTCAGCACGCGCCCCTCCGCCGGATAAAGTTTGACTGGCCGGTCGGCTTATGTAACTGATTCATCCTGTTGCCGCCTTCGGGCGCGCAGATCAGGGGGGAAACCGAGCATGGATATCAGCGCCGCCCCGGCGGCTTCCCTGCCCTCGCGGGCCGGGCGCCCATGGCCATGACACCGCAAGCCCGCGCCGAAGCCAGCGCCCGTGCGATGTGGGAACGCGACGCCGCCTCACAGGGGCTGGGCATGTCCTTGGATGCCATAGCACCCGGCGCGGCAACCCTTTCCATGACGGTGACCGGGGCCATGACCAACGGCCACAAGACCTGCCACGGCGGCTTTATCTTCACGCTGGCCGACAGCGCCTTTGCCTTCGCCTGCAACAGCTACAACCAGAATACCGTCGCGCAGATGGCCTCGGTCACCTTCCTTGCCCCGGCCTTTGCCGGTGACCGGCTGACAGCGCAGGCGCATGAGGTGGCCCGCAGCGGGCGCTCAGGGATCTATGACATCCGGGTCACCAATGCTTCCGGCGCACAGATCGCCGAATTCCGCGGCCATTCGCGCACCATCAAGGGCAGCCATTTCCCAGAACCGGAAACTGAACCGGAAACCGGACCGGAAACCGAAACCTGACACCGAACCCCAACCGCATGAGACCAGAGCCATGGAAGACCTCTCCCCCCGCCCCGGCGATCTGGAACCGATCGAAACCGCCTCACGCGATGAAATCACCGCGCTGCAACTGGAGCGCATGAAATGGTCGCTGCGCCATGCCTATGACAATTCGCCCTTCTACCGCGCGCGCTTCGATGCACATGGCGTGCACCCGGATGATCTGAACGCTCCGTCCGATCTGGCGAAATTCCCCTTCACGCAAAAGACCGATCTGCGCGACACCTACCCTTTCGGCATGTTCGCCACCCCGCGCGAACAACTGGTGCGGCTGCATGCGTCCTCCGGCACCACGGGCAAGCCGACGGTGGTGGGCTACACAAAGCGCGATATCGACACCTGGGCGCATCTGGTAGCGCGCTCGATGCGGGCCTCGGGCGCGCGGGCGGGTGATATGGTGCATGTGGCCTATGGCTACGGGCTGTTCACCGGGGGGCTGGGCGCGCATTACGGGGCCGAAAGGCTGGGTTGCACCGTGGTGCCGGTTTCGGGCGGGATGACCGAGCGGCAGGTGACCCTGATCACCGATTTCAAACCGCGCGTGATCATGGTCACGCCCAGCTACATGCTGTCGATCCTCGATGAACTCCGCCGCGTGGGGATCGATCCGCGCGAAACCTCGCTGGCCGTGGGTATCTTTGGCGCCGAGCCCTGGACCAACGCCATGCGCGGCGAAATCGAGGAGGCGTTTGATATGCACGCCGTTGATATCTACGGCCTGAGCGAGGTGATGGGGCCGGGTGTGGCCAATGAATGCGTGGAAACCAAGGACGGGCTGCATCTGTGGGAAGATCATTTCTACCCTGAAATCATCGACCCGCAAACCGGCGCGGTGCTGCCCGATGGCGAAATGGGCGAGCTGGTCTTCACCACGCTGACCAAGGAAGGCCTGCCGATCATCCGCTACCGCACCCGCGACCTGACGCGGCTGCTGCCCGGCACCGCCCGCTCGATGCGGCGGATGGAGAAAATCACCGGGCGCTCGGATGACATGATTATCCTGCGCGGGGTCAATGTCTTCCCCACCCAGATCGAGGAGCAGATCCTGAAATGCGCAGGCCTCGCGCCGCATTTCCAGATCGAACTGACGCGCGAAGGGCGGATGGACGCCATGACCGTCCATGCCGAGGCGACGCCCGCCGCCGCCGCTGACGCCGCGCGTCAGGCCTCCGGCAAGGAACTGGCGCATCACATCAAAAGCGTGATCGGCATTTCGGCGCGCATCCATATCCACCAGCCCGGCGGCGCGCCGCGCTCCGAAGGCAAGGCCCGGCGCCTCGTCGACAACCGCCCGACTGCGGGCTGAGCGCCTTTCATCTTGCCCCAAATACGCCGGGGGGTGAGGGCCGCAGGCCCGAGGGGGGCAGCGCCCCCCTGCCCCACTTCCCCATCGCCGCGCAGCGACAGACCCGCCGTGCCATCCACGAACAGCCCCCATGGCCCGCAACCCGCACCGCTGATCGGCTTTCATGCGTGGGCGGCGACCTGCCGCCGCTTTGACGACCTGCCTGATTCTGAACGGAATTCGCGGCTTTCCCTGACAGCCCCGCCGGGTTGAGGCTGGCTTTGCAAAGCGTTTTTTGTTATTTCTGCCGGCAACAAGAAAAACACGCAGTACAAAGTACAGGCAGTTCATGGGCAGGAATCCGGGTTTTCGCGGCGTATATGCCGTGGCGTGGTCGCAGACCGAGCTGGGCGAAGAACGCGCGCTGCCGCCGGAGTTCATGTCGGTCGGCATGTCCTGGGCCTGGCGGGGCCGGGCGTGGCGGTTGGACAAGGGGCCTGAAACGCTGTGGCTGGACCGCCCGCTGGAACCCGCCGATCCGCGTGGGCGGGCGCGCGAGCGGATACGGCGGATGAAGGGGCTGGTGCAGATATCGGTGCAGCACGCCACGCCCGCGCCGGTGTTCGCCGCCCGGCCCGATCCCACCGAAGCGACCGCCCATCTGTATGCTGACACCGGCCTGCCGCCGGACAGCTTTGTGCTGACCGATGGCGAGCGGCTGTATCACGCACGCCTGTTGCGCCAGCCCGGCCGCCTGCTGGCCGTGTTCGACCCGCTGATGCCGCCGCCGGGGCGCATGCTGTGGGTCAGCGCCTTCAACCCCGCGCCCGCGACGCCCACCGCACCCGGGCCACGCGCCGGGGTGATCTGCTTTCTGCCCGGCACGCGGATCGACACCGTCGAGGGGTCGCGCCCGGTCGAGATGCTGGCCCCCGGCGACCGGGTGCTGACGCGCGACAACGGGCCGCAGCCGGTGGTCTGGCGGGGTGCCACGCAACTGACGGGGGCTGAGCTGTATCTGCATCCGCATCTGCGCCCGGTCCGCATCCGCGCGGGCGCGCTGGGTACTGTTCAGGGCAGTATTGAGCGTACAGGCCGGCCTGATGCCGACCTGCTGGTCTCGCCCGGGCACCGGCTTTTACTGGGCGGGGCCGGTGATGCCTTCGGCACGCCCGAGGTTCTGGTCGCCGCCGCGGATCTGGAGGACGGGCGCCTGATCCGGCGTGATTTCGCACCCGCGGCGGTGACCTATGTGCATCTGATGTTCGCCCGCCATGAGATCATCACCGCCAATGGCCTGCCCTGCGAAAGCTTCCACCCGGCGCTGGCCGATGCCGGGGTGCTGAAATGGCACGCCCGCGCGCTGGAGCGCGCCGCGCCCGGGCTTCTGAACGACCCTGAGCGCTTTGGCCCCGCCGCGCGGCGCTGCCTTGACCGGGGCGAGGCGCGGATATTGCTGCATGCGGCGGCGCAGGCCGCGTAGGCGCGGACCGTCTGTGCCTTTTGCTGCTGTGGAAGCGGGGGTTTCACACCCCCGCACCCCCGTGGCGTATTTCCGGCAAGATGAAGGGGCGGCAAGATGAAGGGGCGGAAAATTGAAGGGATGCCGGGCGCGGGATGCGGTTGACTCTGACGCGCGGTGGCGTATAAGCCGCCCGTCCCGGGTGCTCGCCCGGGGTTTTCATTGGTGTTGGTGGGCCCCGCAAGGGGAAGCCTGTCGCCGGGGCGACCCGGAAAGGACAACGCCCTATCGTTCTGGGCAGATGCGGGCCGGAAACCACGGCGGGAATGAGCGGCACAGAGCTGTTCGAGACCCGAAAAGTGGGAACCGGTTTTCGGAAAAGCCGAGAAAGCATAAACGAATAGGAGATCAGCGATGACCAAACGCACCGCTGCCAAATACAAGCTTGACCGCCGCATGGGCGAAAACATCTGGGGCCGCGCCAAATCGCCGGTCAACCGCCGCGAATACGGCCCCGGCCAGCACGGCCAGCGTCGCAAGCAGAAGCTGTCGGATTTCGGCACCCAGCTGCGCGCCAAGCAGAAGCTGAAGGGCTATTACGGCGATCTGACCGAGAAGCAGTTCAAGCGCATCTATGCCGAAGCCGCCCGCGTCAAGGGTGACACCGGCGAGAACCTTGTCGGTCTGCTGGAGCGCCGTCTGGATGCGGTCATCTACCGCGCCAAGTTCGTACCCACCATTTTCGCCGCGCGCCAGTTCGTCAATCACGGCCATATCACCGTCAACGGTGGCCGCGTGAACATCGCCTCCTACCGGGTCAAGGAAGGCGACGTGATCGCTGTTCGCGACCGCTCGAAGCAGCTGGCTATCGTGCTGGAATCGGTTGGCCTGACCGAGCGTGACGTGCCCGATTACATGGAAGTTGACCATTCCAAACTGACCGCCACCTTTGTGCGCACCCCCTCGCTGGCGGATGTGCCCTATGCGGTTCAGATGGAGCCCAACCTCGTCGTCGAATATTACGCCAAGAACTGATCCGGCACCGGCCTGACGGTTTCTTGCACGATTGCGGGCCGCGCCGGGGAAACCGGGCGCGGCCTTTTTCTATGTCCGGCCCCCGGGGCGCGGCTTTTCTGGCAACGGCCCCGGCGCGGGCCAAGGAGGGACTATGAGCGACGTTATCCGCCCCCAGCCGGGCATCATGGAGATCGCGCTTTACGAGGGCGGCAAGGCCAAGCTTGACGGCCATGCCGAGGTGCTGAAACTCAGCTCGAACGAGAACCCGCTGGGCGCAGGCCCTGCAGCGCTGGATGCGTTGCGCGGGCTGGTCAGCGGCAACGGCGGCGCCGCGCTGCATCGCTACCCCTCCACCGACCATGCCGGGCTGCGCACCGCCATTGCCGAAACCCACGGGCTGGACCCTGAGCGCGTGATCTGCGGTGTGGGCTCGGACGAGGTCATCGCTTTTCTGTGCCAGGCCTATGCCGGGCCGGGCGATGAGGTGCTTTACAGCGAATACGGCTTCCTGATGTACCGGATTTCGGCGCTGGGGGCCGGGGCCACCCCGGTCGTTGCCTCTGAGGCCGAGCGCCACACCGATGTCGATGCCCTCCTGGCCGCCGCCACGGAACGCACGCGGCTGGTGTTCGTGGCCAACCCCAACAACCCGACCGGCACCATGATCCCTATGTCCGAGATCGAGCGGCTGGCCGAGGGGCTGCCCCCGCAGGCGCTTCTGGTGCTGGATGGCGCCTATGCCGAATATATCGAGGGGTTTGATGGCGGGCTGGCGCTGGTTGAGGCGCGCGCGAATGTGGTGATGACGCGGACCTTGTCGAAAATCTACGGGCTGGGCGGGCTGCGCGTGGGCTGGGGCTATGGCCCGAAAGCCGTGATCGACGTGCTGAACCGGGTGCGCGGGCCGTTCAACCTGTCGGCCATGCAGCAGGATATCGCCAGCGCCGCGCTGCGCGATCAGGGCCATGTCGAACGCTCGCGCGCCGTGAATGCCGAGGCGCGGCGCTGGCTGACCGATGCCCTGCGCACCGCCGGTGCGGATGTTGATGAAAGCGCGGGCAACTTCGTTCTGGCCCGCTTTGACAGCCCGCAAACCGCCGATGCGGTGGACGCGGCGCTGCAGGCCGACGGCATCCTGGTGCGCAAGATGGGCGGCTATTGCATGCCTCACGCGCTGCGCATCACCGTTGGCACCATGCCGGATTGCCAGCGTCTGGCTGCGGTCATCGCCCGCGCCCTGGGATCGGGGCAATGAGCCCGATCTATGACAAGGTGGCACTGATCGGGCTGGGGCTGATCGCGGGCTCCATGGCGCATGCGATGCGCAGGAAGGGGCTGGCGGGCACGATCGCGGGCCACGCGCGCACCGCTGAAACCCGCGAGGCGGCGCAGAAGATCGGGCTGGTCGATACCGTCCATGCCAGCGCCGCCGAGGCCGTTCAGGATGCCGATCTGGTGGTGCTGGCGGTGCCGGTGGGCGCGATGGAGGCGGTCGCGCGCGAAATCGCGCCGCATCTCAAGCCCGGCTGCACGGTAACCGATGTCGGTTCGGTCAAGCAGGCGGTGATCGAGGCCGTGGCGCCGCATCTGCCCGAAGGCGTGCATTTCATCCCCGGCCATCCGCTGGCCGGGACCGAGCATTCCGGCCCCTATTCGGGCTTTGCCACGCTCTTTGAAAACCGCTGGTGGCTGATCACGCCGCTGCCCGAGGCCGATGCCGATGCCACGGCGCGGCTGCGCGCCCTGTGCGAGGGGATGGGCGCGAATGTCGATGAAATGGACGCCGCGCATCATGATCTTGTGCTGGCGGTTGTGTCGCACACACCGCATCTGATCGCCTATACGATGGTGGGTGTGGCAGACCATCTGCGCCGGGTTTCGCAGTCTGAGGTGATCAAGTATTCGGCCTCGGGCTTCCGGGATTTCACGCGGATTGCGGCCTCGGATCCGACGATGTGGCGCGATGTGTTCCTGACCAACAAGGAAGCCACGCTGGATATTCTGGGCCGCTTCACGGAGGAGCTGTTCATGCTGCAGCGCGCGATCCGCATGGGTGACGGCGAGCAGCTTCATGACTATTTCAGCCGCACCCGGGCCATCCGGCGCGGGATCATCGAGGCCGGGCAGGATACGGCGGCACCGGATTTCGGGCGCAGCAAGGTAACCTGACGTGGCATCGTGGCGCAACTGGGCAGGAGGGATCGGGCTGGCGTTGCTGGCCACTGCCGCCGTGGCGCAGGCGCCGGAACGCTCGCAGCGCCCCCCGCCGCGCCCCGTGGCCGGGGCCGCGCCGGCCATCGTTGAGGCCACCCGCCCCGGCACTGTCGCGGGCATACGCATGGACCGCTCAGGCGCGCTGTTGCGCTCCCCCTTGCCGGTGGCGCGACCGGAATTTGACAGCGTGCAGCTGCCCGAAAGCATGATCCCCACCGGATTGCGGCGCGGCGAAGCGGCAGCGGGCGCCGTCACGGGCGAGACCATCGCGGCGCTGCAGCGGGAGGCGACGCCGGATCTGCGCGCTGCGCCCCCGGAAGCAGAGCCCGCACAGCCGCCCGAAGCACAGGTTGAGCCGCCAAGCGCGGCGACAACCGAACCGCCAAGCGTGGCGCAGCCCGAAGCGCAGCCGGAGGCTGAGACCACAGCCGATGCCGAACCCGCACTGGAAGCGGTCACGCTCAGCCCCTATGCTCCCGCGCTGAGCCCGCGCCCGCAGCGGCGCAGCGCCGCCGCCTATACCCGCCATGCCGAGGCGGTCCGCCGCCGGGCGGCGCAGCCCGCGCCGACCACTGTTGCCGCGGGCGGAAGCAGCAGCGGTGGTGGTGTCACCGGCAGGCCGGCAGCCGGGCTCTGCGGCGTCAGCACACTTGAGGGCCAGCCCATGGCGCGCGTCACCTCTGCCGTGCAGGGCTGCGGCATAGCCGAGCCGGTGAGCGTGACCGCGGTTGCAGGCATCCGCCTGTCGCAGCCCGCGACACTGGAATGCGACACCGCGCGCGCTTTTGACCGCTGGGTGCGGCAGGTCATGCTGCCTGCGATGGGCAACGCGGGCGGCGGCGTCACGCAGATCAGGGTTGCCGCGCATTACACTTGCCGCCCGCGCAACAACCGTGCCGGGGCGCGGGTTTCGGAACATGGGCGGGGCCGGGCGATTGATGTCGCCGGCTTCCGGCTGGCCAACGGGCAAACGGTGATGGTGCTGAGCGACTGGCCACGCGGCCCCTATCGCAACGCCCTGCGGCAGATGCATACCAATGCCTGCGGCATATTCCGCACCACGCTTGGCCCCGGCTCGGACGGGCACCACGAAGATCATTTCCACTACGACATGGCCATGCGCGGCAATAACAGCACCTATTGCCGCTAGACCCTGCCGCGCAAAAGGTGGAGCCGGTTTTTCGCTTCCCTGACATATGAAAACAACAGGTTACCTGTTCAGCAGGGCCATAATTTCATCGCGATGCTGATCGCGCGCGGGGATATCACCCGGCTTTGCCGCCCGGCCATCAAAGCGCGGTGCGGGCGAGGGCTGCAACAGATCGCCCGTGGCCCAGCTTACGCGCGCTGCCATATGCGGGTCGCGCGCGGCCTCGAACGGGCTCAGCACCGGGGCCACACAAGCATCCGATCCGGCAAAGAGCGCCGTCCAGTGATCACGCGGGCGGGTGGTGAACAGGGCCTCCAGCCGCCCGGCCAGCGCGGGCCACAATTCGCGGTCATACTGGCGCGCGAAATCGGCATCCTTCTCAAGGCCCAGCAGGCGCAGGAAGGCCGTGTAGAACTTCGGCTCAAGGCATTGCACCGACATCCAGCCGCCATCGGCGCACAGGTAGCTGCGCGACCAATGCGCCCCGTCAAGCAGGCTTTGCCCGCGTGCCAGCTGGAACATGCCCGATGGCAGCATCGAGGCCACCAGCGCCATCATATGCGCCGAGCCGTCAACGATGGCCGCATCCACCACCGTGCCCTGCCCGGTGCGCCCGGCGCGCAACAGCCCCGCCAGCATCCCCGCCACCAGATACATCGCCCCGCCGCCGATATCGCCCACCAGCGTGGGCGGGGTCTGCGGTGGCTGACCGGGCGGCGATGCATACCAGAGCGCGCCTGAGAGGGCAATATAGTTAAGGTCATGCCCGGCCTCTGCCGCGCGCGGGCCGCTCTGCCCCCAGCCCGTCATCCGCCCGTAAACCAGCGCGGGGCGCAGCGCGTGGCACGCATCCGGCCCCAGCCCCAGCCGCTCCATCACGCCCGGGCGCATCCCCTCGATCAGCCCGTCGGCGGTGGCGATCAACGCCTTGACCACCGCCAGATCATCGTCTGATTTGAGATCCAGCGCGATGGTGCGCTTGCCCCGGTCCAGCAGGTTCGGCCCTTCCATGCCCGGCAGTGACGGCCCCTCAGGGCGCTGAATGCAGATCACATCAGCCCCCATATCGGCCAGCCACATGGCGGCAAAGGGCCCCGGCCCGATCCCCTCGATCTCGATGATCCGCAAACCTTCCAGCACTCTCAGCTCCCTCTCCACGCGCCCCGTCCCTCCAGCACCTGCCGCAGCAGCGCGGGGCGGTCGGTCATCAACCCGTCCACGCCCATATCCAGCAGGCGCACCATGGCATCGGCTTCATTCACGGTCCAGACCTGTACCAGAACCCCGGCGCGGTGCGCGGCGCGCACAAAGCGGCGGGTGACAACGCGCGCGCCCCGGTAATGCTCCGGCACCTGCACCACCGGGAACCCCGCCAGTGGCACCGGCAGCCCCCAGCCGCGCAGCCACAGGCCCAGCACCGCCCCATGCGCGGGCGACCAGCAAAGCCGCTCGCCCAGCAAGGCCCGGAGCCCGGTAATGCGCGCCGGCCGGAAAGAGCCCGTGCCGATCCGCTCCAGCACCCCCATGCGCCGGATCAGTGCCGCCAGGGGCTCAACCACCGCGTCCGATTTGGCCTCGATATTGATGAACAGCGCCGGATGTTCCTCAAGCAGCGCATCCAGCCGGGGAATCGCGGCACCGCGATGGGTGCGGATGCCGCTCAGCTCGCGCCAGCTCAGTTCGGCGATGGCGCGCGGGTCGCCGGTCATGCGCTCAAGCGTGGGGTCATGGTGCACCACCACCACCCCGTCGCGCGTAGCATGCACATCCAGCTCGACATGGGTGTAACCCAGCGCAACCGCATGGGCAAAGGCGGGCAGCGTGTTTTCCTCACCCTCCAGCGAACCGCCGCGATGGGCAATCGCGGTCGGGCGCGGGTGATCAAGAAACGGAAAGCGATGGGTCATGGCGTATCATGCGACTTTCTGCCGGTCTGTCGAGGGGCGCGTGGGGCGCTTCACTTCCGTTCCCGTCCGCGTTACTCAGGTGCACGAAGGAGTGCTGCCCATGTCAACCATCCTCGACCGTATCAAGGCCTACAAGCTGGAAGAAGTTGCCGCCGCCAAAGCAGCGATCCCGCTTGCCGATCTGGAGGGGCTGGCCCGCGCGGCCTCGGCCACGCGCGGCTTTCAGGAGGCACTTCATCAGGCCACGCGCAACGCCTATGGGCTGATTGCCGAGATCAAGAAGGCCAGCCCCTCAAAAGGCCTGATCCGCGCAGATTTCGACCCGCCCGCGCTGGCGCAGGCCTATGCCGCCGGGGGGGCAACCTGCCTGTCGGTCCTGACCGACGCGCCCAGTTTTCAGGGGGCCGACAGCTTTCTGACCGAGGCCCGCGCCGCTGTGACACTGCCCGCCCTGCGCAAGGATTTCCTCTATGATCCCTGGCAGGTGACGCAGTCGCGCGCGCTGGGGGCGGATTGCATTCTGATCATCATGGCCTCGGTCTCGGATGCGCAGGCGACTGAACTGGAAGAGGCCGCGATCAGCTGGGGTATGGATGTGCTGATCGAGGTGCATGACCAGACCGAACTGGAGCGCGCGGTGATGCTCAAATCACCCATGATCGGCATCAACAACCGCAACCTCAACACCTTTGAGGTCACGCTGGACACCACCCGCCAGCTGGCACGCCTTGTGCCCGATGACCGGATGATCGTCTGTGAAAGCGGGCTGAACACGCCCGCTGACCTGTCGGATATGGCGATGTACGGGGCGCGCAGCTTCCTGATCGGCGAAAGCCTCATGCGGCAGGCGGATGTCACCGCCGCCACCCGCGCCCTGCTCGCCAACCCGCTGACCGCCGACGGAGCCTGAACCATGGCCGGTCTGACACATTTTGACGCCGAGGGCCGCGCGCAGATGGTCGATGTCGGCGCCAAGGCGGTAACGGCGCGCACCGCCGTCGCCTGCGCGCATGTGGTGATGAAGGCTGAAACGCTGGCCCATGTCACGCAAGGCACCGCCAAGAAGGGCGATGTGCTGGGCGTGGCGCGGCTGGCCGGGATCATGGCGGCCAAGAAATGCGCTGATCTCATTCCTCTGTGCCATCCCTTGCCGATCACCCATGTCGCGGTTGATCTGGTGGCCGACCCTGCCCTGCCCGGCGTTCGGATCACCGCCGAGGTGCGCACCACCGGCCATACCGGCGTTGAGATGGAGGCGCTGACAGCGGCCTCGGTCGCCGCGCTGACCGTCTATGACATGCTCAAGGCGGTGGAGAAATCCATGACCATCGGCGGCATCGAGGTCATGCGCAAGGAAGGCGGCAAATCCGGCACCTATACCCGCGGGGAGAGCGCATGATCACCGTCGATGAGGCGCTGGCCCGGATCTTTGCGCTGTGCGCGCCGCTGAGCACTGAAAAGGTGCCGCTGGCGCAGGCGGCAGGCCGTGTGCTGGCCGGGCCCGCCCGCGCCCTGCGCGACCAGCCGCCGTTTGCCGCCTCGGCCATGGATGGCTATGCGCTGAGCGGGCCTGCCAGCCCCGGCGACAGCCTGCGCGTGGTGGGCGAGGCGCTGGCAGGTCACGCCTTTTCGGGCCGGATCGCACCGGGCGAGGCGCTGCGCATCTTCACCGGCGCGCCACTGCCCGAAGGGGCCGACCGGGTGGTGATTCAGGAAGATGTCACGCGCACGGATGACCGTATCACCCTGCGCGAAAGCCCTGAGGCGAACAGTCATATCCGCGCTGCCGGGCAGGATTTCCGCGCAGGCGATGTGATGAGCGCCCCGCGCCGCCTGCGCCCGGTCGATGTGGGGCTTCTGGCCTCGATGAACATCGGCGAGGTCAGCGTCACGCGCCGCCCGCTGGTGGCGATCATCGCCACAGGCGACGAGCTGGTGATGCCCGGCGAGGAGCCGCGCCCTGACCAGATTGTGGCCTCCAACAGCTTTGCGATCAAGGCGATGGTGGAGGCCGAGGGTGCCGCCACCCGCCTGCTGCCCATCGCCCGCGATGACGAGGCACGGCTGGGCGCCGTGCTGGAAATGGCGCGCGGGGCGGATGTGATTGTCACCATCGGCGGGGCGTCGGTCGGCGATCATGATCTTGTCGCCGCCACCAGCCAGGGGCTGGGCGCCGAACAGGCGTTCTACAAGATCGCGATGCGCCCCGGCAAACCGCTGATGGCTGGGCGGCTCTTTGAGGGGCTGATGCTGGGGCTGCCCGGCAACCCGGTTTCGGCCATCGTCTGCGCGCATCTCTTTCTGCTGCCCGCGCTGCGTGCTCTGCTGGGGCTGGGCGCATGGCCCGCGCCCACCCGCTCGGCCTCGCTGGCCGAAGAGGTGGCGGCAAACGGGCCGCGCGCGCATTACATGCGCGCCCGGCTTGAACCCGGCGGGCTGATCCGGCCCTTCGCCAATCAGGACAGCGCGCTGTTGGGGGTGCTGAGCGAGGCAGACGCGCTGCTGATCCGCCCCGCCGATGACCCGGCGCGCCCGCAGGGCCATCCGGCGCGCTACATTGCGCTATAGGCGGTTGACTTGCGCGCGGAACATGCGTAGAACTTAAGGTGAACTTTCGGCCACAGGGGGCCGGATCCTCAACCGCCGGGAGAAACGCGCGCATGCTGACCCGAAAGCAGCTTGAATTGCTTGAACTGATCGACACCTGCATGAAGCGCGATGGTGTTCCACCCTCCTTTGACGAAATGAAGGACGCGCTGAACCTGCGCTCCAAATCCGGCATCCACCGGCTGATCACGGCACTGGAAGAGCGTGGCTTCATCCGCCGCCTTGCCCACCGCGCCCGCGCCATCGAAGTGCTGCGCATGCCCGAGAATGTCGAACCGCGCGTGGTTCCCCGGGTGATCGAGGGTGGCGCGCAGGGCCGTGCCGCGCCCGCTGGCGGCAGGGTGGTGCACGCGATGGAGCTGCCGGTCATGGGCCGCATTGCCGCAGGCACCCCGATCGAGGCCATCTCGGAAGTCTCGCATATGATGGCGGTGCCCGGCGCGATGCTGTCCGGGCAAGGCCAGCATTACGCGCTGGAAGTGCGCGGCGATTCGATGATCGAGGCCGGGATCAACGATGGCGATATCGTGGTGATCCGCGAACAGACCACCGCCGACAACGGCGATATCGTTGTTGCGCTGGTCGAAGGGCAGGAAGCGACGCTGAAACGGTTCCGCCGCATGCGCGGCATGATCGCGCTGGAAGCGGCAAACCCGGCCTATGAAACCCGCATTCTGCGCGATGATCAGGTGCAGGTGCAGGGCCGCCTTGTCGGGCTGATCCGCAGCTACTGACCCCGTTTCAGCCGAAGCATGCTCTGGCTGGCCGGGCAAGGGGGCTTTTGCAGCCCCCTCTGGCCTGCGGCCATTCACCCCCGCAGCGTATTTCCGGCAAGATGAAGGAGCGGGCGCGAGGGACTTCGCCACCAGCACGGATTCCTGAAGGAGGGCGGTGGGTCGGTGTCGGCGGGTCCGGGGCCTGTCGCCCGCAAGCGGGGGGACGGGGCACTGCGCCGCCCGCTTTGCGGGTTCCGGAGGGATCGCGGGGCGAAAGCGTCAGCGCTGACGGGTTCAGGGCCTGTCGCCTGCACCTGAGGGGCGCGGGGCGGCGCCAGCCGCTTGAGGGATTCCTGATTCAGCGTGGGGCGGAGGCGTCAGCGCTGACGGGTCCAGGGCCTGTCACCTGCGGCCTGGTGGGCGTGGCGCCAGAGAACCTCGGTACCGTGAAAACTGGCAGCGCGCGCGCCCGTGACCGCCAGCGCGCGTGTATCGATCACCTGACAGCCGCCCGGAACAGGGCCATCCAGCCGGAAATCCACCACGATCACCACCCCGGGGCGGCAATACCTGCTCAGCAGGTCCGGCGCGTGACGCCCGACAAGATGAACCCATTGCGCACCGGCAAAGGAAAAGCCCGCAGCCCCGCCCTCAATGGAATCAAGCCGGGCAGCGGCCTGCGCCTGATCGGCGGCGTCGCCGTCCGACTCCAACCAGTTGCGGGCGACAAAGCCCTCCCCGCGCGGCCGGGTCAATGCCCTGCCCTGCGGGCCAAGAACACCGACCAACGCGCCGGAGTCGGCGATCAGCAATGCCGGGCGCTCGCTCAGCCCCCAACTTCCGATCCCCGCCACCGCAACGAAAACCCCCAGAAAGCGCGCGCGGCCCGGCCAGAGGATCAGCCAGAGGCAACCCAGCGCCAGAACCGGCAGGGTCACTGCCGGAGGTGCAGTGACGCTGCGCACCGCCCCCTCCAGCCCCGCGACGCCATGGGCGACCATCAGTATCCAGCGCGTGCCCGCCTCCATCAGCGCCAGACCGATCCAGTCCAGCCCGACCGGCCAGAGGACGGCGGCCAGAACCGCCGCCGGCATCACCAATGTGCCCATCAACGGCACGCTGAGCAGGTTCGCCACCAGCCCGTATTCAGCGATCCGGTGGAAATGCGCGGCTGCGACCGGCGCCGTGGCCACGCCCGCCACCAGCGAACACAGCGCCACCCCCGCCACCGCGCGCAGCCAGCGCGGCGCGCGCGGCTTCTTTTGCCCGGCCGATGCGCGGTGCCGGCGCATCCAGCCGAAGACCGCCACCAGCGCAACGGTCGCGGCAAAGGACATCTGGAAGCCGGGCGACAGCAGGGCCTCCGGCCGCCAGATCAGGATCACCATAGCCGCCAGCGCGACCGAGCGCAGCGACAGCGCCCGGCGGTCAAACAGAACCGCCCCCAGCATGACCGCCGCCATGACAAAGGCGCGCTGAGTGGCGACATTGCCACCGGACAGCAGCAGGTAGAAAATGGCCGCCGCAAGCGCCCCCAGCGCCGCCCATTTGCGGATTGGCCAGCGCAGGGCCAGAACCGGGATCAGCGCCAGAACCGCACGCAGCGCGCCGTAAACCACGCCGGTCAGAAGCCCCATATGCAGCCCCGAAATGGCCAGCAGATGCGCGAGATTTGAGCGCCTCAGGGCCTCGGTCGTGGCCTGCCCGACGCCGGAGCGGTCGCCGGTGAGAATGGCCGCAACGAAGCCCCCCGGCTCACCGGGCATGGCCGCGCGGATCCCCGCGCTCATCCGCATGCGCAGCCGGGTAATTGCCAGCACCGCACCGGGTGCAGGCGCCTCAAGCGCCAGAACCGGGCTGCGGGTGTAGCCGACAGCGCCCAATTGGTCAAACCAGGCCAGCCTGCGGAAATCAAAGCCGCCGGGTTCCACCGGGCCGCCGGGCGGGCCCAGATGCCCGGTCAGGATCACCCGTGTTCCCGGCACGGGCGCCATTTCCGGCCCCTCACCATGGATCGACACGCGCACCCGCAGCGGAACGCGCGCTACGGCGACGTTGTGCAGCACCACCTGGTCCAGCGTCAGGCGCAGCGCGTCGGAAACCGAGCGGTCCACCGTCACAATCCGCCCCTCCACCGGCCCGTAATAGCGCCAGCCCAGCACAGGGGCGGCGACGGAATGCGCGCGCCAGCCCGCAAGCAACGCCCCGCCAAGGACCAATGCCAGCGCAAGGGCCGGGATGCGCAGGGCCTCAGGCCCTGTCACCGCAAACGCGGCGAGCCCCGCGCAAAGCAGCGCCAGCCCTGCCCAGAGGCGCAGGGGCGGCTCAGACGGCAAAGCGAAATACAGGCCGATCCCCACCGCCAGAAGAACCGGCACAAAAGGAAACAGATGCCCGCGCGCCGCTCCCAGCGCGGCCAGCGGCAGCATCAGGGCCCCGTGCCATGGCCATTGCCGTGGCATCAGGGCCGGAAAGGATGCCGGGCTGCGCACTTGTTCTCGCCTGCGTCATTGCCTAGAGCTTCCGCAAGCCTATCTGCAGAATGCTTTCCGAAAGGTTAACGCCGCATGTCCCATCCCGTTGTCACCCGTTTCGCCCCCTCGCCCACCGGCTTTCTGCACATCGGCGGGGCACGGACGGCGCTGTTCAACTGGCTGTATGCCCGCAGCCGGGGTGGCAAGTTCCTGCTGCGGATCGAGGATACTGACCGCGCGCGCTCAACACCCGAGGCGACCGAGGCAATTCTCAAGGGCCTCACATGGCTGGGGCTGGACTGGGACGGCGAGGCGGTCAGCCAGTTCGAACGCGCCCCCCGCCATGCCGAGGTCGCCCATGAGATGCTGGCGCGCGGCCATGCCTATAAATGCTTCGCAACGCAGGAGGAGATTGAGGCCTTCCGCGAAGCGGCGCGCACCGAGGGGCGCTCGACCCTGTTTCAGAGCCCCTGGCGCGATGCGGACCCCACGCAGCACCCTGATGCGCCCCATGTGATCCGGCTGAAGGCCCCGCACGAGGGCGAGACGGTGATCGAGGATGCGGTTCAGGGCCGGGTGGTGTTCCGAAACGACCAGCTTGACGACATGGTTTGTTTACGTTCCGATGGTACGCCCACCTATATGCTGGCCGTAGTGGTGGATGACCATGACATGGGCGTGACACATATCATTCGTGGCGATGACCACCTCAACAACGCGGCGCGTCAGGTGCAGGTGTATCAGGCGATGGGCTGGCGCGTGCCGGTCTTCGCCCATATCCCGCTGATTCACGGTGAAGATGGCAAGAAACTGTCCAAGCGCCACGGCGCGCTTGGGGTGGAGGATTATCAGCGCATGGGCTACCCGGCCGCCGCGCTGCGGAACTATCTGGCGCGGCTGGGCTGGAGCCATGGGAATGACGAGTTTTTCAGCGATGCAAAGGCGCTGGAATGGTTCGATCTGTCCGGGATCAACCGCGCCCCGGCCCGGCTGGACCTGAAGAAACTGGACCACCTGACAGCGCAGCATTTTTCCGGAATGGATGATGCCGCAACGCTGCAGGAACTGGAACTTTACCTTGCCGCAACCGGGGCTGAACCGCTGTCAGAAACCCAGCGTGAGGGGCTATTGAAAGCCATGCCGCTGGTCAGGGACAAGGCGAAAAGCTTTGGTCAGATCCTTGAAAAGGCGTACTTTATTCTCACTACGCGGCCTTTGGTGCCGGACGAGAAAGCGGCGGCCGCGCTCAGCGATGTATCCCGTGGTATACTGGGCGAATTGACGCCGCAGCTGCAAAATGCTAGCTGGTCGCGTGAGAGACTCGAAGCGATCGTGAGCGCGTGCGCCACAGGGCACGGACTTGGCCTTGGCAAGCTCGCTCAGCCCTTGCGGGCGGCATTGGCCGGGCGCATGGTTTCGCCAAGTGTATTCGACATGATGCTGATTCTGGGACGAGAAGAGACCTTGGCGCGCCTGGCCGATGCCTGCGGCAGTGACACCTGCTGAGTGGGCGCCGAGCCTGGGTCTGCAGACAACATAGCGAGGGAAGCGATGGCTGACACAACGAAAACTGCAACACTGGCGATTGACGGGAAGACGCTGGAACTGCCGATGCTTTCACCGACGCTCGGCCCCGATGTCATCGACATCCGCAAGCTTTATGCGCAGGGCGATGTCTTCACGTTCGATCCCGGCTTCACCTCGACCGCCTCCTGCTCTTCGACGATCACCTATATCGACGGCGACAAGGGCGAGCTTCTGTATCGCGGCTATCCGATCGAACAGCTGGCCGAAAAGTCGCACCATCTTGAGGTCTGCTACCTGCTTCTCTACGGCGAACTGCCCAGCGCGCAGCAGATGATCGACTTTGAAACCCGGGTCACCCGGCATACGATGGTGCATGAACAGATGCACTATTTCTTCCGGGGTTTCCGCCGCGACAGCCACCCGATGGCCACCATGGTGGGTGTCGTCGGAGCGATGTCGGCCTTCTACCATGACTCGGTCGATATCAACGACACCTGGCAGCGTGAGGTTGCCGCGATCCGGATGATCGCCAAGCTGCCGACGATCGCCGCCATGGCCTACAAATATTCAATCGGCCAGCCCTTCGTCTATCCGAAGAACTCGCTCGATTATGCGGGCAATTTCCTGCACATGTGTTTTGCGGTTCCGGCCGAGGAATATGTCGTCGATCCGATCCTCGCCAAGGCGATGGACCGGATCATGATGCTGCATGCCGACCATGAGCAGAACGCCTCCACCTCGACCGTGCGGCTGGCGGGCTCCTCGGGGGCCAACCCCTTTGCCTGCATCGCCGCCGGTATTGCCTGCCTCTGGGGCCCGGCGCATGGCGGCGCAAACCAGGCCTGCCTGGAAATGCTGCGCGAAATCGGCACGGTTGACCGCATCCCCGAATTCATCAAGCGCGCCAAGGACAAGGATGATCCGTTCCGGCTGATGGGCTTCGGGCACCGGGTTTACAAGAATTTCGACCCGCGCGCGAAAGTCATGAAGGAGTCGGCCGACGAGGTTCTGGGGCTTCTGGGGATTGAGAATAACGAGACCCTCGCCGTGGCCAAGGAACTGGAGCGGATTGCGCTTGAAGATGCGTATTTCGTCGAGAAGAAGCTCTATCCGAATGTGGACTTCTATTCGGGCATCATCCTTGAAGCGATGGGTTTCCCGACCTCGATGTTCACGCCGATCTTTGCGCTGTCGCGCACGGTGGGCTGGATTTCGCAGTGGAAAGAGATGATCGCCGATCCGCAGCAGAAGATCGGCCGCCCGCGCCAGCTTTACACCGGCGCACCGCGCCGTGATTACAACGAAGTCGAAACGCGCTGAGGCGCTGATCCGCTTCGCAGCAAGAGAAACGCCGCCCTGAAGGGCGGCGTTTTGTGTTCCTGGGGCGTGGGCTTTGCCAAGGGGCGCCGCCCCCCGGCAAAGCCCACAGGGTTCGGCCGCGTTGCGGCCAAACCCCGCGGTCAGCCGCACCGCATGACGCTGGGCACAGCGCCACTGAGAAGCAGACCTGTCAGCCGCGTGGCAATGCCTGTTCGACAAGGCGGGCGAAGAAGCTCGCGCCCACCGGGGCGATAGCGTCGTTGAAATCGTAGCGCGGGTGATGCAGACCGGCGCTTTCACCCTGCCCAAGGAACAGATACGCCCCGGGGCGGCGCTCCAGCATGAAGGCGAAATCTTCCGCGCCCATCACCGGCGCGCACTCGCCCGCATCGCCGCTGACCTCTTGCGCGACGGAAAGGGCGAAGGCGGTTTCGGCCTCGTGGTTGATAGTCGCCGGGTAGCCGCGTTCAAAGTTGATCTCGGCCCGCACGCCCATCGCCTGCGCAATCCCGTTCACGATTGCGCTGCAGCGTTCCTCGACCATGGCCTGAACCGCTTTGTCATAGGTGCGGACCGTCGCGCAGAACCAGCCGGTTTCGGGAATGATATTGTCGGCGCTGCCGGTATGGATCTGCGTGACCGACAGCACCAGCGCATCCGTCCCCTTGCGGTTGCGGCTGACGATGGTTTGCAGCGCGCCCACCATGGCAACGATCGCCGCGACAGGGTCAGCGGTATCCTCTGGATGCGCGCCGTGACCGCCGCGCCCGGTGACGGTGACCGTCAGCGTGTCAACAGCCGCCATCAGCGGCCCCGGGCGGGTTTCAAACCGGCCGGCGGGCAGGCCGGGAGCGTTGTGCAAGGCGTAGATCTGCGCGATATCGAAGCGCTCCATCACACCTTCCTCCACCATGACACCCGCGCCGCCACCCCATTCTTCGGCCGGCTGGAAGATCAGTGCCACGCGGCCCGCGAAATTGCGGGTTTCCGCCAGATAGCGCGCGGCGCCCAGCAGCATCGTGGTATGCCCGTCATGACCGCAGGCATGCATCTTGCCCGCGACGACCGAGGCATGGGGCAGCCCGGTTTCCTCGGTGACCGGCAGCGCGTCGATATCGGCGCGCAGGCCTATCGTCGGTCCCGCGCCCTGCCCTTCGATAATCGCCACGATCCCGCTTTCGGCAATACCCGTATGCAACGCATCCACGCCGAAATCGAGCAGCCGCTCGGTGATGAAAGCCGCCGTCTGATGGCAGTCGAACCGGGTTTCGGGATGCCTGTGCAGATGGCGCCGCCACTCGGCCAGATCGGGGGCGAATTCGGCGATGCGGTTGAGGACGGGCATAGTGGACTCCGGTTGAGGCTTGGGCGATACCGGGGCATCTTCACCGAAAACGGGGCAGGCGCAATGGCCGACGAAACGCTGATCAACGACCCTCAGGGCGGTTTGCCCCGGCTGGCTGAGATCATGCGCCGCCTGCGCGCGCCCGAGGGGGGCTGCCCCTGGGATATCGAGCAGGATTTCGACACGATCGCGCCCTATACGATCGAAGAAGCCTATGAGGTGGCCGATGCGATTGCCCGGCGCGACTGGGACGGGCTGAGGGGTGAGCTGGGCGATCTGCTGTTTCAGGCGGTCTATCATGCCCAGATGGCCAGCGAGGCCGGGCATTTCACGCTGGATGATGTGGTGCGCGCCATTTCCGACAAGATGATCACCCGTCATCCGCATGTCTTTGGTGACACGCAGATCAACAGCGCCGATGCCCAGACGCAGGCCTGGGAGGTGATGAAGGCGCGCGAGCGGGCTGCACGGGCGCAAACCGGTGTGCTGGATGATGTGCCGCTGGCTCTGCCTGCGCTGATGCGCGCCCTCAAGCTGCAGAACCGCGCCGCGCGGGTGGGCTTTGACTGGCCGGAGATCGGTCAGGTGGTGGACAAGATCGCGGAGGAAGCGCGGGAGCTGGCCGAGGCGCGCGAAAGCCTGTCTCCGGGTGAGATTGCCGAGGAATACGGCGATCTGCTGTTTGTCATGGCCAATCTGGGGCGGCATCTGAAGATTGACCCGGAAACCGCGCTGCGCGCCGCCAACGACAAATTCACCCGCCGCTTCCGCTCGGTCGAGGCAGCGCTTCTGGCGCAGGGCCGCAGCCCTTCTGAGAGCACGCTGGAAGAGATGGATGCGCTGTGGGATGCGGCGAAGGCCGCCGAGAAACGCACCGCTCCGGACAAAAGCTGAAGCAGGAAAGGACGGACCATGCGCAATGTCACCCTCGCCGCGACGCAATTCGCCTGTTCGTGGGATATCGACGACAATCTTGCCAAAGCCGAGGCGCTGGTGCGCAGCGCAGCCCGGGACGGCGCGCAGATCATCGTGCTGCAGGAGCTTTTTCAGACGCCGTATTTCTGCGCAGAACAGCACTCCCGCCACTTTTCTCTGGCCGAAACCACCCCGGAAGCCCGGGTTGTCCAGCACTTTTCCAACATTGCGCGTGAACTGGGCGTGGTGCTGCCGGTCTCGTTCTATGAGCGCGCGGGCATGGCACTGTTCAATTCGGTGGCGATGATTGATGCCGACGGGACGGTGCTGGGCCTCTATCGCAAAACCCATATTCCGCAAAATCCGGGCTATGAGGAGAAGTTCTATTTCACCCCCGGCGATACCGGCTATGTCACCTTCCGCACACGGTTTGCCACCATCGGCTGCGGCATCTGCTGGGATCAGTGGTTTCCGGAATGCGCCCGCGCGCTGGTGCTGAACGGGGCGGAGGTGCTGCTTTACCCCACCGCCATCGGCTCGGAACCTGCCGACCCGGGTTATGACAGCGCCGGCCATTGGCAACGGGTGATGCAGGGGCATGCGGCGGCGAATATGGTGCCGGTGGTGGCATCGAACCGGGTGGGCACTGAGAACGAGGGGAAAACGCCGATCAGTTTTTACGGCAGCTCCTTCATCGCGGATGCGACCGGGGCGACGCTGGCGCAGGCCGACCGCAGCAGCGAAACCCATATCACCGCGCGCGTCGATCTGGACGCGCTGCGCGATTTCCGCGCCGGTTGGGGCACCTGGCGCGACCGCCGCCCGGAAACCTATGCCGCGCTCTGCGGTCACGGTCAGGGATGACTTCGATGACGCAGCGCATTGCCATGTGGTCCGGCCCGCGCAATCTTTCGACGGCGATGATGTATGCCTTTGCCGCGCGCGACGATTGCGCGGTGGTGGATGAGCCCTTTTATGCCGCCTATCTGGCGCGCACCGGGCTTGATCATCCGATGCGCGCGGCGGTGCTGGCAGCGCAGCCGTCTGATCCGGAGCAGGTTGCCGAAACGCTTGCCGGAGACGGGCCGGAGGGGGGCGGCAAGCCCCTTTTCTACCAGAAGCACATGAACCAGCACATGATCGACGCCATACCGCGGGGCTGGATGGCCGCCTGCACCCATGTTTTCCTGATCCGGCATCCGGCGCGGGTGGTGGCGTCCTATGCGAAAAAGCGCGAGGGGCCGTCGCTGGCGGATCTCGGTTTCCTGCAGCAGGCCGCGTTGTTTGATGCACTGGCGCAGCGCGATGGCACCGCGCCGCTGGTGATCGACAGCACCGATATCCGCGCCCGCCCGGGGCCGATGCTGCAAAGCCTGTGTCGCGCGCTGGGCATTCCCTTCACCGCCGCGATGCTGTCCTGGCCCGCCGGGCCAAAGCCCTTCGATGGCGTCTGGGCACCGCATTGGTATGGCGCCGTGCATCGCTCAACCGGGTTTGATAGCGCCGAGGGGCCGTTGCCGGTGCTTGAGCCGCGCTATCAGGCGCTGGCCGAGGAAGCACTGCCCGCCTACACGCGCCTTGCGCAATACCGGCTGCGGCCCGCGGCTGACGAAAGCGCCTAGAGCATATCGCGCAAAAGCAGGAACCGTTTTGCGCTTCTCGGATATGCGAAAACAACAGGTTAGAGTGTGTCGCGTTCACGCGATACGCTCTAGAAAAACTGCTCGCGGATCAGCCGTTCTTCCAGCCCGTGCCCCGGATCGAACAACAGCCGGTGGCGGATTTCGGGGTCTGAGCGTATCTCGACCGAGGCGACATCGCGCACCGGCTGGGCATCGGCATCGGCCATGACCGGGCGCTTGGCCGGGTCCAGCACATCAAACCGCACCCGCGCCGATTTCGGCAAAAGCGCGCCGCGCCAGCGACGCGGGCGAAAGGCGGCCATGGCGGTCAGGGCCAGAACATCGGCGCCGATCGGCAGAATCGGGCCATGCGCGGAATAGTTATAGGCAGTGGAGCCGGCAGGCGTGGCCAGCAGCGCCCCGTCGCAAACCAGCTCTTCCATCCGCACCCGCCCATCCACCGTGATCCGCAGCCGCGCGGTCTGCGGCCCGGCGCGCAGCAGTGAGACCTCGTTGATCGCCAGCAGCTCATGCACCTCGCCCGCCACGGTGGTCGCGCGCATCCTCAGCGGGTTCAGCACTTCTTCCCCCGCAACCTCCAGCCGTTCGTCCAGCCGGTCCGCGCTATAGGCATTCATCAGAAAGCCCACCGTGCCCCGGTTCATCCCGTAAACCGGCGTGTCCAGCGACTGGCTGGCATTGAGCGTTTCCAGCATGAATCCGTCGCCGCCCAGCGCCACGATCACGTCGGCATCATGCAGCGGCACATCGCCATAGCGCTCGGAAAGGGCCTCGCGCGCGCTGATCGCCATCGGCGCGGAACTGGCCAGAAAGGCGATCGCCTTCTTGCGTTTTGCTGTCATGGTCTGCGCCCTTCCTGACACCGCCCGCATCAGGCTGGCGCCTGCGGTCAGGTTTCGCAAATGCGCACCATGCATGCAATCGGAAAGGCACAAACCGCCAAAGGTGCGAAAAGCGTCGTTTTCCTTGCTTTCCGCGCGCGCAGGCTTGCGCTAAACAGCGGCCAGACAATTCTCGGCGCGGGAGATCCGGATGACCACCACCGACAAGGGCTTTTTCACCGAAACGCTGGCCAGCCGCGATGCCGCGCTGTTCGGGGCGATCCAGAAGGAACTCGGCCGCCAGCGCGACGAGATCGAACTGATCGCGTCCGAGAACATCGTCAGCCGCGCCGTGATGGAGGCGCAGGGTTCGGTGATGACGAACAAATACGCCGAAGGCTACCCGGGGAAGCGCTACTACGGTGGCTGCGAATATGTCGATATCGCCGAAAATCTGGCGATCGAGCGCGCCTGCCAGCTGTTCGGCTGCAGCTTTGCCAATGTGCAGCCCAATTCCGGCTCTCAGGCCAATCAGGGGGTTTATCAGGCCCTTCTGCAGCCGGGCGACACCATTCTGGGCATGAATCTGGCCTCCGGCGGGCATCTGACGCATGGCGCGGCGCCCAACCAGTCCGGCAAGTGGTTCAACGCGGTGCAATATGGCGTGCGCCAACAGGATCAGCGCATTGATTATGATCAGGTCGCGGAACTGGCGGCTGAGCACAAGCCGAAGATGATCATCGCAGGCGGATCTGCCATCCCGCGTGAGATTGATTTCGCCCGCTTCCGCGAGATTGCCGACAGCGTGGGCGCGTATCTTCTGGTCGATATGGCGCATTTCGCCGGTCTGGTGGCGGGCGGCGTGCATCCCTCGCCCTTCCCGCATGCCCATGTCGCCACCACCACCACGCATAAGACCCTGCGCGGCCCGCGCGGCGGCATGATCCTGACCAATGACGAGGCGCTGGCGAAAAAGATCAACTCGGCCATCTTCCCCGGCATTCAGGGCGGCCCGCTGATGCATGTGATCGCCGCCAAGGCCGTCGCCTTTGGCGAGGCACTGCGGCCCGAGTTCAAGGAATATTCGGCGCAGGTGGTCAGGAATGCCCGGGCGCTGGCCGATCAGTTGCAGAAGGGTGGCCTTGATATCGTCACCGGCGGCACCGACACGCATGTCATGCTGGTTGATCTGCGGCCCAAGGGTGTGAAGGGCAATGCCACGGAAAAGGCCCTGGGGCGCGCCAATATCACCTGCAACAAGAACGGCATTCCGTTTGACCCTGAAAAGCCCATGGTCACCTCCGGTGTGCGCCTTGGCACGCCCGCAGGCACCACGCGCGGCTTTGGCGAGGCCGAGTTCCGCCAGATCGGCGACTGGATCGTCGAGGTGGTCGACGGGCTTGCCGCCAATGGCGAGGATGGCAACGCCGAGGTGGAGGCCAGCGTGAAGGCGAAGGTTGCCGGTCTTTGCGCGCGCTTCCCGCTCTATCCGGGCCTCTGAGCCTGATACCCGCAGCCAGACAGCACCCCGTGTCCTTGAGCGCCAGCTTGGGGACGCGGGACACGCACCTGGAACCGCACAGGCATGCGCCCGCGATTTTCGTGCTCAGCCTTTACCCGGTGCCGCTGGTCTGTCGGTCAGCAAGGGGCACCCGCTCAAAGATAGCCACGCCAGCGCAGCACCGCGATCACCCCGGCAACCGTCACCAGAAACGCGAAAGACATCGACGCCGCGATGCTGAGGAACAGGCGCCAGCGGCGGTCAGCGGCACCAAGCGGGGCCAGATGGTTCACCACCAGCCGCCCCAGATGATCAAGCCGCGCATTGTCCAGCCGCAACCGCAGGCGCGGATGGTCCGCCATCTTTTCGGCCATGGCCAGTTCCTCGGCGGCGCGGCGGATCTTGCGGGGCAGGCGTCTGCCCCGCTGCCGCAAGGTCTGCTCAAGGGTATCGCCGCGCGCGCCCAGACGCTGGCGCATCAGGGCGGCTGAACGCCGGGCAAGGCCGGAGATGTCGTGCACAGACATGGGATACCGCATGATGAGGGGCAGCAAGCGGCAAGGGTAGCGCGCCGTCGCGGGGATTCGCAATCGCCTTCGCGCCCGGGGTTGTATCAGTGCCTTGCACCAGAACCGTGCCCCGGAAGCTTGCACCAGGACCTTGAACTGCCGCTCCGCCCGGCTTATCGCTACGGGCACCAGCGCCGGAATGGAAAGGAACCGCCATGCTGCACCGGGTCCGCCACGGGGTCGGCACCGCCCTGCCCCCGCTTCTGATCGTGCATGGCCTGTTCGGCTCGGCGCGCAACTGGGGGGCGATTGCCAAGCGGATATCCGATTCGCGCGCGGTTCTGACGGTCGATATGCGCAACCACGGCAGCAGCCCCTTTGCCGACAGCCACAGCTACGCCGATATGGCGCAGGATCTGGCCGAGGTGATCACGGCTGACGGGCAAGCGATGGATGTTGTCGGCCATTCGATGGGCGGCAAGGCGGCGATGGTTCTGGCGTTGACCCGGCCCGAACTGGTGAACCGGCTGGTGGTGGCGGATATCGCCCCGGTTGCCTATGACCACAGCCAGTCGCATTACATCGCGGCGATGCGTGCCCTGCCGCTGGAAGGCCTGACCTCTCGCACCGAGGCCAATGCGCGCTTCACCCCGCTTGTCGCCGATCCAGGGGTCCGCGCGTTCCTGTTGCAGTCGCTTGACCTCAAGGCCAACCCGCCCGCCTGGCGGCTGAATCTGGACGTGCTGGAGCGTGAGATGGCGCGCATTACCGGCTGGCCCGATGACGCAGGCTATGTGCCCTTTTCCGGCCCGACGCTGTTTCTGAGCGGCGGCAGCTCAGACTATGTCCTTGCCGGGCACCGGCCCGGCATCCGGGCGCTGTTCCCCAATGCGCGCATGGCCAAGCTTCCCGGCGCGGGGCATTGGCTGCACGCCGAAAAGCCCCGCGAATTTGAGCAGACATTGCGCGTATTTCTGGACTGAGGCCGCGCGCGCAGGGGCGCTCAGGTAATCCCCCCCGAAAGTAAGGGGCTGCATAAGTAGAATTTTCTCGCCAAGATGAACGAGGAGATTCTGAATGAAGACAAGCAGATACACTGAAGCGCAGATCCTTGCGATCCTGCGGCAAGCCGAAGGGGGTGTGCTGGTGGCCGAGCTGTGCCGCGAGCATGGCATGAGCAACGCGTCGTTTTACAAATGGCGGGCGAAGTATGGCGGCATGGATGCGTCGCTGATCAGCCAGATGAAGGCCATTGAAGAGGAGAACCGGCGGCTGAAGCGGATGTATGCGGACCTGAGCATGCAGGCCGATCTGCTGAAGGAGGCTCTGGGAAAAAAGTGACGCGGCCATCTCAACGCCGCGAGATGGCCGAGAAGGCGGTGGCACGCTACCAGGTCAGCATTGCGCTGGCTTGCCGGGCCTTTGGGGTCAGCGAGACCTGCTATCGCTACAGCCCGAAGCTGAAGGACGAGAACGAAGAGATTGCCGATCTGCTGGTCGGTCTGACCGATGCCCGCAAGACCTGGGGTTTCGGCCTGTGTTTCCTGCACCTGCGCAACGTGAAGGGGCATCCGTGGAACCGCAAACGCGTCTATCGCATCTATTGCGCTTTAGAACTGAATCTGCGGATCAAGCCGCGCAAGCGGCTGAAGCGGGACAAACCCGACGTGCTGGCTGTGCCGGACGCGCCGAACATGACCTGGTCCATGGACTTCATGGCCGACCGGCTGGGGGATGGCCGCCAGTTCCGGCTGCTCAACGTGCTGGATGACTTCAACCGTGAGGGATTGGGCATCGAGGTCGACTTTTCGCTGCCAGCGGAGCGGGTCATCAGGAGCCTCGACAGGATCATCGAATGGCGCGGCAAGCCAGGCACCATTCGGGTCGACAACGACCCGGAATACATCAGTGGCAAGCTGCTGATCTGGGCCGAGAAACGCGGCATCACGATCCAGCACATCCAACCCGGACAGCCGCAGCAGAACGCCTACATCGAGCGCTACAACCGCACCGTCCGGCATGAATGGCTCGATCAATACATCATCGAAACCATCGAGGAGGCTCAGGACTTCGCCACGCAATGGCTATGGACTTACAACAACGACCGCCCGAACATGGGTATCGGCGGCATCACACCCGCCCAGAAACTGAAAATGGCCGCGTGAATTCTACGGATGCACCCCGCTAAGAATGGGGGGATTACCCTCAGGCCTCCTGCAACCGGCTTGCCACCAGCCAGCTGATCACCACGCCCAGCACCGCGCCCACACCGGCGGCAATCAGGATCGGGCGCGTTTCATAGAAGCCCATGGTCAGCGCGGCGACCACGCCGATACCGGCCAGCGTGGAGCCGATGAACAGAAACAGGATCAGACGAAGCATTTTTCACCTCGGAATGGACAACACCGCCACGCTAGGCGCCCCCCTGGTGCCGCGTCCTTGATATGGCGCAAGCCGGTACGAAAATTGCCTTTCATTGGGCGCAGCGGATGCGGGCATTGATCACGCCCGTATCGCCCTCCACACTGGCCGGAACCACGGCGCAACCCGTCGCCTGTTCTGCCGCCGCAACCATAGCGGCCTGTATCCCCCCGTGGCCCGAGCGCGGCACATAGCCCATGCGCACCACCTGCACCTGCCCGCCCGCGCCAGAGCGGCGCGACCAGACCCGGTATTCCCGCCCCTCGATCTGCACGGCAACCGGCGACTGCCCCAGATAAAGCCGCCCGGGCGAGGCCCCGCAGCCTGCCAGCACGGTAAAGATAAGCGTGGTCAGGCAAAGCAGAGCGGGTTTCATCCCCCCAGCCTGCCGCACAGGTATTAAGAGAAGATTAACCGAAACCGGACAACTCCCCCTTGCCCCGGCACCAAGCCATTTGCTAAGAGGCGCGCGAGGGTGATTAGCTCAGTTGGTAGAGCGTTTCGTTTACACCGAAAATGTCGGCGGTTCGAGCCCGTCATCACCCACCATTCCCCACCCCTTCCCCGGCACGAAAGCACACCCATACGGGGCACAGATCTGCTTGCCTCGTGCCTGAGCATCGCGTATCAGACAGGTACTTCGGTGCAGGCTTACGGGCCTGCTAATAGGGAACGCGGTGCGGCCGGTGGGCCAACTCCGTGACTGCCCCCGCAACTGTAAGCGGCGAGCACTGTCGGAACATGCCACTGTGGCGCAAGCCATGGGAAGGCCCGGCAAGGCGATGACCCGCAAGTCAGGAGACCTGCCGAAGTGTTCACCCTATCCCGGCGCGGGCGGCGTCGCGGTTAACGGTCTTTCCGTAGAGGTGACGCAACTCACCGTCTGCGGAGGCACTTCTCCCAGACCTTTTGATCAACGGGCGCGGATGCGCCGAAAAGAAGGATGGCAGACGTGATGTCCGACATTCCACGCAGTATTTCCACGACAGCATGGCGCGCGAGCCTGACAGGGATGACCAGCGCGCTGGCCCTCGCCGTCTCGTTCCCGGCACTGGCACAACAGGTTTTCGAGCTTGATGAAATCACGGTAACCGCCAACCGCGTTCCCACCGACATCCAGCGCTCGGGCGCGTCCGTCACCGTGGTCTCGCGCGAGGAACTGGAAGCGGGCGGCGAAACCCGCCTTTCCGAGGCCCTCAACCGGCTGCCGGGTATCAGCGTCACCCAATCGGGCGGCTTTGGCACCACGGCGCAACTGACCATCCGCGGGGCGGGGCCGCGCTATGTGGCGGTTTACGTCGATGGTGTGCGCGTGGATGACCCCACCGGCATTACCACCGAGACCGATTTCGGCGCCTTCGCCATT
The DNA here is from genome assembly GCF_036802785.1 of Pararhodobacter sp. GTDB lineage: Bacteria > Pseudomonadota > Alphaproteobacteria > Rhodobacterales > Rhodobacteraceae > Pararhodobacter. Next base: position 55,393 of record NZ_DAIRVN010000022.1, read on the forward strand.
GATGATGTCGAGCGGGTGGAAGTGCTGCGCGGCACGCAGTCGGCGCTCTACGGCAGCTCGGCGGTGGGGGGTGTGATCAGCATCACCACCCGGCGCCCGCAGCGCGACGGCTTCAGCCAGGAAGCGGCGGTCGAGGGCGGGTCGAACAGCACCTATGGCGGGCGCTATACGCTGGCCTTCCGCGATCACCGCATGGAAGCAGCGCTGACCCTTGCGCACCGGCGCAGCGAAGGTTTCTCGGCATGGGAAGGGCTGCTGCCCGCACCAACGGGGCTGGAGCGGGACGGGTTCGAGATGACACGCCTGTCGTCCAGCTTCCGCTATCAGGCAAGCGAGGCACTGGCCTTTGGCTTTTCAGCCTTCGCGCAACGCACCGACGCCGATTATGACGGCTCGGGCGATGCTTTCGCCGACAATGAAATCCGGCGGCGGGACTGGGGCGGGCGCGTCTTTGCCGAATATGACACCGGCACGGTGCGTCATGAGCTGTCGCTGAGCCATTACAACATCACGCGCCACTTCGTTGAGGGCGGGCTGCCTGCGGGCTGGTATGAAGGCGACCGGACGGGCCTTGCCTATCAGGGTTCGGCCGCAATCCATGACGGGCTGACGCTGGTCTGGGGCGCTGACACCACCCAGGATCGTGGCGAGTTTGAGGCCAGCCTCGCGGGACGCGAGCGCATGCGCACCAGCGGCGCCTTTGGTCAGGCTTTGTGGTCGCCGTTCAGCGGGCTGGATCTTTCGGCCACCGCGCGGGTTGACCGCAGCTCGGATTATGGCACCTTCACCAGTGGCCGGATCAGCGCGGCATGGCAGGCAAGCGAGGCGCTCACCCTGCGCGGCGCTGTGGCGCGGGGCTTTACCGCGCCCTCGATCAACCAGCGCTTCGGGGCGAATTACGGCTTTACCCTGGTCGCGCCCAACCCCGGCCTGCAACCGGAAACCAGCCGCAGCGCCGAACTGGGCGCCGACTGGCGCCAGGGCGGTGTGACGCTGGGCGCAACCGTGTTCCGCATCGAGACTGATAACGCGATCGAGTGGTGCGGCGACTGGGCCGACGCCTGCGGCTTTGCCCTGCCGCCCGGCTATTCCAACGCCTATCAGAATATCCCGGGCGTGACCCGGCGGCAGGGGGTGGAACTGGCCGCCAGCGCCGCGCTGAACGACCGGCTGACACTGAGCGGGAACTACACCTTCACCCAGACCCGCACCCCCGCCGGTGCCCAACTCACCCTGATCCCGCGCCATGTGCTCAACCTGTCGCTGGATGCCGCACTGACCGATCGCCTTTCGGGCACGCTGACAGCCCGCCATGTGGCCGGGCGCGCGAACCAGCAGGACTGGAGCGCGGGCGTGTCGCGCGAAATGCCCAGCTACACGGTGCTCAACACCAGCCTGCGCTATGCGGTGACCGATTATGCCGATGTGATGCTGCGGGTGGATAACGTGTTTAACCGGCAGTATCAGCAGGTCTTTGGCTATGGCACGCCGAACCGGTCTTACTACATTGGCGTTGCGGCGCGCTTCTAGGGCGCTGGCGCTCGTCGCGTCCCTTGTTGCGGGGGGCGCGGCGGCGCAGGCGGGGCCACCTGAAAGGGTGGTCTCGATCAATCTGTGCACCGATCAGATGGCGATGCTGCTGGCCGCACCCGGGCAGTTGATCTCGGTCAGCCATATTGCCGCCGATCCGCTGGTCTCGGTCATGGCGGACGAGGCGGCACGCTACCGGCTCAATTACGGGCAGGCAGAAGAAGTGCATGCGCTGGCCCCCGATCTGGTGCTGGCGGGCCCCTATACCTCGCGCTACACGGTCGGGTTGCTGCGCAGGCTGGGGGTGGAAGTGCGCGAGCTGCCGGTTGCCGAGCGGCTGTCCGATATCCCCGCCACGCTGGCCCTGATGGGCGAATGGCTGGGCAACCCGCTGGGTGCAGAGGCACTGGCCGGAGAATACCGCCGGGGCCTGGCGGCGCTGGCGCCAGATCATGCCGCGCGCCCCCGGGCGGTGCTGCATTACGCGAACAACTACACCTCAGGCAGTCAGACGCTGGCACACCAGATCCTGACCTTCGCCGGTTTCGCCAATATCGCCGAAGAGGCCGGGCTTTCTGGTGGCGGCACCCTGCCGATGGAGCAGTTGATCATGCTGATGCCCGATCTGGTCATTTCCGGCCAGCGCTACCCCGGCCAGACCCGCGCCGAGGATGTGCTTGACCATCCGGCCATGGCGGCGCTGCGTGGGCGTCATGCGGGCGGGGCGGTGACGGATGCCGAATGGGTCTGTGGCACACCCGCCGTTCTGTCGGCCATCGCCCGGCTGACCGCGCTGCACGAGGGGGGCAACTGATGCGCTTCCCCCTGCTTCTGGCCCTGCTTGCCGCACTGGTGCTGGCGCTTTTCGCGGTCTCGCTGTTGGTCGGCCCCGCCGGGCTGACGCCTGCGCGCGCGCTGGCCGCGCTGATCCGGGGTGAGGGACTGGCCGAGACGCTGGTGATGCGCGAAATCCGGCTGCCGCGCGCCCTGCTGGCGGTGATGATCGGCGCCTCGCTGGGCCTGGCGGGGGCGGCGATGCAGGGTTATCTGCGCAACCCGCTGGCCGAGCCGGGGTTGATCGGCGTCTCAGGCTCTGCCGCTTTGGGCGCGGTGCTGGCGCTGCATACCGGGCTGGCCACCACCTTCGCGCTGGGCCTGCCGCTGGCGGCGCTGGCCGGGGCGGCGGTGGCGGTGGGGCTGATCCTGCTGCTGGCCGGGCCGGGTGGCAGCTCGATCACGCTCATTCTGGCGGGGATCGCGGTGTCGGCCATGGCGGGCGCGCTCACTTCGCTGGTGCTGAACCTGTCGCCGAACCCCTTTGCGGCGTCGGAAATCATCTTCTGGATGATGGGCTCGCTCGCTGACCGCTCGATGCTGCATGTCTGGCTGGCGCTGCCCCTGATGGCGCTGGGCTGGGCGCTGCTCGCCAGCTTGGGCCGGGAGCTGGACGCGCTGACCTTGGGGGAGGATGCCGCCGCCACGATGGGCATCTCGCTCAGGCGGCTGCGGCTGACGCTGGTGGCGGGCGTGGCCTGTGTGGTGGG
>NZ_DAIRVN010000023.1:0-57455 GCF_036802785.1 Pararhodobacter sp.
CCGCAGGCCAGAGGGGGGCAGCGCCCCCCTGCCCGGCACCGACAGGCGCGCCTCAGTCTGCGAGCTCTTCCAGCACAATCAGCGCCGCCCCGGCCTCGACCTGCGCGCCCGCCGTCACCAGCACCTCGGCCACCATCCCGTCGCGGCCCGCAACCAGCGTATGCTCCATCTTCATCGCCTCCAGCACCGCCAGCCGCGCGCCCTTTGCCACCGCCTCGCCCGGCGTCACAAAAACCGCTTTCACCAACCCCGGCATCGGCGCCAGCACCACGCCCGCCGCCGCCCCGGCAGCGGCTTCCACCGCCAGCGGATCGACCAGTGAAAAATGCACCGTCTGCGCGCCAAAGACCGACACCTTGCCACCAGCGCAGTGCGTCTCCGCTGCGCATTTCGCGCCGTCAATCCACCACGCCCGGCCCCGCCACTCGGCGCGCATTTCCCGTGCGCCAAGGCGGATGCCCCAGGCCCCGTCCGCCAGCCGCGCAAGCGTGCAATCATGCAGCACATCGCCCTCCGCCAGCAGCACCCGCTGCCAGAGCGGCTGCCACAGCGCAAACCCCGCCAGCGGCGCCTGCGTATCGCCGCGCGTGGCCAGTGCGGCCAGCGCCACCGCTTCCGGCGGGGTCTGCGCCACAGCGGTCAGCGTGTCGATATCGCGCCCAATCAACCCGGTATCAACATCCCCCGCCGCAAAACCCGCATGCCGCGTCAGCGCCGCCAGAAAATCACGGTTGGTGACCGAGCCTGCGATCTGTGCGCCCTCCAGTGCCGCGCGCAGCCGCGCCAGCGCCACCGCGCGCGTCGGGCCATGGGTGATCAGCTTGGCGATCATCGGGTCATACCACGGGCTGATCGCATCGCCGGGGCGGATGCCGCTGTCGATGCGCACATCGGCGGGGAAGTGCAGATGCTCCAGCGTGCCGGTGGCGGGCAGGAAGCCTGCGGGCACGTCTTCGGCATAGAGCCGGGCCTCGAACGCATGGCCACGGATCGCCAGATCCTGCTGGCGGGCCGGCAATGCCTCCCCTGCGGCAACGCGGAGCTGCCATTCGACCAGATCGACGCCGGTAATCGCCTCGGTCACCGGGTGTTCGACCTGCAACCTTGTGTTCATCTCCATGAACCAGAAGCCATCGCTGCGCAGCCCGCGCGACCCGTCCACGATGAATTCCACCGTGCCCGCGCCCTTGTAGCCGATCGCCTCGGCCGCGCGCACCGCCGCCTGCCCCATGGCCGCGCGCATGGCATCGGTCATGCCCGGCGCTGGCGCTTCCTCGATCACTTTCTGGTGGCGGCGCTGCAAGGAGCAGTCGCGCTCAAAGAGATGCACAGCGCTGGTGCCGTCGCCAAAGACCTGAATTTCGATATGGCGGGGTTTCTCGATGTATTTCTCGATCAGCACATTGTCATTGCCGAAAGCCGTCGCCGCCTCGCTCCGCGCGCTTTCCAGCGCTTCATGGAAATCCTGCGGGCGCTCTACCCGGCGCATCCCCTTGCCGCCACCGCCCGCCACCGCCTTGATCAGGACCGGATAGCCGATGGTATCAGCCGCCCCGGCCAGATGCTCCGCATCCTGATTGGCGCCGTGATAGCCGGGCACCACGGGCACACCGGCCTCCTGCATCAGGGCCTTCGCGGCATCCTTCAGCCCCATCGCCCGGATCGCCTGCGCCGAAGGGCCGATGAAGGTGAGGCCTGCGGCCTCCACCGCGTCAACGAAATCCGGGTTCTCGCTGAGGAAGCCATAGCCCGGATGGATCGCCTGCGCGCCGCTGGTCTTTGCGGCCTGAATGATCGCATCACCGCGCAGATAGCTGTCACGCGGCGCCGGGCCGCCGATATGCACGGCGCTGTCGGCGAGCGCGACATGCAGCGCGCCGGCGTCGGCGTCAGAATAGACGGCCACGGTGCGGATGCCCATGGCGCGCGCCGTGCGGATGACGCGGCAGGCGATTTCGCCGCGATTGGCGATCAGGATGGTGTGGAACATCGCGCGGCACCCCTTTTTGGGCCGGGTTGGGGGGCGCTGCCCCCCGCGCCTGCGGCGCTCCCCCCGGGATATTTATGGACAGAAAATGGCATCACATCCGGAAGACGCCAAAACGGGTTTCCCCGATGGGGGCGTTCAGGGCGGCGGAGAGGGAGAGGGAGAGCACGTCACGGGTGCGTCTTGGGTCGATGATGCCATCGTCCCAGAGGCGCGCGGCGGCGTAGAGCGGGTGCGACTGGCGCTCGAACATCTCGATCGTGGGGCGTTTGAATTCGGCCTCATCCTCGGCCGACCATTCCCCGCCCGCGCGCTCGATCCCGTCGCGTTTGACGGAAGCGAGCACCCCGGCGGCCTGTTCACCGCCCATGACCGAGATGCGGGCGTTGGGCCATGTCCAGAGGAAGCGCGGCTGGTAGGCGCGCCCGGCCATGCCATAGTTGCCCGCACCAAAGCTGCCGCCCACCAGCATCGTGATCTTGGGAACCGAGGTGCTGGCAACAGCGGTCACCATCTTGGCGCCGTGCCGGGCGATACCTTCGTTTTCATATTTGCGCCCGACCATGAAGCCGGTGATATTCTGCAGGAAAACCAGCGGGATGCGACGCTGGCTGCACAGTTCGATGAAATGCGCGCCCTTTACGGCGGCTTCCGAGAACAGCACGCCGTTATTGGCGACAATCCCCACCGGGCAGCCCATGACATGGGCAAAGCCGGTGACCAGCGTTTCGCCGAAGCGCGGTTTGAACTCGTCAAAGCGCGAGCCATCGACCACGCGGGCGATTATTTCGCGGATGTCATAGGGCGTGCGCAGATCGGCGGGCACGGCACCGAGGATTTCATCGGGGTCATAGGCGGGTTCTTCCGGCGATTGCCACTGAACGGTGTCAGGCTTGCGCCGGTTCAGATGGCTGACCGCGCGCCGGGCCAGCGCCAGCGCATGGGCGTCATCCTCCGCCAGATAGTCTGCCACGCCGGAAAGCCGGGTGTGCACATCGCCGCCGCCCAGATCTTCGGCGGTGACAACCTCGCCGGTCGCGGCTTTCACCAGCGGCGGGCCGGCCAGAAAGATCGTGCCCTGCCCGCGCACGATGATCGTCACATCCGACATGGCGGGCACATAGGCCCCGCCCGCCGTGCAGGACCCCATCACCACGGCGATCTGGGGGATGCCCTTCGCGCTCATCTGCGCCTGATTGTAGAAGATGCGGCCAAAGTGGTCGCGGTCCGGAAACACCTCATCCTGCTGCGGCAGGTTGGCGCCGCCGCTGTCGACCAGATAGACACAGGGCAGATGGTTCTCGGCGGCGATCTCCTGCGCGCGCAGATGCTTTTTCACCGTCATCGGGTAATAGGTGCCGCCCTTCACGGTGGCATCGTTGCAGACCACCATCACCTCATGGCCCTGCACCCGCCCGATTCCAGCGATCATGCCCGCACCCGGCGCCGCGCCGTCATACATGCCATGCGCGGCGGTGGCGCCGATTTCCAGAAAGGGTGAGCCGGGGTCGAGCAGGTTCGCCACCCGCTCACGCGGCAGCAGCTTGCCGCGTGACAGATGGCGGGCGCGGGCCTTCTCGCCCCCCCCGCCGGCAGAGAGCGCGGCAGCCTCGGCCACCTGCGCCAGCGCCGCCAGATGCGCCTCGCGGTTGGTTCGGAACGTGTCAGAGCCGGTGAGAATGGCGGAGGTCAGTTTCATGCGTCTGGTCCTTTTCGCAGGGGCAAGCATGGCCCTAGCCCTCGGCGAGATATGAGCGCAGGGTCAGCGCCTGTTCGCCGGTCAGGCGCATCAGGCAGCCGATATAGGCGCCCGAGGCCCCGGTGCCGCCCCACCATTGCAGCTCTTCATAGCGGCAGGAAGCATCGCGGTAGGCTATCCAGGCGCGCTGCATGTCGCGAAGCGCCTCCACATCGGAGGGGCGCGGCGGCAGACCTTCGATCGGCGCCTCGGCGTCGATCTCCTGCGCACGGGCGCGCAAGTCGCCGTAGGCGGCGTTCAGTTGCCCGTCCCAGTATTCGCGCTCGGCGTCCAGGCAACCGGCCATCCCCGGCGTGGAATAGCCGCCCGCGTTTTCTTCCATGCAGGCATTCGCGGCCACGCCGATACAGTCGCGCCAGCCCCCTTGTTCAAGGCAGCTTTCCACCGCGCGCGGTGAAAATTTCAGACCCTCGGCGGCCACCGGAAAAGCAAGGGCAGCAAGCCCCAAAGCCAACAAAACGCGCATCATGTCACCCCATTGCCGCCATAAGCTCACGCCCGACCAGCATGCGCCGGATCTCGCTGGTGCCCGCGCCGATCTCCATCAGCTTGGCATCGCGGAACAGGCGGCTCACAGTGCTGTCGTTCATGAAACCGGCCCCGCCCATGGCCTGAACCGCCTGATGGGCCTGCTTCATCGCCTCCTCGGATGCATAGAGCACGCAGGCCGCCGCATCCTGGCGCGTCACCGTGCCACGATCACACGCGCGCGCCACCTCATAGATATAGGCGCGGGCGGAGTTCATGGCGGTATACATATCGGCGATCTTGCCCTGCATGAGCTGGAAATTGCCAATCGGCTGGCCGAACTGCTTGCGCTCGGCCAGATAGGGCATCACCTCATCCAGACAGGCGGCCATGATGCCGGTGCCGATGCCGGACAGCACCACGCGCTCATAATCGAGGCCCGACATGAGCACGCGCACCCCGCGCCCCTCTTCGCCCAGAACATTTTCGAACGGCACCTCGACATCCTTGAACACCAGCTCAGCCGTGTTCGAGCCGCGCATGCCCAGCTTGTCGAAATGCACGCTGGTCGAAAACCCGGCCATGCTTTTCTCGATCAGGAACGCGGTGATGCCGCGGGAGCCCGCCTCGGGGTCGGTCTTGGCATAGACCACCAGTACATCGGCATCGGGGCCATTGGTGATCCAGTACTTGGTGCCGTTGAGCACATAGCGGTCGTTCTTTTTCTCGGCGCGCAGTGACATGCTGACCACGTCAGACCCCGCCCCGGCCTCGGACATGGCCAGAGCGCCGACATGCTCGCCGGAGACCAGCCGGGGCAGATACTGCTCTTTCTGGGCCGGGTTGCCGTTGAGCCTGATCTGGTTCACGCAAAGGTTGGAATGGGCGCCATAGGACAGGCTGACCGAGGCCGAGGCGCGCGCGATCTCTTCCACCGCGATGGTATGGGCCAGATAGCCCATCGCCGTGCCGCCGTATTCTTCCTCAACAGTCATGCCCAGAAGGCCCAGGTCGCCCATCTCACGCCAGAGCGCATGCGGGAAAATGTTGGAGCGGTCGATTTCGGCAGCCTGCCGTTTCACCCGCTCCTGCGCCCAGCGGTGCACCATATCGCGCAGCGCGTTGATATCCTCGCCCAGATCGAAGCGCATGGAAGCGGTGAACATCGGTCTCCCCTCCGGTAATTGAACACCCGTTCAAATAGCTACTGCCGCAGCTGAGTCGCGTCAAATGAAAAAACCGCCTGGGGCGCCAAGTGGGGGCCTCAGGCGGGGGTGCGCGGGGCGATGTCCAGCCAGATGCCGTCACGCGCCCGCACGGTCAGAAAGGCGACCGGCACGGGCAGGCGCCCCTCCACCGGGGTGAAGGTGAAGCGCTGCGCCAGCATCGCCAGTATCAGCGGCCCCTCGACCATGGCAAAGCCCGCCCCGGTGCAGGCGCGCGGCCCCGACGAGAAGGGGATGAACCCTTCACGCGCGCTGGCGCGGCCCTCGGGCGTTTGCCAACGCGCGGGGCAGAAGGCGTCAGGATCCTGCCAGAGGTCTTTATGCCGGCCCAGATGCCAGGGGCTGACGACAATCTGCGCGCCGGGCTTCACAGCGCGGCCCCGGAAGCACTCCGGCTGTGCCGCCTCGCGCACCAGCATCGGCAGCGGCGGGTAAAGCCTGAGCGCCTCGCGGAACACATCGCGCGCCAGCCGCAACCGGCTGACGGCGCTGAAATCCGGCGCCGCGCCCAGCACCGCATCGGCCTCAGCCGCCAGACGCGCCTGCAACGCCGGGTCCAGCGCGATCAGATACAATGTCCAGGCGAGGGCCGAGGCGCTGGTCTCATGCCCGGCGAGAAAGAAGGTGGCGACCTGATCGACCATCTCTTTCGTGTTAAAGCGCTGGCCGGTCAGCGGATCGGCGGTGGTCATGATCTTGGTCGCCAGATCATCCGGCGCGGTGCCCGCTGCTATCTCGGCGGCGCGGCGCTCGGTCATGGCGGTAATCAGCGCGCGGATCCGGCGCGCGGTTTTCAGGGTAGAGCGGCGGTGAAAACGGGGAAACCAGCGCGGCAGGGGCAGGAAACCGGCAAGGTTCAGCAGGGGCTGCGTGGCCTGATGGGCGCGGAAGGCGTGAAAAACCGCGCTGGCCTCCGTCGTGCCGATCGGCAGAGAAAAGAGCGCACGGAAGATGACATCGGCGGCGGCGTGGCTCATCCGTTCCTCAACCTCGATCCGCCCGCCCTGCCCCAGCCGCTCAACGGCGGCGCGGGCGGCAGCCAGAATCGCCGGAAAACTGTAACGCAGGCGCCCGCCCTCAAACGCCGGGTCGATGATGCGGCGCTGGCGTTCCCAGTCAGCGCCGTTGCTGACAAAGACCGAACGGCCCATCACCGGCTCCAACCCCGCGCGCATCCGCCCGGATTTGGGGAAATCCTGCGGGCGCTCGTTGATGACCAGTTTCCAGAGCGCAGGTTCGTTGACGAGGTAAGAGGTGAAGAACGGCGTGCGGAACTCCGCCATCTTGGCCCGGTAGAGGCGCGCGGGATTGGCCGAAAGCACATCGCGCCGGAACAGCTTGATATACCCCCAGACCGACACCTTTTCGGCGCGCGCGGGCGGTTTTGGGGGCAGAATACGCCCGCTCATCGCGGCGCCATCGAGGTATGGGGCGAAAGCGGGCGGGCATCGCGGCTGGGCGAAGGTTTGCGGCCCTGATAGCGCGCCGCCAGCGTGCGGGGGCCCGCGGTGATCTGGAAGTAGTCATAATCACGCGGGGCATCGAAAGCCGACAGATACTGGATATGCAGCCGCATGAAACGCCGCCGCAGCCGCTTCCAGGTCTCAGGTTTCAGGCTCTGGCTGAAGGCGGCCGAAATCACCAGCGGCCAGCGCTGGTCTGGGGGCGCAACCCCGCTGACCGCCACCGGGTCTGACAGGCCGAAACAGGCGCCGTCACCGGGGGCGGAAACATCCAGCCAGAAAAGGTCATGGTGCGCCGCCAATGCACGCAGATCGCTGCGCAGGCGGTCCGCGCGGGGCAGGAAGCTTTGCATCGGAATGGCCTGCCCCAGTGTCAGCAGGGCCAGCGGCGGCGCGCCGGGGGGCAGGCCCGCGCGCAGCACATCGGCCGTGGCCGAGACCGCCAGCGCCGCGCCCGAGGAATGCCCGACGATCAGCACCTCGTCCCAGTCCTGCGTCAATGCCTCGCGGATCTGGGCCACGAACCCGGCCAGCCGTTCTTCCAGCGCAGGCGGGTTGGCACCGTAATGGCGCGCGGTATGGGCAAAGTCATAGAGCAGGTAATAGGCATAAAGCCGGTTGTCGATCTTTTGCGCCAGCGCCAGCACACCGTAAGCCATGGCAAGCCCCGCCAGCACCGCCAGCGCCGCGCTGCCACTCAGCAGCAGGGCCAGCCAGCCAGCCCCCCAGCCCAGCAGCACCGCCAGCAGCGCCTGCACCATCAGCACCGCCACCGGATAGAGCCCCGACAGCATCGGCCCCGGTCTGAGCCGGACCATCGCCACCAGCGCGCCGGTTGACCAGAAAATCCACAGGGTGCGCAGCATCAGCCAGTAGGCCGTAAGCACGCCACCGCGCATGCTTTCCTGCACCAGATCGGCCCAGACCAGAACGGTCACCTGCGCATGGGTTTCCTCGCCGCCGATTGATGTATCGACGCGCCAGCCATAGCCCGCCTCGCCTGAAAGCGGCGCCAGCGCCAGCCTGTAGCCCGAGATTTCCGCCTGTCTCACACCCTCGCGGCGATACAGCTCGCGGTAACGGCGCGGGGGGAAAGGATCAAAACCGGGGACATAGAACACCCGTCGCCGCCGCACCCGCCCTGCCTGATCCACTGTCATCGCACAACACCCTTATCTGCCATGAGCTTAGGGCGGATACGCGCGCAAGGGAACACCCCGCGCTCAGCTGGCGGGGAAGAAGAAGGGGGCTTTGCCCCCTCTGGCCTGCGGCCATTCACCCCCAGCGTATTTGTGGCAAGATGAACGGGCGGCGCAGCGTTTCAGCCCAGACGCTCGAACATCGGGAAGGTTTCCAGAAGCCAGAACGAGAAGGAGGCCATGGCGCCGGTGATCAGTGCCACGCCGACCACCACCAGAAGCACCCCCATCGCCTTTTCGATCGTGCCCAGCCAGGGCTTCAGCCGCGCCATCAGCGCCATTGAGCGGGTGATGAAGATCGCTGCCAGCAGAAAGGGCAGCCCCAGCCCCAGCGCATAGACCGCCATCAGCCCGGTGCCGCGCGCCACGGTCTCTTCGGTCGCCGCAAGCGTGATGATCATGCCAAGGATCGGCCCGATGCAGGGTGTCCAGCCAAAGGCAAAGGCCAGCCCCAGCACATAGGCGCCAAAGGCGGAGCCGCCCCTGTCGCCCGCGTCAATGCGCGCCTCGCGCATCAGCAGCGGGATGCGGAACAGGCCCAGAAAATGCAGCCCAAAAATGATCACCACCACCCCCGCGATCTGGGCGAATAGCTCCCGGTATTCAAGGAAAAGCCGCCCAAGGCTGGAGGCGGTGAAGCCAAGGAACAGGAAAACCGTGCTCAGCCCCATGACGAAGAACAGCGCGGGCAGCACGGCCCTGTTGCGGCCGGTTTCGCCCCCGGCGGTCAGTTCGCGCATCGAGATGCCCGACATATAGGCCAGATAGGGCGGCACGATGGGCAGCACGCAGGGGCTGAGAAATGACAACACCCCCGCCAGCAGCGCCACAGCGAGCGCGGGCAGAAGGGCGGCGTCGAAGAGGTCGATCCCGAACATGGCGGAACTCCGGTGGGTTTGGTTCCTGTTAGCCGGGTCCGGGGCAAAGGTCACGCGGGCGCTTTGTCACAACCCTGGCACTGCGGCTGCCCGCCCGCAAGCAAAGGCCCCGCCGGAGCGGGGCCTGAGCGTGTCAGCGACCGAGCGACCACCAGCCGCGGCGGCGTGGCTTGTCCGGGTCGGTGCCGGGGTCGTCAGCGGAGTCGGTGGCAGACTGCTCCCCGACGGCAGGCTCGGTGCGCCCGGTGTCTTGCGCGCTGTCCTCCGCGCTGTCAGAGGCCTCCGGTTCCTGTGCCACAGCGGGCTCGACCGGGACATCGGCGGGCACGTCGCCGGTGCTGTCGGCCTGCGGTGCCGGGCCGTCGGCTTCGGTCAGCGGCTCAGCCAGCGGCGCGGTGGCTCCGGCGGGTGCGGAACCTGGCAGAGCCACTTGCGGCTCCGGCTCCGGTTGCGGCGCTTCTGGTGCAGCCTCGGACGCGGCATCAGAGGCCGGGCTTGGGGCCGGACTGGTAGCCGCAAGCGGGGCTTCCGTCTGCACATCGGCAGCCGGAGCTGCGCTTTTGCGGCTGCGGCGGCGCTTGGGTGCGGGCGCGGCTTCGGCTTCCGCCGGGGCTGCTGACACCGTCTCCGCCGGGGCGGCGGCTTCGGCGCTGCTTGCGTCGGCCTCGTCGGCTTTGGCCGGTTTGCGGCGTGTCCGGCGTTTGCGCGCGGGTTTTTCCCCGGCCTCTTCGCCAGTGCCTTCCGCGGCACCTTCCACGACAACCCCGGCGACCGGCGCCGCATCAGCGCTCACCGCGTCAGAAGCGGCAACCGCAGCGACGGGCGCTTCGCTGGCCTGCGTGGGGGCCTGCGTGGGGGCAGCCTGCACAGCGGGTGCAGCATCGCCCTCGGAAGCCGGGCCATCGTCCTCCTCATCGGAAGACATCGCGCCCTGCTCATCCGAACCATTCTCGGCCCCGCCGCGACGGCGGCGACGGCGGCGGCGCTTCTTGCGCCCGCCCTCGCCGTTATCCCCGGCATCGGCGCTGGCAGGCGCCGCAGCGCCGGCCTCCGGCCCGGCGTCAGCCTCGGTTTCGGGGGCGGCGATGGCTTCGACTTCATCCTCCTCCTCCTCACCGAATTCATCGTCGATATCGGACATGGTCTGCGCATTGAACGAGACCACGGCCACCGGCGCAGGTGCGACAATCCGCGTCGCGGTCTTGAATTTCTCGATGGAGAAATCAGGGCTGATCAGTGTCGGATCCGCCTCAAGCCGGATCGCCATGCCATAGCGCAGCTCGATCTGGGCGAGATGCTCGCGCTTGGCGTTGAACAGGTAGTTCACGATGCCGATGGGCGCCTTGACCAGCACCTCGCGCGAACGGTTGCGCGTGCCCTCTTCCTCAAGCGCGCGCAGGATGGTCAGCGCGAGTGAGTTATCCGAACGGATCAGGCCGGTGCCGTGGCAATGCGGGCAAGGCTGGGTCGTGGCCTCCAGCATGCCGGGCCGCAGACGCTGGCGCGACATTTCCAGCAGGCCAAAGCCCGAGATGCGGCCCACCTGGATGCGGGCGCGGTCGTTCTTGAGCTTGTCCTTGAGGCGTTTTTCGACGGCGGCGTTGTTCTTGCGCTCTTCCATGTCGATGAAATCGATCACGATCAGGCCCGCAAGGTCACGCAGCCGCAACTGGCGCGCAATCTCTTCCGCCGCTTCAAGATTTGTCTTGAGCGCGGTTTCCTCGATCGACCCTTCGCGGGTGGACTTACCCGAGTTGATGTCGATCGCCACCAATGCCTCGGTGATACCGATGACGATATAGCCGCCGGATTTCAGCTGCACCGTGGGGTTGAACATGGCACCCAGATAGCTTTCGACCTGAAAGCGCGCGAAGAGAGGCATCTGGTCGACATAAAGCTTCACGTTGCGGGCATGGGACGGCATGATCATTTTCATGAAGTCCTTGGCCACGCGGAAGCCATTCTCGCCCTCGACCAGAACCTCGTCAATCTCCCGCGAATAGAGATCGCGGATCGAGCGTTTGATGAGGTCACCCTCTTCATAGATCGGGGCGGGGGCAATGGATTTCAGCGTCAGCTCGCGGATCTGCTCCCACAGGCGCGACAGATATTCATAGTCGCGCCGGATTTCGGCCTTGGTGCGGTTGGCACCGGCGGTACGGATGATCAGCCCGGCGCCATCGGGCACCTCGATCTCCTGCGCGATTTCCTTGAGCTTCTTGCGGTCAGCGGCCTGGGTGATCTTGCGGCTGATGCCACCACCGCGCGCGGTGTTGGGCATGAGAACGCAGTAGCGGCCCGCGAGCGACAGATAGGTGGTGAGTGCGGCGCCCTTGTTGCCACGCTCTTCCTTGACCACCTGCACCAGCATGATCTGGCGGACCTTGACCACTTCCTGAATCTTGTAGCGGCGGGCGCGGGAGCGGCGTGCCGGGCGCACCTCGTCCGAGACATCCTCATCGGCGACCGATTCGATCTGGTCATCGAGTTCGGTGGCATGGTCGGCGGCGCGGTAGGGTTCGGGCTCATCCGGCGTGTCGCTGTTGCGGCCTTCATCTGCGGTGCCCGCGTCATCGGCATTGCCGGTGTCCTGCGCGGCGCCACGGCCACGGCCACGGCGGCGACCACGGCTACGCGGGGCCGTGCCGGTTTCGTCGCTGGCCGGTGTCGTATCGGTGGAGGCGGTGTCGTCAGCCCCCTCGCCCAGATCGACAATATCCATCCCGGCGATTTCGCGGGTGACGATGGCATCGGGGTTGTCAGCGGGTGCGGCAATGGTCCGGGGGCCTTCACCGTCATCTGATGCGGCGCTTTCGCCGTTCAGCGTGTCATCGCTGGTATCCTTGCGACCCTCGGAGCGGCCCTCGTTGCGCGGGGCGTTGCGGCTGCGACGCCCGCGCCCGTTGCTCTCTTCATCCTGAGCTTCGGCATAGGCGCGCTCTTCTTCGAGAAGCGCCTTACGATCGGCCATCGGGATCTGATAGTAATCCGGGTGGATTTCGGCAAAGGCCAGAAAACCGTGCCGGTTGCCGCCGTAATCGACAAAGGCCGCCTGCAACGAGGGTTCGACCCGCGTTACCTTGGCCAGGTAGATGTTCCCCGCAAGCTGGCGCTTGTGGATGGTCTCGAAATCGAATTCCTCAACCTTGTTGCCGTCGACCACAACCACGCGGGTTTCTTCCGCGTGGGTGGCATCGATAAGAAGTTTCTTTCCCATTGTGTCTCGCTAAACCGGCAAGGCGGCCGCTGCCGGGCATATTATGCCCGGGCGGCCGTGTTGCAGGATATGTGTTGATTGCTTGACCAAGGCGCGCAACCGACCGGAAGAGACGTTGTCGCGCCCCGTTCAGCGCCGGTGAAGGCGCTGATTTTCCTTGCCGATGTGATGCGCAGCCTGGCATCGCGGTTGTTGCTCCGATGCCCGAAGGCACCCATTCATGGCCCGTCCGGCAAACACCTGAACCGGGCTATTCCATGGCCCGGAACCGGGCCTATCCCGCCCTGCACCCTGCAAAAAGCGGTGCGGGCTGTGAATTCGTCGCGGTGCAAACCGAACAGGCGGCATCCGTCCCCCAAAGCATAGGGGGTTTGTGACATCAACTGCAATGGGAAAATTGCGCTGCGGCAAAACCGCCCGGAAAACAGGCATCTACAGCGCATCCGGGCGCCTGAGCGCCCGGAAAAGCGGCCCAAAGGCGCGCCGATGCCATCAGACGTAATCGCCCCGGCTGAGGCCGTACTTGGCCATCTTCTCGTTGAGGGTGCGGCGCGGCAGGCACAATTCCTCCATCACCGCAGCGATGGAGCCCTTGTGGCGGCGCATGGTGTTGTCGATCAGCGTGCGCTCGAACGCCTCGACATATTCCTTGAGCGGTTTGCCCTCGGTGGTCAGCGCGCCGCCCGCCGTCTCGTTATCGGCCATCACCAGCGAGACCACCGAACCGGCGCTGCGCCGGTTCTGCAGCACCGCCTGTTCGGCAATCGCGATAAGCTGGCGGACATTGCCGGGCCAGGGCGCCTGCAACAGATGCGCGGCATCCTGCGCGGAAAGCTCGGGCGCGGGGCAGCCGTATTCATCGGCGAAATCGGCGGCATAGGATTTGAACAGCGCCAGAATATCCTCGCCGCGCATGCGCAGCGGCGGCAGGGTGATCTTCATCGCCGCCAGCCGGAAATACAGATCGGGGCGCAGCGCATCCTCCAGCGTGCGGCCCAGCGCATGCTCGTTGCAGATCGCCACGATGCGGGTGGCGGCGGGGGTGCCCTGCTCGTTGATGAACGACAAAAGCCGCCCCTGCATTGCCGGGCTCAGCGCCTCGACATCCTCAAGGCACAGGGTGCCGCCGCGCGCTTCCTCGACCAGCGGCAGGCCACCGGCCTCAACCGGGCCGAACAGCCGCGCCGCAAGGCGCTCATCGTCTTCGCCAAGGCAGGAGACCGGGACAAAGCGCCGGCCGGCGCGCGGCCCCACCGCATGAAGCGCATGCGCCACCAGCGTCTTGCCGGTGCCGGTTTCGCCGTCGATCAGCACATGGCCGTCGGACTGGCCGTAATCCAGAATATCCTCGCGCAGGCGCACCATCTCAGGCGCGTTGCCGACAAGGCGGCGCATCAGCGTCTTGCCATCGGCCAGCTCGTGGCGCAGCGCGCGGTTTTCCAGCGCCAGCGCGCGCGCCTTGACGGCATGGCGCGCAAGGTCGGTCATCTTTTCAGGGTCGAACGGCTTTTCAAGGAAATCAAACGCGCCCAGCCGCATAGCCTCGACGGCCATGGGCACATCGCCATGGCCGGTGATCAGAATCACCGGCAGGCTGGCATCCATCCCCATCAGCCGCTTGAGCAGCGCCATGCCATCCATACCCGGCATGCGGATATCGGTGATCACGGCGCCGGGAAAGTCAGGGCTGAGCTTGCGCAACGCCTCTTCGGCGCTGGCAAAGGTCTCGGGTTGAAAACCCGAGAGGGACAGCCACTGGCTGATTGACTGGCGCATGTCCTGTTCATCGTCGATTACGACGATGCGCGCCGCATGGCGATGGGTTTCACTGTCGCTCATCGTCGCCTCGGCATTTGCGTTGTTCATCGGTCCATTCCGTTGAGTGAGTATTCCATAAAGAGCGCCCGTTGGCTATCCGTCCGGCTGTCTGGTGGCCTGTCAGCCCACCGCGCCTTCGGCCTCGCTCAGAAGCGGCAAGACAATCTCGAATGCCGCGCCCCCCTCGGGTATGTTGCGCGCGGTCAGCCGCCCGCCATGATCGGCAACGATGCCCGATGAGATGGCAAGGCCGAGCCCCACCCCCTCACCCGGCTGTTTCGACGTATAGAAGGGCTCAAAGACCTGATCGATGTCAGAGATCCCCGGGCCGTTGTCGCGCACCGTCAGGCTGACCGTTTCACCCTGTGAGAGGATCAGGTCAATCTGGGGCGCGTTGATCTGGTTGGTCGCATCCACGGCATTGCGCATCAGGTTGATGATCACCTGTTCCAGCCGCAGGCGGTCACCCAGCACCAGAACCGGCTCGTTGGGCAGGGTGCGCAGCACCAGCACCCGGCGCTCGCGCAGGCGCGGTTCCATCATGGTCAGCGCTTCGGCGATGCAGTCGCGCAGATCAAGGGGCGCAAAGGCATCGCCGCCCTTGCGCGCATAGGATTTCAGTTGCCGGGTAATCGCACCCATCCGGTCAATCAGGTCATCAATGCGCTGGAACGACACCAGCGCTTCTTCGGCGCGCCGCCGGTTCAGGAGCAACCGCGCGCCCGCCAGATAGGTCTTCATCGCGGCCAGTGGCTGGTTCAGCTCATGGCTGACAGCCGCCGACATCTCGCCCAGAACGGCAAGCTTGGACGATTGCGCCAGCGTCTGCTCGGCCACGGTCAACTCCTCCTGCGCTTTCTGCCGCGCCGCTATCTCCCGTTGTAAACGCAGGTTGAGCTTGCGAAGTTCCACGGATTCCTGCTCAAACAGCGCCGATTGTGACCAGGCGCGCCGGGAAAACAGATAAAACAGCAGTGCCAGCAGCAGCGCATAGCCCATGATCACGATTGCAAGAACACCGTTCACCTGCTCGCGCACCCCGTCAAACCGGGTGTAGGAGATCAGCTTCCAGCCCCGGTGACGCACCCGCGTTTCAGAGCGCAGCACACCGACATTCGACACAAAGGTATCCGGGCCGCGCCCTGCCCAGTCCGCCGTCGCGCGCAGGGCCCGCAGGATGGCCGAGGGCGCATCGCGCAGAGCCAGCGCCTCTTCCTCGGTCCGGCCACGCCAGCGCGGCTCGGTCGCAAGGATGATGCGCCCTTCGCTGTCAGCCAGTGCCACGGCATCGGTAAAGCCTGACCACGCACGCTCGAACTTGCCCAGATCCACCTCGACCGTAACCACCCCCAGCAGCAGACCGCCCACCCGCAGCGCGCGCGCAAAGCCAAAGCCGTAGCCGCCGCTGTCGCGCTCGCGCACGGCAAAGATGGTGTCATTGGTGCGCCGGGCCTCAACGAAATAGGGCTCCGCCACGCGCAGGACACCCAGCCGGTTGCGGTCGGTCGCGCCGACGACGCGGCCCTGGGTATCCAGCAGCTCGATCGACGCGGCGCCGACCTCGTTCTGCACATCCATCAGCACCTGCGAGATGGAGACGTAGTTGGAGCTTTGCAGCGCCTCGCGCAGCGCCGGGTCACGCGCCAGAAGGATCGGCACCACCTGCGTGCGTTGCAGTTCCGATTCGATATTGCCCGCATAGAGCACCAGCCGCAGCTCGGCGCGGTTGCGGGTGTCCACGGTGAAATTCTCGGTCAGCCAGTTGTTGAGCACCCAGACCGACGCCGCCGCCGCCAGAACCAGAATGCCGACAAAGAACTTGCCCCATAGCGGCATGCCGCTGCGCAGACCGGGTTGCGCGGCGATTTCCGGCACCGGCCGGTCGGCCAGCATGCCGGGGCCGGTGGCCGGACCGGCGGGCGCATGCGCCACGCCCCTGGCCGAAGCGCCCGTGGCAGCTGCGCCGCCGGGGTGCTCCGCACCCGTTGTCGAGGACAGATCGGTACTCATGCGCTCAACCTACGCCCGCCCGCCCGGCTGCTCAAGCGGCGCTGGCGCGGGGCGTGATCACGTCAGCGCCAAGGCGCTCATCAGCCCGGCGAACAGCGCGCGCCCGTCGGTGCCGCCATGAACCGGGGTAATCGCGCGTTCCGGATGCGGCATCATGCCCAGCACCCGGCGGTTGGGCGAGAGAATGCCCGCAATGGCATCCATCGAGCCGTTGGGATTGTCGGCATAGCGGAACGCCACCCGGTCTTCGCCCTGAAGCCGCGCCAGCGTTTCGGCATCGGCCTGATAATTGCCATCGTGATGGGCGACGGGAATGGTGATCTGCTGGCCCGGCGCATAGCCACTGGTGAAGGCACTGTCGGTGCTTGCCACCGTCAGCACCAGCGGCTTGCAGACAAACTTCAGCCCGCCGTTGCGCATCAGCGCGCCGGGCAGCAGGCCGGTTTCCACCAACACCTGAAAGCCGTTGCAGATACCCAGAACATGACCGCCACCCTCGGCAAAGCGCACCACGGCTTTCGCAATGGGTGAGCGCGCGGCAATCGCCCCGCAGCGCAGATAATCGCCGAACGAGAACCCGCCGGGCAGGCCCACCACATCGGTGCCCGCAGGCAGCTCGGCGTCCTTGTGCCAGACGCGGGTGACCTGCGCGCCTGCGGCCTCAAAGGCCACGGCAAGATCGCGGTCGCAGTTGGAACCGGGAAAGGTGATGACAGCCGCTTTCATGCGCGCCTCCTGTCTGAATACCGGGTCTGAATACCTGGCGATGCCCTTAGCCTGACCCCATAGCCTGACCGGGCGCGTCTGTGAAGCCGCATTGCGGCGAAAAACGCGCCCGGTGCACCGTCCGAGCGTGCGTCAGAGGGTCTGCCAGAGCTGAAATGCCAGCCCCAGCGTGAAAGCCCCGCCCAGCGACAGCGCAACATAGAGCGCGAAGACCCGTGGCTTGACCAGCGCCCAGACCGCAATCGCCGCCGGGACCGAGGTAACCCCACCCGCGATCAGAAAGGCCATACCTGCCCCCGGCGCCATGCCCTGCCCCATCAGCCCGCCAACCAGCGGCAAGGCCGCATAGCCGTTCAGATAGGCCGGAACACCGACAAGCGTGGCCGTCAGGATCGGCAGCAGGCCCTCGCCGCCCAGCACGGAAGCCACGGTTTCAGCGGGGATGTAGCGCAGCATCAGGCTTTCCAGCAGGAAGGCCAGCACCAGCCATTGCAGCAGGAAGAGCGCGATGGTGAGCGAATCGCGGCGGAATTTCTGCAGCCGCGCGCCGTCCTGCCAGAAGCGCCAGACGACGGGTTTGGGCGCGCGCACCTTCGCACCGCCGCAGCCACCATTGCCCACGCCCGCGCGCAGCGGCTCTGCCAGCCCGCCCGCGCGCACCGTCAGATATACCACCCAGCCGCCGATCAGGCCCAGCGCGATGGCGGCCAGCGTTTTGGCCACGGCAAATTCCAGCCCCAGCACACCGGCCGTCAGCAGAAACATCGACGGGTCCATGATCGGTGAGGCCAGCCAGAAGGCCATGACCGGCGCCAGCGGCACGCCCACCGCCAGAAGCGCCGCGATCAGCGGGATCACCCCGCAGGAGCAGAAGGGCGACAAGGCCCCCGCCAGCGCCCCGAAGAGAATCATCATGGCAGGCGCGCCGGTGAAGGCCCGCGCAATCAGCGCATCGGCCCCCGTGGCCCCCGCCCAGCCCGCAAAGAGGATCGACAGCAGCAGGAACGGCGCGATCGACCCCAGCGCCGAAACCACGAACCCCGCTGAGCGCCCGGCCTGTCCCGCATCAAACAGCGCCAGCACCGCCAGTACCAGCGCCGAGGCCAGCCAGACCCTGCCTCGCCGCCAGAGGCCCGCAAGCACCACGCCTGCCGGTTGCGGGGGTGTTGAAGAAAGCTCCACCATATCCATATCTCCGGTTTTATAGTTTCTTTTCGCCAAAAAAATGCCGCCATCGTCAGCCCCGGGGCCCTTTGTCACCAACCTCTCAGCCCGCGCCCAGCCTCAGCCCGCGCGCGCGCCTGCCTGCTCAGCCACGGGCGCCACACCCATGCAGCATTCCTCACTCAGATAGCCGATCATGCGGCGCATTGCCGCGAAATCGGCACGGTTGATCACCTCGCGCCCACGCTTTTCCTGCACAACCAGCCCGGCCCCGACCAGCGCATTGAGATGATGCGCCAGCGTGGACGGGGCCAGCCCCAGATGCGCGCCGATCTCGCCCACAATCAACCCCTCCTCCCCCGCCCGCACAAGCAGGCGGAAGATCGACAGGCGGGCATCATGCCCCAGCGCGGCAAGCGCTGTCACTGTGGCCGAGAATTGCGGGTCACTCTGTGTCATGGCGCCAATATAACCACATTTCCGGTTTTGTAAAGATGTTTCCCGCTCAGGCCGGTTCCGCGGAGCGCGCCTGCACCATCGCCTGAAACGCCGGGCGCGCCTGACACCGCGCCAGCCAGTCGCTGACCGCTTCAAACGGCGCCAGCGCGGGCGGATGGGGCTGGGCATAACGCAGGCATTCCGCCAGCGCGAGATCGGCCACGGTGAAGCGCCCGCCGACCAGCCAGTCACGACCCTTCAGATGCGCTTCGATCCGCGCAAGCGGGCGGGCGAGCGCGGTGACGGATGCAGCGATCTTGCCCTTGCCACCTTCACTGTCGGCCTCGCCGCGCACATAGGTGAACAGAATATCCAGCGCCGGGGCCTCAACAGCGGTGCCGGCAAGGAAGGCCCATTGCAGCACCTCCCCTTCCTCGGCCAGATCGCGCGGCCCCAGATCGCCGCCGTATTTGCGCGCCAGATACAGGGTCATCGCCAGCGACTCGGTCAATACCAGCCCGTCATCCTCCAGCGCCGGAATCTGTCCCTGCGGGTTGATCGTCAGAAAGGCGGGCGAGGCGGTGTTGAAGGGCGCGTCCGCCGCAGCAGGGTCAGGCAGCCGGTAGGCCTGCATGACCGGCTCATGCGTGAATTCAACCCCGGCCTCGGTCAGCAGCCACCAGGGCCGCGACGCGCGCGACCGCAGACATCCATAAAGCGTGATCATCAGACCCTCCCTCGCCAGTTTGCGCCAAGCTATCGCAGCCACGGGCGGCGGCAAGCGCAAAGATGCGTGGCCGGGCGGAAGCGCTCAATCCGCCTGCCATTGATAGAAATTGTCCAGCGCATCGGCTGACATAAGCCGGAAACCGCAGGACAGGTAAAACGCATTCGCCGCGCTGCCCTTCAGCGCCGTCAGGCGCAGCGGCAGGCCCTGCGCCCCGGCCTGCTCTTTGAGCGCCTCAACCAGCTGCCGCCCGATCCCGCGCCGCTGAAAGGGCGCGGCGATATAGAGGTGGTCAAGATAAAGATGATCCGCCCGCACGCGCAGCACAAGGAACCCGGCGATACTGCTGCCCAGCCGGATGTTCTGCGTATCGGCTGCGGTGAAACTGTCCAGAAAGCGCCGCCGCGCCCGCTCGGGGTCAAACCGCCCGGCGGCTTCAAGGCTGGGCCGCATCGCTTTGAGGCGCAGATCGGCAAGGCTGTCAGCATCCGCCTCGCTTGCGGGATGAAGCGCGGGGCGGGTCATGCCGCCTTACGGCTTCAGCAGCAGCAGGCGGAAACCGGCATAGCCGAAGAATGCAGCAAGCGCCCCCTCAATCCAGCGGCGGGATTTCTGATAGGCCCGGCCCATCACCGCTGTCGAGAAGACCAGCGCATAACCCACATTGACCATCAGCCCCAGAACCGCACAGCCCGCGATGATGGCATGCAGCGTATAGGGCGGCCCGTCCGGTTGCAGACCCAGCGACATGATGGCGAGCCAGCCGAGAACGGCTTTCGGGTTGGACAGATGCAGCAACACCCCCCGGCGATAAAGCGTGGCCTTGCTGGCAAAGGGAATAACCTTCATCTGCGCGGCATCGCTCGCCAGCGCCGCTCTGGCAGATTTCCATGCGAGATAAAGCAGATAAAGACCCCCGGCGATCTTGATGACCAAGAGCGCACCGGCATCGGCGGTCAGAATGGTGGAAATGCCGGTCGCGGCCAGAAATGCCCAGAACATGCTGCCCGTCACCACCCCCAGCGCAAGAGCAATCGCCCGCGCGCGCCCCTGCTTCATGGCAACACCCATGATCGCCATCGTGCTGGGCCCGGGGCTGGCGATCACGATCAGGTAGGCGGCAAACACAAGCAGAAGGTGGTGGGCGTATTCCGGCAGCATGGGCTTTCCTGTCTGGGTCGTGAGTCTGTTCCGGCACACAGCTTACCCGCCATCGCGCCGACAGGAAGGGCTTAATGCGTAAAAAGGGCTTCGCCCTGAAGACCACGGCAAGAATGGCGAGAGCGGCATCTGACGGTAAGGAAATGGTGGGCGATAACGGATTTGATTTGCGCACCAAGGGCCTGAATCCCTTATTTTGTTGATAACATACACTTTTCTCTTGCCTTTCAACCCCAAGAGTCACACACAAAACGGAGAAGAGTCACACCCAAATCACCCACAAAGGCCCCACATGGCGAAGAAAACAGACAAGCGAAGGTCCAAGAACAAAGACTTACCACGATACGTCACCAAGACCGCACGGGGCATCTACCTGTTCAAGAGACGCGTACCCAAGGGGGTCACCGAAAGCATCACCGCGTTGGGACCTGTACCCGCTTTCCTGTCTACAAAGCCCGGCCCTGCCGACATCCGCCCCATCATACCGCCGTCGCGCGTCTGGGAACACTCACTCGGGACCGACCCCGCCGAGATGGCGCGGCGCGCTCGCGAGTTGACCGAATACTATGACTCGATTCTTCCTGTTCCGGCGGACCCTTTGACCCCGGCTGAGTTGAAGGCGATTGCGGACGAAGGGGCGGTGTTGAAAGCCGCCGTCAAGCTGTCAGCAACCGACCCGGCGGATCGCTGGAAGCAAACTGCCACGGTATTAGATGCCGCAAGCGCCCTGCCCCTTGAGCAAGAGCGCGACACGCTGTCCCTGTTCACAGCCCTCGCATACGGGGGCGAAGGTCAGGCTACCAGTCTGAGTGCCCCCGTGCAGGTTTCAATGTCCGGAGAGCTTCTTGTCGGCGCGATCACCCCGGAGTCCGGCGTTGCTGTCACCACCGCGCGGCCTACCGGCGCTGACGGGTTCATGTTCGATGCAATGCGGACGGCGGTGGAGTCGCGGGAAAAAGAAATCGCGCCGAAAGACACAAAGCACCCCCTGCGCCTGTCTCAGCTTCTCGAACCCTATTCCCGCGACCAAGGTCACCGGAAAGGAACGGCGGACGGAATCCGACGTAAGGTGAACCGGTTCAAAAAATTCGCGGGCAACAAGCCCCTGTGGGATTATGACCACGAAACCATCATCCAGTATCGGGACTATCTGCGAACCGGGGATGCAGACAACGCTCCTGTGAAAGAAGCTACAATTAACCAGTACATCGCGGCCCTTCGCATGGTCTGGAACGCCGCCCCCGACCGCTGGAAAGAGTACAGGGATATTCAGTTCCCACGCGTGAAACTTCGCAAGATCAAGGATGATATTCAGAACACGCGATGGAAGAGCTTCACCGACGTGCAGATGAAAGACCTTTGGCGCGAGATGCAGCGCGCATGGGGGCCGGACGCCCAAACACGGCTGACGCCGTCCCGGCGGCAAGCGTTCCTCATGGCAGTTCGAGTAATGTTGTACACGGGATTGCGTCCGGTTGAAGTGTGGCACCTGACCAGTCAGTCAATCGTCGGCGACACGATCCAAATCAAGTACACAAAGACGCACCAGAGGCGCACCCTGCCCCTCTCCAAGCATCTGGCGGACCTACCCGCGTTCCTCGCCGCAGGGGGCTTCCAGCGCGAGCTAGAGGCCGCTGCGGCTGAGACATATAAGGGAGCGCCACGCGGCAAAGCCTCAGCCCCGGAAGCACTCAGCAAAAGCCTGCGAAAGTACTTCGCCGAGGTCCGAACCGCCGCCGGTATCACAGACGAAAAGCAGACCCTATACAGCCTCAAGGATACCATGGTGCGCAAGCTGCAAATGGTCTTCAAAACACAGGGGATTCCGGTGACGTACGACGTCATACGCGACATCATCGGACACCGTACGAAGGGGGCCTTGGCGCACTATCTCACCCTCACGGGTGACACCGACGAAGGGTTAGAGCTAATCCGTAAGGCGCTCGATTCAATCGAGTACTGGTAGAGGCTGGAACAGGGTGCGGTGACGCCCTGTGCTCCGGTGCCGTCCTGTCATCGCCCCTACAGCGTGCACCACTTACCACCGTGCACAAAAAATTTCCGGACTGATTCGCGCTATCAGACCGCCAAGGAATCGACCACGACACCGGCACGGCAAGCCATAAAGGCGCTGTCCCTTGCGCCGATTATTCATCAAAAAATCAGATAGTTACAGGCCCCGTTAGGGGCCTTTTCTGTTGCTCAGTTCCATCTTGCCTTTGTGCAGGTGCCCGGCGCGTTCAGAAAAAAAGCGTGACCGATTCGGTCAAAAGATGGACTCGCCAGCACAAATTTGAGATAGATACAAGCATAAAGAAACGAATAACCGAAAGTGTGAACAATGCCTTTGCGCATTAGACAGTACGATTACCAATTGGCCACCGGGCTAGGCCCTCGTGTCGTGCACTTGCACCTGAAAAACACGCCGTCAAAGACGGTGCGGGGAATCAAGTGGTATCCACTACCGGACGTCCTTGCGACGTTGGGCCGAACAAAGGGTAAATACGCCGGGGCATATCGAAAGCTCGCAGAATTGGCGCAAGACGACGGCCATTTTTTCGTTGGTGGGGATGAGGCTATACCCGCCACAGAAGCCTTGGAGAAATTCATTTCCAACTATGTAGATGGTGGGGCTGAACGGCTATCGCAAGTACGTCGCTCGTTTTTTTACGCGCTGGGAAAGGCGATGCGTTCCAGTGCCATGATGACAGATGCGGAGCGCCTTAGAATCTTGGTTATCCGGGACCCCGGCGCACTCCGGTATATCCTCACAGCCGACGCTTCAGCCCTTGAGACAGGAAGCAGCTTTACAGAATGGGCGCGCCGTTTTGCGATGATCCACAGTAGCTCTCCACTGACCTCGGAATATCTGGGGGCCGAAGACGGCGAATATGTATGAGCAATCTCCCCGCCCTCCGACGCATGGCCCTGTCATCGGCAAAATGCTGTTCCGCCATCCACCGACGCGCGCGTGGAACCGACTCCGGTATTGCAGAAATTCTGGATTCTGAAACCGCACTCACGGCAATTATCGCCACCGCCTTCAAGATAAAAACGTCTCACGTTCGACGCTTGATTGAGCCATGTAACGACCCCGCCCCCTCCGAACCCACGCTAGCAGACTATGAACACGTGCGGTTCCGCACAAAACATGGATAAGACAAATGACAATTGAATCGTTCAACACAGCCATTGGCGATAATGCCCGTTTTCTCGCCAGATTCGACGCGGTTACAGGCCATGTATCAGCGACTCTTGCCGCTGAAGGATTGACCCTCAGCGAAAACGACCGTGAGGCCTTGAAAGGCCTGCCTAGCGTCAAGCTCGCTGTTTTTGGCGAAGAGCCTCTTGACCAAAGCGTTCTTGACGCTGCAAAGCGCTTGCCAGATGTCGCTGAACAACTTCGCCGCCGGGAGGTCGCGACTTTGATTGAAAAGGGTGACAAAGCACTGCATGCAGACCTGAGTAGAATGTCTCGGAGCGCCAGAATGACGCTTGCAAGGGAGATCGACGCGGAACGCAAGGCTCAGACGGCCCGCACTGCGCCCCCGACGATGTCAGTGGAGGAGGAGGCCGTAGCCATCCGCATTCTGAGGAGCATCTCGTCCCCCGCCGTGCGTATATCGATGGCGCGCGAGATGGGCTTTCTAAAATGAAAAATTCAGACCTACGCCACAGCGTCCTTAATAGCCCCGGCGCTTGCTGCCTGCTTACTGCCAGAGCCGCTATGTCTGCCGAAAAGCATGGGCGTCCTCTCGATGAACACATTTTGAGCTACGCCCGACAAGACCAGAAATTGAGGGAGGCGATTCAAACTGCCGCCGGAGTCTCTCTCAGAAACGTGGCCGAAATCATAGATGAGGAAAGGCGTGAGTTTTGGTATGCACGCATGCGCGAAGCTGAGAAGAGTCGCGAACGTGCTGAGTCACTGGCAGAATTTGTTCGGGAGGTCACGGCGATAGCCGAGTCCGTTCTACCGGGCGTTTACTTCGACGCGGTGCAACATGAACTTGCGTGAAATTGCCGCCCGCATCAAAGCTACAGGCCCTCTGTCGGCCTGCGTGTCATCGGCAAGGGCCGATGGAACGAGGGTGACAATTTGGAACAACGTTCTGTCAGGGGCGCAGTTTAACATGCTCCTGTCGTTGATGCAGTGTGGCGGTGGTCAGCCTGACGCAGACGCGCGCGCGCGCAGTCGTGCCCATCGGGCGCACGATGAGGCGACCAGCAAATATCGATAATACAGGGCCGCGTTAGCGGTCCTACGAAATCAGGCGGGGATTACCACCCGTCCTGAGGCGCTGCCACCCCCGGCAGCGCTGAGTGCGCCTGTGCGTGTATCTCCGACCACAGGCGTGCCACCTAACTAACCACATCATCATCATCAAACGAGACACGAACATGAAGAATCAAGGACTATCCAAATTCACCGCGCATGCAATGCGGATATATGACCCGAATAAAAAACGCGTGCTAGGTCACACCTACCGGAACGGTTATTCGGACGGCTCATACAAGATGACCGACAAAGGTATGCGCAAGTTGACGCGCGAAGAAATGCGCGAGTTCAAGTACCTGCCCGGTCAGGGACTCGAACGGGTTCTGGCCCCCGAGTTCTTGGAAAAGGAAGTGGTCAAGGAGCTGGCGCTCCTTTTTTCCGGGCTGGTTCCGGGCGACCGTGTTGAATGGTGGATCGAGGCCGACACGGTCGAGCAGCTTCAAATTCAGATCGGCGAAAGGCTGACGCAAAAGGTTCTTCGGAAATGCGGCTTCAAACCTTGGTCCGGGCGCGAGTGGTTCAAACGACCGCCGTGCGCAACTTGGAGCAACATCGTCAAGATCGACAACCCCAGAGCGTTCAAGGAGCGGCTCAAGGCCGTGGACGTTGACGGCTCCCTACAGCGCGAGTTGGGGCTGGACTGATGGCCCAGCATCAACCTCACCAGTTCGTTCAAGCCCGCCGGGAACGTGAGGAACGTTCTGCGCGTCGCGCCGAACACCGCACGCTGCCGAGATTGCAGCCCGCATTTCCTCAGGGAGTGTGACATTTTTGCCGCCTTCGAACCCGTGGCGGGACGGATTCGGTTAACCGGCGGAACTGTCACGCAAAGTTTTAGCACATGACAATCTCGTGACAGCCATGTTAGCTGAAAACTACGCTTGAAGCTCATTTTCCTATAATAGTCAGAGACTTACCGTCCGAGATTCCCCTTGACCAAAACGCGCCGAGGGGGCTAGGCCCGCTGCACCCACCAAATCCACAAGAGAGGCAACCCAGAAATGAACGTCACCAAATTTCCCGCCCATCCCGACCGCGCCTTCGAGACTGAGGCCGCGCTGATCCGTCTGACGGCGACCCTCGCCGACAAGGCGCTCCGCCTCATGGACGACGGTGTGCGCGCCGACATGATCACCACCACCGACAGAATCCGCGCCTTGTTGGCGTCCTGAACAGAGAAAGAGAGTAGCGATGACCTTCGAAAAAAACATTGCCCCTGAATCGGAGGTCATCGAAGACCCCTTCGTCAAGGCCGCTGGCACTTGGCCTGAGCGATTCAGATACTTGCGCCGCCACTACGTCTCCGACTGGAATGTGGTTGAGTTCCCGACCCGCCGCCAAAAAGATGCAACCATTATCGGCGATCTGCCCTCGACTGAGGCGTTGAACGGTGACACGGCGCGCGTCCAGAGCACCGAGCCAGAGGTATCATCGGAAACGGTGCCGAGCGATGTAGAGGAAGCCTGCGTTAGCAGGCTAAGCCCGGCGACCGACGAACCCGCGAAAGTGGACGAACCGACGTCGGTAAACGACGCTGAATTCTGGGGGGAAGACTCCCCCGAGTTCGACGCGTTGCTTGCACAAGAGGCTACCCTCCTGAATGGTGAGATGTGGGGCGCGCGCGACCGCCGCAACACGCAGGACGGTGAGTGGACACAGACCAAGATGCTGTGGGCGCACTGGATTCTGGGGCAGGCCGCAACGAAGAACACCCCTGCGTGGGGTTTCTCTCGCCACCCTGTCGGAAAGCACAAGGAAGGTGTCTGTATCGTCCTAGGCTCGTCCATTGGAAAGGCCCGCAAGGCCAAGGCGATGGAGAATATGTTTGCCATCGGCCTCGATATTGACTCCGGAGCCAGCCTCGACAAGGTTCTGGCGAAGGTTGAGTCTCTCGGCCTGTGTGCGCTCGCCTATACATCTTTTAATCACGGCAAGCGCGGCCTTCATCTGAAGCGTGATGATGTTCTGCGGAAGCTTGGTATCAAGGGCGATCCATCTATCGAAGAAGTACGCCAGTACTTGCGGGATTTCGACAAGAACCGCTACGAGGAAAACTTCATCGCTCAGGTGGAGATCGTCGACCCGAAGAAACAGGTCAAGGAGGGGGTGGTGATCGAGCTATCGACGCCGCCGCTCGAAAAGTTCCGCCTGATTTTCCCTCTGGCTGAAGCTGTCAAGATTGTTGATCTGGCAGAGCGGCATGATGATGCGCTGGCGATCTGGGAAGACACGGTCACCGGTCTGGCAGTGAATCTTCTGGGCGTGCACTTCGACACGTCCTGTACGGACCCCTCGCGCCTCTTCTACACCGCCCGCCATGCAGCGGACGCGGATGACTACTATGCAGCTATCGTGCGAGGACGTGCGCTCACCTTTGCCGAAATCGAACCCTACAAGAAGTCGCTGTACACCAGTAAACGCGGCAAGCTGAACCCGTTCGAAGCCGCCAGCGGTATTGCAGACGCGGGCGACAAGCCCCCTATGGCGTACACACCCTCTGGTAAGTCTCTGAACGAGTGGCATAGCCGGGCCAAGGAGCGCTTCCTGCTGGCAGAAGTTCTGGAGACCTACTGCCCGGATCGTGTCCGGATTGCGGGTGGCGAGGCTCAGGGGCATGTACATGTAGAATGCCCGTTCGAGGCGGAGCATTCCAAAGAGGGCGGTTTCGCCACGATGGCGGTAAACGCCCTCGACAGTCAACGCGGCTACTGGACGTGGTTCTGTCACCACGACGCCTGTCAGGGGCGGCACAAGCTGCAGTTTCTTGAGGAAGCGCTACGTCAAGGCTGGTTTCCTGAAGAGGTACTGTTCGACGACGAGTTCATCCTGCCTGCTGAGGATGGGGCAGACGAAGACGACTCAGAGGTGATCGAAACACCCGATGGTGGAAAAGTTTCCGCCTCAACGTTGCAGAAACGTTTCCGCAAGATGATCCGCGACGAGGCTAGCAAAGCTGACAGGGCCGATGCGATCCGAGACGCGGTATCTGAGTCCGGCTTCAACAAGACAGAAGTAACCACCCTCTGGAAAGAAGCTGCCGCCGGTGTGGCACAGGCCGAACGCGAAGCCGAAGCCGAAAAGCGGAAAAATGCCAGGCGCCCTGATTATGTCCCGCTTCCGGATGCTACGCCCATGACCGTGGAGCAAGCGGCTGAGAACGCGCAATGGCTGCCGACCTTTGCCCGGTATAGGAATGGCTGGTTTGAAGCACAGTCAAACGACCCTGAATCTGGGTGGAGGCGGATGTGTCGCGCCTTTGAGGTGCCGTTCTTCGCGTTCGGGGAAACCGCCAATGGGCGTTCTACCGACGTGACGATTCGATATCAGCATCGGTCGGCAGAAGGTGGCATCGTAGAGTCGGTTTACAGCATCGGTGACACTTTCAAGGAGTCCGGCACATTCTTGGGGCGTCTCGCCGATGAAGGATTGGAGTTGGACGCGATGGCGGACACTGCCGCGCTTATTCGACTGTTTCGCTCCGTTAACACCTCGAACGAAGCTGTCTTGATTAACAAGGCTGGGTGGCATGGCGACGTGTACATAGCGCCAACCGGTGCCATCGTGAACGCGGGCGGCAAGCGTTTCATCCTCAATCCCAAGCTTCGCGTAAGCACTAGGACGCAGGGGACCCTTGCTCAGCACCACGCTTTTGCCACGACCGCCCTGACAGGCATCAACGGTCGGTATCTCCTGCCGGGATATCTGGCCGGGCTGGTGGGCTGTGTGGTGGATTACATCGGCAACGAGGTATCACTTGTACTGGCACATGAGGGGGCGTCCACCCGTGGAAAGTCGTCGGCAGCCAAGGCCGGGACAGCACACTGGTCTATCCCCACGGCGGAGGGCTTGCTCCAACCCGCTGACACCACGGCTAACGCCGCTGAAAACAACGCGGTTCGCGCGAACGGTTCTGTCTTGGCGCTTGATGAGGAAGGGGCTGCCAAAATCACAGCCGAGGAAAAACAGCGGCTCATTCTGCAATGGGCGGACGGTTCGGGGCGAAGCCGGGCCACCGCCGATGGTGCTAACCGCGCTACCCTGACTTGGCGCACCTGCATCGTGACCTCTGCGGAAGTCGGCTTTGTAAACCGGATGGCGGCAGAAGATGCGGATGTGAAGACCGGGGCCGTGGCGCGTGTGTTTTCGGTCAACTATGACGCCGCTGCGATCCTTGACCCGGCAAGCGAGGAACTGGCAGCTATCCGGGCGCTTGCGAATTATGAGGACTCGGGCGTCTACGGGGTCTCTGGGCCGGTGTTCGCTGAGAAGTTGGCACAGCTAGGCAGGGATGCGGTCAAGGCTCGCGTCAGCGAGGTTGAAGCCGAGTGGTCGAATCTCTCCAAGGGGGCGGGCACCCGTGTTGTTCGGGCTGCTGCCATCTTCGCCGTCGCAGGCGAAATTGCGCAGGAGGCCGGTATCTTCGGGATGCAGGTGCCCGTCAGAGAGATGATGCGCGGCCTTCTGGCGGACACGCTATCAGCGCGTACGGGTCACCTCGACACCGACCGGCAAGTTGTTGACAACATCCGACGCGCGGTCATTCGCGGTATCCAAACCGGCTCTATTGTTTCGGTGCACGACGATAGAGAGTTCAACCGGCAGGAAATCTTCGGGTACTTCGGGCACTTCGCCCCAAACGGCAGGCCTGACAAAGAGCTTACGCAGAAGATGCGCGCCCTCGGCTCTGAAGCAGAAATGAGGGCAAGAACCTACGTCCTACCTTTGGATCGATTGGGAAAGGGGTTGGGCATCCTCGATGATGCGAAATCCGTTGCCGACAGACTCGCGAAGATTGAGGCACTTATCAAACGCAAGAAGGGCCAACAGGATCAGTGGTGGCACGACCACGTTCCGAGCGAAGGTAGCGGCAACAAGAACATTCGCGTCCGGGGCGATTTTATCCATGGCATCGATGAGGACGGGGATGGGAAGGACGGGGCCTGCTAACGCAGGCCTCGCGCTATTTGTCTACATGGCCGTGCGGTGGACAACTAGATAGACAAATAGAAGTCGTTAAATATCAGTAACTTACCTTCTATTCGTCCATTTGTCTCGTTTGTCCCGCCGTTTTACATAGCCCCACCCGGCTGACCGTCATGGCGTGGTGTCGTAAGCGGTGGGGTCCGGCGGGGCTTCCGTGAGGTTCGTGATGATGGCGAAAGGGAGAAGCCCTATATCTATTAGACAAATAGTACAAATAGACAAATAGAGCAAAACGGCCTTGTTTTGTTGGGCCTTCTATTTGTCTTCTATTTGTCCATTTCGCTGGGACGGACAAATAGAGCGCACTCCACGCTTGCTGGCTGGGTGATGCCCGGCGTCAGCCGGTCTGAGGGGTGACAGCGTGTATCCCCTCCCACCGCCAAAACCCCGCACAGCGCCCCCCGACCGGTCGCGTGTGAACTCGGCTCATTCTGTTGCAAAATGCTACGATCTGCCCAACCGAAATCGAGACCACTGCAAGCCACTTTTGACATTTCCCCATTTATTTACCAGCACCCGCGCTAACGCGCGCTGACTGACACGCACTCATTTTTCCACTGGCGCGAAAACTCGCACCCATTTCGAAGGACTGGCGCGGGCGTCCACAGAACTGCTGCAGGCCCATCACCACACCCGACTCCACCCGCTGGGCATCCACACCCCGATTGACAGTCAGCGCCTCTCAGTCAGACTGACACAGCCCGCCTCTCGCGCTACTCCACTGCCTATACTTCGCCGTTATCCACCACCGGCACCGGCACCTTGAAACACACCCCACCACGCGCCCGCCAGTCTCACTAGGGACGTCCCCAAAGATATTGAGAATCCATCCCGGAATCCGTCTCACATGGTATTGACTCTTATCTCAGTGAGACATTATCAATGCCTCTAGAAGCTTGTGAGAATCGGGGGTGATGGACATGGAGAAGTGGGGTTACGTACGCGTCAGCGTCAGTAAGACCGAACAGGCGGCGGGCTGGGATGATCAGATCGCTACCTTGAAAGCGCGGGGGTGCACCCGCTTCTTCTATGAGGAGGCAAGCACCCGCCATGAGCGTCCGATCTTCGAAGGAATGCTGCGCGAAGCGAACCAGATCGCCAACGAAACAAGGCCTGTTTGCATTGTCGCTAGTAAGCTGGACCGTGCATTCCGAGACCTGTCAGCGGCTGACGCCGCCATCAC
This sequence comes from Pararhodobacter sp., assembly GCF_036802785.1. Taxonomy (GTDB): domain Bacteria; phylum Pseudomonadota; class Alphaproteobacteria; order Rhodobacterales; family Rhodobacteraceae; genus Pararhodobacter. Next base: position 30,687 of record NZ_DAIRVN010000023.1, read on the forward strand.
CAACCCCGTAAACAAGCACGTCATTTGGCTTCTGCCTGACCTGTCGGAGAAACCGCTGGACCCTAAAGACCCTACCCAGATGTTGCTTGTCCGGTGCATGGGTGCTTTTGCCCAGTTCGAGCGCGACCGGCTCGCCGAGCGCCGAGCCTATGGCATTTTGAAGGCCAAGGCAGAGGGCCGGTATAAGGGGCGTGCGCCAACGGCACGGGCCAAGTCTGCGGACGTTTTGCGGTATCGCGCGCGGGGGTTCAAGCCTGATGAAATCGCCACGCTGTTGGGTATTGGCAGAGCTTCTGTCTATCGCATCCTCAAGGATGCCGACGCAGCCTAGGGTGCCCGCATGAGCGGCCCCGGGGGTCCCAAAGGAGGTAGGGCGGGGTGGGCCTCTCAATCCGCGCAGCCGCCACCCGCAGATGCAACCGCAACAATCGGTTTACTGATACACGCGCTTTTACCGTGTGGAATTACAGCAACCTGATATGAAACCCTGCGCTGCCTGCCACGCCGATATCAACTTGCCTACGTGCCCCACACCCGAATTCGGTTAGAGCAATCAGATGTCAAACTGCAGTTGTTTTCTTGTTTTCATCGACTGATAATGCCAAATCTGGGCATCAAATTCTCGCCGTGAGATGCTTAGTAGGTCTGCAGCGTAGCTGAAAACATCCCGCAAGTAATCATAACCGTCATTTTCGAGACCCGCAGATTCCGCGAATCCTTTGATGTGGCGGTCTACTGCAATGCAATCGACTCCCACGAGACACGCCATGTAGTCCACGGTCTTCGGGCCAACCCCTTTCACCTGTCGGATATCGGCTCTGAAGCCATCGTCGCGAAGGGCTGCACCCAAGTCATCCGTGCTTTCGATTTGCGCATCGGCGACAAAGGCGACCAAGCCATCAAAGCGCGAAACCTTTTCGAAGTGCTCCCATTGTAAGAATTTCGGGCTGCCTTCGATCGCGATTACATCAATTAGAACGTTAATCGTCGCCGCATGGGGAAACGTCTTCAGAATCGATTCGATTCGCGGTTTAACCACTTTAGTGTAGTTCAGCCCGGCCTGAAGGACAGAGTCAGCCAAGACGGCACCCATGTGATGGTAGATGGGCCGAAAAGTCGCGTGGCGCTCCAGCAAGTTCTCGCTGACAACGCGATCTGCGACACACCGTGCGGCACACAAAGCGTCCGAATAGTTGTGCATTGGTTGCATGCCCCTCCCCCGCTCAAGTGATTCCTGCTTCGGCCAAGGCCTTCAGCCTCTCTACGCAGTTTGGACAGGCGCCGCAAGGAAACGTACTTGACGCCTGACAGGAGAAGGTTCGGCCAATCGGCACCTTAAGTACAAGTGCCTGTCGCACGACATCAGCTTTGGTTTTATCCCGGAACGGTAAGTGAAAACGCACAGCACCGACGCCTTTGGATAGCTCGTCTAGGCCGTTCATGTAGGCTGCACTGCAATCGATTTCTTTTGCGTGATTGCTGTTGATGAAGCCTGAATACACGCTAAAGATCTGAAGTGTCTGAGCGCGGGCAGCCGCTACGGCAAAAAACAACATCGTCCTATATGGTATGTACAGATCGTCATCCGAGACCGGATCGTGCCACAGGTCCGCTTCCGTGATCATTCGCGAAGACGAGCCTCGGAAAATGTCTGAGATATTCAAGCGCTCTGGTCGCAACACAGTATCGGGGAGCACTTCGTTGACCTTCGCCCATTCGGTTTCGGCGCAGTGCTGGCCGTAATCGAAAAATACTGGTTGGACTTCGACACCCTGATCCGCGAGCAGATAACAGACAGTGGTTGAATCGAGGCCGCCCGAGACCATAACTAGCGCACGCTTCACGGTCGCTCACCTCGCAGTTTCGACATAGCTTCAAAAACACCGTTTAGGCAGATGTTGAGATTTTCAGAGTAAACCGCACTACCTGCCATAACCATGGTGTTGGCGTTCTCACGGCGAGGATCGTATGTGATGACGGGTTTTTTTGCGGCCAGTGCCAGACCGATTTCTACGAGCGTGCCGGGGTCGCGCTCGTAAGGCAGTGCAAAGACCAGATCGCAGTCTGCCAACATAGCTACATCGTTCAGATAGGCCGAGCGCAATTCGTGCATAGCGCTTAGCGGATTCAGTTCCCCGTTTTCCAGCACTGGACGGCGGATGCGGAAATTGTGATAGGTGAGCGCGCCAAGCGCTTCATCAATGTGTCGTCGCTCGACATATGAGAAATCAGGCGCAGCGAAGTATATTTGGAATTCTTGACGAGCGTGCCATGGCAGAACTATCCCACCAAGAGAGCGCATGTCGGCGACTGAGATTGCAAGACTGCGCTGCACATCGCGCTTGAAGTCATCCGGATAGGTTGTCTGCGCATAGCAGGTAGCGGCGCGCGCCCCCTTCCATGCAGCATCAAAGACACCCGCGCCGAGCTTCGAGACGAACACAGCCGAATATACATCACCAACGCCCACCGAATTAACCGTGTCGCCGAGTAACGCCGGAACCTCATCGGTTTGGCCTAGAAGTAGATCGAACACGCGACTTCCGCCGCGATTTTCTTTCAACACAACCGCTTTGGGCGCTAGACCTTTCAGACCATCCAGCAAACCAGCTAAATCTTTCGATGCCTCCTTCAGAAATAGAGGGGACGATGTGGACGTGATGATAGCAGTCAAGTTCCCTTTAAAGGCTTCCAGAGGCCCAAGATCGGGAACGTCATAAGCTATATCGAAGCTTACCTGCACATCGTCGGCAAGGCAGCTCCTCAGTGTTGCTAGATCGAAGTGACCGGGAAATATCAGGCAGGTATTAAACTCTTTGAGAGTTGCGGCACCGTCTAGGTATTCGACAGTTTTTATTTCCCTCAAGATGTTCTGATAGGCTTGATCGGCTAGTTCTGTCGGATCACCTATCGCCATGACGTTGGGTGCGCCCTTGACGTCTGCTAACCAGATGACTTCGCTGCATCCGTGGTGCCCAAGAAAAGTGCGTACGTCGTCAATAAGATAGGACGGGCAGATGGCGGCTACAGCATAGTTAGCACCGACGGCCCACAGCCCACGCGCAGCGTGGACTATACCGCCCAGTCGCAGTTTCGCACCCGCGTTCGCGCTCGGGAGGGTGAAATCTACGTAGACCTCGCCGACCAGCAGAAGCTCGTGATCGCGGCTCATGGTGCGCTTGGTGCAAAGTCCGCGTTAACCGAGGCGACCGGCGTTGATACGGACGCTGTGATCCGGCCCGCATACGAAAACCCAGCGCCCAAGCAATCGGCTAGATAATTAAAGCGAGTCGGCAACGCACCGACGGTTAGGCCACTTGAATCAACGGCGACCAGCCGTCCGCGCCGCTCGATGGATAATTCTGAACCAACCGGAGGTACATTATTGTTGGCAGCGAAGTAGTCGCAGAGTTCAATTTCTTCAAGCGCACAGGCAAATGCTCGCGCGCACCGATCTTCACCACTGGTGCCTCCACCAGCACCGTCGCCGCCATCCTTCGGACGCGAGCCGGGATAGTCCGAAAAGCTTCCTGAACCAGTGCTACCCATTAAACTGTACCTCACTCATATATTTTGCGCTAGTCGCATGATGAGATGCATGATCTGGTATTGCAAGCACTGATTTTGATCAGTTTGTCGCCACTCAGGACCGCGTGCGATTGAGTGCTGACGCACTGAGGGTTCGTAAACGAGCGTATTGGTACAGGTTGAATTTGAATGACCGGTGCGACCACCTGCCTTTTTCGACGCCGGAACTCAGGCCAACGCATATGGTCTCGAAACCTACGGATAGAAAGTATGTTTCGATGATGGCTCGTGTGGCTCGCGAAGGCGGTATCACACACTTACCCGCGTCGATTCGCAGACTTTCTTTGGCCTCCAGAACCCTGCGCGCTGCGCCGGTCGATTCACCCACAAATCACACCCCGGAATCACACCCAAATTCTGAGAGAGTCACACACAAACGCCCCCGTGAGGGGTCCTAAGTGCTTGATTTCATTAGAATATGAAATGGTGGGCGATAACGGATTTGAACCGCTGACATCTTCGATGTGAACGAAGCGCTCTACCGCTGAGCTAATCGCCCCACGCGCCGTCCTTTAGCGCCGTGCGACCGCCTGTGCAAGAGGGGTGGCGCATTTTCCTGCCCATCGGCTTCCCGCTCATCGGCGCGCCGGAGTGTGCACGCCATACAAAAGGGCCCGCCACAACCGGCGGGCCCTTTGCAGTCTGTATCAGGGATCAATGCGCGGTCGGTGCCGGCTCGTTGTTGCGGCGGGCGAGTTGGGCGGCCTGCGCGGCCTCTTCGGCGGCGGCGTCCCAGTCGATCGGTTCGGGCATACGCACCAGCGCATGGCGAAGCACCTCACGCACATTGCTGACCGGCACAATCTCAAGCCCCGCTTTCACATTGGCGGGGATCTCGGGCAGATCCTTGGCGTTTTCCTGCGGGATCAGCACCTTGGTGATGCCACCGCGCAGTGCGGCCAGAAGCTTTTCCTTCAGCCCGCCGATCGCCAGCACATTCCCGCGCAACGTGACCTCGCCGGTCATGGCAACATCCTTGCGCACCGGAATGCCGGTCACCACCGAGACAATCGAGGTGACCATGGCAATCCCCGCGCTGGGGCCGTCCTTGGGCGTGGCGCCTTCGGGGACATGGACATGGATATCCATCAGGTCAAAGCGCGGTGGCTTCACGCCAATCTCAGGTGAGATGGAGCGCACGAAACTGGCCGCAGCCTCGATGGATTCCTTCATCACATCGCCCAGCTTGCCGGTGGTCTTCATGCGGCCCTTGCCCGGCAGCTTCAGTGCCTCGATCTGCAACAGATCGCCGCCGACACTGGTCCAGGCCAGCCCGGTCACCACGCCGACCTGATCATCCTTTTCGACCAGACCGTAGCGATGGCGTGGCACGCCCAGAAAATCAGCCAGATTCCCGGCGTTCACCCGGACCTGCTTTTCCTCGCCCTTGATGATCTTCGTCACCGCCTTGCGCGCGATCTTGCTCAGTTCGCGCTCAAAGTTCCGCACCCCGGCCTCGCGGGTATAGTTGCGCAGAATGCCGGTAAGCGCATCATCGCTGACTTCCAGCTCCCCCTTGCGCAAGGCATGGTTGCTGATCGCCTTTGGCAGCAGGTGACGGCGCGCGATTTCGGATTTCTCGTCTTCGGTGTAGCCCGAAAGCGGGATAATCTCCATCCGGTCCAGCAGCGGGCCGGGCATGTTGTAGCTGTTGGCGGTGGTGATGAACATCACGTTCGACAGATCGTATTCCACTTCCAGATAGTGGTCCACAAAGGTCGCGTTCTGTTCAGGGTCCAGCACCTCCAGCATCGCGGATGCCGGATCGCCGCGGAAATCCTGCCCCATCTTGTCGATTTCATCGAGCAGGATCAGCGGGTTGGTGGTTTTGGCCTTTTTCATCGCCTGAATGATCTTGCCCGGCATCGAGCCGATATAGGTGCGCCGGTGGCCGCGGATCTCAGATTCGTCACGCACCCCGCCAAGGCTGATGCGGATGAATTCGCGCCCCGTGGCCTTAGCGACTGAGCGGCCAAGGCTGGTCTTGCCCACGCCCGGCGGGCCGACAAGGCACAGGATCGGCCCGCGCAGCTTGGAAGAGCGCGCCTGCACTGCCAGATATTCGACAATCCGTTCCTTGACCTTTTCAAGGCTGTAGTGATCGGCATCCAGCACCTGCTGCGCGCGGCCCAGATCCTTTTTCACGCGGCTGCGCTTGCCCCAGGGCAGCGACAGGAGCCAGTCCAGATAGTTGCGCACCACCGTGGCCTCGGCCGACATAGGCGACATGGATTTCAGCTTCTTCAGCTCGGCACGGGCCTTTTCGCGCGCTTCCCTGGTGAACGCCGTCGCCTCAATCCGCGCTTCCAGATCGCCGATTTCGTTCTGACCTTCCTCGCCCTCGCCCAGCTCCTTCTGAATGGCCTTCATCTGCTCATTCAGATAATACTCGCGCTGCGTGCGCTCCATCTGGTTCTTGACGCGGCTCTTGATCTTGCGCTCAACCTGCAGGACAGAGATTTCGCTCTCCATCAGCGCATAGACCTTTTCCAGCCGCGCATCGACGCGCAGGGTCTCCAGCAGGTCCTGCTTGTTCGCAACCTCGATGGCCAGATGCCCGGCGGCCAGATCGGCGAGCTTGCCCGGATCGCCCGCCTCGGCAATGGCTGCCAGCGCCTCTTCGGGGACATTGCGCTTGATCTTGGCGTAGCGCTCGAAATCATCGGTGACCGCGCGCACCAGCGCGGCGATCGCGCTATGCTCGCCCTCTTCCTCTGCCAGCACCCGCGCCTCGGCCTCGAAATGCTGGTCGTTGTCCAGAAAACGCTCCAGCGTCACCCGCGACTTGCCCTCGACCAGCACCTTGACCGTGCCATCGGGCAGCTTGAGCAACTGCAGAACATTGGCCAGAACGCCGATCCGGTACATCCCCTCGGGGCCCGGATCTTCGGCGGCATGGTCGACCTGGGTTACCAGAAGAATCTGATTTTCATCGCGCATCACCGCTTCCAGCGCGCGCACCGATTTGTCGCGCCCCACAAACAGCGGAACGATCATATGTGGAAACACAACCATGTCACGCAACGGCAAGACAGGATATCTGTTTGTTTCGACTGCCATCTATTTTCCTCAACGCTCCCTTACGGGCTGCATGCGGTGTCACACAGCCCGGGCATCCCCATATCTGGGACATGCCAGTCCCTAATTCAACTCGATACCACCGTTGGTATGTTTCCGGTATATGGCAAATCTTTGGCTCAACCGGGTGATTTTGTCGACACAGGAGAATACGGTTACCGGAATGTCAACAATTCCGAGGCCATATCCGCACGCCGCCAGTGATGCATCAGGTCCTCGCCGCAGCGCCGCGCCGCCAGAAAATGAAACGGGTGCGGGCCAATATCTGTCACACCCATGCCGCCCAGCCCGGCAGTGCCGTCGGCGCCAAAGACACGGCCTGCGCTGAACACCACCATCTCGTCCACCAGGCCAGCACGGATCAAACTGGCCGCCAGCCCGCCGCCGCCTTCACAAAACAGCCGGGTAATGCCCCGGTCGCCCAGGCGCCGCAGCGCGTCGGTGACATCCAGACGCCCCAGCCCGTCAAACCCGCAAGGCACCAGCGTAGCCCCGGTGCGCTGCCAGTCATTGCGCGCGGCCACCGGCGCCTGCGGGCCGTGCAGCATCCAGACCGGGGCCTCCTTTGCCGTTCTGCCCAACCGGCTGGCAGAGGGCACGCCCAACCGGCTGTCGGCCACCATGCGCACCGGCTGATGCGCGACACCCAGTTCGCGCACCCGCAGATCGGGGTCATCGGCGCGGGCGGTGCCTGCCCCCACAATCACCGCATCATGGCGTGCGCGCATCAGATGCACGGCACGGCGGGCCTGTGCCCCGGTGATCCAGCGGCTGGCGCCCGAGGCGGTGGCAATGCGCCCGTCAAGGGTCAGCGCCAGCTTCAGCGTCACCATCGGGCGGCCTTGCAGAATGCGCAGCAGGAAGCCTGCATTGGCCAGCGACGCCGCCCCGGCCTCGACCCCCTCGACCACCTCGATACCCGCATCGCGCAGCATCGCATGGCCCTTGCCTGAGACGCGCGCATCAGGGTCGGTCATCGCGGTGACGACACGTGCAACCCCTGCCCTGATCAGCGCTGCGGCGCAGGGTGGGGTCTTGCCGGTATGGGCGCAGGGCTCAAGGCTGACATAAACGCTTGCGCCGCGCGCCGCCGCGCCCGCCTGTTCCAGCGCGCGCACCTCGGCATGGGGCCGTCCGCCCGGCTGTGTCCAGCCGCGCCCGACGATCACATCACCCTGAACGATCACGCAACCGACTGCCGGGTTGGGCCAGACCCGCCCCAGACCACGCCTGCCCAGTTCAATCGCCAGCCGCATGAAGCGCCTGTCGGCTTCGGCATCCATCAAAACCACCCTTTGTCCGCTGGCCCTGCGGACCGCCCTGCGCCCCGGCTCACTCTTCGGCGATACCCTGCGGGCGCAGTTCGGATACAAACTTGTCAAAATCGTCAGCCGCCTGGAAATTCTTGTAAACGCTGGCGAAACGCACATAGGCGACGGTATCGATCCGCGCCAGAGTCTCCATCACGATTTCACCGATGGTGCGTGAGGGGATATCGGTCTCGCCCATCGATTCCAGACGCCGCACGATGCCTGACAGCATCTGGTCAATGCGCTCAGGTTCGATCGGGCGCTTCTGCATGGCAATGCGCACCGAGCGTTCAAGCTTGTCGCGGTCAAACGGCTCTCGACGGCCCGATGTTTTCACCACCACCAGATCGCGCAGCTGCACCCGCTCATAGGTCGTGAAACGACCGCCGCAGGCCGGGCAAAAGCGCCGCCTGCGGATGGCGACATGGTCCTCGGCCGGGCGCGAGTCCTTAACCTGGGTATCGACATTTCCGCAAAACGGACAGCGCATGACCTCTCCCTCGGGGTGGCGACCGGGTTTTCCACAGGGACTATAGGGTCGCCGCCATAGATTGGGTAGTGTAAAAAGCCTGCCCCCAGATCAAGCACCACGCCTGTTGCAGGCCAGACTCACTGCGGGCTGCGGGCCCGGCTGGACATGCGCGGTCAGTTGACGATCACCACGCGCATGTTAGCCGTCCCTTCCTCCTGCACCATGGCGAACAGAAGCCGCGCATTCTCAGGGTGCAGGCGCACGCAACCGGCGCTGGCCGGGCGGCCCAGACGGCTGATCTGGTCGGTGCCATGAATGGCGTAATGGCCGTGGTAAAAGATCGAAAACGGCATCGGCGCATTATTGTAGCGGCTGGAGCGGTGATTGCGCGACAGCCACTGCGCGGTCCAGCTGCCGGTGGGGGTGATCTTTCCGGCGCGCGCCGTCGAGACGGGCCATTCATGCAGCAACAACCCGTCACGATAGACATGCATGGTCTGCGCGGCAATGGAGACGCGGGCCACGATCCTGTCAGCCCGGGCCGTTTCGGGCAGATGGGTGAGAAGCACCACGACCAGAACAGCGAGAAGACGCAGTGCCATCATCAACCCCGACAATCAGCAACCACCCGCAACCGGCGGGAAACATTGTATTGTTGCGGACGCAGGCGCGGGGCTGTCAAGAAAATTGCACACCGGCTGCAGGAAAACGCGATTAAGCAATCGCGTTGAAGCGCCTTCGAAGGCGCTTGCCTCACCAGAACCCGATGCGCCGGTGGCTGGCTCAGCCGGGCACAACCTGCCCGTCACGCAGATACAGCACCCGGTCCATCCGCTCGGCAAGCGCCAGGTTATGCGTCACGATCAGCGCCGAAAGCCCGGTGCCGCGCACCATCTCCATCAGCACGTCAAACACCTGATCCGATGTCGCCGGGTCCAGATTGCCCGTGGGTTCATCCGCCAGCAATATCTGCGGCGCATTGGCCATGGCGCGGCAGAAGGCCACGCGCTGCTGCTCACCGCCCGACAGCTGCGCCGGGCGATGCTCGGCGCGATCGGCCAGCCCCACCCCCGCCAGAAGCTCCCGCGCCCGCTGATCAGCCTCGGCACGCGGCACGGCATTGGCCAGTTGCGGCAGAACCACATTCTCAAGCGCGGTGAATTCGGGCAGCAGATGGTGGAACTGATAGATGAACCCCACCTGCCCGCGCCGCGCCGCAGTCCGCGCGCGGTCGCCGAAGCGGGTCATGTCCAGCCCGTCGATGATCACCCGCCCGCTGTCAGGCGTATCCAGAAGCCCCGCGATATGCAGCAGCGTCGATTTCCCGGCGCCCGAAGGGGCCACCAGCGCGACGATCTCGCCGCGCTCCAGCACCAGATCGGCCCCGGTCAGCACGCGCACCGGCCCGGCCACGCCGCGCCCGTAGGTCTTGGTGATCGCCTCCAGCACCAGCACAGGGTCACTCACCGCGTCACTCATAGCGCAGCGCCTCCACCGGGTTCATCCGCGCCGCGCGCCGCGCCGGAAAGATCGTCACGCCAAAGGACAGGATCAGCGACAGGCTGACCGCCTTGAGCACATCCTCCAGCCGCAACTGCGCGGGCAGCGCATAAATACCCCGGATCGACGGGTCCCAGACCCCGCCGCCCGATAGGTAGTTCACGGCAGCAAAAATGGGGTCGATATAGATGGCGAAAAGGCAGCCCAGCACCACGCCGAACACCGTTCCCAGCACGCCCACCGAGGCACCGCAAATGAAGAACACCCGCAGCACCGACCCCTCGCTCAGCCCCATGGTGCGCAGGATGCCGATATCGCGGCCCTTGTTCTTGACCAGCATGATCAGCCCCGAAATGATGTTCATCGCCGCGATCAGCACGAGGATCGACAGGATGATGAACATCACATTATCCTCGATATCCAGCGCGCGCAGGAACGACCCGGCAGAATCGCGCCAGGTCCAGAGCATCACGCGTTCCCCGCCCGCGCGCATCAGCGCCATGGTCAGCTCGTCCACCCGCTCAGGATTGGCGACCATCACCTCCATTTCATCCGCCACACCGTCGCGGTTGAAATAGCTCTGCGCCTCGGTAAAGGGCATATAGACGCGGGTGCGGTCGATATCATAGCGCCCGGCGGTGAAGATATAGACCACCTCATAGGCATTGACCCGCATGCTGGTGCCAAAGGCGGTTTGCGCCCCGTCGGGCGAGATCAGGCGGATCCGGTCGCCCACCGTCAGGTTCAGCTCGCGCGCCACGCCCGAGCCGATGGCGACCCCCTCGTTGAACCGCCCGATATCGCCGCGCATCGTCTCGGGGTTTGCGACGCGCGGAATGGTCAGCAGGTTCTCCTGGGTGATGCCGAACACCTCCACCCCGGCCGAGCGGCCTTCGCGGCTGGCCATCACCTGCCCCTTGATCAGCGGCGCCACGCGGGTAACGCCGGGCACTGCGGCCAGTCGCGCCGCCATCTCGTCGTAATCGTCAATCACGCGGGTCAGCTGCCCGTTGGGTGCCACTTCTGCCGCGTTATACAGCGTCACATGGGCGTTGGATCCCAGTATCGTATCGACAAATTCCGCCCGGAAGCCCGAGCGCACCGCCAGCGTGGCAATCAGCGCAAAGACGGCCAACGTGATGCCGATCAGGCTGATCCATGTCATCACGCTCACGCCACCCTCGGCGCGGCGCGCACGCAGGTAGCGCCAGGCGATCATCCATTCGAAAGCGGCAAAAGGCGGGGTCCGGCCGGTCATGGGTTTCCAAGCATTTTCATGGCCGCCGCACCGTCAACGCAAAGCGCCCTGTGGTCAAGAGGCAACCTGAAGGCAGGATGCGACAGCGGGGTCAGCGGGCGGGTGGTGGCAATCGACCCGGCAAACCCGCGCGCTGCGCAATTGGCCGGTGCGAGGCGGCGCGCCCTCTTCTGAACGCCGCCCGGCTGCCTTTGACGCGCGCGCGCCGGTTTCATCTTGCCGGAAATACGCCGGGGGTGAGGGCCGCAGGCCCGAGGGGGCAGCGCCCCCTGCCCGCTCACCAGTTGGCGTAGATCTCTGCCAGACGCTCCACCGCCGCCTCAGGGCTCAGCTCTTCGCTTTCGCCGGTGCGGCGGCTGGTCAGTTCGACCACGCCATTGGCCAGCCCGCGCGGCCCCACGGTGATGCGCCACGGCAGGCCGATCAGGTCCATCGTGGCGAATTTCGCGCCCGCCCGCTCGTCGCGGTCATCGTAAAGCGCGGTCAGGCCCTTGGCGGCCAGTGCGGCATAAAGCCCTTCACAGGCGCCGTCCGCCGCCGCGTCGCCCTGCTTCAGGTTGACGATTCCGGCGTGATACGGCGTCACCCCCTCGGGCCAGATGATGCCGCGCTCGTCATGGCTGGCCTCGATGATCGCGCCCAGAAGGCGGCTGACACCGATGCCGTGCGAGCCCATCTCAACCGGCACGCGGCTGCCGTCAGCAGTGACGACCGTGGCGCCCATCGCCTCGGAATATTTGGTGCCGAAGTAGAATATCTGCCCCACCTCGATACCCCGGCCCACCTTGCGGTGCGCCTCGGGGATCGCATCGAACAGCGCCGCGTCATGGGTCTCATCGGTGCGGGCGTAAAGGCTGGTGAACTCGCCGCAGATGTCGGCAACCTCGGCACGGTTGTCAAAATCCACCGCCCGGTCGCCAAGTTTCAGCGCGGTCACCCGGTCATCATAGAACACTTCCGACTCGCCGGTCTGCGCCAGCACCAGAAACTCATGCGTATTGTCGCCGCCGATGGGCCCTGAGGCCGCGCGCATCGGAATGGCGGTCAGCCCCATGCGCTCATAGGTGCGCAGATAGGCGACCATGTGGCGGTTGTAGGCATGCAGGGCAGCATCCTTGTCGACGTCGAAATTGTAGCCGTCCTTCATCAGGAACTCGCGCCCGCGCATCACGCCGAAGCGCGGGCGGATCTCGTCGCGGAATTTCCACTGGATGTGATACAGCGTCAGCGGCAGATCCTTGTAGCTGTTCACATGGGCGCGGAAGATGTCGGTGATCATCTCCTCATTGGTCGGCCCGTAGAGCAGGTCACGTTTGTGGCGGTCCTGAATGCGCAGCATTTCCTGACCGTAATCGTCATAGCGGCCGGATTCGCGCCACAGATCGGCCGGTTGCAGCGTGGGCATAAGCAGCGGGATATGGCCCGCGCGCTCCTGCTCCTGATGCACGATGGCTTCGATGCGCCTGAGCACCCGGTAGCCCAGCGGCAGCCATGAATAGATCCCCGCCGCCTGCTGGCGGATCATGCCCGCGCGCAGCATCAGCCGGTGGCTGACGATCTGCGCCTCGGAGGGCGTTTCCTTGAGGACGGGCAGGAAGTAGCGGGAAAGGCGCATGGGTTAACCCTTGGTCAGGAGCGTTTGGCGACGGGTGTAGGTAAATCACGCGCAACAGGCAAGGCCGCTTGCCTCTGGCCGGGTGCGGGAACGGGGACAGACAAAAGAGGGAAGTCAGAAAAAGAGGGGGGCTGTCTGCCCCCCACGGCCTGCGGCCTCCCCCCGAGGATATTTCTGAACAGATGAAGGGGGGCGCGCGCGCCCGTGTTGACTTTGAAGCCCCCTCGCCGCACCTTTTTCCATGACAGAAGGAATTCCGATGCAGAAACTGCAATCCCAGGGGATACACCACATCACGCTGGTGGGCGCTGACCGCCAGACCTCGATCGATTTCTGGGAAGGGGTGCTGGGCATGCCTTTCGTGTTCGAGCAGCCCAATCTGGATGAGGCCAGCGAGAGCCATCTGTATTTCGACCCGGGCGACGGGCGGCTGATCACCGTCTTCACCAGTGAGGAACGGAAGCCGGACGCGACGCGCAGCCGGACCGCGCCGGGGGCGGTGCATCATATCGCGGTCAATGTCTCCAGAGCGACGTTTTCGCAGGCGGAAAAGCGGCTGGCGGCGCGCGGTATCCGGCACAGCGGCGTGAAGGACCGGGGCTTTATGGATTCGATCTATTTCAAGGATCCGCTGGGCCTGACCATCGAACTGGCGACCTACCGGTTTGAACCGCCCCATGGGTGCAGCCATGCCGATGTTCTGATGGCGGCGCACAGGATTCGGGTGGCGCGCGGCGATTATGCGATTGGTGATGTGCATCTGGCCGATGCGGTCGAGGAGCTGGTGGCGCGCCAGCGCGCCAGCCTTTCCGCAGACCGGGGTGCCAAAGACCCCTGGGCCGCCGGTTAGGCCCGGCAACAGCCCCCGGGGATGGCACCCGTTCACGCCTGACCCATCCGGACCGACAGGTTTTTCCGGCCTTGATACGGCGGTTCCCCTGACGGCATGCGACGGCGGGCGCGGGCCCCGGCGGCGCAGACAGCAGTCGGGGCGGGGTGCCCCTCATCCCGGCCTTTGCCCGAGCGGGAAGCGTCACAGGGCGTATTTCTGGCAAGATGAAGGACAGCGCGGCGCGAGGGGTGAGCGGCGCGCCCGAGGGTGGGGTGCCGCTGGTGGTAGCCTGATCCTGGTGCCGGAAATGGTGCGGCGGGCGAGCAGGATCACGCTGCCTGGCGCGGCGGCGCGGGCGGTGATCATCCTGATCTGAGTTTTGCCCCTTGCATCAGACCCGGCGGGCGGGCAGACAACAGGCCCGATCCATGAGGAGCCGCGCTGCGTGTCGCATCCCGAAGCCATCGAACTGAGCGCGGTCACACTGGCCCGCGATGAACGCCGGGTGATCGACGCGCTGAGCCTGACCCTGAGCGAGAAGCGCATCGGCATCGTCGGGCGCAACGGCTCGGGCAAAAGCACGCTGTTGCGGCTGATCGCCGGGCTGCAGGCGCCGGACTCGGGGCAGGTGCGGGTGCATGGCGTGGATGTGATGCGCGAGCGCAAGGCGACGATCCGCGCGCTGGGCATTCTTTTCCAGAACCCCGACCACCAGATCATCTTTCCCACCGTGGAAGAGGAAATCGCCTTTGGCCTGACCCAGCTTGGCACCCCGCGCGCTGAGGCCCGCACCCGCGCCCGCGCAGTGCTGGCGGAGCATGGCCGCACGGGCTGGGCCGCGCGTGCCACGCAGACGCTGTCGCAGGGGCAGCGCCATTACCTGTGCCTGATGGCCGTGCTGGCGATGGAGCCTGCGGTGATCTTGTTGGATGAGCCCTTCACCGGCCTCGACATTCCCACGACAATGCAGCTCAACCGCGCGCTCGACGGGCTGGCGCAGCAGGTTGTGCTGGTGACCCATGACCCCGCGCTTCTGACCCGCTTTGACCGTGTGCTGTGGCTTGACGACGGCGGCCTGCGCGCCGATGGTGCGGCCGATGAGGTTCTGCCCCGGTTCACCGAGGCGATGCACCAGTTGGGAGAGGCCGATCCATGCTGGCAATGACGCTGGAACAACCGACATGGCTGCACCATTGGCCCGCCGGGCTGAAGATGGCGGCGATGGCGGTGGCGATGGTGGCGTTCCTGCCGGTGACCGAGCCGGTGGTGATTGCAGCGCTGGTGGGGGTGATCGCCGCGCTGTACGCCAGCCTCGGCGCCCCTGCCCTGCGGCGCGGGTTGCGCCTGCTGCGTCCGCTGATGCTGATGCTGGCAGTGATCATGGCCTGGCACCTGATCATCGGCGCGCCGCGTGCGGGTGCGGTGATCTGCCTGCGTATTCTGGGGCTGGTGGCGCTGGCCAATCTGGTGACGCTGACCACCCGCCTTGACGACATGACCGCCGTGCTGGAATGGCTGATGGCGCCCTTCCGGCGGCTGGGCCTGAACACTGCCGCTGTCAGCCTTGCGCTGGCGCTGGTCATCCGCTGTATCCCCGTGCTGACCCACAAGGGCAATGCGCTCATGGAAGCCTGGCGCGCCCGCTCGCCGCGCCGCATGGGGTTTCAGATTGCCGTGCCCCTTGTGCTGGTGGCGCTTGACGATGCCGATCACCTTGCCGATGCCCTGCGCGCCCGTGGCGGCGTCGCCCGGCCAGACTGAGTTGCGAAAGGAAGAACCGATGGAACGCTCAATAACGATGGTGGCACTGTTTGCCGCGCTGATTGCCGTGCTGGGGCTGTTCCCCAGTTTCATGCTGATCACCGGCGTGCCGATCTCGGCGCAAAGCCTTGGCGTCATGCTCTGCGGTGCCGTGCTGGGGCCGCGCAAGGGCGCGCTTGCGGTGCTGCTGTTCCTGCTGCTGGTCGCGCTTGGGCTGCCGCTTCTGGCGGGCGGGCGCGGCGGGCTGGGGGCCTTTGTGGGGCCGACGGCGGGCTTCCTCTATGGCTGGCCGGTCGCGGCGTTCATCACCGGCTGGGTCGCGCAAAGCTGGCGCGGCGTCAGCCTGACGCTCTCGGCGGCGGCGGGCGCGCTGATCGGCGGCGTCGGCGTGCTATATGCTTTCGGCGCTGCGGGAATGATGCTGGTGATCGGCCTTTCGTTGCCGCAGGCGGTGGCGGCACTGGCGGCCTTCATTCCCGGTGATATCATCAAGGCCGTCATCGCCGGTGTCATCACCGGCGCCATTTATCGCGCGCGCCCCGGCTTTGTGCTGACGCGCTGAACCTGACCAGAAAAAGGATACTCCCATGCTAGATACCCAGACCGATCTCCGCTCGCTTCTGAAAGACCCTTCGCTGCTGGAAACCCGCGCCTTTGTTGCCGGGGAATGGGTCAATGCCGATAACGGCGCCACCTTCGCGGTGCGCAACCCGGCGCGCGGCGATGTCATCGCCGAAGTGGCTGATCTGACCCGCATCGAAGTCGCCCGCGCCATCGCTGCGGCGGAAACGGCGCAAAAGGACTGGGCCGCGCGCACCGGCAAGGAACGCGCCGCCGTGCTGCGCAAATGGTATGACCTGATGGTCGAGAATGCCGACGATCTGGCCGCGATCCTGACCGCTGAAATGGGCAAACCGCTGGCCGAGGCGCGCGGCGAGATCCTCTATGGCGCGTCCTTCGTCGAATGGTTCGGCGAGGAGGCCAAGCGCGTTTATGGCGAGACCATCCCGGGCCATATGCGCGACAAGCGCATCACGGTGCTGAAACAGCCGATCGGCGTCTGCGCCTCGATCACGCCGTGGAACTTCCCCAATGCGATGATCGCGCGCAAGGTCGCCCCGGCGCTGGCCGTCGGTTGCGGTTTCGTGGCCCGCCCGGCAGCGGAAACCCCGCTTTCGGCGCTGGCCATGGCCGTACTGGCCGAGCGTGCGGGCCTGCCCAAGGGCGTGCTGTCGGTGGTCACCTCGTCGCGCTCCTCTGACATCGGCAAGGAATTCTGCGAAAACCCGGTGGTGCGCAAACTGACCTTCACCGGCTCCACCGAAGTGGGGCGCATCCTGCTGAAACAGGCCGCCGATCAGGTGATGAAATGCTCGATGGAGCTGGGCGGCAATGCGCCGTTCATCGTGTTCGATGACGCCGATCTGGATGCTGCCGTTGACGGCGCGATGATGTCCAAGTTCCGCAACAATGGGCAGACCTGCGTCTGCGCGAACCGGATCTATGTGCAAGCCGGGGTCTATGACGCCTTCGCCGAAAAGCTGCGCGCGGCGGTCGAAAAGCTGAACATCGGCGACGGGCTGAAAGAGGGGGTCACGACCGGCCCGCTGATCAACGCCGATGCCATGAAAAAGGTTGAGGAGCATATTCAGGACGTACTCGACCATGGCGGCGCGGTACTGACCGGCGGCAACCGCCACGCATTGGGCGGCAGCTTCTTTGAGCCGACCGTTGTCACGGGCGTCACCCAGTCGATGAAGGTTGCTCAGGAAGAAACCTTTGGCCCCCTCGCGCCGCTTTTCAAATTCGACACCGAGGAAGAAGTGATCGGCTATGCCAATGACACGATCTTCGGCCTGGCCTGCTACTTCTACGCTCAGAACATGGGCCGCATCACCCGCGTGCAGGAGGCGCTGGAATACGGCATCGTCGGCGTGAACACCGGCATCATCTCGACCGAAGTGGCGCCCTTCGGCGGCGTCAAGCAATCGGGGCTGGGCCGCGAAGGCTCGCACCACGGGATCGATGATTATCTGGAACTGAAGTACATCTGCCTGAGCATCTGAGCCCGGTCACGCGACCGCAAAACACCGCTGCCTGAAACCAGCCCCCGCGCCGCCCTGAGCTTTCATCGGGGCGGCGCGTTTCTTTTCTGCGTAGCGGCATCGGCTGTCTGCGCCAGAAACGGGGGCAAATGGCCCTTTTTTCCAGACAGCCCGTGGGGTGGCGCCATGGGCAATGCTGCGCTTGCTCGCGCTCTGTTGATGTCACGCGGCTTGTCTCGCTGCGCTGCGGCATATATATGACATTGCAGATATATATTTTAGCGAGGCGCCTGGCGCGCCGCCCTACCGGACAGGAACAGCGACCATGCGAGATGTGGCTCCTGAGCGCCCGCCGTCCCGGCAGTCTTCCATGCTGCGGGCAGAAAATGCAGTGCACGCATCGGATTACCTGAAATCCCTGTCGCATCCGACACGGCTGAGCATCCTGTGCCGTCTGGTCCGGGGACCGGCCCATGTGGGTGAGCTGGAAGCGTTGCTGGACCTGCCGCAGGCCGCTGTATCAAAGCAACTCGCGCGGTTGCGCGCCCAGGGGCTGGTGGATGCAAGACGCGCGGGGCGCAATATGTTCTACACGCTTTCCGATGCGCGCACGGCCCGGATCATCGGTGCGCTGGACGATGCCTTCTGCGCGCCCGACACTGCGCACGATTGAAACTCAAGGCGAAGGGCCCGCCCGGCCGGAGCGTGTTCATGCCGGCGTCTTGGTGGGCGGGACGGCTGGTGCTGTGGCCCGCCTCGCGCCCGGCCGGTCACCGCGGATCCGGTCGCCCAGCAGCCTGAGCCCGTTCAGAACCACAAGCACCGTACCACCCTCATGGCCGATCACCGCCACCGGCAGCGGCAGATCAAAGAACAGCGCGCCGGTCACCAGAATGACCATCGCCCCCGTGGCGAAGATCAGGTTCTGACGGATGATCCGGGCGGTGCGGCGGGCAAGGCGATGGGCCTCGGCCAGCCGCGTCAGGTCATCGGACAGAAGCGCGACATCGGCGGCCTGCAGCGCCACTTCGCTGCCCGCCGCCCCCATGGCGATGCCTATGTCGGCACGCGCCAGCGCTGCCGCATCGTTCACCCCGTCGCCGACAAAGGCCACTTTACCGCCCCGCCCCGAAAGTTCCGTGGTCAGCTGCGCCACCAGCGCCACCTTGTCGGCGGGCAGCAGATCGGCATGAATAGCCTCCGGCCTCAGGCCCAGTTCCGCGCCGATCCGCACGGCGACCGGGCTGCGGTCGCCGGTCATCATGACGATCTGTGCAACCCCGCCCGCGCGCAGGGCGTCAAGCCCGGGCCGCGCGCTGTCGCGCAGCCGGTCCGCCACTGTCAAAGCGCCCAGCACGCGGCTGCCCTGCCCCAGATAGACCACGGTCTGCGCCTGACCAGACAGCTCCGCCAGCGCGGGAAGGTCGATATCCGCGCCCATGCGCCGGGCCATGCGGGGGTTTCCGGCCCAGAGCGCCGCCGCGCCCTCGCCCGACACAATCCCTTCGCTGGGAACAGCGGTGACATCGGGCAGTTCCGCCGCGCCGATGCCCCGGCTTTCGGCCTCACGCCGGATCGCCGCCGCGATAGGATGCTCGGACTGCGCCTGCAACCCGGCGATGCGGGCCAGAAAGGCCTCCTCGCCCCCCTCCAGCGCCACGATGCACAAAACGCCCGCGCGGCCCGTGGTCAGTGTGCCGGTCTTGTCAAAGGCAAAGGCGCGCACCGCCGCCAGCGACTCCAGTGCGGCGCCCCCTTTGAACAGCACCCCTCCGCGCGCCGCCGCCGAGAGCGCCGACAGAATCGCGGCGGGGACCGAGATGACGATGGCGCAGGGGCTGGCCGCAACCAGCAGCGTCGCGGCGCGGTAGAGCGCCTCCTGCGGGCTGCGCCCGAGCCAGAGGAACACCGCGAAGGCCAGCACCGCGCCTGCCAGAACCGCGACCGTATAGCGCTGCCCGAACCACGCGCTGAAGCGTTCCGAGGGCGCGCGCGCCGCCTGCGCCTCGGTTACAAGGGCGATCATCCGCGCCACCGTGCTTTGCGCCGTCGAACGGGTGACCCGCATGTCGAGCACAGCGTTCAGATTGACCGTCGCCTCATGCACCTGCGCACCCGGCCCCTTGTGAACGGGCATCGATTCGCCGGTGATCGTGGCCTCGTCAATGGCACCCTCGCCTGCGGTGATCACCCCGTCCACCGGCACCCGTGCGCCGGGACGCAGCACCACAATGTCGCCGGGTTCAAGGCTTTGCGACGCCACCTCGGCAAGGATGTCACCCTCGCGGCGCAGCGCCGTGTCAGGGCGCAGCGCCATCAGCGCCTCTACCGCACGGCGCGCGCGGCCCATGGCGCGGTTTTCCAGCGTGGTTGACAGGCTGAACAGGGTCAGCAGCACCGCCCCTTCTAAAGGCGCCCCCACCGCCGCCGCCGCAATCGCCGCCAGCACCATCAGCAGGTCGATATCCAGCAGCTTTTCGCGCCAGAGGCTGCGCAGCGCCCGGATCGCCGCAGGCAGGCCACCCGCCAGATAGACCAGCGCCAGCCCCGCCGTGGCAAGAAGCGGCACTCCGCCAAAGCTGCCGGCTGCGCCAGTGATCATGCCCAGCAGGGCCAGCGCCGTCAGCGTTGTTTCATCGGGGGTTCTGAACATGGCTGGCACCGGGATCCTGTCCTGTCGTGCTGGCTGAGTCGCCGCGCCGGGTGGCGCTGCGCGTATGAATCAAGGCTTATCCGAAACCACAGGGCCGGGCGAGAGGCTTCGCGCTGCCCTGTTCAGCGGCTTTCAGCGCGTGCCCAGAACCCCGGTCTGATACAGCGTGACCCGCAGCCCGCCATGGGCGACCGGCGCCCCGGCAGGCAAAAACGGCAACGCCGTGGCACGCGCCAGACCGGGCTCGCTGGTGATCACGCCGACCCGCCAGCCCCTGAACCGCTCCAGCAGCACCTTGCCCATGGCACCGTAAAGCCCGAAGAGCAGGTTCTTGTTGCCCACCCGCCCGCCATAGGGCGGGTTGACGATCACCAGCCCGGGCGGCCCTTCGGGCGGGGTCAGATCGCTGATCGGGCCGGGGCGGAAATCGGTGAAAGCCTCGACCCCGGCGCGCGCGGCATTGGCGCGGCTCATGGTGATGGCGCCGGTATCGCGGTCACGGCCATGAAAACGCAGGGCAGGTGTGCCTGGGCGGGCAGTGGCACGCATTGCCTGCCATGCGGCGGGGTCGAAGCTGGCCAGTTGTTCAAAGGCAAAGGCGCGGTCACGCCCGGGGTACAGCCCGGCGGCAATCTCGGCTGCCTCGATTACCAGCGTGCCTGAGCCGCACATCGGGTCCATGACCGGCATCTGACCGTGAAAGCCGCATTCGCGCAGGAAAAGCGCGGCCAGTGTCTCGCGCAGGGGGGCCTTGTTGACCGCCTGCTTGTGGCCGCGCTTGTGCAGCGATTCGCCCGAGGTATCGAGGCTGAAGGTGCACAGGTCATCCTCGATCCGCACCATCAGCCTGAGCGCTGCTCCGGCGCTGATGGTGGCGCCAAGCTCCTCGCGCAGCGCCGTCTCGATCCGCTGCGCGGCGGCGCCCGCGTGATAGATGCGCGAAGCCCGGCAGGTCGCCTCTACCTTGAGCGGCACATCGGGGCGCAGGGTCTCGGCCCAGGGGAAACGGCGCGCGCGCTTGTCCAGCTGCGCCAGATGCAGGGCACGGAACCCGCCGATCCGCACCAGCACCCGCCCCGCCCCCCGCATGACCAGATTGGCGCGCCAGACCTCAGGCCAGCCGCCCTGCAGCACAACACCGCCGGGCACCGGCGCGGGGTCGGCAAACCCCTTCTCGCGGGCCTCCTCACAGAGTGCCTGCTCCAGCCCGGGGGCCACGGCCAGAAAGATCTCGAAGGGGGGCTCGTTGTTCATCCCTCTCCGATAGTGCATCGCTATCGCGAACGGAAGCATCCGCCATTAGCCTGCTTGCGATTCCCGAAAAGAGGGGGCGCTGCCCCCGCCGCCCTGCGGGCGACTCCCCAGGGATATTTTCAGACAGAAAATGAATGAAGCAACCCACCCCATTTTCTGTCGGAAAATATCCTGGGGGTGAATGGGCCGCAGGCCCAGAGGGGGCAACGCCCCCTGTTGCCGCGCGGCCCGGCCCAACGCGGGGAGAGTGCGGGCAAAGCCCGCGCTGGACGAGGAGCGGGAGCCCTGCGTGCCCTCTCTTTTTTGGTCAGACGCGCGCCAGCACGGTGTCGGTATCCACTCCGCGCATTGCGCCGGCGATCTGGCCCCGCGGGTCGGAGAGGCGGCTGGTCAGGTAGCTGCCTGCAACCGGGCTTTTCTCCATCAGCACCACGGCGGTCAGCAGTTGCGCAAGGCTCTCGGCGAACCAGCGCGCCTCGGCCTCGGGCGGCAGAGCGGGCCATCGGCTGCGGTGCGCACCCAGCGCCGCGTCAAAGCGCGCATCCAGCCCGCGCGCGCCGTCCAGCCTTGCATTGAGTTGTTCGCCCGCCTCAGGCTCGCGCATCAGGGTGCGCAGGATATCAAGGCAGATCACGTTGCCCGAGCCCTCCCAGATCGAATTGAGCGGGGCTTCGCGGTAGAGCATCGCCAGCGGCGTCTCTTCGACATAGCCCATGCCCCCGAGGCATTCCATCGCCTCATAGATCATCCCCGGCGCGCGTTTGTTCGACACGAACTTGGCCAGCGCCACGGTGAGGCGCGCATAGGGCCTGCGCGCAGGATCATCAAAGGCGCGCGCCACTTCCATACCCAGCATCAGCGCCGCCTCCACCTCGATCGCCAGATCGGCCAGCACCGCGCGCATCAGCGGCTGGTCGATCAGCCGTTTCTGGAACACCGTGCGCCCGCGCGCCCAGTGCACCGCCTCGGTCAGCGCGCCGCGCATCAGCCCGGCCGGAGCCATCGCCGTATCCAGCCGCGTGTGGTGGACCATCTCGATGATGGTCTGCACCCCGCGCCCTTCCTCACCCAGCCGGTGGGCGAGGGTATTGGCATATTCGATCTCGGCCGAGGCATTGGATTTGTTGCCCAGCTTGTCCTTCAGCCGCAGGATGTTGAAGGCGTTGCGCGTGTCATCCGGCAGCCAGCGCGGCACCAGAAAGCAGGTCAGCCCGGCATCGGTCTGCGCCAGCGTCAGGAAGGCATCACACATCGGCGCCGAGCAGAACCATTTATGCCCGGACAGACGGAAGATCCCCTCGCCCGCGCCGGGGTCAGCCACCGCGCGGGTGGCATTGGCGCGCACATCCGATCCGCCCTGTTTCTCGGTCATCGCCATGCCCATCGTCACCCCCGCTTTCCCGCCCACCGGGCGGCGCGCGGGGTCATAGGCGCGCGCCAGCAGCTTAGGCTTCCAGATCGCCGCCAGTGCGGGGTCGGCATCCAGCGCGGGCACGGCGGCATAGGTCATGGTCATGGGGCAGCAGACGCCCGGCTCTATCTGGCTGAACAGATACATGAAAGCCGCGTGGCGGGCGTGGCTGCCACCCTCTTCCCAGGCGATGGCGGCATAGCCGTTCTCGATCCCCAGTGCCATCAGCCGGTGATAGGCCGGGTGGAAATGCACTTCGTCGATGCGCCGCCCGTTCCGGTCGAACGTGCGCAGTTCCGGCAACCGGGTCTGGGCGTCGCGCGCATCCTCGCGCCCCTGCGCCGAGCCGAGCGCCGCACCGAGGCGCGCCAGCGTCTCATCCTCGCCCATCAGGGAGCGCAGCGGCGTGTCACTTGCCCAGAGGTCATGGGCAGCGGCGGCGGGCTGGTTGAAAACATCGTGGGTATCAAGCTGGCTGCGGGGTGCGGCGGTCATGGCGGGTTCTCCTCTTCGCACCAAGCCTGCCGCCTGTCGCGGGCGCTGACAAGTCTGACCCCGCGTCGCAGCCCCGGTATGAAAGCGGGCAGTCCAGCCGCGAATCGGGGGATTCCCTTTGGCGCCCGGCTGTGGCATGTTGCGCATAACGCGAACAAGGCCCGGAAGAGATGCAGCGCAAACGCCCCAGTTTTGGTCCGGTAATGTTTTATGCCCTTGCCGGCACCTTTGGCACCTATCTGACCTTTGCCGCCGTTCAGGGGGAATACGGCCTGTTCAACCGTATCCAGATCGATGCCGATGCCGCGGGCCTGCGCATTGAACGGGACCGGCTGGCGCTGGAGCTGGCCGAGGTTGAAAACCGCACACACCGACTGTCGGATGCTTATCTTGACCTTGATCTGCTTGACCAGCAGGCGCGCAACATTCTGGGCTATGTGCGCGCTGACGAGATCATGCTGCGCTAGGCTAATGGGGGGCTTGCAGCTCCTCTCCCGGCAGCGCAGGTTCAGTCTTCCACCGCGCATTTGCGGCAGGATGAGGGCGGCGGCGGGCGGCGAAAAATGCGCCGGGGCCATTTCACGCGGCTTGATGTGATTGATTGTTTAATGCTAAACTATCCACTGTACCGTCGCCGCACCACCGTTGTGGCGACCAGGCAGCACCACCGGGGGAGATATCGATGGCCGCCAGAAAACCAGCCGACAAACCAAACATCTCGGGCGATGAACTGCGCCAATACTACCGAGAGATGTTGCTGATCCGCCGATTCGAGGAAAAGGCCGGGCAGCTTTACGGAATGGGGCTGATCGGCGGGTTCTGCCATCTCTATATCGGTCAGGAAGCCGTTGTCGTCGGCCTCGCCGCCGCCGCCAAAGAGGGTGACAAGCAGATCACCAGCTACCGCGATCATGGCCATATGCTGGTGGCCGGCATGGACCCGAAGGGCGTGATGGCCGAACTGACCGGCCGCGAGGGCGGCTATTCCGGCGGCAAGGGCGGCAGCATGCATATGTTCAGCCGCGAGAAGCATTTTTACGGCGGTCATGGCATTGTCGGCGCGCAGGTGCCACTGGGGGCGGGGCTGGCCTTCGCCGACAAATACCTGGGCAATGACAGCGTCACCTTCACCTATTTCGGCGATGGCGCGGCCAATCAGGGCCAGGTCTATGAGGCCTATAACATGGCCCAGCTCTGGAACCTGCCGGTCGTTTTCGTCATCGAGAACAACCAGTATGCGATGGGCACCTCCACCAAGCGCTCATCCAAATCGCCCAATCTGTGGGAGCGGGGCGCGGCTTATGGGATCAAGGGCGAGATGGTTGACGGCATGGACGTGCTCGCCGTCAAGGCCGCAGCGGAAAAGGCGGTAACCGCCTGCCGCGCGGGTGACGGGCCCTATATTCTGGAGATGATGACCTATCGCTACCGGGGCCATTCAATGTCCGACCCGGCGAAATACCGCACCCGCGAGGAGGTGCAGAAAATGCGCGAAGAGCGCGATGCGATCGACCGGGTGCGCGAATTGCTGGTGACCGGCGGGCATGCCAGCGATGATGACCTCAAGGCGATCGACAAGGAGATCAAGGCCATCGTCAACGAGGCGGCCGAGTTCGCCAAGGAAAGCCCGGAGCCGGACGTATCCGAGCTCTGGACAGATATTTACGCGTAAGGGGGACGGCACCATGGCAACCGAAATTCTCATGCCGGCTCTGTCGCCCACGATGGAAGAGGGCACACTGGCGAAATGGCTGGTGAAGGAAGGCGACACGGTCAGCGCCGGTGACATTCTCGCCGAGATCGAAACCGACAAGGCGACGATGGAGTTTGAGGCGGTCGATGAAGGCACCGTGGGCAAGCTGCTGGTCGCAGAGGGCACAGAAGGGGTGAAGGTCAACACCCCCATCGCCCTCCTGCTGGAAGAAGGCGAAAGCGCCGACACCCAGGCGCAACCGGAGGCCGCAAGTGCCGACGCGGGCGCCGAGGCGGCCCCTGAGCCGCAGGCGAAAGGAGCCTCCCAGGCGCCCGCCCCCGCCAGAACCGCCAAATCAGAAGCCGCTCCTCCGGCAGCCCCCAAGGCAGCCACAGCCGCGCCAGACTGGCCCGAAGGCACAGCGACAAAATCCATGACCGTGCGCGAGGCTCTGCGCGAGGCCATGGCCGAAGAGATGCGCGCCGATGAAACCGTCTTCCTGATGGGCGAGGAAGTCGGCGAATATCAGGGTGCCTACAAGATCAGCCAGGGCCTGCTCGATGAATTCGGCGCCCGCCGCGTCGTCGACACGCCGATTACCGAGGCCGGGTTTACCGGCATCGGTGTCGGCGCCGCCTGGGGCGGGTTGCGGCCGATCGTCGAATTCATGACCTTCAACTTCTCGATGCAGGCCATCGACCATCTCATCAATTCCGCCGCCAAGACGCTCTACATGTCCGGCGGCCAGATGCCCTGCCCCATTGTCTTCCGTGGCCCCAATGGCGCGGCGGCGCGCGTCGCGGCCCAGCACAGCCAGTGCTATGCGGCATGGTACAGCCATATCCCCGGCCTGAAAGTGGTGATGCCCTACACCGCCGCCGACGCCAAGGGCCTCCTGAAATCCGCCATCCGGGACCAGAATCCGGTAGTTTTCCTTGAGAATGAAATCCTCTACGGTCGCAGCTTTGATGTTCCCCAGCTTGAGGATTTCACGGTTCCCATCGGCAAGGCGCGGATCGCGCGGCCCGGCACCGATGTGACCCTCGTCTCTTTCGGGATCGGCATGACCTATGCGCTGGAAGCGGCTGAAAAACTGGCCGAACAGGGCATTGACGCCGAGGTGCTCGACCTGCGCACCATCCGCCCCATGGACACCGACGCCATCCTCGCCTCGGTACGCAAGACCAACCGTCTGGTGACCGTCGAGGAAGGGTTCCCGCAAAGCTCGATCGGCAATTTCATCACCTCGGTGGTGATGGAACAGGCCTTTGATTACCTCGATGCGCCGGTGATCAACCTTTGCGGCAAGGACGTTCCCATGCCTTATGCCGCCAATCTGGAAAAGCTCGCGCTGGTGACCACCGATGAGGTCATCGCCGCCGTGCACAAAATCACCTACCGCTGAGGAGGCGCGCGATGCCCGTGGAAATCCTGATGCCCGCGCTCTCACCCACGATGGAAGAGGGCACGCTGGCGAAATGGCTGGTTAAGGAGGGCGACACCGTCACCTCCGGCCAGATTCTCGCCGAGATCGAAACCGACAAGGCCACGATGGAATTTGAGGCCGTCGATGAAGGCACGATCGGCAAGCTTTTGATCGCCGAGGGCACCGAGGGCGTGAAGGTCAACACCCCCATCGCCGTGCTGCTGGAAGAAGGCGAAAGCACCAGCGATATCGCGCAACCAGCCGCCGCCAAGACCGACGCAGCCGCCGGGGCGCCCCCCAAGCCGCAGGCGAAAGATGCCTCCGAGGCGCCCGCGCCCACCAAGGCAGAAACTGCTGCGCCTCCCGCCCCCAAAGCCG
>NZ_DAIRVN010000024.1:0-56701 GCF_036802785.1 Pararhodobacter sp.
CCCCTGATGGGGCCCTCGGCGGTCTGTATTGACGGGTCGCCTGTGCCAATATCCCCTCGATACACGCCACCCAGGCAATCAGCCCTCCGCAAGAGGCAGTCGGCGCCAGCCGTTTCAGCCCGCCGCAACCCCCGCCCAGAATCCCAGCCCGCTGATCGCCGCACCCAGAAGCACCCACCACACCGGGTGCAGGCCCACGCGCCGCCCGGCATCGGGCGGAGGGGTGCGCAGGCGGATCAGCGCGGCCTCAACGACGGCGGGCAATTGCGGCCCGAACCGGCTGAGAACCCGCGCCGTGCGCGCCAGATCCCGCGCCATCGCCGCCGGGCCCAGATTGCCACGGATATAATCCTCGACAACCGGCTGCGCCACTTCCCAGATGTTGATCGACGGGTTGAGCGAGCGCGCCACCCCTTCGACCACGACCATGGTGCGCTGCAGCAGGATCAGCTCGGTCCGCGTTTCCATGCCGAAACGCTCGGTCACCTCGAACAGGTAGCTCAGAAGCCGCGCCATCGAAATCCGCGTCGCATCCATCCCGAAGATCGGCTCCCCGACCGAGCGCAGGGCGCGGGCGAACTCGTCGATATCGCGGTCAGCGGGCACATAGCCTGCCTCGAAATGCACCTCGGCAACGCGGCGGTAGTCCTTGCGGATAAATCCGAACAGGATTTCGGCATAGACCCGGCGCGAATATTCGTCGATCTGGCCCATGATGCCGAAATCATAGGCAATGATATCGCCATTCGCGGCGACCTTCAGATTGCCCTGATGCATATCGCCGTGAAAGAATCCGTCGCGCATGGCGTGTTTCAGGAACAGCCGCAGCACCCGCGTGGCCAGTTCCGCCCGATCCACGCCCAGCGCATCAATCGCGGCATTGTCGCCCAGCGGCACGCCCTCGGCCCAGCCCAGCGTCATCACCGAGCGGCCGGAAAGGTGCCACAGCGGGCGCGGCACACGGAAGCCGGCGTCTTCCTCGGTATTGGCGGCAAATTCGGCAGCGGCGGCGGTTTCCATCCGCAGGTCCAGCTCTCCCTGCACCACGCTGTCAAAATGCGCGATCACATCGCCCGGACGCAGGCGGCGGGTGGAGGGCAGGAGCCATTCGATCATCCCGGCGGCGAAATAGAACGCGTCGATATCCTTGCGGAACGCGCGTTCAATCCCGGGCCGCAGCACCTTGACCGCCACATCCTCGCCGGTTTCGATCACCCGCGCGCGGTGCACCTGCGCAATGGAGGCAGCGGCAACCGGCTCGGAAAAGCTGGAAAAGACCGAATCAACCGGCATTTCCATTTCAGCCTCGAACTGGGCGCGCGCCTGTGCCAGCGGGAAAGGCGGCAGCTTGTCCTGCAGGTAGCGAAGCTGGATGGCCAGATCTGCCCCCACAATATCGGGCCGCGTCGCCAGTGTCTGGCCGAACTTGATATAGGCCGGGCCCAGCGCGGTCAGCGCCCGCACAAGGGGCGGCAGGGCCGGATCACCGCGCAGGCCCAGCAGCTTGAACGGCCAGCCCAGCACGCGCGCGGCCAGCCGCAGGCGTGGCGGGGCCTTCATGGCGTCCAGCACATCATGCATGGCGCCCGTGCGCTCAAAAGTCGCGCCGGTGCGGATCAGCCGCCAGATGTTATGCGGGCCCCGCATCGCTCAGATCTTCCAGCCGGAATGCAGCGCGGCGATGCCCATCGACAGGTTGCGGTACTTCACCTGTTCAAACCCGGCGTCGCGGATCATTGCGGCGAACACCTCCTGCTCAGGGAATTTTCGGATCGATTCGACCAGATACTGATAGCTCTCGCGGTCATTCGCCACGATCTTCCCCATCGTCGGAATCACGTTGAAAGAATACAGATCATAGGCCTTTTGCAGCGCCGGGCTGGGCAGCTGGCTGAATTCCAGCACCATCAGCCGCCCGCCGGGGCGCAGCACGCGATACGCCTCGCGCAGGGCATCGGGAATGCGGGTGACGTTGCGGATGCCGAAGCTGATTGTATAGACATCAAAGGTATTGTCCGCGAAGGGCAGCGCCATGGCGTCACCCACCACCCAGTCCAGCGCCCCGGCCAGATCCTCGGCCTCGGCACGTTTGCGCCCCTCTTCCAGCATCGATTCGGTCAGGTCCAGCACGGTTGCCTGCGCCCCCGCACCCGCGCGCTTCAGAAACCGGAACGCCACATCGCCGGTGCCGCCCGCCACATCCAGCAGGCGCTGGCCCGGGCGCGGGGCAAGCCAGTCCATCATCGCGTCTTTCCAGATGCGGTGAATGCCCATCGACATCAGGTCATTCATCACGTCGTATTTCGAGGCGACGCGCGTGAAGACCCCGTGCACCATCCCGGCCTTCTGGCCCTCATCGACGGTCTGAAAACCGAAATGCGTGGTTTGCGGGTTGTCCGGGCTCATACCGCCTCCTGTCAGACCTTGCGCCTTGTTCCTCCTTACAGGAGGATGCGGCCCCTGCACAATGCGACGCCGGAGCCTGATGTGCCTGAACTGCCTGAAGTGGAAACTGTGCGCCGTGGCCTGCAACCGGCGATGGAGGGGCAACGCATCCTGCGCACCGAGGTGCGGCGCGAGGGGCTGCGCTGGCCCTTCCCGCTCGGCCTTGCGCAGCGGCTGGAGGGCGCGCGGGTTGAGCGGCTCAGGCGGCGGTCAAAATACATACTGGCCGACCTTTCCACCAATGAGACCATGCTGCTGCATCTGGGCATGTCCGGGCGCATCACCCTGTCAGGGCTGGAGGCGCCGCATGTGCCCGGGCAGTTCCACCACCACCACCCGGCGCCTGAAAAGCATGACCATGTGATCTTTCACATGGATAACGGCGCGCGCGTGGCCTTCAACGACGCCCGCCGCTTTGGCGCGCTGGACCTGATCGCCACGGATAGCGCCGACGCCCACCCGCTTCTGGCCACGCTGGGGCCTGAGCCATTGGGCAACACCTTCAGCGGCGCCTATCTGGCGGCACGGCTGAAGGGGCGCAAGGGGCCGGTCAAGGCGCTGCTGCTGGATCAGCGAATCGTTGCGGGCCTCGGCAATATCTATGTCTGCGAAGCCTTGTTCCGCGCCGGTATCCACCCGGCCCGCGCCGGCGGGCGCATCAGCGCGGCACAGCTTGAGGTGCTGGCGGCGATCATCCGCGAGGTGTTGCAGGAGGCGATTACGGCAGGTGGCTCCAGCCTGCGCGATTATCGGCAAGCCGATGGCGAACTGGGCTATTTTCAGCACAGCTTCCGCGTCTATGACCGCGCGGGCCACCCCTGCCCCACCCCGGCCTGCCCGGGCCAGATCAGCCGGATCGTGCAGGGCGGGCGATCAAGCTTCTTCTGCCCTGTCTGCCAGATTTAACCTGTCGAGAGTCCGCTTGATCCCCGCGCCCATCCTGTTATTCACGGACCCTTGAACGCTTAACGGGGGTCCCCTCATGGCTTACGAAACCATCATCGTCGATATCGCCCAGCATGTTGCGCTTATCAAGCTCAACCGGCCCGAGGCGCTGAACGCGCTGAACGCAAAGCTGATGTCGGAACTGTCCGAGGCGCTGAAAGCGGCCGACCGCAATGAGAAGGTGCGCTGTATCATCATCACCGGCTCGGAGAAGGCATTCGCCGCCGGGGCCGATATCAGCGAAATGGCTACCAAAAGCTATGTAGACGTGCTGGAAAGCGATCTTTTCGGCCCCGAAAGCGATGACCTTGTCAGCGTGCGCAAGCCGATCATCGCGGCTGTAGCGGGTTATGCCCTGGGTGGCGGATGCGAACTGGCGTTGATGTGCGATTTCATCATCGCCGCCGACAATGCCAAATTCGGCCAGCCTGAGATCAATCTGGGCGTTGTTGCCGGGATCGGCGGCACCCAGCGCCTGACGCGCTTCATCGGCAAGTCCAAGGCGATGGACATGCACCTCACCGGCCGCTTCATGGATGCCGAAGAGGCTGAGCGCTCTGGCCTTGTCAGCCGTGTGGTGCCCGCCAAGAAGCTGCTGGACGAGGCGATGGCAGCGGCGCAGAAGATCGCCTCGAAATCGGCCATTGCCACCAAGGTGGTGAAAGAAGCCGTGAACCGCAGCTATGAAACCACTCTGCGCGAAGGGATTCTGTTTGAACGCCGCTCCTTCCACGCGCTGTTTGCCACCGAAGACCAGAAGGAAGGCATGAGCGCCTTCCTCGAAAAACGTGAGCCCCAGTTCCGCGACCGCTGAGCGCGCGCGATTTCCTATTTCCTTCCCTCCGGCTTTGCCTTATAGGCTGCCGCCACATGCGCGTGGGCCCGCTTAGGCAAGAATCGATCTGGCAAGCTTTGGCCGGGTCCGGGTCTTTTGCGCGATAGAACCGTAACAGACCCGAAAGATCAGAACACCCATGGCCAATACGCCCCAGTCCAAGAAACGCGCCCGTCAGAACGAACGTCGCTTTGAGATCAACAAAGCCCGCCGCTCGCGCATCCGCACCTATCTGCGCAAGGTCGAAGAAGCGCTTGCTTCCGGCGATGCCGAGGCCGCCAAGGCCGCGTTGCTGGCCGCCCAACCTGAGCTGGACCGTGGTGTCACCAAGGGTGTGCTGCACAAGAACACCGTTGCGCGCAAGATGTCGCGCCTGTCGCACCGTGTGAAGGTTCTCACCGCCTGATCACGCCTGGCACCCCGCGAGGGGACCACCGGCACCCATGCCCTGCTGCAAGCGCACCCTCTCCGGGTGCGCTTTTTCTTTGCGGTCCGCGAACCCGCCTGTGACATGAAGCGCACGGCCCAAGCGATTCTTTTCCCCCGGGCAAGTGTCAAGCGAGTTGTTTGATTGCCCCCTGCCAGCACCTCTTGGTAGCTTGGCCTTGCGATTCACATTGCCCTGGGGGGGTCTGAATGTGACACGTTTATCTTTCTTGTGCTGCAGCCTTGCCCGCTGCGGCCTGTCAGGATTTTCGTGCCCGGTACTGAACTGACTGGCGCTGCTGCGCCCGGTTCGTGCCCGACCCCATATTGTGTGCATTCGCCTGAGGGCAGGATGCAGGATAGATTTTTGGTGCCGTCCGGCCCCCGCTTCGGGCCGGTTCCGGTCACGTGATGTGTTGCGCGGAAAAGTCCGGGTTCGCCCGGCGCGGTTGATAACAAGAAGAGGCCAGCGCGAAAGCGCATGGCGCATAGGTCGGGACAGAATGACAAACGCGGTGTGGGGCGACGTTCGAAATGTATTGCAAGGGCTGGTTGGCGATAACAACTACATAACCTGGATCGAACCGCTGCGCCTCGCCAGCCTTGGCGAAGGCGTTGCCCATCTGACCGCACCCACCAATTTCGTCGCCAACTGGGTCAACCGCAATTTCGCCGAGCACATCATGCGCGCGCTGATCGCCAATGGTCAGATCGTCCATCGTGTAGAGATCACCGTTGATGCGCAGGTCGCGCGCGCCCCGGCCTCGGTCCAGCGCGCGATTACCGCCAGCGGCACCCCCACGCCCGCCGTGCCCGCCACGCCCCGCGCCTCCGACGACGGCGATCTGCCCGCCGCCGCGCTGGATCAGCGTTTCACGTTTGATAATTTCGTGGTGGGCAAGCCCAACGCGCTTGCCCATGCCGCCGCCCGCCGCGTGGCCGAGGGCGGGCCGGTCACCTTCAACCCGCTGTTTCTCTATGGCGGCGTGGGTCTGGGCAAAACCCACCTTATGCATGCCATCGGCTGGGAGCTTCAGGCGCGCCAGCCTGATCTGCGCGTGCTCTACCTCTCCGCCGAGCAGTTCATGTATCGCTTCGTGCAGGCCCTGCGCGACCGCCAGATCATGGATTTCAAGGGCCTCTTCCGCTCGGTCGATGTGCTGATGGTGGATGATGTCCAATTCATCGCCGGCAAGGAAAGCACGCAGGAAGAGTTCTTCCACACCTTCAACGCGCTGGTGGATCAGAACAAGCAGATCGTCATTTCCGCCGACCGCGCACCGGGCGAGATCAAGGATCTTGAAGACCGGATCAAATCCCGCCTGCAATGCGGGCTGGTGGTTGATCTGCATCCGACCGATTATGAGCTGCGCCTCGGCATCCTGCAGCAAAAGGTCGAACAGAACCGCACCACCTATGGCAATGTCGCGATGGGCGATGGCGTGCTTGAGTTTCTCGCCCATCGAATCACCACCAATGTCCGCGTCCTTGAAGGCGCGCTGACCCGGCTCTTCGCGCTGGCCAGCCTTGTCGGCCGCGAGATCACGCTTGATCTGGCACAGGATACGCTGGCCGATATCCTGCGCTCCTCTGACCGCAAGGTCACCGTCGAAGAGATCCAGCGCAAGGTGGCTGAGCATTACAATATCCGCCTGTCCGACATGATCGGCCCCAAACGCCTGCGCACCATCGCCCGCCCGCGGCAGATTGCAATGTATCTCGCCAAGCAGATGACCACCCGCTCGCTGCCCGATATCGGGCGCCGTTTCGGCGGGCGCGACCACACCACAATCATGCACGGCGTGAAGAAGGTTGAAGAGCTGCGCGCCGCCGATAGCCAGCTTGCCGAGGATCTTGATCTGCTCCGCCGCCTTCTGGAAAGCTGACCACGGCCCTCCTTGTGCTTGACCTCAGGCACAAAGGGCCCCAAACCATTGCAAAACGTCACTTTGCCCTTGAGGCCGGGCCGGTTTTCGCTAGTCTCGGCCTCCCTTGTTTTGCTGTTTGCCCCACAGGGGCGGAGGACCGGAGCCATGAAGATCAGCATCGAACGCGCCACCCTGCTCAAGGCCGTGTCGCAGGCGCAATCGGTCGTCGAGCGGCGCAATACCATTCCGATCCTCGCCAACGTCCTGATCGAGGCTGAGGGCGAAAGCGTCAGCTTCCGCGCCACCGACCTCGACATCGAGGTGGTTGACCGCGCGCTGGCGCAGGTCGAACGCGCGGGCGCAACAACCGTCTCGGCGGTCATGCTGCATGAGATCGTGCGCAAACTGCCTGACGGCGCGCTGGTCGCGCTCACCGATGACCCCCGCACCGGGCGGCTCACGGTCGAGGCCGGGCGCTCCACCTTCTCGCTGGCAACGCTGCCGCGCGAAGATTTCCCGGTCATGGCCTCGTCTGAATACACCTCGAATTTCGCGGCCAAGGCGGGTGTTCTCAAACGCCTGTTCGAGAAATCGAAATTCGCCATCTCGACCGAGGAAACCCGCTACTACCTCAACGGCGTCTATATGCATGTCGCCGAGGGCGAGGGCGGGCGCATGCTGCGCTGCGTGGCCACCGATGGCCACCGTCTGGCGCGCGTCGATGCCCCGCTGCCCCCGGGCGCCGAAGACATGCCCGGCGTGATCGTCCCGCGCAAGACGGTGGGTGAACTGCGCAAGCTTCTGGATGATGACGAGATGCAGATCGCCATCTCGGTCTCGGAAACCAAGGTGCGCTTTGCAACGCCGGAAATCTCGCTGACCTCCAAGGTCATCGACGGCACCTTCCCTGACTATACCCGCGTCATTCCCTCCGGGAACACCAAGCGCCTTGAGGTGGATGCGAATGATTTCGCCAAGGCCGTTGACCGCGTCGCCACGGTTTCCTCCGAGCGGTCGCGCGCGGTGAAGCTGATGCTGGAGGAAGACAAGCTCACGCTTTCCGTCAATTCGCCTGACAGCGGCAATGCCAGCGACGAGCTGGTGGTGGCTTACGGCGACGAAAAGCTTGAGATCGGCTTCAACGCCAAATACCTGCTGGAAATCGCCAGCCAGATCGACCGTGAAAACGCCGTCTTCCTGTTCAACACGGCGGGCGACCCGGCGCTGGTGCGCGAAGGCAATGATACCAGCGCGGTCTATGTCGTCATGCCGATGCGCGTCTGACTCCGCCGCGCCCCCTTCATCTTGCCGAAAATACGCCGGGGGGTGAATTGGCGCAGCCAAGAGGGGGGCAGCGCCCCCCTTCCCTTTTTGCCCGGTTCCCGTCATGGCGCTGCGTCTGACCCATCTGAAGCTCTCGCATTTCCGCTCGCATCAGCGCACGGAAGCGGCGTTTGATGGGCGCCCGGTGGTGTTTCTGGGCGCGAATGGCGCGGGCAAGACCAATCTGATCGAGGCGATCTCACTTTTGTCCCCTGGCCGTGGCCTGCGCCGCGCCGCACCTGAGGAGTTGATCCGCCAGCCGCAGGGCATCGGTTGGAAGATCACCGCTACCATCGCGCGCGGCGACGCGTTGCACGAAGTTGAAACCGGCGCGCTGCCCGGCCAGCCCCGCAGCCTGCGCATTGACGGCAAGGCCGCGCCGCAATCGGCGCTGGGGCGCGTGGCCTCCATGCTCTGGCTGACCCCGGCCATGGACCGCCTCTGGATCGAGGCGGCTGAGGGGCGACGGCGGTTTCTGGACCGGATGGTGCTGGCCTTCGTCCCCGATCATGCAGAGGCCGCGCTGGGGTATGAAAAGGCCATGCGCCAGCGCAATCGCCTCCTGCGCGATCATGTGGCTGACGGTGCGTGGTATGGCGCGCTGGAAGCGCAGATGGCGCAATCGGGCGCGCAGCTCAGTGCCAACCGCCGCATGGTCATCGCCCGGCTGGCGCAGGCCAGCGACCCTTCCAGCGCCTTTCCCGCCGCCGATCTGACGCTCTCATGCGACGCACCCACCGATGAGCCGGCGCTGGCGCAGGCTCTCGCCGGCAGCCGCCGCGCAGATATGGCCGCCGGGCGCAGCCTGCTTGGCCCCCATCGCGCCGATCTGGGCGCGGTCTGGCGGGCCAAGGGGATGAGCGCCGCGCAATGCTCCACCGGCGAGCAGAAAGCGCTGCTTCTGTCGCTGGTGCTGGCCAATGCCCGCGCGCTGGCCGCGGATACCGGCACCCCGCCGATCCTGCTGCTGGACGAGCTTGCCGCCCATCTTGACGCCACCCGCCGCGCCGCGCTTTTTGATGAGCTTTGCGCGCTGGGGGCGCAGGTCTTTCTCACCGGCACCGAGCCCGCGCTTTTTGCCCCGCTTGGCCCGCGCGCCCACTGGTTCACCCTTACTGATGATGGCGGCCATTCCCGCCTTGCTGAAAGCCCGCAGCCATGAGCTTTGCCCTGACCGTCACCCCCTGGCAACTGACCCTTTACGCCGGGGCGATCTTCCTTCTGTTCATCACCCCCGGCCCGGTCTGGGTGGCGCTGACGGCACGCAGCCTGTCGGGCGGTTTTGCCTCGGCGGTGCCGCTGGCGATCGGGGTCTCGCTGGGCGATCTGATGTGGCCGCTCGCCGCGATCTTCGGCCTCAGCTGGATTGTATCGCTCTACGGCGATATCCTTGGCCTGATGCGCTGGATCGCGGTGGCGGTCTTCATCATCATGGGCGTGCAGCTGATCCGCCACGCGCAGCGCGACCTTTCCGCCGACAGCCGTCTGACGAAGCCGGGCCGCTGGGCAGGGTTCACCGCCGGTGTCGCCGTGATCCTCGCCAACCCGAAGGCGATCCTGTTCTACATGGGTGTGCTGCCGGGCTTCTTTGATCTCAGCCAGATCACTGCCGCTGACATTGTCGCCATTCTGGCAATCTCGGCCATCATTCCGATGGCGGGCAATCTGACGGTGGCGGCGCTGATCGGCAAGGCGCGCGCCCTTTTGCGCTCGCCTAAAGCGGTGGCGCGCACCAATCGCATTGCCGGGGGGCTGCTGGTTGTTGTCGGCATCGCAATCGCGCTGGGGTGAACCGCTAAATCTTGTGTCGGGCGCGTGACAATCCCCCCGGAACTGCCTATAAGTCAGGCAGTGAAATCAAGGGAAACTGGCATGAGCGCGCAACCCGCCCAGAACGAAGAATATGGCGCCGATTCCATCAAGGTTCTCAAGGGCCTGGATGCGGTGCGCAAACGTCCGGGCATGTATATCGGCGATACGGATGATGGCTCGGGCCTGCATCACATGGTGTATGAGGTCGTCGATAACGGCATTGACGAAGCCCTTGCAGGCCATGCCGATGCCGTAACAGTGATCATTCACAACGATTCCAGCGTCTCCGTCACCGATAACGGGCGCGGCATTCCTACCGCCATTCATACCGAAGAGGGGGTCTCAGCCGCCGAGGTCATCATGACCCAGCTTCATGCGGGCGGCAAGTTTGACTCCAACAGCTACAAGGTGTCCGGCGGCCTGCACGGCGTGGGTGTGTCCGTGGTGAACGCGCTCAGCGACTGGCTGGACCTGCGCATCTGGCGCAACGGCAAGGAACATTACGCCCGCTTTGAGCGCGGCGACACCGTTATCCCGCTGAAGGTGGTGGGCGACGCCGAGGGCCGCAAGGGCACCGAGGTACGCTTCATGGCCTCGCTCGATACCTTCTCAAACCTTGAATACAGCTTCAAGACGCTGGAAAACCGGCTGCGTGAACTGGCCTTCCTCAATTCCGGCGTGCGCATCATCCTCGAAGACCGCCGCCCCGCCGAGATCCTGCGCAGTGAGCTGTTCTATGAGGGCGGTGTGCGCGAATTCGTGCGCTACCTCGACCGTTCCAAATCGCCGGTCATGGCAGACCCCATCTTCATCACCGGCGAGCGTGACGATATCGGCATCGAAGTGGCGATGTGGTGGAATGACAGCTACCACGAGACGGTTCTGCCCTTCACCAACAACATTCCCCAGCGTGACGGCGGCTCGCATCTGGCGGGCTTCCGGGGCGCGCTGACGCGGACCATCAACAACTACGCGCAATCCTCCGGCATCGCCAAGCGCGAGAAGATCAACTTCACCGGCGATGACGCGCGCGAGGGGCTGACCTGTGTGCTGTCGGTCAAGGTTCCTGACCCCAAATTCTCCAGCCAGACCAAGGACAAGCTTGTCTCGTCCGAGGTGCGCCCGGCGGTCGAAAACCTTGTGAACGAAAAGCTGTCGGAATGGTTCGAAGAGAACCCGGGCCAGGCCAAATCCATCGTCGGCAAGATCATCGAGGCCGCGCTGGCACGCGAGGCGGCGCGCAAGGCGCGTGACCTGACGCGCCGCAAGACCGCGCTGGATGTCGCCTCGCTGCCCGGCAAACTGGCCGATTGCCAGGAGAAAGACCCCGCGCTGTCAGAACTGTTCCTCGTCGAGGGTGACTCGGCAGGTGGTTCGGCGAAACAGGGCCGGTCGCGGCAGAACCAGGCCGTGTTGCCCCTGAAAGGCAAGATCCTCAATGTCGAGCGCGCGCGGTTCGACCGGATGCTGGGCAGTCAGGAGATCGGCACCCTGATCACTGCGCTTGGCACCGGCATCGGGCGCGACGAATTCGATCTGGCGAAACTGCGCTACCACAAGATCGTCATCATGACCGATGCCGATGTGGACGGCGCGCATATCCGCACGCTTTTGCTGACCTTCTTCTTCCGCCAGATGCCCCAGCTGATCGAGGGCGGGCACCTCTATATCGCCGAGCCGCCGCTGTTCAAGGTCGCGCGCGGCCGCTCTGAGGTTTATCTGAAGGACAAGCCCGCGCTGGAAGATTACCTGATCCAGCAGGGCATCGACGGCGCCATCCTCAAGCTGGAGAATGGCGAGGAAATCACCGGGCAGGATCTTCTGCGCATCATCACCGAGGCGCGGGAAGTGCGCCGGAGCCTTGAGAGATTTCCGACAAACTACGCGCGCAACATTCTGGAACAGGCCGCCATCGCCGGTGCCCTGCTTGCCGGCCAGCTGGATGCAAACGCGCAGGCCGTTGCTGACCGCGTGGCCGAACGGCTGGATCTGGTGGCGCGCGAGTATGAAAAGGGCTGGCAGGGGCGGCCCACGCAAGACCACGGCATCCGCCTGACCCGCATGGTGCGCGGTGTCGAAGAGGTGCGGGTGCTTGATGGTCAGGTGCTGCGCTCCGCCGAAGCCCGGCGCCTCTCGCGGCACACCCAGTCGCTGCAGGATGTTTACGCCCGCCCCACCCGGCTGGTCCGCCGTGAGCGTAGCCAGGTGATCTACGGTCCCGTGGACCTGCTGAACGCCATTCTGACCGAAGGCGAGAAGGGCCTTTCGTTGCAGCGCTACAAGGGGCTGGGCGAGATGAACCCCGGCCAGCTCTGGGAAACCACGCTTGACCCCAACGCGCGCACGCTGCTGCAGGTGAAGGTCGAAGATCTGGTAGAGGCTGACGACATCTTCAGCAAGCTGATGGGCGATATCGTCGAACCCCGGCGCGAGTTCATCCAGAAGAACGCGCTCAGCGTCGAAAACCTCGACACCTGAGGTGGTGTTGACGCATCCGTGACCCGGTTTTGTTTTTTCCCTGCCGGAAAAAGCGTTACACAAACCTGGTAAACACCACCGCAGTAAGGAGCAGCATCGCGCATGGAACTTGATGCCGTAAAGAATTCCTATCGCCGCTGGGCGCCGGTCTATGATGCCACCTTCGGGCGGATTACCCGCATGGGGCGCAACCGGGCGGTGGAAACCATCAACGCCCGCCGCGGCCGCGTGCTTGAGGTTGGGGTGGGCACCGGCCTGTCGCTCTCACGCTATGCCCCGCATCTGGAAGTGACCGGCATCGACTATTCCGAAGACATGCTTCAGGTTGCGCGCCGCCGCATTGAAACCGAGAACCTGTCGCAGGTGCGCGAGCTGCGGCAGATGGATGCCCAGTCGCTTGATTTCCCTGACGGGCATTTCGATACCGTGGTGGCGATGTATCTGGTTTCCGTCGTCCCCAACCCTGAGCGCGTCATGGCCGAGGTTGCGCGCGTGTGCAAACCCGGCGGTCAGGTGATCATCGTCAACCATTTCGCGCGCGAAAACGGGCTGCTGGCCTGGGTAGAGCGGCTGTTTGCGCCTCTGGCTGACAAGCTGGGCTGGCATTCAGACTTTGAACGCGACCGCATCATGGGCGAGCCCTCGCTTCAGGTCGCCGAAGAGCGCCGCATGGCACCCTTCGGCCTGTTCACCTTCCTGCGGATGCAAAAGACCTGATTGCGCATTTTCTGTCTGAAAATATCCTCAGGGGGTGAATTGGCGCAGCCAAGAGGGGGCAGAATGCCCCCTTCTCACGTCAGCCGCGCCGCCTGCCAGTCCAGTTGTGATGCCATGAAGCTTGAGATGAAATAATAGCTGTGGTCATAGCCCTCATGCAGGTTGAGGGTCAGATCAATGCCCGCCTTGTCGCAGGCGGCACGCAGCGCGCCGGGCATCAGCTGACTGTCCACAAACCCGTCCGCCGCACCCTGATCGACCAGTATTTCCGGCACCCGCGCCCCGGCCTCGATCAGGCGGCAGGCATCGTATTCCGCCCATGCTGCCGGATCATCGCCCAGATAGCCGCCCAACGCCTTTTGCCCCCATGGGCACTGCCCGGGCGCGCAGATCGGCGCGAAGGCTGACACGGCGCGAAAGCGCTCAGGGTTGCGCAGCGCGATGGTCAGCGCGCCGTGCCCACCCATCGAATGCCCCATGATCCCCTGCCGCGTCAGATCAACGGGGAAATACTTCGCCACCAGATCGGGCAGTTCGCGCTCGATATAGCTGCGCATCCGGTAGTGTTTTGCGAAGGGCTTTTGCGTCGCATCGACATAAAACCCAGCCCCCAGCCCGAAATCATAGGCCCCGTCGGCATCATCCGGCACGCCTTCGCCACGCGGCGAGGTATCGGGCGCGATAAAGATCAGCCCGTGGCGGGCGCAGGCAGCGCGAAACTCGCCCTTTTCGGTCACATTCGCCCAGTTGCAGGTCAGCCCGGACAGGTACCAGACCACCGGGCGCGGGCCCCCGGCAGTATTGGCCGCATCGGGCAGGAACACCGAAAATTCCATCGGTGTGCCCGTCTCGCGGCTCTGATGCTTCCAGACCTCCTGCCAGCCGCCATGGCTACGCCAGCGTTGCAGGCGCTCCATCAGAATACCACGACCGCGCGGATGGATTTACCCGCATGCATCAGGTCAAACCCCTTGTTGATCTCTTCCAGGCTCAGCGTGTGGGTGATCATCGGGTCGATCTCGATCTTCTTGTTCATGTACCAGTCCACGATCTTCGGCACATCCGTGCGCCCCCGCGCCCCGCCAAAGGCCGAACCCTTCCACACCCGCCCGGTGACCAGCTGGAACGGCCGCGTCGAAATCTCTTTCCCCGCCTCGGCCACACCGATCACGGTAGAAACGCCCCAGCCCCGGTGGCAGGCCTCCAGCGCCTGGCGCATGACATTGGTGTTGCCGGTGCAGTCAAAGGTGTAATCGGCGCCGCCATCGGTCATTTCCACCAGATGCGCGACGATATCGCCGTCAATCTTCGCGGGGTTCACAAAGTGGGTCATGCCGAACATCTTGCCCCACTGCGCCTTGTCGTCGTTCAGATCGACACCGATGATCTTGTCCGCGCCCACCATCCGCGCGCCCTGAAGCACGTTCAGGCCAATGCCGCCCAGTCCGAACACCACCACGTTGGAACCGGGCGTCACTTTCGCCGTGTTGATCACCGCGCCCACGCCGGTGGTGACGCCGCAACCGATGTAGCAGACCTTGTCAAAGGGCGCGTCCTTGCGCACCTTCGCCACCGCGATTTCGGGCAGCACGGTGAAGTTTGAGAAGGTCGAGCAGCCCATGTAGTGATAAACCGTCTGGCCCTTGTAGCTGAAGCGCG
This sequence comes from Pararhodobacter sp., assembly GCF_036802785.1. GTDB lineage: Bacteria > Pseudomonadota > Alphaproteobacteria > Rhodobacterales > Rhodobacteraceae > Pararhodobacter. The sequence continues at coordinate 14,509 of NZ_DAIRVN010000024.1, forward strand.
AGGTGCCATCGGGCATCACCCCTTTGCCCTGTGTCGCGCGGATCGCAGTGCACAGGTTCGTCTTGCCCGAAAGGCAGCTTTTGCACTGGCGGCATTCGGGCGTGTAAAGCGGGATGACATGGTCACCCACCTGCACTGAGATCACGCCCGGCCCCACCTCGCGCACAATCCCAGCGCCCTCATGGCCCAGCACTGAGGGGAAGATCCCCTCACTGTCGAACCCGTCCAGCGTGTAGCTGTCAGTATGGCAGATGCCGGTCGCCATCACCTCCACCAGCACCTCACCCGCGCGCGGGCCCTCCAGATCAAGTTCAACGATTTCAAGGGGTTTCTTGGCCTCAAAGGCCACGGCGGCGCGGGTTTTCATCGGGTTTCCTTTTCGCACATGCTTTGCGCGCAACCTAACGCGCAGGCCGATGTTATACTATGTCAGATCACCCCGCAGGGGGCACTTTTGGGCAGTTGCGGGCAGGCGGTAATCCGCGCTAGCCTGCGCGCCATGAGCACCGTATTTTTCACCCACCCCGCCTGCCTTGACCACCGCATGCCAGACGGACATCCGGAGCGTGTTGAGCGGCTGAAGCATGTCCTTGCCGCGCTTGATACGCCCGCCTTTGCCGCGCTTGCGCGCCATCAGGCCCCGCCCGCGCCTGAAAGTGAGCTGCTGCGCTGCCATCCGCAGGCCTATATCGACGAAATCCGCGCCGCCATTCCCACTGAGGGCCTGCGCCCGCTTGATGCCGATACTCATGTCTCGCCCGGCAGCTTTACCGGCGCGCTGGCCGGGGTTGGTCAGGCACTGGGCGCGCTGGATGCGGTGATGGCCGGTGAGGCAAGGAACGCATTCGCGGCGATCCGCCCGCCGGGCCACCATGCCGAAACCGCCAGGCCGATGGGCTTTTGCCTGTTCGGCACCGTGGCGATTGCCGCCAGACGCGCGCTCGATCATCACGGCCTGTCCCGCGTGGCGGTGGTGGATTTCGATGTCCACCACGGCAACGGCACACAGGATCTGCTTTGGGATGAGGGCCGCGTGCTTTTCGTGTCCAGCCATCAGATGCCGCTCTGGCCCGGCACCGGCGAGGCGTCTGAGCGGGGCGCGCATGATAACATCCTGAACCTGCCCCTGCCGCCGGGCTGCAATGGTGCCATGTTCCGCGCCGCCTATGAAAACCATGTTTTCCCGCGACTTGAGGCCTTTGCGCCCGAACTGGTGCTCGTCTCCGCAGGGTTTGACGCCCATATCGAAGACCCGCTGGCGCAGCTGGCGCTTGAGGTGGAAGATTTTGTCTGGATCACCCGCCGCCTGTGCGCACTGGCCGACCGCCACGCGCAGGGGCGGCTGGTTTCCGTGCTTGAGGGCGGCTATAACCTGTCGGCGCTTGCGGCCTCGGTCAAAGCGCATGTCACGGTTTTGATGGAGCAGGGCGCATGAAAGAAGTTACCGAGATGTCGTTCGAGGAGGCCCTGCGCGAGCTGGAAACGGTGGTAGGCCAGTTGGAACGCGGTGATGTCGAGCTGGAAAAGTCCATCGCCCTTTATGAGCGCGGTGCCGATCTGAAGAAGCATTGCGAGGCCAAGCTGGCGCAGGCACAGACCCGGATCGAACAGATCACGCTGGCCGAAAACGGCACGCCCACCGGCACCGCACCTTTCGACGCCGGATGAGCTTTCCAACCCGTCTGCAAACCGCCGCCGGTCAGGTGGCGGGCCGTCTGGACGCCGCGCTGGCGACACTGCCGCCCAGCGCGGTGCGTGAGGCGATGGGCTATGCGCTCAGGGGCGGCAAGGGTCTGCGCGGCTATCTGGTGCTGGAAAGCGCCGCGCTGCATGGCGTTGCGCGTGACCATGCCCTGACAGCGGCTGCCGCGATCGAGGCGATGCATGCCTATTCGCTGGTGCATGACGATCTGCCCGCCATGGATGACGATGACCTGCGCCGTGGCCAGCCCACCGTGCATCTGGCATGGGATGAGGCCACCGCCATTCTGGCCGGTGACGCCCTTCAGGCGCTGGCGTTCGAGCTGGTCTGCCTTCCCGGCCAGCCCAATGGCGCGCAGATGGCCCTGACGCTGGCACGCGCCGCCGGGGCTGCTGGCATGGTGCTGGGTCAGGCGTTGGATATCGCGGCCGAAACCGCCGCCCAGCCCCTGACGCTGGAAGAGATCACCGCGCTTCAGGCGGGCAAGACCGGCGCGCTCTTTGAATGGGCCTGCACCGCCGGGCCGCGCATGGCCGGGGCAGACCCCGCGCCCCTTGCGCGCTATGCCGCCGCCATGGGCCTTGCCTTTCAGATCGCCGACGACATTCTTGATACCGAGGGTGATGCAAGCACCGCCGGAAAGCGCCTGCGCAAGGATGCCGAGGCGGGAAAGGCCACCTTCGTTTCGCTTCTGGGCCTTGATGCTGCGCGGGAACGCGCCGAAACCCTGATTGATACGGCCTGCGCGGCGCTGGAACCCTATGGCGATGGGGCACAATCCTTGCGTGATGCGGCGCGATTCGTTATCAGCCGGGACAGGTAAACGGAAAGTCGCCCATGAGTTCGGACCGCCCCCAAACACCCCTGCTGGACACCATCACGGTTCCCGCCGACATCAAGCGGCTCTCGGATGCCCAGCTCAGGCAGCTTGCAGACGAGCTGCGCGCGGAAACCATCAGCGCGGTATCCGAGACCGGCGGGCATCTGGGCGCGGGGCTTGGCGTGGTGGAACTGACGGTGGCGCTGCACGCGGTGTTCGACACCCCGCGCGACCGGCTGATCTGGGATGTCAGCCACCAATGCTATCCGCATAAAATCATCACCGGGCGGCGTGACCGTATCCGCACCCTGCGTATGAAAGACGGGCTTTCCGGCTTCACCAAGCGCAGTGAATCCCCCTATGACCCGTTTGGCGCGGCGCATAGCTCCACTTCCATCTCGGCGGCGCTGGGTTTCAGGGTGGCGCATGATCTGGGCGGCGCGCCGGACCCTGCGCTGGGTGACGCCATCGCGGTGATCGGTGATGGCAGCATGTCGGCGGGCATGGCGTTTGAGGCGATGAACAACGCAGGCCACCTTGGCAAGCGGCTGTTCGTCATCCTCAATGACAACGAGATGTCCATCGCACCACCCACCGGCGCGCTGTCTTCCTACCTGTCGCGGCTTTACGCACAATCCCCGATGCATGACCTTAAAGCCGCCGCCAAGGGCGCCCTCAGCCTGCTGCCCCCGCCGTTTCAGGAAGGGGCGAAGCGCGCCAAGGACATGCTCAAGCATATGACCGTGGGCGGTACGCTGTTTGAGGAGCTGGGCTTCAAATATGTCGGCCCGATTGACGGGCATGACATGGAGCAGCTTCTGGCCGTCCTGCGCACCGTGCATGACCGCGCCACGGGGCCGATGCTGATCCATGTGCTGACGAAAAAGGGCAAGGGTTATCGCCCTGCCGAAATGGCCACTGACAAGGGCCATGCCACGGCCAAGTTCGATGTCATCACCGGCAAGCAGAAATCCGCGCCCTCGAACGCGCCCAGCTATACCAAGGTCTTTGCCCGCTCGCTGATCGCGCAGGCCGAGCAGGACGATAAGATCGTGGCTGTCACCGCCGCCATGCCCGATGGCACCGGGCTGAACCTGTTTGCTGAGCGCTTCCCGCGCCGTTGCTTCGATGTCGGCATTGCCGAGCAGCATGGCGTGACCTTCTGCGCCGGACTTGCGGCGGGCGGGCTGAAACCCTTCTGCGCGATGTATTCCACCTTCCTGCAGCGCGGCTATGATCAGGTGGTGCATGACGTGGCCATCCAGCGGCTGCCGGTGCGCTTTGCGATTGACCGGGCGGGGCTGGTGGGGGCCGATGGCGCCACGCATGCGGGCTCGTTCGACGTGGCCTATCTGGCCAACCTGCCGGGCTTTGTGGTGATGGCCGCCGCCGATGAGGCTGAGCTGGTGCATATGGTCGCCACCGCCGCCGCGCATGACGAGGGGCCGATCGCCTTCCGCTTTCCGCGTGGCGAGGGGATGGGCGTGGATATGCCCGAGCGCGGCACCCCGCTGGAAATCGGCAAGGGCCGGGTGATGCGCGAGGGCGGGCGCGTGGCGCTTCTCAGCTTCGGCACGCGGCTGGCGGAGGTGCTGAAAGCCTGCGAAGGGCTGGGCGCGCGCGGCATCCAGCCCACCGTGGTCGATGCCCGCTTTGCCAAACCGCTGGACCGTGACCTGATCCTGCAACTGGCCGCGCATCATGAAGCGCTGATCACCATCGAGGAAGGCGCGATCGGCGGATTCGGTAGCCATGTCGCCCAACTGCTCGCCAATGAGGGCGTGTTCGACCGCGGGCTGAAATACCGCTCGATGGTGCTGCCCGATACTTTCATCGATCAGGCCAGCGCGACTGATATGTACGCCGTTGCCGGCATGAACGCCGCTGACATCGAGGCGAAGGTGCTTCAGGTGCTGGGCGTGGCGCAACTGGGCAGCAAGCGGGCGTAGCGCGGCCTTCGCGCTTCCCTTCCTGATCTGTCGGTGCCATCCTCACATAAACGCCATATCGCCGGGTCATACTGGCGCAGGGCAAACCTGTTGAGATATCGATGAAAACACCCCAGTCGCTTCCCGTCGAAATGCTTCCGCCCAGCGAGCCGCGCCAGTTCAATGATGCGAAAGCGGCGGTTGATCACCTTTGCGCGCTGCACGCTGCCGCCACCGGCTTTCTGGTGGACAGGTTCCAGCGCCTGCTTGAAACCGGGCAGGCCCCGGCGCGTTACCGTGCCTTTTACCCTGAGATCCGCATCACCACGACTACCTATGACCAGCCTGACAGCCGCCTCTCGTTCGGCCATGTGCCGGAGCCGGGCACTTATGCCACCACCGTCACGCAGCCTGACCTGTTCCGCGATTATCTTGAGCAGCAGATCGGCCTTCTGATCCGCAATCACCGCGTTCCGGTCAGCATCGGCCCGTCCGAAACACCCATTCCGCTGCATTTTGCCATGGCCGGGCGCGGCGATGTCATCCTGCCGCCGCATGGCGAACTGAAGCTCAGCATGCGCGACATCTTCGATGTGCCGGACCTTGCCATCACCAACGATGATATCGTCAATGGTGAGCGGGTGCGCAATGCCGACGGCTCTGTCCCGCTGGCGCCGTTCACCGCGCAGCGTGTGGACTATTCGCTGGCCCGCCTTGCCCATTACACCGCCACCGAGGCCGAGCATTTTCAGAACCACGTCCTGTTCACCAACTACCAGTTCTACGTTGATGAATTCGAGGCCTACGCCCGTCAGGCCCTTGGCGACCCCGAAAGCGGCTATAGCGCCTTTGTTGCGCCCGGCAATGCGGTTCTGACCGACCCTGACACCCCGTTGCCGCCGCTTGCCCGCCTGCCGCAGATGCCTGCCTATCACCTCAAACGCCCCGGCGGGCAGGGGATTACGCTGGTCAATATCGGCGTCGGCCCCTCGAATGCGAAGACCGCGACCGATCATATCGCCGTTCTGCGCCCGCATGCCTGGCTGATGGTCGGCCACTGCGCCGGGCTGCGCAATTCGCAATCCCTTGGCGATTTCGTGCTGGCCCATGCCTATCTGCGCGAGGACAATGTTCTGAACGATGACCTGCCGGTCTGGGTGCCGATCCCGGCGCTGGCCGAAATCCAGATCGCCCTGCAGGAGGCCGTGGCCGAGATCACCCAGCTTGAAGGGTTCGAGCTGAAGAAGATCATGCGCACCGGCACCGTCGCCACGATCGACAACCGCAACTGGGAGCTGCGCGACCAGTCCGGCCCGGTGCAGCGCCTCTCCACCTCGCGCGCCATCGCGCTGGATATGGAAAGCGCCACCATCGCGGCCAACGGGTTCCGCTTCCGGGTGCCTTATGGCACGCTTCTGTGCGTATCCGACAAGCCGCTGCATGGCGAACTGAAGCTGCCGGGCATGGCCAGCGCCTTCTACAAAACCCAGGTTGCGCGCCATCTTCTGATCGGAATCCGGGCGATGGAGCTTCTGCGCGCCATGCCGCTTGAGCGCATTCACAGCCGCAAGTTGCGCTCCTTTGACGAAACCGCCTTCCTTTGAGTCAGCGCAAACCGGCAAAAATCAGCGACTTTCCCTGTTTTTGCGGTGCCGGGGCCAGCTTTCCGATTGTATGCCTCAGGGAAATGCGGCTACATGCGCAGCAGTCCCGAGGGAGGGGTAGCACCCCCAGTGTTCTGGAAAAAAAGCGCATAACACGTTAAATGGAGCAAACGATGTCGAAACCGATGACCAAGACCCAACTCGTCGCCGCCCTTGCCGAAGAAATGGGCACGGACAAGAAAACCGCCAATGCCGCCCTGGATGCCGTTGGCGCGCTGGTCAGCCGTGAAGTGGCAAATGGCGGTGCGGTTACCCTGCCCGGTATCGGCAAGATCTTCTGCCGTGCGCGCCCTGAGCGTCAGGTCCGTAACCCGGCCACCGGCGAGACCATGACCAAAGCTGCCGACAAGACCGTCAAGGTCACCATCGCCAAAGCGCTCAAGGACAGCGTGAACGGCTGATCTTTCGACACATCGCATACCGGGGGCCGCTGTTCAGCGGCCCTTTTTCATGCGCGCGCCGCTCATGATACCCGCGCTTGTGGCCCCGGCACCGCGCGTCTGCGCAGCAGATAGATATCCATGATCCAGCCATGCGCGGCCCGTGCCTGCTGCCGTCTGGCAAGAATTTCCGGCCCGGCTGTCGCAAGCGGACCTGCGATCAGGATCTCACCCTCCATCCCGACATAGGCGCCCCACCAGATGTCATACTCCGCGCCGGTGAGCGTGGCAAAGGCCCCGCCCGCGTCCAGCATGACGACAAGCGTTGTGCAACCTTCGGGCCAGCCGTGATCGCGCAGCCGGCGGCCGGTTGTGACAAGCACTGGCGCGCCCAGATCGTTGAAGGGGACCGCATGCGCCGCGCACAGCGCCTGTATCGCGGTGATACCCGGGATCACCCGCTGCCTGAGCGGTATGTGCGCGGCCACCCGCTCTGCAATCCGCAATGTGCTGTCATAAAGCGACGGATCGCCCCAGACCAGCAAGCCCACACGCCCGCCCCCGCCCGCCTTGCGGTGTCGGTCGATGGCCGCAATCCAGCAGGCGGCGATGGCATCATGCCAGTCCGTCACGCGGGCCAGATAGTCAGGTACTGCCGGGTCGCGCTGCGGCAGGTCGAAGGTTTCGACCCTTGTATCGGGGTTGGTGATGCAGGACCGGCAGATCGCCAGCCGCAGCCCGGCCAGATCGGCCTTGTCCTCACCCTTCAGCGGCACAAGGATCAGATCGCAGGCATTGATCGCCTTTTCGGCCTGCCGGGTGACATGGTCCGGGTTGCCGGTTCCGATACCGATCAGGAAAAGCTCGATCATCTTTGTGCCTTCAGGAAAAAAGCGCGGCCCGCTACAGGCCGCGCCCTGTCAGGGGATTCCGCGCTCAGGCGGGGGTGTGAAGGCGCGGTGTGACCAGTCCCGCGGGCGTCTTGTCGCGCAGCGCCTTGGCAAGGGCGAGGACGGCAAGGTCAACCAGCGGCTCCAGCACGATCACCAGCATATAGGCCAGCGCGAAGGTGGCGGTCGGGGCCAGCGCCTCGGCCCCCATGCCGTAAAAGGCCCAGGAGGCCACCCAGGCCACGACACCGGCCTGATAGGTGGCCGACAGCGCCAGCACCTGCCCGTACCGCAGATCGACATAGGCGGTGCCGGGCGCGATGATACGGCGGGCCAGCGCGGTCAGCGCATAGAGCGGCACCAGCAGCGTGGTGACGTTCATGGCGAATTGCGGCAGGTCATCGGGGGCAAAGAACAGCCCCTGCAACAGCAGGCCCAGCACCAGCCCGATGGCGGCAGGCCCGGCCCCAAGGATCAGGAACAAGGTCGATCCAAGGATGAAATGCACCTCCGACACGCCGACGGAAAAGGTGGGCAGAACCTCGAAAAACACGAAGGTGCCGACAGTCGCCACCGCCGCGCGCGCCAGCAACGAGGGCAGGCCCCTTTCGCGCAATGTCTCGCGCACAAACCACAGGCCGGTGGCCCCGGCGGCGGCGGCTGTGGCATAGCTCAGCCCGATTTTGGCGGCATCCACGATGCCCGGTTCAATATGCATGATCGTTCTCCATACCGTCACACCCGACGGCTTTGCGGTTTCATGATACAGGCCGGTCTCCTGGCTCGCGGGTCGTGGCGACCATCCACCTTCCCGGCCAGAAGGCCAGTGGCGTATCGGATGGCCGCTCACCGCTTACAGTCGCGGGGGCGGCTGGGGCTGGGGCGCCGCAATTTGGTCCGCCCTTCCCCATTCCCGTTTCAGCCCGGCATGCGTCTGCGTTCCGGGCACCTGAGGCTTGCTTTGTGCGCTGGCGGTGTTTGCCGGTCAAGCGCGATTGCGGCAGGTGTTAATCCCCCTCCCCCGGCACGCTTTCGGGTATGCCTTCCGGCGCACCGCCCGCCAGCGCGCCATACAGGATCAGCGCGGGCTGATCGCTGTGCTGGTGGCTCAGCATTTCAGCCAGTTGCGCGATACTGGCGCGGTGCAGCCGTTGCTGCGGGTGGCTGACGGCCTCGGCCAGCAGGCCCGGGGTCCGGGGCGGCAGGCCGTGACGGATCAGCTCTGCGGCGAGGCGCGGAAAGGTGCGCTTGCCCATATACACCACGGTCGTCGCCTCAGGGTCGGTCAGCGCCGCCCAGTTCAGCCCCTGCGGCAGATCGCCTGTCACGTCAGCGCCGGTGATGAACTGCACCCGCCGCGCGGTCAGACGCCGGGTCAGCGGAATACCGGCCATGGCCGCCGCCGCACAGGCCGAGGGCACGCCCGGGATGATCTCATAGGCGATGCCCGCGCGCTCCAGTGTGGTGATCTCTTCCTCCAGCCGCCCGAAAATCCCGCAATCCCCGGATTTCAGGCGCACCACGCGCACACCGGTGCGCGCCTGATCCACCAGCAGGCGGCTGACATGGTCTTGCCGGGGCGAGGGTTTTCCGGCGCGTTTTCCCACCGCGATCAGCTCGGCCTGCGGCCCGGCGTGGCCCAGAACAGGCCCTGACGAGAGGTCATCGAACAGGATCACATCGGCCCGCGCAAGCCGGTCTGCCGCCTTGAAGGTCAGCAGTTCAGGGTCACCCGGCCCCGATGAGACAAACGAGACAAAGCCGGTCATCCGTTTTCCCCTGCCGGGGCAATCAGATGAAAGAAGCTGCCGCTCACCTGCCCGCCCCCCGGCATGGCGCGGAATGAGCCCGCCTCGGCCACCTCGGCCCCCGCCGCATCCAGCACCCGCGCCGCCGGCGCGTCAGGCTGGGCAAGCACCGTGGCATAGTGAAACTCATGCCCGCGCAGACCGGCCCGCGCGGGAGCGCCCGCAAAGGGCCGGTGCGGCAGGGCCAGACGATAGCCCAGATGCATGCGGCGCGTGGCAAAGCTGCTCTCCAGCCCCAGCAGGCCGGTCATCTCATGGCGCACCCCATCCGCCGCCACCAGCCCGGCGCCAAGCACCATATAGCCGCCGCATTCGCCGTGAACCGGCCTTGTCAGGGCAAAGCGGCGCAGCCCTTCGCGGAACCCTGTGCAGGCGGCAAGGCGCGGAGCGTGCAGCTCAGGGTATCCGCCGGGCAGCCAGCAGGTAGTTGCCGAAGGGTCCGGCGCTTCATCCGCCAGCGGCGAGAACGGCAGGATCGTTGCGCCCTGCGCCCGCCAGCCTGCCAGCAGATGCGGATAGACAAAGGAAAACGCGGCATCGCGGGCCAGCGCAATCCGACCGCCCGGCAAGGGCAGCGGCAGGGGCGCGGCGCTGGTAGCGGAAGTCCCGGTGCCCCGCGCAGCCGCCCTGATCGCCGCCAGATCGCAATGTTCGCCGACAAAGGCAGCGGCCTGCGCCAGTATCTTATGCAGCTGCGGCAGTTCTTCGGCCTGAACAAGGCCCAGATGCCGCGCGGGCAGGCTGATGTCAGGCCGGCGGGGCAGCGCGCCCAGAACCGGCAGCGCCATGCCGTTCTGACCCGCCATTTCCAGCCCCGCGCGCACCAGCGCCTCATGCCGGGGCGAGGCGACCTTGTTCAGGATCACCCCGGCGACCCGCACATCGGGCCGGAACTGCGCCAGCCCCTGCGCCACGGCCGCCGCCGTCTGCGCCTGACCTGAGACATCTAGCACCACAATCACCGGCCAGCCCATCTGCGCCGCGATATCGGCGCTGGCCCCGGTGCCCGCCTCACCGCGCCTGGCCACGCCGTCAAAAAGCCCCATCGACCCCTCGGCGATTATCAGACCGGCGCCCGCCGCGGCCCCGACCAGCGTGCCGGTCCGCTCAGGCCCCATCGCCCAGCTGTCAAGGTTCACCGACGGGCGCCCGCTGGCGGCGGTGTGAAAGGCGGGGTCGATGTAATCCGGCCCGCATTTGAAGGGCTGAACCGCCATCCCCTGCGCGCGAAACGCCCCCAGCAGGCCCAGCGTGACCATGGTTTTGCCGGTGCCCGATGCGGGAGCCGATATCAGAATGCCGGGCGGTATCATGCACCCTCCGGAAAGCGCGGCGCGGTGCCGGTGGGGCGGAAGCGGCGGTCATAGTCACCGGCATAAAGGCGGCTTTCGTCAAAATCCTCGGCCCCCAGCGCATGGCCGACCATGATAAGCGCGGTGCGCTCCCCCGCGCCGATCGCGAGGTTCAGGGTGGCAAGCGTGGCGCGCACCACCCGCTGGTCAGGCCAGCTTGCCCGGAAAACCACCGCCACCGGGCAGTCAGGGCCGTAATGCGGGGTCAGCCGCCGCGCCACATCGCCCAGCACATGCACCGAGAGATGGATCGCCAGGGTCGCCCCGGTGGCCGCGAAGGCCTCAAGGTTTTCACCTTCCGGCATGGCCGAAGCGCGGCCCGAAGTGCGCGTCAACACCACCGATTGCGCCACCCCCGGCAGCGTCAGCTCTGCCCCCAGCACGGCGGCGGCGGCGGCGAAAGAGGGTACACCCGGCGTCACATCATAGGGGATGCCCAACGCGCGCAACCGGCGCTGCTGTTCACCCATCGCCGACCAGACGGACAGATCACCGGAATGCAGCCGCGCCACATCCTGTCCCTTGGCATGGGCACCGGCAATCTCGGTGATGATGGCATCAAGGCTCAGCGGGGCGGTGTTCACAATCCGCGCGCCGGGCGGGCAGTGCGCCAGCAACGCCTCGGGCACCAGACTGCCCGCAAACAGGCAGACCGGGCTGGCGGCGATCAGGTCGCGCCCGCGCAGCGTGATCAGATCCGCCGCGCCGGGGCCTGCGCCGATGAAATGGACGGTCATTCGCATTCTCCCATGCTGAGCGCGATGGCGGCGGTTGCCATGCCATCGGCTGTTCTGAGGCGGGGCACCAACAGCCGCGCGCCCGGCCCCGCACCCACCAGCGCCGCCGCCTCGGCGACCGAGCCGGTGCCATGCAACGCCATGATGCGCGGTGACTGCGCGGGCGTCGCCACACCCCGTATGGCAACCGCAAGAACCGGAATGCCGCGGGCCTGCGCCAACGCGGCAAGCTGCGGCGCACCGGCCTTGCCGGGAACGGTGGCCAGCGCGGCAACCGGGCCGCCCTGCGCCTCAGCCAGCAGCAGCGCGGCCTCAAGCGCGGCAAGGGGTGCATCGGTGCGAAAGCCCAGCCCCGCCACCCTCATTTCACCACGCTCCATTGCACCACCGGGCGGGCAGGAACCCAGCCACGAAACCCGCCCAAAGGCGCCGCCTCGGCCAGATCGGCGCGCAGCAGCTTGCCGCCATGTCTGGCGTGACAGGCGGCAAGCACCGCCTCGGTTTCCAGCGTTACGGCATTGGCAACCAGCCGCACCCCTTCATCCAGCAGGGGCCAGAGCGCGGCATGCAGCGCGCCGTCACCACCTCCGCCGACAAAGACCGCATCGGGCGCGGGCAGACCGGCCAGCGCTTCGGGCGCGCGGCCCAGCACCACGCGCAGCCGGTGCGACAGGCCGAACGCTTCGGCATTGGCGCGGATGGTCGCGGCGCGCGTTTCGCGCTTTTCGATGCTGATCGCCTGCCCCCCGGCAAGGCACCATTCCACCGCGACCGACCCGGAACCCCCGCCGATATCCCACAGCAACGCACCGGGGCGCGGGGCCAGCGCCGAAAGCGTCAGCGCACGGACCGGGCGCCGGGTGATCTGGCCGTCGTGGCGGAAAAGGTCATCCGGCAGGCCCGGCGCGCGCGGCAGCCCCGCGCTGCGCGGCAGGTTGGCCCCGTCCAGCGCAACTGCCACGGGCGCCGCGATATCAGACCAGCCGGTGCCTTCGCGCAGACGCTCCTGCGGGCCACCGACGCGTTCACAGACCGTGACGCGCACCGCGCCAAAGCCATGCGCGGCCAGCCATGCGCCCAGCTCCGCCACCGCCGCACCATCGCGCAACGTGCAGATCGCACGGACACCGCGCGCCAGAACCGGCCTAAGGCGCGCGAAGGGGGCGGCGTGAAGGCCAAGGCACAGCACCTCCTCCAGCCGCCACCCCATCCGCGCCGCCACCAGCGAAAACACCCCGGCCACCGGAAAGGCGCGCCACTCATCCGGCGCAAGCTGGTGCGCGACAGTGCCGCCCGCGCCAAACCAGAACGGATCGCCCGAGACCAGCATCGCCACCCGCCGCCCCCGCAGCGCCAAAAGCGGCGCGGGGTCAAAGGGCACCGGCCATTCCCGCCCGCGCGCGCCGGTGGCGGCCAGCGCCAGATGACGCGGCGCGCCGAACACAACCTCGGCCCCGTCCAGCGCGGCGCGGCTTGCCATGGAAAGGCCATCCGGTCCATCTTCGCCCAGACCGATGATGGAAAGCCAGGGCTCAGACATGACGCGCATCCTTTTGCTTGGCGGCACAACCGAGGCAGGCGCGCTTGCGCAGTTGCTGGCCGGGGCGGGCTGTGATGCGCTTTATTCCTATGCCGGGCGCACCGATGCGCCCCGCGCACAGCCGATCCCCACGCGGGTGGGCGGCTTTGGCGGCGTGGACGGGCTGGCCGCGTTTCTGGCGCAGAACGCGATCAGCCATGTCGTGGATGCGACCCACCCCTTTGCCGCCGGGATCAGCGCCAATGCCCTTGCCGCCTGCACCCGGACCGGCACACCACTGATCGCGCTGGAACGCGCGCCATGGCAGCAGGGGCCGGGCGATGACTGGCACCATGTCGCCGATACCGCCGCCGCCGTGCAGGCCCTGCCGGAAACCCCGTCGCGGGTTTTTCTGGCCATCGGCAAGCAGGCGCTGGCCAGCTTTGCCGCCAGACCGCACCACCACTACCTTCTGCGCCTTGTCGATCCACCCCAGGGCCCGCTGCCCCTGCCAAACGCCAGCGTCGTGATCGCGCGCGGGCCGTTTGACATTGCGGGGGACACAGCGCTGCTGCGCGCGCAGGCGATCACCCATATTGTTGCGCGGAATGCCGGCGGTCAGGGCGCAAGCGCCAAGCTGGCCGCCGCGCGGGCGCTGCGCCTGCCGGTGATCATGATTGACCGGCCTGCGCTGCCGCAGCGGCAGCTTGTCACCAGCCCCGGCGCGGTGATGGCATGGCTGCATCATGGCGCGACCGATCTGGGCGTGTAAAGCCAGCGCCCCACACGGCGCGTGGCCTCATTGCCGACGATGACCACGGTGCGCATATCGGCCATGGCAGGCAGGGCATCGGCCAGTTGCACGGTCGTCAGGCGCTCGTCGGAGGTGCAGACGGCGCGGGCGAACAGGATCAGGCGCGCAGGCTCACATTCCTCGCGCAGGATATCCAGCACACGCGCAAACTGGTGCGGCCGTGACGCCGAGCGCGGGTTGTAGAACGCCATCGCAAAGCCACCCCGCGCGGCGTGGCGCAGGCGGCGCTCAACCTCGGTAAAGGGTTTGAGGTTGTCGGAAAGGTTGATCGCGCAGAAATCATGTCCCAGCGGCGCACCCGCGCGGGCCGCCGCCGCCAGCATCGCGGTGATGCCGGGAAGGATGCGGATATCGGCATCCGCATGCCCGGGATGCGCCTCCATCACCTCGAAAAGGGCAGCGGCCATGGCAAACACCCCCGGATCACCGGAAGAGACGATAACGACACGCCGCCCCTCAGCGGCCATCCGCAGCGCAGACAGCGCGCGCGAAAGCTCTTCGCGGTTGTCAGACGGGTGCAGGCGCAGGCCGGGGCGCGGGGCAATGCGCGCCACATAGGGCGCATAGCCCACAACATCGCTCGCCGCGCCCAGCGCCGCCGTCACCTCCGGCGTGATCAGCGCCGCATCGCCGGGGCCAAGGCCTGCCACCGCTACCCAGCCGGTCATGCCACGCCCCGCGCCACCGGACGGCGGCCCCGCCCGTGCACCAGAACGATAGCGAAATAAGGGCAGTCATCGGCATCAATCTGCGCCAGCGGGGCAATGCGCTGGCCCGGCATGGTGCCCCGCTCGATCAGCCATGCATCGTCCAGCCGCCCCACCGCCTGCAAGGCCCGCCGGACACGCGGCAGGTTGCGCCCCGTCTTCATGATCGCCAGCGCATCGGCGCCGCGCATATGGGCGACCAGCTCCTGCTCAGGCAGGGTGCCCATAAGCACCGTCAGCACGTCATCGCCCCATGTCACCGGCGTGCCCATGGCATTCCAGCAGCCCACCATCCCCGGAATGCCCGGGATCACCTCAACCGGGACATGGTCTTTGAGCCGCACATAAAGATGCATGAACGAGCCGTAAAAGAACGGGTCCCCCTCACAGAGCACCACAACCTCCTGCCTGGCACCGGCAAGCGCAGCCAGCCGCCCCGCCCAGCCGTCATAAAAGGCTGACAGCAGATGGTTGTATTCGGGGCTGTCAAAGGGGATTTCGGTGGTGACGGGGTATTCCATCGCATGCTCCACCGCGCCGGGCGCCAGCATCCCCTCGACAATCCGGCGCGCCTGCCCCTGCCGCCCGGCCTTGCGGAAATAGGCGATGTGGCGCGCGGTGCGGATCGCCCTGTCAGCGCGCACGGCCATCAGATCAGGGTCGCCGGGGCCAAGCCCGGCACAAAGGATGCGGCCCATGCTCATTCCTTCCGGCTGGCCAGAGCATTGACTGCGGCCACCGTGACGGCTGAGCCCCCCAGCCGCCCCTCCACCACAAGGGCAGGCGCGGGGGGCGCGGCGATCAGCGCCGCCTTTGACTCGGCCGCGCCGACAAACCCCACCGGGCAGCCGATGATCGCCGCAGGGCGCGGGCAGGCAGGGTCTTCGAGCATGTTGAGCAGGTAGAACAGCGCCGTGGGCGCATTGCCGATGGCCACCACCGCGCCCTGCAGATGCGGCCGCCACAGCGCAACGGCGGCGGCAGAGCGGGTGTTGCCGCTCTCGGCGGCAAGGGCGGCCACCGAGGGGTCATGCAGCGTGCAGATCACCTCATTACCGGCAGGCAGGCGCGCGCGGGTGATCCCTTCGCTGACCATGCGCGCATCGCACAGGACCGGCGCACCCGCCTCAAGCGCGGTCCGCGCGGCGCGCGCCATGCCGGGGGTGAAGCGCAGGTAATGCTCCAGCCCCACCATCCCGGCGGCATGGATCATGCGCACCGCGACCCCCTCTTCCTCAGGGGTGAAGCGCGCCAGATCGGCCTCAGCGCGGATGATGGCAAAGGACTGCCGGTAGATTTTCGCGCCATCGGTCTCATAGGTATGGGGCATCAGAACATTCCTTTCAGGTCCATCGCCGCATCAGGCGAGAGGCTGCGTTGCGAGGCATCCTGCGCGCTGCCCGATGTGATCAGATCAAAGCCCGCCGCCGTCGCCACCAGCGTGACATCGGCGGGCAACGGATGGGCGCAGCCCTTGGCACAGCCGGAGACATGCAGCACACGCCCCTCGGGCACCTGCGGGGCAAGAAGGCGCGCAAGGGGGCGCACGGCCCGCAGCGCCTGCACACATCCCGGCGCCCCGGTGCAGGCCTGAACCCGGCGCAAAGGGTCATCCGTTGACAGGATCAGGCCGGGCAGGTCAGGAAGGGTCGTCACCCCCTCCAGCAGAAGCATCCGCCAGGGTGTCAGCCGGATATCGCCATGGGCAGCGAGCGCAGCCAGTGTCGCGGCCCCGGTCTGCCCGAAGGCAAAGCCCACCAGCGCGCCGGTCACGCGAAAGGCGGCGGGCACCAGCCCGGGCCCCGGCGGATCAGCGGCGGGTGCGGGCGCCACTTGCCCGGCAAGCCTGCCGCCGGGCAGCACCCCGCGCGCGATCAGCGCGGCCATCCGGCCCCTGCCAGCGCTGACACCCCCGGCGGCGACAAACCAATGCGCCAGCGCGACAGCCATGGCGCCCGCACCCTCCGCCGTAACCGGGGCACCCTTGGCGGCACCGTCACAACGCAGGATCAGGCCGCCCCCCACATCGCGTTCAAGCCGTATGTCAGCAGGCGTATCGCGCAGCAGCGGGGCGGGGCCGGTATCGACGGCAAAACCGAACTTGGCGGGCAGATCAGGCGCTTGCAGCAGGGCCTCCGATACAGCCATCGCCAGCGCATCGGTGCGGGCATCGGCAAAAGGCGTTACCAGCACAGCGCCGCGCGCCTCGGCCAGCGGATCGGCATCAACCAGCCCCAGCGCCTGCAAACGGGCGATCAGAGCGGGGTGCTGCGCGGGCGCGACGCCGCGCAACTGAAGACTGGCGCGCGCTGACAGATCAATCAGTCCGTTGCCAAAGGCCTGCGCCGCTTCCGCAAGGCCGGAGGCCTGCGCGGCGGTCAGCCGCCCGCCGGGCGGGCGCACCCGCACCACCAGCCCGTCGCCCGACATCATGGGCCGCAGGGCACCCGGGCACCAGCCCTGCACGGTGAAGGGCGGCGTCATTGCGGGGCCTCCAGCGTTGCGGCGATGGCGTTGCGCCGCGTCACCCAGAGGCCCGCATCGCGCAGCCGCGCGAAGAGGTCGTGCAGCGCGTGCAATGCGGCGGGGTTTTCGCGCGACATGAAGGCGACCACCGCTTCCCGGCCCAGCGTGGCGTCATGATACAGGTCGAACAGATGCGCGGGCACCACCCCGGCCAGATGGGCAAAGGCCGCCAGATGATCAAGCGTCGCCGCAATCTCGGCGGCACCGCGAAAGCCATGCGCCATCATCCCGTCGGCCCAGGCCGGGTTGGCAGCACGGGCGCGCACCACGCGGGCGATCTCTTCGGTCAGGGTGCGGGCGCGCGGGCGCTCTGGCCGGGTGGCATCCAGATGATAGAGCGCGGGCTTTGCCGCACCGAGCCGCGCCAGCGCCGCCGCGAAGCCTGCCTCATGCGCCGCATAATCAGCAGCCAGAAGCAGGTCGCTTTCCGGCAGATCCTGCGCATGCACAAAGCTGTCGGCCCCGCGCAACCGCGCCTCAAGCCCCGCCCGGTCAGCGCGCGACAGGCCATCAGCACCGATCGCCCAGCCGGAAGCCGCGATCCACGCCTCCCCCGCTGCCGCGCGCGCTTCGGCGGTGAAATCCTCCATCGCCACACCCATACCAAGGCCATACTGGCCCGGGCGCGGGCCAAACACCCGGGCCGCGCGGTGGTGATAGGGGTTGTCCTCAGCCGCTTCCCCGCGCTCTGCCAGCGCCGCGGCCCCCGTCTCAAAAAGCGCGGCCAGCGCCGGAAAAACGTCTCTGAACAGGCCGGAAACCCGCAATGTCACGTCAATCCGCGGCCGCCCCAGCAGGGCAAGCGGCACTACCTCCACCCCGCTTACCCGGCCTGACCCCGCATCCCAGACCGGCGCCAGCCCGGCCAGATGCAGCGCCATGGCGAATTCTTCGCCCGCCGTGCGCATGGTGGCAGAGCCCCACAGATCAACCACCAGCCCCTGCGGCCAGTCGCCCTGATCCTGCAGATGCTTGCGCAACAGCTCTTCCGCCAGTTTCACCCCCTGCGCATGGGCCGACTGACTTGGCACCGCGCGCGGGTCAACGGCGAAGAGGTTGCGCCCCGTGGGCAGCACATCGGCCCGCCCCCGCGCGGGAGAGCCAGAGGGGCCGGGCGCCACACGCTGCCCGGCGAGCGCTGCCATCAGCCCCGCCCGCTCGGAAACACCACAGTCGCCGCGCCCATAGACATGCAGCCCCATGCCATACTGGCTTTCCTTGATGTCGCAGACAAAGCGGTCAATGCGGGTCAGGGCCTCGGCCATGCCGGCATCCTGCGGCAGGCCCAGATCCTCTTCCACGCCGCAGGCCTGTGCCTCGGCGCGGATATCGGCCACCAGCCGGTCACGCCGCGCAGGGTCAAGCCCGTCAGCGGTTGAGTATTCGTCCAGAAGCCGCTCAAGCCGGTGCATCCCGTCCGGCAGAACGCTGAGGGCCAGCGGCGGGGGCAGATGGCCCAGCGTGACCGCCCCGATACGCCGCTTGGCGTGCGCCGCCTCACCCGGGTCATTGACGATGAACGGATAAATGACCGGCATGGCCCCGGTCAGCGCCTCAGGCCAGCAGGTATCCGACAGGGCCACGGCCTTGCCCGGCAACCATTCCAGCGTGCCATGCGCGCCCATATGCACCAGCGCATCCACCGCCTGCGCACGCAGCCACAGGTAAAAGGCGACATAGGCATGGCGCGGAATGCGCGACAGGTCATGATACTCATCCTCCCGCCGCGCCGTATCGCCGCGCTCGGGTTGCAGGGCGATCAGCACCGCGCCCCGCTCCTGCGCGGCAAAGCGGAAGGCACCATCGCGGCAGGCCGGGTCATCCTCTGGGGCGCCCCAGACGGCGCGCAGATCGTCGCGCAGCGCCTGCGGCAGGGTTTCCAGCGCCGCGTGATAATCGGTCAGCGGCCATTCCAGATACGCTTCGCTCAGCGCGCGGGCCAGCGGCGCATCGGGCTGCACGGAATAGCCTTCTTCGGCAAGGTCGCTCAGCAGCGCCTCGGTCGAGGCCAGCGCATCCATCCCCACGGCATGCGCCATCTGATAGGCGCGCCCGGGATAGGTGGAGAGGATAATCGCCAGCCTGCGCTGCGCCACGGGCGTTGTCGCCAGCCGGTGCCAGCGCGCAACCTTCTGCACCACCGCCTCCACCCGCCCGGCATCAGCGCGATGGGCGAAGCGGGAAAACTGCAACGCGCTGTCCCGCTCACCCGGGGATTTGAACGACACGAGCCCGGCAAAAAGGCGCCCGTCAACCTCAGGCAGGACAACATGCATGGCCAGATCGGCAGGGGAAAGGCCCCGGTCTGACAATGCCCAGTCCCGCCGTCGCGCGGTTGACAGCGCAACCTGAAACACCGGGCAGCCCGCTGCATCGAACGGGGTTGCTCCATTGTCATCACGCGCGGAAAAGGCGGTTGCGTTGATGATGGCGACGGGCGGATGCCGCTCTGACCCCTGCTCCAGCCACGGCCGCAGCCAGCCGGAAAAGCCCGGCGCCTTGAGCGAGGGCGCGAAAACGCCGCAGGCCGCAAAACCCGCCGCCCGCAATGCCCCGATCAGCGCATCGACCGGGCCGGTATCTGCCGCCGTCAGATATGAGCGGTAGAAGGACACCAGCACCAGCGCCCCGTCTGGCGGGGCGGCAATGACGCCGCGCTCAGGGTCATAAAAGCCCATGTCAGGCATGCGCTTGTCGCCCGGAACCGGGCCTGCATAGAGCCCCGCCGCAAGGCAAAGCTGCGCCAGCGCGGCCTGCGCCGCCACGGCCCCGCCCGCATCGCACAGGTCCTGCAGGCGGCGCAGGGTCGATACCGGCAGGGTTGAGGCCGCGTCCAGCGCCGGATCAGGCCGCCCGTCGGCGGGCAGCACGGCAAGCGCGATGCCGCGCCGCCGGGCCATGTCCTGCACCGAGGCCAGCCCATAGGGCCAATAGGCCTCGCCGCCGATCAGCCGGATCAGGATGGCCCGCGCGCCTGACAAAGTGCGCTCCACATAGGTATCGACGGAAACCGGATGCTTCAGCGCCACGATGTTCTGCAACCTGAGCGGCGGCAGGCGCGTGCCGGGCGCGCGCGCCGCCCTGTGCCAGCCCGCCGCGAAAGCGCCAAGGTCGCTGTCGGAAAACGACAGCACCACCAGATCAGCCGGGTCCTGCCCCGGATCAAAGGGGGCGCCTGCTTCGTCCAGCCCATGGGTTTCGCGGAAAACGACGTGCATGGGTGCTCAGACGGTCAGAGTGGCGCGGATCGCGGCCTCGTCGATATCGTCATGCCCGGCGATCACCACCAGACGCGACTCGCGCGGCATCCCGGCCCATGGCCGGTCAAACTGATGGCGCACCCGCTCGCCCACGGCTTGCAGCAGCAGGCGCATGGGCTTGCCGGAAACCGCAACATAACCCTTCACGCGCAGGATATTCTGCTCGCGGGCAAGGCGCTGAACCCGGGCGACAAGCGCCTCGATATCCGCCACCTCGGGCAGGTCGATCACGACCGAGTCGAAATCATCATGCTCATGATCGTCGTGGCCGTCATGATGGCTGGGGCGCGCGCCCAGATCGTTCTCCGCCGCAGCGTTCAGGCCCAGCACCACGCGCGGATCAATGACGCCTTCGGTCATTGGCAGAACCGGCAGGGCGCTGTCCCGGTTCAGGGTGCTGGTGATAGCGCTGATTGTGGCGCGCGCGGTGGCAAGGCCCGCCTCACCGGCCAGATCGGCCTTGGACAGAAGAACGATATCAGCGCAGGCGATCTGGTCTTCGAACACTTCGGACAAGGGGGTTTCATGGTCAAGGCTGTCATCCGCCGCGCGCTGCGCATCCACGGCGGCCACGTCGGGGGCAAAGCGGCCTGCAGCGACGGCCTCGGCATCGGCAAGGGCGATCACCCCGTCAACCGTGATCCTTGAGCGGATCGCGGGCCAGTCAAAGGCCTTGAGCAGCGGCTTTGGCAGGGCAAGGCCCGAGGTTTCGATCAGGATATGGTCCGGGCGCTGCGGCAGCGCCATCAGCGCCTCGATCGTGGGAATGAAATCATCCGCGACGGTGCAGCAGATGCAGCCGTTGGCCAGCTCGACGATATTCTCGGCGGGGCAGTTTTCGTCAGCGCAGGATTTCAGGATATCGCCGTCCACGCCCAGCGTGCCAAACTCGTTGACCAGCACCGCCAGCCGCCTGCCCTGCGGATTGGCCATCAGATGCCGGATCAGCGTGGTTTTGCCCGCGCCCAGAAAGCCGGTGATCACGGTCACGGGGGTTTTGGTGAGATCAGACATTCAGGGCCTCCATCGGGGGAATGCGGGCAAGGCTTTGCTTGCGGAAAATCACCGGGCGCTCACGCCACGGCACGATGCCATCATTGCTCTGGGCATAAAGACCGGCGCCGCGCAGGATTTCGGGCGCGTCGGCCTCCGTCATGCGGCTGTAGACATAGGACCAGCCGTCTGGCCGTGTCAGGGCAACGGCGCAGCCATGGTCGCAGGCGGACAGGCATTCAACCGGCCTGATGGTGACACCCTCGGGCGCACCGGCCACCGACAGCGCGGCAAAGAGGCGCGCACCCGGGCAGGCCTCCCCCTCGGGCACGGGCTGCCCGGCCCGGCAGGTCATGCAGACATGAAGCACAGTCGCCATTTCATCCCCTTTCACGGCAAAGGGATGACGCGCCGACGGGACGGGTGCCTGCGCACCCATGTCCGAAGGTAGCGGAACACCCCGTCCGCCCGTTTCAGTTCAGCGTGCTGGCAGGTCTCCCGGCTTGCGGATATCGGAGCTTTGCCTTTCGGCGGGGCTCCGGCGCTCCACCCGCCTTCCCGAACCTTGCGGCCAGTGGCATTGGGTGGACCTTTCCGGTCACGGTCGCGGGGGCGGCTGCGCTTGGGTTCCTTGACCATAGGGTCGCAAAACCTGTCGCATTCCCTTTTGGCCTGTCTTACGACAGGCACCAGCGCTCAAGTTACGCCTCTCCCTTGCCAGATAAACAAGCGGAGTCAAGCAAAAGGACCGGGAACATGACCGACACAACCGAAAATTCGCCGACAATGCCAGCCGCCGATACCGACGCGGATCTGGCCCGCCACGCATCGAAAATGGCAAAGAAAAAAGCCGCGCGGGACAAGATCATGGCGGGAAAAGAGGGTGAAAAGGGCCTGATCATCGTTCACACGGGGCCGGGCAAGGGCAAGTCATCTTCCGGTTTCGGGATGATTCTGCGCTGCATCGCCCATGGCATGCCCTGCGCAGTGGTGCAGTTCATCAAGGGCGCGTGGGACACCGGCGAGCGGCGCCTGATCGAAGGGCATTTCGCAGAGCTGTGCCAGTTCCACGCCATGGGCGAGGGCTTCACCTGGGAAACGCAGGACAAGGCGCGCGACATCGTCATGGCGCGCAAGGGCTGGGAAAAGGCCAAAGAGCTGATCCGCGACCCGGAAATCCGCTTTGTGCTGCTGGATGAGATCAACATCGCGCTGCGCTACGATTATCTGGATATCGACGAGGTGGTGAGCTTCCTGCAAACCGAAAAGCCGCCCCTGACCCATGTCTGCCTGACCGGGCGCAACGCGAAAGAGGCGCTGATCGGTGCTGCCGATCTGGTCACCGAGATGACGCTGGTCAAGCATCCGTTCCGCGCGGGCGTGAAGGGTCAGCCGGGGGTGGAGTTCTGATGACGCGGCCTTCGCGCGCGGCAGGGGGCTGCCCGTGGGCACGCTGATGATTCAGGGCTGCGGCTCGAACGTGGGCAAGTCGATGCTGGTTGCCGGTCTGTGCCGGGCGGCGCGGCAGCGCGGGCTGTCGGTTGCGCCTTTCAAGCCACAAAACATGTCGAACAACGCCGCCGTCACCGCTGATGGGGGTGAGATCGGACGCGCGCAGGCATTGCAGGCACTGGCCTGCGGGCTGGAGCCTGTGACGGATATGAACCCCGTTCTGCTTAAGCCTGAAAGCGAAACCGGGGCGCAGGTTGTGGTGCAAGGCCACCGCATTGCCACGCTCAGGGCGCGCGACTATGCCGCGCTCAAACCCTCGCTTCTGGCCGCCGTGCTGGAGAGCCATGCCCGACTGCGCGCAACCTATGATCTGGTGATCACCGAGGGTGCGGGCAGCCCCGCCGAGATCAACCTGCGTCCCGGCGACATTGCCAATATGGGCTTTGCCCGCGCCGCCGGTGTGCCGGTGGTGCTGGCGGGCGATATCGACCGGGGCGGCGTCATCGCGCAGATCGTGGGCACGCAGGCGGTTCTGGAAGCGGGCGATGCGGCGATGGTGGCGGGGTTTGTCATCAACAAGTTCCGCGGCGACCCCCGCCTGTTTGACGATGGCTACCAGATGATCGCAGCGCGCACCGGCTGGCCCGGTTTTGGCGTTCTGCCGTGGTTTGAGCGCGCCCGCCTGCTGCCCGCCGAGGATGCGCTGGATCTGGGGCGCGGGGCCGCTTCGGGCGGGGTGGTGGTGGCCTGCCTTGCCCTGTCGCGCATCGCCAATTTCGATGATCTTGACCCGTTGCAGGCCGAACCCGGCGTGGAGCTGGTCATGGTGCGGCCCGGCGAGGCGATACCGGGCAACGCGCGGCTGGTGATTCTGCCCGGGTCAAAATCAACGCGCGGCGATCTGGCGTTCCTGCGCGCGCAGGGCTGGGATATCGACCTTGCCGCGCATCTGCGGCGCGGCGGCCATGTGCTGGGCTTTTGCGGTGGGTATCAGATGCTGGGGCAGGTGGTGTCAGACCCCGGCGGCGTTGAGGGCCCGGCGGGGGAGACGCCCGGTCTGGGCCTGCTGGATGTGTCAACGGTCATGGTGCCGGAAAAGCGGCTGGCGCGGGTGCGGGCGCGGCATCAGGCCACGGGGCAGGAGGTTGCGGGATACGAGATTCACATGGGCCGGACATCGGGGCCGGATGGCGCGCGGCCCTTTGCCCGCATTGAGGACGGTGTTGAGGGCCGCGATGAGGGCGCGGTATCGGCAGACGGGCGGGTGACGGGCACCTATCTGCACGGCATTTTTGCCTCCGACAGGTTCCGCGCGGCGTTTCTGGCGGGGCTGGGCATTGCGCCTTCAGGGTTGCAGCACGGCGCGCTGATTGATGCCACGCTCGATGCGCTGGCCGGTCATATCGAGGCGAATCTGGATGTGCCGGGGCTGCTGGCACTGGCGCGCTAGCCGTCAGGCAGCCAGCGGCGGCTCTTCCGGCGTCACATCTGCCACCGGATTGCCGCGCCAGACAAAGTTTCGGCGGCCCAGCGCCGCGATCCAGATAGCGGGCATCATCAGGTCGCGCAGCGGCAGCGCCACCAGATCGCGCCATGTCGCAGACCAGCCGCGACGGCCAAGCAAGGCAAACTCGGCCCCATACCAGACCAGCGCCAGTGCCAGCAGCGACCAGCCCGGCAGCCCCGCGCCGGACATGCCCGCCGCCCAGAGGCCCAGCGCCGCCAGCGCGCCGTTCAGCGGCTCCAGCAGGAACAGTGGCAAGAAACCCTCACGCCGGATCTTTGCCCAGCGGACCTGCCGGTCCCAGACCTGCCGCAGGCTGCGCCGGCCGATCGGCTGGGCATAAAGCGCCGGGGTCTGCGTGACCTTGCGGCCCATGCCCCGGATCAGGCGGGTAGCAGCGACATCTTCGGCCAGATACCTGTCAAGCGCCCTGAGCCCGCCTGCCGCCTCGGTCAGCGGACGGTTGAAGAACAGGGTCTTGCCCTGCGCAAAGCCATTGCCCAGCCGGGCCACGGCCAGTTGCAGCCGCGCCTGATTGGCGTTCAGAAAGGCGCATTCCAGATGCCCGCCAGCCCCCTCCGGCCATATCCCTGCGGGCGGGCCGGAAACCAGCCCCGTCGCGGGGCCCCATGCGGCGCAAAGGTCGGACAGGTAGCTGTCGGGGATCAGCAGGTTGCTGTCGGTCATGCAGATCCAGTCGTCGGCAGCCGCGTGCCAACCTTTCCAGACATTGCGCAGCTTGGGGTTGCGCAGCCCGGCATCCTCGCCGGTCAGCAGGCGGGCAGGGACATGCGGATGCTCGGCCATCAAGCGGCGAACCAGATCGCAGGCCGGATCCTCGGCGCTGGGGGCACAGAAGATCACCCGGTAGTCAGGATGATCCTGCCGGAAAGAGGCACCCAGCGTCAGCGCGTCAAACGGATCGCTGCCGCAGACCGGGCGCAGAAGGGTGACGGGCGGGAGGCCGATGTGGTTATGGGTGCCCTGATTTTGGTCAGGCGGTTTCCGGCGCTCTGCCCGGCGCGGCAAAGCCAGCAGAATACTGGCCAGATGCGCGACCAGCAGCACCGCCGACAGCGCCAGCAGAAACGTGCTCATGAAAGGGCAACCCCGTCCGGCTGCGCGACAAGGTCAGACACCACGCGCCGACCGCCCAGCAGCCGCAACACGCCGTCGCCACTGTCTTCAAGCGCGGTCATGCTGTCCACCCAGTCGCCGCAATTGGCATAGGTCAGGCCAAAGCGGTCATGCAACCCGGCGATATGGAAATGCCCGCAGATCACCCCGTCCACCCCCTCGGCGCGCGCCATCTCGACCATGCGCCGCTCATGCGAGCGCCCGGCATAGGCCATGCCATTGGCCGCCTTGATCAGCCATTCTACCGTGCTGCGCGGCGCATCGTGGCTGCGCCCGATCCTGCGCAGACGCTGGTCAAGACGGCGTAGCGCGTGGTCAATGCGGCTGCCCAGACGGGTCATCAGATGGGTACGGATGAGGCGGCTGTCGGCCTCGTCGCCATGCACCACCAGATAGCGCCGCCCGTCACCCGCCCGGTGCCGGTATGAGGGCACGGGCGTTACCGCAAGGCGGGCATGGTCCGGCGCGCAGGCCGGGTCAGGGTCATGGTTGCCGCGCACATAGACCAGCCGCGCGCCGCTTTTCCAGCGCTGGTTCAGGTGGTCGATCACGGCTTGATCCGCAGGCGTCCAATGCGGCAACAGCGGTTGCCACAGGTCAAGCACATCGCCGACCAGAACATAGGTGCGTGCCGGGTGGCGTTGCAGGAAATCCAGCACAAGGTCACTGCGCGAACCCAGCGCGCCCAGATGCAGGTCTGACAGAAACAGCGTCCTGCCGGGCGCCGGTGGCTCAGAGCAAAAGCGGTCAAAGGGCATGGGCAGCGGGCCTCACCTAAGGACGCCACTGCGTGACATGGCAGGCACAACATCTTGATGACGGATTTGTATTATTTCGGTGTCGGTGCCAGTTCCGCGCTGGTGCCGGTGGTGCCCGGGCCGCCGCACCTGCGCCAGTGTCATCTGACTGTGACACAGCCCGGCTACGAAGGCGCGGATATGAACATTCAACACCGGGAGATGCCTGTGCGCACCACCTTCAGGACCACTCTTGCCGCCTTTGTCGCCGGAACCCTTGCCACGGGCGCCTTCGCCCAGTCCGGCCCGCTGGTAATATATACGTCCACGCCGACCGACCAGATGGACCAGCTTGTCGCGCGGTTCAACGAAAGCTACCCCGATGTTGCGGTTGAATACTTCCGCTCGGGCACGACCGAGGTGATGAACCGCCTTGAGGCCGAGTTCGCCGCCGGAAACCCCATGCCGGACGTGCTGCTGATCGCCGATACCGTGGTGATGGAGGGCCTGAAAGCCGAAGACCGGCTGCTGGCCTTCCCGGAAGCCGACACCACCGATACCGACCCCACGCTGCATGATGCCGATGGTTACTATTTCTCAACCAAGCTGATCACCACCGGCTTTGCCTATAACACCGAAAACGTGCCCGAGCCTGTCACCAGCTGGGCCGCGCTGACCGATCCCGCCATCGCCAGCCGCCTGACCATGGCAAGCCCGCTCTATTCCGGCGCGGCGATGATCCATGTGGGGACGGTGGCGAACACCGCTGGCTTCGGCTGGGAATATTATGAAACGCTGGCCGCCAATGGTGCCATCGCCGGGCGCGGCAATGGTGGCGTGCTGTCGGCGGTTGCCAGTGGTGAGGCCGATTATGGTGTCATCATCGACTACATGCCGCTCAACGCGGCCGCCGACGGCTCGCCCATCGCCTTTGTCTTCCCCGATGAGGGCGTGACGGCGGTGACCGAGCCGGTGGCGATCCTGTCCAGCGCTAGCAATGTCGAGGCGGCGCAGGCCTTCGTCAACTGGCAGCTTTCCGAAGAGGGCCAGCGCTTCCATGTCGAGCAGGGTTACCTGCCGCTGCGCGACGGAATCGACCGGCCCGCCACCTTCCCCGATGTGGCGATCGAGATCATCCAGGCCGATGCCGCGCTGCTGCTTGAGCAGTCGGAAGAGATCAAGCAGCGCTTCGCCGATCTGTTCGGCGGCTGATGCCCGCAGCCGTGTCGCGCGTTTTCGCGGGCCTGAGACCGCAGTTCACCCCCGAGGGCCTCCTGCTGGCGGCCCTCGGTTTCTATGTGCTGGGCCTGTGCCTCTGGCCGCTGCTGCGCCTGCTGGCGCTGGTGTTCGAGGGCGGGCTGGCCGGGGGGATCGGCCTTGTCGGTCAGGTCTGGGCCAGCCGGGCCGCGCGCGTCGCCACGCTGAACACGCTGGATGCCGCGCTCTGGGCAACGCTGCTGTCGGTGGTGCTGGGCGGGGGAATGGCGCTGCTGATCAGCCTGAGCGATCTGCGCGGGCGGGTGGCGCTGGTGTTCCTGCTGATCCTCCCGCTGCTGATACCGCCGCAGGTTTCGGCGCTGGCCTGGATGTCGCTGATCGGCCCGCAAAGCCCGCTCTGGACGCTGCCGGGGCTGGAGGCTCTGCGCCCCGCCCGCAACCCGCTTCTGGGGCGCGAGGGGGTTATTCTGGTCATGGGGATTGAACACGCGCCGATGGTGTTTCTGGCCCTGCGCGCGGGCCTGCGCGCGCTGCCGGGCGACCTGATCGACGCCGCCCGCGCCGCCGGTTCGCGCCCGTTGGGCGCCGTGTGGCGTGTGGTGCTACCGCTGATGTGGCCGCCGCTGGCCGCCGGGGCGGCGCTGGCCTTTGTGTCGGCCATCGGCAATTTCGGCGTGCCCGCGCTTCTGGGCATTCCCGGGCGCTTCCCGGTGCTGTCGACGCTGATCTATCAGCGCCTTTCGGGCTTCGGCCCGTCTGCCCTTCCCGATGTGGCGGCGCTGGCGCTGATCCTTGCCGGTCTCGCCGCCATGGGGATCGCGCTGCAAACGCTGGCGCTGCGCCGTTTCGCGGTCGCGACAGACCGCACGGCGGGCGGGCATCGCGGCTTTGCGCTGGGGCGCGCGCGGGGGCCTGTCAGCCTTGCGGTCTGGGCGCTGATGACCGCCATCGCCATCCTGCCCCTGACCGCGCTTGTCGCGGCGGCGCTGGTACCTTCGGTCGGTGTGCGGCTGACGGCGGACACAGTGACACTGGCGAACCTGAGCCATGTGATCACCGACCTTGGCGTGACGCGGCGCGCATTCGCCAACAGCCTGACGCTGGCGCTGCTGGCAGCCACGCTGACGATGGCTGCCGCCGTCCCGCTGGCGTGGCTGATGGCGCGGGGTTCACGCCTTGCCCGCGCGCTCAACTTTGCCGCCGATGCGCCCTATGTGCTGCCCGGTATCGTGCTGTCGATTGCGTTTATCCTCGCTTTCCTTCAGCCGCTGCCGGTGCTGGGGATCAGCCTTTACAACACCCTCTGGATCTTGCTGCTGGCCTATCTCGCGCGGTTCTTCGCGCTGGCGCTGCGCCCGGTCGTTGCCGCCCTGACCCAGCTTGACCCCGCGCTGGAAGAGGCTGCGCGCAACGCCGGTGCGCGCGGGATGCGGCGCTTGTTCACCATCGTCCTGCCGATGATCGCGCCTGCGGTCGGTGCCGGTGCGATCCTTGTTTTTCTTGGCGCGTTTTCCGAGCTGACGGTTTCCGCCCTGCTGTGGTCACGCGGGAATGAAACGCTGGGGGTGGTCATCTTCTCGCTCTATGACGAGGGACGCACCACCATGGCGGCCGCGGTCTCGGTCTGGGTTCTGGCCGTGGTCCTGGGCCTTGCCGGTCTGGTCTCATTGCTGGCGCGCCGCCTGCCTGAAGGAGTGTTGCCATGGCAGCCCTGACCCTTGAGGGCGTCGGCTTTGCCGCCGGTTCCTCGCGCATTCTGCAAAAGATCGACCTGTCGCTGGCTGAGGGGGAGTTTCTGGCGCTGGTCGGCCCCTCGGGCTGCGGCAAGTCTTCGCTGCTGCGGCTGATCGCGGGGTTTGAGCGGGCAACAGTGGGGCAAATCCGGCTGGAAGAGCGCGTTGTCTCGGGCCCCGGCCTGCACCTTGACCCCGAAGACCGCGAAATCGGCATGGTGTTCCAGTCTTACGCGCTCTGGCCGCATATGGATGTGGCGGGAAATGTCGGCTACGGGCTGAAGGTGCGTCGGATGCCCACCGCCCAGCGCAACACCCGCGTGGCCGAGGCATTGGCAACGGTCGGCCTGTCCGGGTTTGAGGGTCGCCGCGTGCAGAACCTGTCAGGCGGGCAGCGCCAGCGGGTTGCGCTTGCCCGCTGTCTGGCCATGAAGCCGCGCCTGCTGCTGCTGGATGAGCCGCTGGCGAACCTTGATGCCCATCTGCGCGAAGCCATGGTGGAAGAGTTCCGCCGCCTGCACCGCGCGACCGGCGTCAGCATTGTCTATGTCACCCATGATCAGGCCGAGGCGATGGCGCTGGCGGACCGCATCGCGGTGATGTCAGCCGGGAAGCTGCTGCAGATCGGCGCGCCGCAACAGCTTTGGCGCGAACCGGCGGATGCCACCGTGGCGCGGTTTCTGGGCCGGGGTCAGATTGTGCCGGTAGAACTGACCGGGGCCGGGCCGCGCGCCCGCGCGCGCCTGTTCGGCCATGAGGTCAGCCTGCGCGCACCCACAGGCCTTGCCCGCGGTGCGGCGTTCGCCTGCCTGCGGCGGCGTGACATCGCGCCGGGCGCTGAGGGTTTCGCGGCACAGGTCATCGACTGCCGCCAGCTTGGTGACCGCTATCAACTGACCGTCAGCCCCGACGCCGCGCCGGAGCTCCATCTGCACTGTGAGGTGGACAGCGCGCCGGAGGGCAGCGACCTGCGCATGGCGGTCAGCGATGGCTGGGTTCTGCCCCCGGAAGCCGCCGCCGTGTAAGTGCCGGTGCGCAGGTCAGCCGACAGGCGCTTTGCCCGCCACCCCCTCTGGCGGGAAGGGGGCGATGTCTTCGGCGTCAAACAGGCTTGAAAGCCGCTCTGTCACCGCCAGCAGCATCGCCTGCTCCCACGGTTCCAGATCGCGGAAGCGCCCGGCGAACCGCTCTTGCAGAAAATCGGGCGTCTGATCGAGCAGGGCGCGGCCCTCGTCGGTCAGGATAACCCAGATGGCGCGGCGGTCGGCCTGCCGGCGCTCACGCCGCACCAGCCCGCGCGCCTCCAGCTTGTCGATCTGGATGGTGATCGTCGCCTGCCCAACCCCCAGCAGGCGCGCAATGTCGCGCGGCATCTCCTGCCCGTTCTTGGCCAGCGCATGCAGCACCAGCAATTGCGCCTGCGTCAGGCCCGAAGCCCGCGCCATGGCCCGCGCGTTTTCATCCAGCGCATGCATGATGCGGCGCAGCGCGATCAGAGTCTCGGAGGAGCGGTCAAGCAAGGGAACCTGCATACTGGGATGGCGGGGCCGCCAGATTGCCCCGCGCCGCGCGCAAAGGCAAGTCATCGGCGGTTTACGCTTCGATAGAGATAAATTTATGAAACCGAATGAATTTAGAAGATAACTAGGGCGCACCCCGTAAGACATACAACGTAAATAACTGATTTATATTAATAAAGCTGTCAACCCTCACGGAAAATTGCTTAGTGTTGCAAAACAATCAGAAGCGCCTATATTCTCATCACATCCGTTGGCAGCCACAGAATGAAGTTATGACCAAAGAAAACCCGACCGTATTCACTAATTCCCGTGACCTGCTGGCCCTGCGCCAGCCCATCAAGGATGACGGATCCGAGGTCTGGAACCTGATCGCGCAATGCCCGCCGCTTGATCAGAATTCGATGTACATGAACCTGCTCCAGTGCGACCATTTCGCCGATACGTGCATTCTGGCAGAGCGTGGCGGGCGTGTGCTGGGCTGGATCTCGGGCCATATCAAGCCGGATACGCCGGACACCCTCTTCATCTGGCAGGTTGCCGTGCATGAAGATGCGCGCGGCCTTGGGCTGGGCAAACGGATGCTGAAAGCGCTTCTTGCGCGCCCCGCCTGCACCGATACGCGCAAGCTGGAAACCACGATCACCCGCAGCAACGCCGCCTCCTGGGGCCTGTTCCAGAGCTTCGCGCGCGATATGGGGGGTGACATTTCGGATGCCCCGCATTTCGAGCGTGACGCGCATCTGGATGGCCTCCATGCGACCGAGCATCTGGTGACGATCGAACTGCCGCGCAGGCGCCTGCGCGCCGCCGCCTGATTCCGGGCGCCCCCAAACGGGCCCCAAAACAGGCGTGCGTCACCCCTGACTCTCTGAAAACCGAAAGGCCAAAAGCCATGAACACCGGTTCCGCAACCGATATCTATACCCGTCGCGAGTCGAACGCGCGCAGCTATTGCCGCGCGTTCCCCGTGACCTTCACTGCCGCCCGCAACGCCACGCTGACCGACAGCGACGGGCGTGAATACATTGACTTCCTCGCTGGCTGCTCGTCGCTCAACTACGGCCATAATGATGCCGATATGAAAGCGGCGCTGATCGAACATATCAGCGCTGACGGCGTCACTCACGGGCTGGACATGCACACCACCGCCAAGACCGCCTTTCTGGAAAGCTTTGAGAAGCTGATCCTGAAGCCGCGCGGGATGGACTACAAAGTCATGTTCACCGGCCCCACCGGCACCAACGCCGTTGAAGCCGCGATGAAGCTGGCGCGCAAGACAACCGGGCGTGAAAACATCATCGCCTTCACCAACGGCTTTCATGGCATGACCATGGGGGCGCTGGCGGCCACCGGCAACGCCGGCAAGCGCGCCGGTGCGGGCATGGCGCTGTCCGGCGTGATGCGCCTGCCCTATGAGGGCGCGGTTGAGGGGGTGGATTCGCTGGCGATGATCCGCGCCATGCTTGAAAACCCCTCCAGCGGGTTTGATGCCCCGGCGGCGTTCCTGATTGAGCCGGTTCAGGGTGAGGGCGGGCTGAATGCCGCCTCGGCCGCGTTCCTGAAGGGTCTGCAGACGATTGCGCGCGAACATGGCGCGCTGATCATCATGGATGACATTCAGGCAGGCATCGGCCGCACCGGCCCGTTCTTCAGCTTTGAGGGCATGGGCATCAAGCCTGACCTGATCCCGCTGGCGAAATCGCTTTCGGGCATGGGTCTGCCGATGGCCGCGCTGCTGATCCGCCCTGATCTGGATGTCTGGAAACCGGCTGAACACAACGGCACCTTCCGGGGCAACAACCACGCTTTCGTCACCGCCCGCGTGGCGCTGGAAAAGTTCTGGTCGGATGACACCTTCCAGCGCCAGACCGAGGCCAAGGCGGCGGCCCTGTCCGAGCGCCTGCAGGCCATCGCGGCGCTTGTTCCGGGTGCAACGCTCAAGGGGCGCGGCATGATGCAGGGCATTGATGTGGGATCGGGCGAACTGGCGGCGGCGATCTGCGCCACCTGCTTTGACAACGGCCTGATCATCGAGACCTCAGGCTCGCATGATGAGGTGGTCAAGGTGCTGGCCCCTCTGACCATCCCGCAGGCCCAGCTTGAAGCGGGCCTCGATATTCTGAAAGCCGCCGTGCAGACGCAGTGCGCCCGGCAGCAAATTGCAGCGGAGTAAGCAAGCATGATCATCCGGGATTTTCATCAGGAAAAGAACACCAATCGCCGCGTCGCTGACAAGAAGTGGGAATCGGTGCGCATGCTGCTGGCCGATGACGGGATGGGCTTTTCCTTTCACATCACCACGATCGAAGCGGGTAGCGAACATCAGTTTCACTACAAGAACCACTTTGAAAGCGTTTACTGCATCTCGGGCGAGGGCAGCATCGAAGACCTTGCCACCGGCGAGGTGCATGAACTGCGCCCCGGCGTGATGTATGCGCTGAACCTGCATGACAAACACATCCTGCGCTGCAAGACCGAGATGGTCTTTGCCTGCTGCTTCAACCCGCCTGTGACGGGGAAAGAAGTGCATCAGGCTGATGGCTCTTACGCGCTGGAAACTTCCTGAAAAAGGCGGGCAGGGGTGAAAAGCCACCTGCCCTGACCCCTGATGACCCATACAGTCGAGAAAATCGGCGGCACCTGCATGAGCCGCTCGCGCGAATTGCTGGACACGCTTTACATCGGCAAGCGCAAACCCGCCGCCTGCTACGGCCGCATCTTTGTTGTGTCGGCCTTTGGCGGCATCACCAACATGCTGCTGGAACACAAGAAAACCGGCAAACCCGGCGTTTATGCCCAGTTCGCCAGCGATGACAGCGGCGCGGGCTGGCTGGAGGCGCTCAAGGCCACCGCCCGCGCGATGTGCGACATCCATGGCGAGATTCTGGATGACGGCGCCGACCGGGAGCGCGCCGATGCCTTTGTGCGCGACCGCATCGAGGGTACGCGCGCCTGCCTGCTGGACCTTCAGCGCCTTGGCTCCTACGGCCATTTCCGCATCGACCAGCAGATGCACACGCTGCGCGAGCTGCTCTCGGGCATGGGCGAGGCGCATTCGGCTTTCGTGACCGCCCTGCTGCTGCGCCGCCATGGGCTGAACGCCCGCTTCGTCGATCTGTCGGGCTGGCGCGATGAGGCGAACCCCACGCTGAGCGAGCGCCTGGATCAGGCGCTTTCGGGTGTGGACCTGAGCACTGAGCTGCCCGTCGTCACCGGCTATGCCCATTGCGCCGAGGGGCTGATGCGCGAGTATGACCGCGGCTACTCAGAAGTGGTCTTTGCCCATCTCGCCGCCCGGACCGGCGCGCGGGAGGCGATCATCCACAAGGAATTTCACCTCTCTTCCGCCGACCCCAAGCTTGTGGGCCTTGAAAACACCGTCAAGATCGGTCGCACCAGCTATGATGTGGCGGATCAGCTGTCGAACATGGGGATGGAGGCAATCCACCCCAACGCCGCCCGCGTGCTGCGCCGCGCCGATGTGCCGCTGCGTGTCAAACATGCGTTCGAGCCTGACGATGCCGGCACCCTTATCGGCCCCGAGGGCGGTGCGCCGGGCCGGGTGGAAATGGTCACCGGGCTGGCCGTGCATGCCTTCACCGTGCATGAGCCTGACATGGTGGGCGTCAAGGGTTATGACCGCTGCATCCTTGAGGCGCTGACCCGCCATAACCTGTGGATCGTCTCCAAGCATTCAAACGCCAATACCATCACGCATTACCTTTCCGGCTCGCTCAAGGCCATCCGCCGTGCCGAGCAGGAGGTGCTGCGCACCTATCCCAATGCCGAAATCACGGCGCGGGCGCTGGCGATGGTGTCGGTCATCGGCTCAGACCTGAGCGACCTTTCGGTTCTGGCGCGCGGCCTTTCGGCGCTGGAGCAAGGCGACGTCCGGGCGCTGGCCGCACAGCAGGGGCTGCGCCGGGTCGATGTGCAGTTCCTTGTTCCGCGCGACAAGATGGAGACGGCCATCAGGCTGCTCCATGACGCGCTTGTTCCCGCTGCCGAAGACA
Source organism: Pararhodobacter sp. (assembly GCF_036802785.1). GTDB lineage: Bacteria > Pseudomonadota > Alphaproteobacteria > Rhodobacterales > Rhodobacteraceae > Pararhodobacter. Next base: position 48,923 of record NZ_DAIRVN010000024.1, read on the forward strand.
TGGCATCGCGCGCGGCTGCCTGACCGGGCGGCTCACGTTAACATACTGAAAAACAAAAAGAACCGCGCCGCGCAGAAACCTGCCCGGCGCGGTTTTCGTTTGCGCTGAGCTCTGTCACAGCCGCTTAACCGAAACGTCATCAACCGTTCATGTGGATCGCATAGCCCTCGGCGCATGTTGACCACAACCACGCCCCCGGTAACGACGCCTGCGCCCGCCGATCTTCGGATTGACGGGTTGCGCAAGGATTATGCCACCGCCACCGCCCTGCACGATATCAGCGTGACCCTGCCTGCCGGGCGCTTCTCTGTCCTGCTGGGGCCTTCGGGCTGCGGCAAGTCCACGCTGCTGCGGCTGATCGCCGGGCTGGACCACCCCACACGCGGCCAGATCACGCTGGGCGGCGCGCGGATTGACGGGCTGCCCCCCGCCGCGCGCAATCTGTCGATGGTGTTTCAGTCCTACGCCCTTTTCCCGCATCTCAGCGTGGCCGAAAACATCCTCTTCGGCCTTGCCGTGCGCCGGGTGACAAAGCGCGATCAGGCCGCGCGGCTGAACCGCGTGGCCACGATGATGGGGCTGGAGACGCTTCTGGCACGCAAACCCGCTGAGCTTTCGGGCGGGCAACAGCAGCGCGTGGCACTGGCCCGCGCCGTGATCTCCGAGCGCCCGGTCTGCCTGATGGATGAGCCGCTGTCGAACCTCGACGCCAAGCTGCGCGCTGAAATGCGCAGCGAAATCCGGGCGTTGCAGCAGCGGTTGGGGCTGACCATGGTGTATGTAACCCATGATCAGGTCGAAGCGATGACCATGGCCGACCAGATCGTGGTGATGAACGCCGGGCGCCTTGAGCAGGTCGCCACCCCGCGCGCGCTTTACGCGCGCCCGGCCACCACCTTTGTTGCCGGTTTCATCGGCACCCCGCCGATGAACCTGATTCCGGTGGCTGACCTGCCCGGCCTTCCCGCACCGAAGGGTACGGCCACTATCGGCATCCGCCCCGAAGACCTGCTGGCGCAACCCGCCCCGCAGGCGCACAGCCTCACCGCGCAGGTGCTGAACATCGAATATCTGGGCGCTGACCAGCTTGTTGCCCTGCAACTGGGCAGCATCCGCATCCTTTTGCGCCAGCCCGGCCAGACCCCGCCCGCACAGCAAAGCCTGACGCTGGGCCTGCCCGCCGATGCGCTTCATTACTTCGATCAGCACGGCAGGCGCCTACCGGGGCTGAGCGATACCACCCCCCTACCCCACCAGGAGTCGCTGAATGAAACCTTTGCTCAAGACCCTCGCCACCACCACCGCCGGGCTGGCACTGATGGCTCAAGCCGCATGGGCGGTTGATCTGGAGTTCTACTTTCCGGTCGCCGTGGGCGGCGATGCCGCCGCCACCATCGAGGGTCTGACCCAGGCCTATATGGAGGCCAACCCCGGCGTGAACATCAACGCCATCTATACCGGCAGCTATGCTGACACCACCACGCGCGCCATCACCGCCGCGCGCGGCGGCAACCCGCCGCAACTGGCGATCCTGCTGTCCACCGACATGTTCACCATGATGGACGAAGACATCATCCTGCCCTGGGAAGATTTCCTGACCGAGGAAGAGGTCGAAAGCTGGATCGGCGGTTTCTATCCGTCCTTCATGCGCAACAGCCAGTCCGGCGGGCAGACCTGGGGCATTCCGTTCCAGCGCTCCACCCCGGTGATGTACTGGAACAAGGAAGCCTTCGCCGCCGCCGGGCTTGACCCGGAAACCCCGCCCGCCACATGGCAGGACATGGTGGATATGGGCCGCGCGCTGACACTCCGCGATGCCTCGGGCACCGTGACGCAATGGGGCCTGCGCATCCCGTCCTCAGGCTTTCCGTCGTGGCTGTTTACCGGCCTCGTAGCCTCGAACGGGCAGGACGGGCTGGCGAATGACGCGGGCACCGAGGTTTATTTCGACACGCCCGAAGTGGTCGGCGCCCTGGAATATCTGGCCTCGCTGGCCAGTGAGCATGCGATCATGGCGCCCGGGATTCTGGACTGGGGCGCAACGCCGCGCGCCTTCATGGACGGCGAAAGCGCCATTGTCTGGACGACCACGGGCAACCTGACCAACATCCGGGCCAATGCCCCGTTCGAGTTCGGTGTGGCGATGCTTCCCGCCAATGTCCGTCCCGGCGCACCCACGGGTGGCGGCAATTTCTACCTGTTCGACGGCTCCTCGCCCGAGCAGCTTGAAGCGGCGGTCGATTTCGCGCAATGGGCCACCGCGCCTGATCAGGCGGCCGACTGGTCCATCGCCACGGGCTATGTCGCGCCGCGCGCCGACACATGGGAAACCGAGCGCATGCAGGCCTATGCGCAGGAAGTGCCCGGCGCCATGGTTGCCCGCGATCAGCTGGAATTCGCGGTGCCTGAGCTGTCAACCTTTGAGGGCCCGCGCGTTACCCAGATCCTCAATGACAACATCGCCGCCGCCATTGTGGGTGACAAGACCCCGGCGCAGGCCATGGCCGATGCACAGGCCGCCGCTGACGCCATCCTCGCTGCCTATCGCTGAGACCTGCAACCCCGGCGAGGCGCCCCGCGACGGGCGCTTCGTCAAGTCCGCCCCTGCCTGATTGGAGACCGTGAATGAAAACCTTTCTGAAAACCCTCGCCACCAGCTCTGCCGGGCTGGCCCTTGTGGCGCAGGCCGCATGGGCGGCAGAACTGGAATTCTATTTTCCGGTCGCCGTGGGTGGTGACGCCGCCGCTACCATCGAGGGCCTGACACAGGCGTATATGGATGAAAACTCTGATGTGACCATCAGTGCCATCTATACCGGCAGCTATGCCGATACCACCACCCGCGCCATTACCGCTGCGCGCGGTGGCAACCCGCCGCATCTGGCAATCCTCTCGGCGGTGGACGTGTTCATGTTTATCGAGGAAGACATCATCGAACCCTGGGATGCGCATCTGTCGGATTCCGAGATCGAAAGCTGGATTGGCGGCTTCTATGACGCGTTTCGCGCCAACACACTCATCGACGGGCAGACCTGGGGCATTCCCTTTCAGCGCTCAACCCCGGTGATGTACTATAACCGCGAGGCCTTTGCTGCCGCCGGGCTGGACCCCGAAACGCCCCCTGCAACATGGGAAGAGCTGGTTGAAGCGGGCCGGGCGCTGACCCTGCGCGACGATAGCGGCAGGGTCACTCAATGGGGCCTGCGCATTCCCTCGTCGGGCTTTCCCTACTGGCTGTTTCAGGGCCTCACCACTGCCAACGGCCTGGAGTTGATGAACGCTGAGGGGACCGAGGTCTATTTCGACCGTCCCGAGGCCGTCGAGGCATTGGAGTATCTGGTCTCGCTGTCGCAAGAGCATGAGATCATGCCGCCGGGCATCATCGACTGGGGCGCCACCCCCCGCGCATTCCTTGATGGCGAAAGCGCCATTGTCTGGACGACGACCGGCAACTTCTCGAACATCCGCGCCAATGCCACTTTCGATTTCGGCGTGGCGATGTTGCCCGCCGGCACGCAGCGCGGCGCGCCTACCGGCGGCGGTGACTTCTTTCTGTTCAGCGGCCACAACGATGACGAGACCCGCGCAGCCATCGACTTCGTGAAATGGGCCACCGCGCCAGATCAGGCGGCGGCATGGTCGATTGCCACCGGCTATGTCGCCCCGCGCCCGGATATCTGGGAAACCGAGACGATGCGCGCCTATGTTGAGCTGGCCCCCGGCGCCCTGGTTGCGCGCGATCAGCTTGAATATGCGGTTGCCGAGTTCTCGACCTATGAGAATGCGCGTGTTCGCCAGATCCTGAACGACAACCTTGCCGCCGCCATCGTCGGTGAAAAAACCCCCGCTCAGGCCATGGCCGATGCTCAGGCCGCTGCCGACGCTGTACTGGCCGCCTATCGCTGACCACGCAACCGCGAGGCGCCCCGCAACGGGCGCTTCGCTTCTTTCCGAATGTCCACAAGTCTCTGCAAGGGCCGCCCGGCATGTTGAAACGCGAATGGCTGATAGCGCTTGCCTTTCTGGCGCCCGCGCTGATCCTTCTGTTCGGCTTTACCCATTACCCCGCCATCCAGACCGTGATTGACAGCTTCTGGTCCACGGCGCGGGGGCGGCGACCGTCGGTCTTTGTGGGAACGGATAACTACACCCGCATGATGGCCGATCCGGTCTTCATCCGCGCCATGATCAACAACGCCATTTACGGCGCCATCACCATCCCCGCCTCCATCGCACTCGCGCTGGCCATGGCGCTGTTCGTGCAGGGCCGCATTCTGGGCCGGGGCTTTCTGCGCATGGCCTTTTTCACGCCCACCGTACTGCCGCTCATCGCGGTGGCCAATATCTGGCTGTTCTTCTACCTGCCCGGCTTTGGCCTGTTCGAGCAGATCCGCGGCGCGCTGGGCCTCGCCCCGCGCAACTGGATCGGCAGCCCGGCAACCGCGCTTTACGGCGTAACCGTCGTCACCGTCTGGGCGCAGGCGGGGTTCTTCATGATCTTTTATCTGGCCGCATTGCAAACCATCCCGGCGTCGCTGCGCGAGGCCGCCGCCATCGAGGGTTGCAGTCGCGTCACCTTCTTTCGCCGCGTCACCTGGCCGCTGATCATGCCGACCACACTGTTCATCTCGGTCAACGCGACAATCAACGCCTTCCGCACGGTGGACCATATTTTCGTCATGACGCAGGGCGGGCCGAACAACGCCTCGATGCTGCTGCTTTACTACATCTATGAGCAGGGCTTCCGCTATTGGGATACGTCCTATGCCTCGGCGCTGACGGTTGTCATGGTGGCGATACTGGCGCTGGTGGGGATCGGTCAGTTCTTCGTGCTGGACCGCAAGGTGCATTACCGATGACCCGCAGCACTGACCGCGCGCTTTTCACCCTTGGCGCATGGCTTCTGGCGCTGGTCTGGCTTTTGCCGCTGGCCTATGCCGTCTGGACAGCGTTTCACCCCCCGGCCTTTGAAACCCGCTTCGTGCTGTTCGCCCCGCTGACGCTGGAGAACTTTTCCCGCGCATGGAACGCCGCGCCCTTTGGCCGCTACTTCCTCAACACCATTGCGCTGGTAACCATGGTGCTTGCCGCGCAGCTGGTGCTGTGCTCGCTCGCCGCCTTTGCCTTTGCCCGGTTTGAATTTCCCGGCAAGGGGGTGCTTTTTGCGCTGGTGCTGGTGCAGTTGATGGTGATGCCGGACATCCTTCTGGTGCGCAACTACACCACCATCCGCTCGCTTGGCCTTGTCGATACGATCCTCGCCATCGGCCTGCCCTATTTCGCCAGCGGCTTCGCCATCTTCCTGCTGCGCCAGACCTTCAAGACCATCCCACGCGAACTGGATGAGGCCGCGCGGATCGAGGGGTGTTCATGGCTGGGCCTGCTGATGCGCGTTTATGTGCCGCTTGCCAGACCGACAATGCTGGCTTTCGGCCTTGTCTCGGTCAGTCACCACTGGAATAACTTCATCTGGCCGCTGATCATCACCTCGTCGGTCGAAACCCGGCCGCTTACCGTCGGCCTGTCCATCTTCGCCACCTCTGACAGCGGCACCGAATGGTCGATCATCACTGCCGCCACCCTCATCACCTCCGCGCCGCTTCTCATCGGGTTTCTGCTGTTCCAGCGGCAATTCGTGCAGAGCTTCATGCGCGCGGGCATCAAATGAAAGGTTTCCCCATGGCCCCCATCGGCGCCGCCGTCCTGCTGCCGCATATGGAGATCCTGCGCGACTGGCTGTTTGACACCCAGCGCCCCATCGAGATTCAGGATTTCGTGGTGCCGAACCTTGGTGACCCGGCTGATCTGATCACCCGCTGGCGCGCCATGCTGGACGGTCATACCGGGCCGCGCGGCATTCACGGGCCGTTCTTTGGCATCGACCTGTCCAACCCTGACCGTGAGATCCGGGCGGTCCTGACCCGGCGGCTGGTGCAGGGGGTGGAGATTGCGGTGCGGCTGGAGGCTGACCTGATGGTCATCCACTCGCCCTTCACCTTCTGGCACCGGCTGAATTACGTCAACTACGGCCAGTTGCGCGCGGGCATGATGGAGGCCTGCGCCGAATGCCTTGCCCCGGTGCTGGAGCGTGCTTCGGCGGCGGGCGTAACGCTGGCGCTGGAGAATATCGACGACACCGACCCGGCAGACCGCGCTGATCTGGTGGCGATGATCAACCATCCCCGGCTGGGGCTGTCAGTCGATACCGGGCATGCCGATCTGGCGCATGGCAACTACGGCGCGCCGCCGGTGGTGGATGTGCTGACCCTTGCGGGCGCGCGGCTGGTGCATGTGCATCTGCAAGACGTCGACGGCCACGCCGACCGCCACTGGCACCCCGGAGACGGGCGCATTCCGTGGCAACCGGTGATCGACACGCTTGCAGCCCTCCCCGCCACCCCCCGCCTGCTGCTGGAGGTCCGCAACAATTTGCACCGGCTGCCGGAGACGGCTGCTTGGTTGGAGGGGTTGGGGGGTGAAAGGAAGTGTGGAGCGAAAATGGCACACAGCAGTTGTCTTTAGACAACGCGTTTGCAGACACAAGCAGTCGTTCAAGACCCGATTATCATCAATATTGGAGCGATTTGGATTGCGTGCTTCATTTGAAAAACAGAATTGCTTTTCTATCTTATTAATTCTTTATGCATTGCCGAAACTACTCTAAACGGACTCCCTCGCTGGCTTAGTTTTCTTGCACCAATGCCTCGTTCAATAGATAAAACAGATGCTCCTACCCCTAGAACGGCTCCTACAATAGGCAATCCCGTAGTAGCCAAAATACCGGCCTCCCAGCCAATGGCTCTATTTCTAGCAGAATCTAGATTGTTAAATGAAAGCGAAATAATTAAGTCTCCTAAATGGAATCTCCATTTACTTTCGCTCGCTACTCTTATCATATCAGCGCAATGCTTGTCGACAACCGAAACAAGGCGATTTAACTCGAACTCCTGATCTTTTGATCGCTTAATGTTGGAATAGAAACGATCAAGCTCATAGTTCAAGGCAGTGATTTCTGCCTCTCTCTTTTTCTTGAACTCAAGAAGTTCTTCTATCGGATAGTCGTATGCAGGTAGAGGTATAGCGCGAGAAAGTGTTACACGCTGACCGCGCCCAGCAACAAAATTCTTGTTCTTTAGATAAAATGAACCTTCGCCTTCGGACAAGACCCACTGTCCAGGCTCCTTTCGATCGAGTGAAAGAAACTCCTCAATATGCTCTTGGACAAAATATCTCGCTGTTGCTCCATCTATTTCAACCCTGCTTCCTTCAGAAATTACGATCAGCGAACTCGTATTTCCAATCCCCAACGCACTAGAGAAATGATCAGGCCGTGGTCGGATTAGTATGCCTTCCTTCTCAAGAAGCTGTTCGTCTGGATTTGACAAGACACTGACTATCTTGCTATTCGGCCAAACAATCTTATCCCAAAACAGTATTGCTCGGCGCAATTCGGCAGGATTAATATCATTCCTAACAGAGCAGCTCTCCCCATCAAATCTAACCGGAGCGCTTAGCATTATCCCACGGCCAGTTTTTGGTTTCATGCCAAAGAGTGGGTCCATAGACTTTCGTTGCTTCGCTTCACCCATAACACCCTCAACCAGAAATAATTTGAATACGTTCTTAGTAGAGTATTTGTTTGAGTGCGTGGATCAAGAAGAATTTCTCCGGGTCCTCGTGAAGATTGGCGTCTGTCAGGTCAACCAACTCGAACCTCCGCCTCCGGACTCATTTTTTTCCCAGAGCAGTCCCAGAATGTCAGCCCCGCGTCCTACCTCC
>NZ_DAIRVN010000025.1:0-52130 GCF_036802785.1 Pararhodobacter sp.
CCGGGCGGCGGCAATGCGGGCGATGGCCAGCGCCAGAGGCTGCGCGGCGGGCGTGACGGCAAGGGGGGGAAATTCCGCCGGATCAGCGATCATCGCCCCTTCCAGCGTCGCGATATCGCTCAGCACAGGTTCCTTGGCGCCCTGCTGCACCCAGCCCTGCCCGCGCGGCGCGGCCACCAGTACCGGCAGCGCCGGGCCATCGAGCGCCAGCGCATCAAAGCGGGAAACGCCGATTGCGGGAATGCCCAGTCCCAGTGCCAGACCGCGCGCGGCGGCCACGCTGATGCGGATGCCGGTGAAATTGCCGGGGCCGATGCCGACACCCAGCGCCGCCAGATCGCGCCAGACAAGCCCGCCCTCGGCCAGCACCTCTTCCAACAGCGGCATCAACCGCTCGCCCTGCCCGCGCGCCATGACCTCATCGCGCAGCGCCAGCACGGTCGGCCCGCGCAGCAATGCGGCGCGGCACCAGCCGCCGGATGTATCAAAGCCCAGAACCGCCGGGTCAGTAACCGTGTCAGACGGCAACCGGGCGAACCTCGGTCACCTCAGGAATGTAGTGGCGCAGCAGGTTCTCAATCCCCATCTTCAGCGTCAGCGTGGACGAGGGGCAACCGGCGCAGGCGCCCTTCATATGCAGATACACCACACCCCGCTCGAACCCGTGAAAGGTGATGTCGCCACCATCCTGCGCGACAGCCGGGCGCACGCGGGTATCCAGCAATTCCTTGATCTGCTCGACAATCTCGCTGTCCGGCCCGTCCTGCGTGGCGTGGGCCTCGGCGGCCTCACCCTCGATGGCGGGGCGGCCGGACTGGAAATGCTCCATGATCGCGCCCAGAATAGCGGGTTTGATATGCGCCCAGTCGACAGCATCTGCCTTGGTGACGGTGATGAAGTCAGACCCCAGAAAAACGCCGCTCACCCCTTCATGGGCAAAGATCGCCCGCGCCAGCGGCGATTTCGCGGCGTCAGCGGCCTGAGGAAAGTCAGCGGTGCCCTGCCCCAGCACATTCTGGCCGGGCAGAAACTTCAGCGTGGCGGGGTTCGGCGTGGATTCAGTCTGGATGAACATGGGTGGCCTCCGTTTGAAAGGGATATGCGACTGGTGCGCCAGTGAGTCAAGGCGCGGGCCCCTGACGCAGGGAACGGGGGGTGTTGCAAATATCACGCAACTGCCCTTGCAGCGCCCCGCGCGGCCCCCCAATTACCAAGTGAGGCCCGCAGGCGGGATGTGCTGACGGTCAGGCATTCCAGAGATCGGGCGCTTGTGAAGGAGACTTGGGATGAATCTTGAGAAATTCACCGAACGTGCCCGCGGGTTCCTGCAGGCAGCTCAGACCATCGCCATCCGCGAAGGTCACCAGCGGCTGACGCCGGAGCATCTGCTCAAGGCGCTGATGGATGACGATCAGGGCATGGCTGCAAACCTGATCCGCCGTGCGGGCGGCGCGCCCGACCGGGTCGTGGAGGCGACGGAGCTGGCACTGGGCAAGCTGCCCAAGGTTTCAGGCGACGCAGCGCAGGTCTATACCGACCAGACGCTGGTGCGTGTGCTGGACGAGGCCACGACGATCGCCAAGAAGGCGGGCGACAGCTTTGTTCCGGTGGAGCGTGTGCTGATGGCGCTGGCCATGGTGAAATCCGCCGCGCGCACCGCGCTGGAGGCCGGTGCCGTGAACGCGCAGGCGCTCAACGCCGCGATCAACGACATCCGCAAGGGCCGCACCGCCGACAGCGCCAGCGCCGAGGAAAGCTATGAAGCTCTCAAGAAATATGCCCGTGACCTGACCGAGGCCGCGCGCGAGGGCAAGATTGACCCGATCATCGGCCGCGATGAGGAAATCCGCCGCGCCATGCAGGTGCTGTCACGGCGCACCAAGAACAACCCGGTGCTGATCGGCGAGCCGGGCGTGGGCAAGACCGCCATCGCCGAAGGGCTGGCGCTGCGCATCGTCAATGGCGACGTGCCGGAATCGCTGCAGGGCAAGAAGCTGCTGGCGCTGGATATGGGCGCGCTGATCGCCGGTGCCAAATATCGCGGCGAGTTCGAGGAACGGCTGAAGGCCGTGCTGAACGAAGTCACCTCGGCGGCAGGCGAGATCATCCTCTTTATCGACGAGATGCACACGCTGGTCGGTGCGGGCAAATCCGAGGGCGCGATGGATGCGGCCAACCTGATCAAACCGGCGCTGGCGCGGGGTGAGCTGCATTGCGTCGGTGCGACCACGCTGGATGAATACCGCAAGCATGTGGAAAAGGACGCTGCGCTGGCGCGCCGCTTCCAGCCGGTGTTCATCGCCGAGCCGACGGTGGAAGACACCATCTCTATCCTGCGCGGGATCAAGGAAAAGTATGAATTGCACCACGGCGTGCGAATCGCCGATTCCGCGCTGGTGGCGGCGGCCACGCTGAGCCATCGCTACATCACCGACCGCTTTCTGCCCGACAAGGCCATCGACCTTATCGACGAAGCCGCCGCGCGGCTGCGGATGCAGATTGACAGCAAGCCCGAAGAGCTGGACGCGCTGGACCGCGAGATCCTGCAAAAGCACATCGAAGCCGAGGCGCTGAAGAAGGAAGACGATGCCGCCTCCCGCGACCGGCTGACCAAGCTGGAAGGGGAACTGGCCGAAGCGCAGCAGAAATCAGCCGAGATGACTGCCCAGTGGCAGGATGAGCGCGACCGGCTGGAAGCGGCGCGCGACCTGAAGGAACAGCTGGACCGTGGCCGCGCCGAGCTGGAACAGGCCAAGCGCGAGGGTAATTTCGCCAAGGCCGGTGAGCTGCAATATGGCCGCATCCCCGAACTGGAGCGCAAACTGGCCGAGGCCGAGGCGCGCGAGGCCGAAAAGCTGGTCGCCGATGCCGTGCGCCCTGAGCAGATCGCCGAAGTGGTGGAGCGCTGGACCGGCATCCCCACCACGCGGATGCTGGAAGGGGAGCGCGACAAACTGCTGCGCATGGAAGAGGGGCTGCACAAGCGCGTCATCGGCCAGCATTCGGCGGTGCATGCGGTGGCGAATGCGGTGCGCCGGGCGCGTGCGGGCCTCAATGACGAGGGGCGCCCGCTGGGCTCGTTCCTGTTTCTGGGGCCGACGGGTGTCGGCAAGACCGAACTGACCAAGGCGGTTGCCGAATTCCTGTTCGATGACGACAACGCGATGGTGCGCATCGATATGTCGGAATTCATGGAAAAACACGCCGTTGCACGGTTGATCGGCGCCCCTCCGGGCTATGTCGGCTATGAAGAAGGCGGCGTGCTGACCGAGGCGGTGCGGCGCAGGCCCTATCAGGTGGTGCTGTTCGACGAGGTCGAAAAGGCGCATCCGGATGTGTTCAACGTGCTGTTGCAAGTGCTTGATGACGGCGTGCTGACCGACAGTCACGGCCGCACGGTGGATTTCAAGCAGACGCTTATCATCCTGACCTCGAACCTTGGCAGTCAGGCGCTGAGCACCCTGCCCGACGGGGCCGATCCCGTGCACGCACGTGTGCAGGTGATGGAGGCAGTTCGGGCGCATTTCCGGCCCGAGTTCCTGAACCGTCTGGACGAGACCATCATCTTCGACCGGCTGGACCGGGCGGATATGGACGGGATCGTCAAGATCCAGATCCAGCGGCTGATGAAACGGCTTGAAGGGCGCAAGATCGTGCTGGAGCTGGACGACAGCGCCCGCACCTGGCTGGCCGACAAGGGCTATGACCCGGTGTACGGCGCGCGCCCGCTCAAGCGCGTGATCCAGCGCCACCTGCAGGACCCGCTTGCCCAGATGCTGCTGGCGGGTGATCTGCTGGATGGCACCACGGTGCCGGTAAGCGCGGGCCCCGAAGGGCTGATCATCGCCGGGCATGTCAGCAGCGGCGACGATGACGCGGCGCAGGTGAAGCTGGTGCACTAAGCCGGTGAACCCCGGCAGAAGCCGCAAGACATGAAACGGGCGCAGGGCGAAAGCCGGCGCCCGTTTCGCTTTCGCGGCGCCTTGGTCGTTCGGGGGCGCGGAAACGGGCTTCGGGCGGATGTTTTCCGCACAGAGCGAAGCCTTGCTCAGCCTCCGCTGCAATGACCGTACCCCGGCCTGTATCAAACCCGCAAGAAGCGGTTTCGAAACCGCTTCCAAGCGCCTTTGAAGGCGCTTTCTCCGCCTGCGGGACAGGAGCGCCACAGTGCCAACCGCGAAAGCGCATCTGGGTGGGTTTGCACAAGCGCTATGCGCCCGCCGACTCGCACGGTTTCAGACCCGCATTGAAGCGCCTTCGAAGGCGCTTCAGTCCCGCGCATGGGGCCGGGCGATACCTCCTCCCGGCTTGGCGCGTCAGTTAAAGACCGCCAGGTCCCCTTCATCGGCGTCATCCAGATCATCGGGCAGGCTGGCGGCTTCGGTCAGCGCCAGAAGCCGCGCCTGATCCAGGTGTTCGGCCAGCGCGGCCATCCCGTTATCCCCGGCATATCGTTGCAGGTCTTCCAGAACGCGGATCATCCAGTCATGCTTCACGGTGCCCTCCATCGGTTGGCCAAGTCTTGTGGCAACATGATTGACAAAGGATTTACGCAACCCCGAAAAAAGAACAAAAAGGGACCGCCCTTGTGGACGATCCCCTGAATTCAGCTCGGCGCAGAAATGACGCTCAGCGCTTGCGCCCGGCCTCCAGCGCATCCTCGAACGTGCGCAGCCCGGTGACAGGCGCCTGCACCAGCACCGCCATATTGCCCGGCTTATGCTCGTTACGGCGCATCTTCATATGGGCGGCGGGGATATCTTCCCACAGAAACACCTCGGACATGCAGGGGTCCAGCCGGCGCTCCAGCATCAGCTTGTTCGCCGCCGAGGCCTGTTTCAGATGCGCGAAATGCGAGCCTTGCAGGCGTTTCTGATGCATCCACATGTAGCGCACGTCGAAGGTGCAGTTATAGCCCGTGGTGCCTGCGCAGATCACCACCATGCCGCCCTTCTTGACCACCAGCGCCGAGACCGGGAAGGTCGCCTCGCCCGGGTGCTCGAACACCATATCGACGCTCACACCCTTGCCGGTGATCTCCCAGATCGCCTTGCCGAACTTGCGCGCCTCTTTCAGCCATTCATTGTATTCGGGCGTGTTGACCGTAGGCAACTGGCCCCAGCATTTGAAATCCTTGCGGTTGATCACGCCCTTTGCGCCCAGCCCCATGACGAAATCGCGCTTGTCCTCTTCCGAGATCACCGCGATCGCATTGGCCCCTGCGGTGTTGATCAACTGAATCGCATAGGAGCCCAGACCGCCCGACGCCCCCCAGACCAGCACGTTCTGACCCGGCTTCAGGTCATGCGGCTCATGGCCGAAGAGCATGCGATAGGCGGTGGCCAGCGTCAGCGTGTAGCAGGCCGATTCCTCCCATGTCAGATGCTTGGGCCGGGGCATCAGCTGCTGTGACTGGACGCGGGCGAATTGCGCGAAGCTGCCGTCATGCGTCTCATAGCCCCAGATGCGCTGGCTGGGCGAATACATCGGGTCGCCGCCGTTGCATTCCTCGTCATCGCCGTCATCCTGATTGCAATGGATGACCACTTCATCGCCGACTTTCCAGCGCTTGACCTTGTCACCCACCGCCCAGACGATGCCCGAAGCATCCGATCCGGCAATATGATAGGGCGCCTTGTGCACGTCGAACGGCGAGATGGGAATGCCCAGCGCGGCCCAGACACCATTGTAATTGACGCCCGCCGCCATCACCAGAACCAGCACGTCGTTGCTGTCGAGCTTCCATGTATCCACCACCTCGACCTGCATGGCGGTGTCGGGCTCACCGTGGCGCTCGCGGCGGATGGTCCAGGCATACATCTGCCTGGGCACATAGCCGAGCGGCGGCATCTCGCCGATCTCATAGAGGTCCTTCTCGGGCGCATCATAAGGGGCGATGCCGGTGTTCTGATCAAGGGCCATGCGTCTCTCCTGCGTCTGGTTCCGCCGCATTGCAGAATCGATGCGGCAGGTGCAGCATCAATAAAATCCGACGCGCAACAATGCAACACTGATATTACAGTTTTTGTAACTTTATGTCTCACCGGCCTCGGGCAACTGGAGGGCTTCGTCCGCTTCGCGCAGCGGTGCATCGGCCTCCCCCAGCCGTTGCAGGACCGAGGCCGCATAGAAGCTCAGCGCCCCTTCCTGCCCCGCGACAATCCGCAACTGGCCGCCGGTTTCCTCAAGAATACCGCGCAGCATCAGCGATTCCCGCCCCTCGTTCAAAGCGGCAATGGCATCACCGCCCGGCAGATGCTGAAGCGCGCCCTTCAGCCGCAATTGCTCCACCATAGCCGCGCCGCTTTCCAGAAACGCCGCGCGCGACACTGTGCCACCCGCCCGCGCCACCACCGCCGCAGACAGCGGCACCGGCAGCACCGGCACCGCAGCCCGGATCCGCACCATCAACAGATCGGCCAGCGCTTCGGTGCTGGCATCGGCCCGGGTTTCAAGGAATTCGCGCAGCGAGACCGGCTTGCCATAGCACACCGCCGCATAGCCGAAATGGCGGAAGGTCCCACGCGCCTTTTGCCACAAAATGCGCGCGGTAAAGCCCAGCGCCACCCCTATCTTCACCTTGAACCGGCGCACCCCGTCCTGCCCGGCCTTGATCAGCACCCGGTCTTCCAGCACCCGGTCATAGTTCAGCGCAACCGGCACAAAGACCACATCGCGGCCCTGCGCCATGTCGAAATCGCGCACGATATAGTGCAGCAGCCCCTTGCGCGCAGGGCCGACCGCACCGTTCAAGCTCAGCCCGCCTTCGGGGAACATGGCCTGCGTCACACCTTCGGCAATCGACATCTGCACATAGCGCGCCAGAACCGCGCGGTAGAGCGTGCTCGAATAGCGCCGCCGGATGAAATAGGCCCCCATCGCCCGGATCAGCGCCTTCAGCGGCCAGACCTGCGCCCATTCCCCCACCGCATAGGCCAGCGCCGAACGGTCGGCGGCCAGCCATGTCACCAGCACGTAATCCATGTTCGAGCGGTGGTTCATCACGAACACCACCGCTGAGCGCGGGTCGATGGTGCGCAGCGTCTGCGCGTCCCCCGGCCCCAGCCGCACCTTGTAGAACCCCCGGCTCAGACGCCGCGCCACCTTGATGGCAAAGCCGAAATAGGTGGCGGTTGAAAAGCCCGGCACAATCTCGCGCGCATAAGAGCGTGCGCGGTCAAAGGCCACGTTATGCGGCACCCCCTCGGTGCGGGCGTATTCGTCCACCGCCTCCATCACCTGCGGATCGTGGATAAGGCGGATCACCTGATCCTGCCGCCGCATCAGCTTGAACGGCCTGATCGGGCGGTCCAGCCGCTTGTTCAGCTCCTCCACCGCGCGTTCCATCCGGCGGCGCAGGAACCAGCGCAGACCGGGGCCGATGATGCGGTCAAGCGTGGCAACCGCTGCCAGCCCAAGAACGACGACCAACAGCCAGAGCGGCATTTCCACAATATTCGTCATGGGAATGAACTTAATTTCCACCGGGCCTTTCGACAATGCGCAATCGCCGCCGCAGCGCCGAATGCACCGCTGCAGCGCGGCGATTGACAGGGACACATTCTTTCCAATATCACCGCATCAACGGCAAGAATATTGCCAAGCCGTGATTCAGGAGGCCGCAGATGACCCAGGCAAACCGCGACAAACCGTGGCTTTTTCGGACCTACGCGGGCCATTCCACAGCCGCCGCCTCGAACGCGCTCTATCGCAACAACCTGTCCAAGGGGCAGACCGGCCTGTCGGTGGCCTTCGATCTGCCTACCCAGACGGGCTATGACAGCGACCATGAACTGGCGCGCGGCGAGGTTGGCAAGGTCGGCGTGCCGGTCAGCCATCTGGGGGACATGCGCGCGCTGTTCAACGATATCCCGCTGGAAAAAATGAACACCTCGATGACCATCAACGCCACCGCGCCGTGGCTGCTGGCCCTCTATATCGCTGTCGCCGAGGAGCAGGGCGCGGATGTGTCGCAGCTCAACGGCACGGTGCAGAACGACCTGATCAAGGAATACCTCTCGCGCGGCACCTATATCTGCCCGCCCAAACCCTCGCTGCGGATGATTACCGATGTCGCGGCCTATACCCGCCAGCACCTGCCCAAATGGAACCCGATGAACATCTGTTCCTACCATTTGCAGGAGGCAGGCGCGACGCCCGAGCAGGAACTGGCCTTTGCGCTGGCCACCGCCTGCGCGGTGCTGGACGATCTGAAAACCAAGGTCCCGGCTGAGCATTTCCCGCAGATGGTAGGGCGGATCAGCTTTTTCGTGAACGCGGGCATCCGCTTCGTGACCGAGCTGTGCAAGATGCGGGCCTTTGTCGATCTGTGGGATGAAATCTGCCTTGAGCGCTATGGCGTGACAGACGCAAAATTCCGCCGCTTCCGCTACGGTGTGCAGGTCAATTCGCTGGGCCTGACCGAACAGCAACCGGAAAACAACGTCTATCGCATTCTGATCGAGGCGCTGGCAGTCACCCTGTCAAAAAACGCCCGCGCCCGCGCCGTGCAGCTCCCCGCCTGGAACGAGGCCCTTGGCCTGCCCCGCCCGTGGGATCAGCAATGGTCGCTGCGCATGCAGCAGATCCTGGCGTATGAGACCGATCTTCTGGAATTCGATGACCTGTTTGATGGCAACCCCGCCGTTGAGCGCAAGGTCAGCGCGCTGAAAGAAGGCGCGCGCTCTGAGCTTGCGCTGATCGACGGGATGGGCGGCGCGGTGCAGGCGATCGAGTATATGAAAGGCCGGCTGGTCGAGGCCAATTCCGAGCGCATCAGCCGGATTGAGGCCGGGGAAACCGTGGTCGTCGGCGTGAACCGCTTCACCACCACCGAGCCCTCGCCCCTGACCACCGGCGAAGGCGCGATCATGATGGCCGACCCGGCAGCCGAGGCCGACCAGATCGCGCGGCTTGAGGCATGGCGCACGTCGCGCGATGACGCGGCGGTCAAATCCGCGCTGTCAGAGCTGCGCGAGGCCGCGAAAAGCGGCATCAACATCATGCCCGCCTCGATCAAGGCCGCCAAGGCCGGGGCCACGACCGGCGAATGGGGCCTCATGCTGCGGCAGGCGTTTGGCGAATACCGCGCGCCCACCGGCGTCTCGCGCAACCCGTCAAACCGCACCGAAGGGCTGGATGAGATCCGCGCCGCGGTGGATACGGTCAGCACCGCGCTGGGGCGGCGGCTGAAGTTCGTGGTCGGCAAACCGGGGCTGGATGGCCATTCCAACGGCGCCGAACAGATCGCCGCGCGGGCGCGCGACTGTGGCATGGACATTCACTATGAAGGCATCCGCCTGACACCCGCCGAGATCGTCCGCGCCGCGCGCGAGGAAGCGGCGCATGTCGTCGGCCTGTCGATCCTCTCGGGCAGCCATATTCCGCTGGTGGAGGAGCTGATGCGCCAGATGCAGGCGGCCGGGTTGGGCGATATCCCGGTGGTGGTCGGCGGCATCATCCCCGAAGATGACGCCGGACGCCTGCGTGCCATGGGCGTGGCGGCGGTCTATACGCCCAAGGATTTTGAGCTGAACCGCATCATGATGGATATCGTCGGCCTCGTCGATCCCCAGCCCGCCGCCGCCGAATAGCAGGCCAAACAGAAAGGGAGCTTTGCCCCCTCTTGGCTGCGCCAATTCCCTAGCCTCGCCACGGGTTCGGCGTTCACGGCTGGGGCCTTCCCCTCGAAGGCTCCCGATACGCCGCTCACCCCCATGACATTTTTGAACAGATGAAAAGGGCACGTCGGCCATCATTTCACCTGTTCATAAATATCCCGGGGGAGTCGCCCGGAACGGGCGGCGGGGGCAGCGCCCCCATCTCCGTCCCCACAAGCGGGCCACGGCCGGAAAAGCCCCGAATGTCAGCCGCCCTGCTTGCCCTCGAGAGCCGTAATGCGCGCCTTCAGCGCCTCGTTTTCCTCACGCGCTTTCTGAGCCATGGCGCGCACGGCATCGAATTCCTCACGGGTGACAAAGTCCCGGTCGGCAAGCCAGCGGTCCATCAGGCTTTTCATTGCCGTCTCGGCCTCGGCCCGGGCGCCTTGGGCCACGCCCATGGCATTGGTCGCCAGTTTGGATAGATCGTCGAAAAAGCGGTTCGTGGGCTGCATGGGGCACTCCTTGGTCCGGTTCCCGCTTATATGTGACCGCGCGGCCCGAATCACAAGGTTGACTTCGCTCCCGCGCCACGGGAAGACGGGCGCAAAGCCAGCGGAGAGCGATAATGCAGGCCCTGATCCCCTTCCCCCCCCTCTCACCAGACATCTTTTCGGTCGATCTGGGCGGTTTTACCTTTGCGCTGCGCTGGTATGCGCTGGCCTATATCGCGGGCTTCCTGATCGGCTGGCGGCTGATCGTCGCCGCCATGCGCCAGCCCGCGCTCTGGCCCGGGGAACGCGCCCCGATGGCGCCGGTAGCCGTCGAATCGTTGCTGACCTGGATCATCCTGGGGGTCATTCTGGGCGGACGGCTGGGTTTCGTGCTGTTCTATCAGCCCGGCTACTACCTGGCGAACCCCGCCGAAATCCTTCAGGTCTGGGAGGGGGGGATGTCTTTCCATGGCGGGCTTCTGGGCGCGGCCGTGGCGGGCTATCTGTTTGCGCGCCGCAATGGTGTTGCGCCTTCGGCCATTTCCGATGCGATGGCCATGGTCATTCCCGTCGGCCTTTTCCTGGGCCGGGTTGCCAATTTCATCAATGCCGAACTCTGGGGCCATCCCACCACCCAGCCCTGGGGCGTGCTGTTCCCCGGCTATGGCAGCCTTTGCCCGGTGGACTGGGAGCATCCCTGTGCGCGCCACCCCACCCAGCTCTATGAGGCGGCGCTGGAAGGGCTTCTGCTGGGGCTGATCGTGCTGTGGCTGGTGCGGCGGCGTCATGCGCTGCAGTTTCCCTGGCTGATCACCGGCACGTTCTTCACCATTTACGGGCTGGCACGCTTCCTCGTTGAATTCTGGCGCATGCCCGATGAGCAGTTCCTGATGCGCCACCCGCAGGGCCATGTTCTGACGCTGGGCGAATTCGGCGTTACCATGGGCCAGCTTCTCAGCCTGCCGATGGCCGTCGCCGGCGTGGTTCTGATCGCCATCGCCCTCAGGCGCGGGCGGCAATGACGGCACTGGCGGAAAAGCTGAAGGCACGGATTGCCGCCACCGGCCCGCTGACGCTGGCCGAATACATGGCCGACTGCCTGCTGGACCCGCAGCACGGCTATTACGCCACGCGCGACCCGTTGGGCGCGGGCGGCGATTTCACCACCGCGCCCGAGATCAGCCAGATGTTCGGCGAATTGCTGGGCCTGTGTCTGGCGCAAAGCTGGCTGGATCAGGGCGCGCCTGCACCCTTCGCGCTGGCCGAGCCGGGGCCGGGCCGGGGCACGCTGATGGCCGATATCTGGCGCGCCACCCGGGCTGTGCCAGGCTTTCACGCCGCCGCGCGCGTGCATCTGATCGAGGCCTCGCCCATCCTGCGCGGTATACAGCGCGCGCGCCTGCAGGGCCTGCCGGTCACATGGCATGACAGCGTCGGCACATTGCCCGATGCCCCCCTATGGCTGGTGGCGAACGAGTTTTTTGATGCGCTGCCGATCCGCCAGTTTCAGCGCGACGGCGCGCTGTGGCGTGAGCGGGTGGTGGGGCTACGCGACGGCGCGCTGGTGCTGGGGCTGACCGACCCCGCGCCACGCTCCGGGCTGGCGCACCGGCTGGCCGATACCACGCCCGGCGATATCGTCGAGACCTGCCCCGCAAGCGCGCCGGTCATGGCAGCGCTTCAGACGCGAATCGCCGCGCACGGTGGCGCCGCATTGATCATTGATTACGGCGGCTGGCGCAGTCTGGGCGACACCTTTCAGGCGCTGCGCAACCATGCTTTCGATGACCCGCTCGCCCATCCCGGCGCAGCAGACCTGACCGCACATGTCGATTTCGAAGCCCTCGCCCGCGCCGCGCCGCTGCTGACCCACAGCGCGCTGATGCCGCAGGGCGCACTGCTGCGCCAGCTTGGAATTGACGCCCGCGCCGGAATTCTTGCCCGGAATCTGCGCGGTGCGGCGCTTGAAAGCCACCGCGCCGCGCATCACCGCTTGACCGACGCGGCGGAAATGGGAACGTTGTTCAAGGCGCTTGCGCTGGTGGCACCGGGCGCACCGCTTCCCCCCGGGTTCGACGCGGTGTAAGGCTGGCTGCATGACACTCGAAATACTGACCTCAGATACGCTCTCACCCCTGCGCCACGGTTTCTTCACCCGGCGCGGCGGGGCCTCGTCCGGGGTCTATCAGGGGCTGAACTGCGGCGGCGGGTCAGGCGATCAGACCGAGATCGTGGCGATCAACCGCGCCCGCGTGGCTCAGGCCATGGAAGTACCGCCGGGCGCGCTTCTGGGGGTTCATCAGGTTCATTCGGCCGAAGTGGTCTGCGTCAGCAGCCCCGACAGCCACACCGGGGCGCGGGCCGATGCGATGGTCACCGACCAGCCCGGCATCGCGCTGAGCGTGCTGACCGCCGATTGCATGCCTGTCCTGCTGGCTGACCCTGAGGCGGGGGTGATCGGCGCGGTCCATGCGGGCTGGCGCGGGGCGCTGGACGGGGTGCTGGAGGCCACGCTGGCAGCGATGGAAGGGCTGGGGGCCGAGCGCGCAGAGATCAGCGCCGTGATCGGCCCCTGCATCAGCCAGCGCGCCTATGAGGTTGGTCCGGAATTTCTGGAGCGTTTTCTGGCCGAAGACCCCGGCTACAACTGGTTCTTCATCAATGGCGAAGGCGACCGCTACCTGTTCGACCTTCCGGGCTTTGGCTTGCACCGGCTGCGTGAGGCCGGGGTGGGCCATGCCGAATGGACCCGCCACTGCACCTATGCGCAGGCCGATCAGTTCTATTCCTACCGCCGCTCGGTCCATGCGGGCGAGGCCGATTATGGCCGCCTGATCTCAGCCATCCGGCTTTAATCCCGTTCACAGCCTTACACCACGCGTCGGACAGAAGCGCCCTAAAGCCGCCGCCGCGCGGCAAAGGCCGCCGATATGGTGCCGTCGTCCAGATAATCCAGCTCGCCGCCCATCGGCACACCCTGCGCCAGCGCGCTGATGCCAACCCCGGTGGGCGCCAGCGCCTCGGCGATGTAATGCGCCGTCGTCTGGCCCTCGACCGTGACATTGAGCGCCAGAATCACCTCCTGAACGCCCTCTTCCGCGATCCGCGCCACCAGTTGCGGGATGCGCAGGTCATCCGGCCCCACGGCATCGAGCGCCGAAAGCGTGCCGCCCAACACATGATACCGCCCTCTGAACCCTCCCGCGCGCTCCATCGCCCAGAGGTCTGACAGGTCTTCCACCACGCAGATCTCGCCGGTCGCCCGCCTGGGATCGGCACAGATCTCGCAGATGTCACTGGTGCCGATATTGCCGCAGACCTGGCATTCGCAGGCGGTTTCCGCCACCTGCTGCAAGGCGCGCGCGAGCGGTTCCATCACCTGCACCCGCTTGCGCAACAGATGCAGCACCGCGCGCCGGGCCGAACGCGGCCCCAGCCCCGGCAGCCGCGCCATCAGCGCGATCAGCCCCTCGATATCGGCGGGGCGAGGCTCCATCACATGCCGGGCAGGTTCATGTCGCGCGGCAGGCCCATGCTTTCGGCCAGCTTGCCCATCTCATCCTTGGTGCGCTCAGCCGCGCGGGCCTGCACATCCTTGATCGCCGCCAGGATCAGATCCTCGACCACTTCCTTGTCGTCGGCGGAAAAGATCGACGGGTCGATATTCAGCGAGGTCAGCGTGCCCTTGGCCGTCGCCGTCGCCTTCACCAACCCCGCCCCGCTTTCGCCGGTGACGGTGATGGTGTTCAGCTCTTCCTGAAGGGCGGCCATCTTGCCCTGCATTTCCTGGGCGGCCTTCATCATCTTGCCCATGTCGCCCAATCCGCCCAGTCCACCCAAGCCCTTGATCATGGTTCAGTCCTTTCAATTGTCTTCAAACGGATCCCACTCATCCTCAACCTCGGGCAGGGCCTCGATCGCGGCCTCCTGCACGGCGGCCTCGGGGTCGCGGAAATCGGTGATGCGCGCGTCGGGGAAAGCCGCGAAAATGGCCTGCA
Organism: Pararhodobacter sp.; assembly: GCF_036802785.1. GTDB lineage: Bacteria > Pseudomonadota > Alphaproteobacteria > Rhodobacterales > Rhodobacteraceae > Pararhodobacter. The sequence goes on from NZ_DAIRVN010000025.1 coordinate 14,092, forward strand.
CCATGGGGTTGGCGCGCGCACGTTCCTCGCGAGCCAGGCGCTCAGTGTCACGCGTCTCGGCGATGGTGGCGTTGCCGCCGGTGCTGGTGACCGATACACCCCAGCGCGCGCCGGTCCAGCTTTGCAGCCGCCCGGCCAGCCGGGACGCCAGGTCTGAAGGCGCATCGCCCGTGGGTTCAAACTCGATCCGGCCGGGGGCATAGCGCACCAGCCGCAGATGGGTCTCAACCTCCATCAACAGCCGCATGTCGCGCTGCGCGCGGATCAGCGCCACCACGCTTTCAAAGGTCGCATACTGCGCCAGCGCCGATGGCTCACCCGCCAGCGCGGCCTGCGCGCCACCGCCGCTGCCGGAGGGCATCCGCCCCGCCCCCATCGCATTGACCGGCGCGCCGCCGCCGCTGCTACCGCCACCCGCAGGCGCACGCCCCGGCCCGCCGCCGTTCGAGGGCGGGGGCGGCGCGTCCTGCAAGCGGCGCAACAGATCCTCGGGCGTGGGCAGATCGGCGACATGCGTCAGCCTGATCACCGACATCTCGGCGGCCATCATCGCGTTGGGCGCAATCGCCACCTCTTCCAGCGCCTTGAGCAGCATCTGCCACATCCGCGACAGAACCCGCATCGACAGCCGTGCCGCCAGTTCCTGCCCGCGCAACCGCTCATCCGGGCCGATTGTGGGGTCTTCCGCGGCATCAGGCGTGATCTTGATCACGCTCACCCAATGCGCAATCTCGGCCAGATCGCGCAATACAGCCGAGGGGTCAGCGCCATCGGCATATTGCGCTCCCAGCTCGGTCAGCGCGCCCGCCGCATCGCCGCGCAGAATGGCCTCGAACAGGTCCAGCACCCGGCCCCGGTCCGCCAGCCCCAGCATGGCGCGCACCTGTTCCGCCCCGGTCTCGCCCGCGCCGTGGCTGATCGCCTGATCCAGAAGGCTCATCGCGTCGCGCACCGATCCCTCGGCGGCGCGGGTGATCAGCGCCAGCGCATCGCGGTTGATCTGCGCGCCTTCCAGCCCGGCCACTTTTTCCAGATGCGCGATCATCACCTCCGGCTCGATCCGGCGCAGATCGAAGCGCTGGCAGCGGCTGAGAACCGTCACCGGCACCTTGCGGATCTCGGTGGTGGCGAAGATGAATTTCACATGCGCCGGCGGCTCTTCCAGCGTTTTCAGAAGCGCGTTGAAGGCGTTGTTCGACAGCATATGCACTTCGTCGATGATGTAGATCTTGTAGCGCGCACTGGCCGCGCGATAGGCAACCGAATCGATGATCTCGCGGATGTCGCCCACGCCGGTGCGGCTGGCGGCGTCCATCTCCTGCACATCGACATGCCGCCCCTCGGCAATGGCGCGGCAATGCTCGCACTGGCCGCAGGGCTCGGTTGTGGGGCCGCCCTGCCCGTCCACGCCGATGCAGTTCAGCCCCTTGGCAATGATCCGCGCAGTGGTTGTCTTGCCGGTCCCGCGAATGCCGGTCATCACGAAGGCATGGTGAATGCGGTCAGCGGCGAAAGCATTCTTGAGGGTACGCACCATCGCCTCCTGCCCGATCAGATCGGCGAAGGTCTCGGGGCGGTATTTCCGGGCCAGAACCTGATATGCTTGCGTCTCGGACATCGGGCCTCACTTCCGGGGGGCACACTAGGGCCGGGCCGGGCCAGCGTCCAGCCCCGCCCCTTCATCTTGCCAAAAATACGCGCGGGGGTGAATGGCCGCAGGCCAGAGGGGGCGGCAGCCCCCTGCCTGTTTGTCCCTGCCTTTTTACGCCGGACTGCGTGCCCTGCTCACTCTTGCGCCACCTTCAGCACGATCTTGCCAATATGGGCCGAGCTTTCCAGCCGCGCATGCGCTTTTGCGGCCTCCTCAAGCGGAAATTCGGCATCTATCACCGGCGCAATCCGGCCGGATGCGAGCAGCGGCCAGACTTCGGCCTCAAGCGCAGCGGCGATGCGGGCCTTGGCGGCCACCGACTGCGGGCGCAGGGTCGAGCCGGTAATCGTCAGGCGGCGCATCATCACCTGCGCAAAGTTCAGCTCCACCTTCTGGCCTTGCAGAAAAGCGATCTGCACCAGCCGACCGTCATCGGCCAACGCCTTGATATTGCGCGGCATATAGTCGCCACCCACCATATCCAGAATCAGATTGGCCCCACCCTCGGCCTGCAGAATCTCTACAAAATCCTCATCGCGGTAGTTGATCGCCCGCTCGGCACCCAGCGCGGTGCAGGCCGCGCATTTCTCATCGCTGCCGGCGGTCGTGAACACCCGCGCGCCGCGCGCGGCGGCCAGTTGAATCGCCGTGGTGCCAATGCCGGATGAGCCGCCATGCACCAGAAACCGCTCCCCCGCCTGCAGCCCGCCGCGTTCAAACACATTGGTCCAGACGGTGAAAAATGTCTCGGGCAGGCACGCGGCGGCGCGCAGGTCCATGCCATCGGGCACCGGCAGGGCATGGACGGCGGGTGTGGTGACGTATTCGGCATAGCCACCGCCGGGCAGCAAGGCGCAGACCGCATCACCCTCGCGCCAGCGCGTGACACCGGGGCCGACAGCGGCAACATGGCCCGAGGCCTCAAGCCCCGGCAGATCTGATGCCCCGGGCGGCGGCGCATAGGCCCCGGCGCGTTGCAGGGCATCGGGGCGGTTCACCCCGGCCCAGGCAACCCGGATGACGATCTCGCCCGCGCCGGGCACGGGCACAGGCCGCTGAGCGGGCACCAGAACCTCGGGGCCGCCGGGTTGGGAAATCTCGATCACGCGCATTGCTGTCCTCCTGATTGCCCGGGGCAGGATAGCGACCGGGCCGCCGGGCGCAAGTGCCTGAGCCCACCCCGGGCTACCAGGGCCGTCGCGACGGCCTTGCAAGCCGCTTCCAGACGGCTTTACCCGGGCACCGCCGAATGCGCCCAGTTCCAGTAGAGCGCGCGCGCCCGGTCAGCCACCGGCGTGCGGGCGAAGACCCGTTCCTCGAACCTTGCCACCGGCATCACCTTGGCGATGTTGCCGGTCACGAAAATCTCCTCCGCCTTGTGGAAATCCGCGATGGTCAGCGTGCATTCCACCACCTCCACCCCATCTGCGCGCAACAGGCCGATCACCCGCTGCCGTGTGAGCCCGTTCAGAAAGGTTCCGTTGGGCACCGGCGTGAACACTGCACCTTCCCGCACCAGAAACACATTGGTCGAGGCTGTTTCGGCCACATTGCCATCCGGATCGCGCGACAGCGCGTTCGAGAAGCCGCGCGCGCGGGCCTCGGCCATGATCCGCCCGTTATTGGCGTAGAGCGAGGCCGCCTTGGCCTCGGTCAGCGCCATATCGGGGCGGGGGCGCGAAAAGGGCGAGACCGTCAGCGAAAAAGCTCCGGGCTCGGGCATCGGCAGGGTCTCGATGCAGATCGAAAACCCGGTGCTCTCAGGCACCAGATCAATGATCCCCGGGGTGGAGTCACAGGCCCACATCATCGGGCGCAGGTAAAGCGCCGCATCGGGCGGGAACATCGCACAGCCCTCAAGCAGCAGGCCCTGCACCGTGGCCGCATCAACCGGCGGCACCATGCCCATCACTTCGGCCGAGCGGATGATGCGCGCGGCGTGCAGGTCCAGATCCGGGCGCACACCCTCGAACTGGCGCGCACCGTCAAACACGGCCGAGCCCAGCCAGGCAGCATGGTCGGCGGCGCGGATAATCGGGGCATTGCCCCGGTGCCAGCGCCCCTCAAACCAGGTGACGATTTCCTTGCCTACGGCCATGGCCTGCCCTCCCTGAAACGGCTTTCCGGGCTTTAGCGCGCCGCAGCGTTTCGGTCAAGCAGGGCGAAACTTTATTGCGCGGATGCGCAATTTAATTACGCGCCGATTGCGGCTTCCAGCACCCCGGCAACCGGGCATCCGCGCCGCCGGGCTTGCGCGCACGGTCCATCACCGCCAGCGGCAGGGCAAACAGCTTGCTCAGAACCGGACTGTTGCGCACCTCGGCCTTGGCCTTTTCGATGCGCATCACATCCTCGACCCGGCGATCCAGAAAGGCCCAGGTCCCCTCTTGCTCCGGCGAGGAATCGCCCAGCCAGTACAGCACCGTGGAGGAATACACCCCCGACAGGATTGCCCGCTTGGTGTACCAGTTGCCATCATGGGAGGTGTCGCCCAGCGCATTCCAGATGGCGTCGGCGGTGTTCCACAGGGCGCGCGCCCCTTCGGGCGCATGATGGGGCAGCGCCATCAGCGTGACGCCCCGCCGCACCGCCTCACGGTCAAGGCCCTCCAGCCGCAGGCGCACCGCCAGCGCGACCCGCTCACGCATCCGCAACGGGGCCAGCGCGCGCGCCGACAAGGCAGCCGCCATCGCCGCATCGCCCCGCCGGTGCCAGGCCAGCGCCAGATCCAGCCCCCCGCGCGGAAAGATCGCCCGCGCCTGCACCGGATCGGCGCCGCACTCAGCTGCAGCCGCATCAAGCGCCGCCTGTGACCATCCGTCAAAGGCAACATGCGTCAGCGCGGCGTCCAGCAGCCGGTCGGCAAGCGTCTGATCAGTAGCATTGTCGGCGTTCTGATCCTGTGTCTGGTTCTGGTTCTCGGTCATGGCAATCTCCGTGCTGGACAAACCGACCCGGCTTTGCTATCCGGGCGCCTCCTGCAATACCCCGTCACTCTAGCTTAGAAAGGTGGTGAAAACCACATGCAGGTAAGTGTTCGCGACAACAATGTCGAACAGGCGCTCCGGGCCCTGAAGAAAAAACTTCAGCGTGAAGGTGTGTTTCGTGAAATGAAGCTCAAGCAGCATTTCGAGAAACCCTCCGTCAAGAAAGCCCGTGAACAGGCCGAAGCGATCCGCCGTGCGCGTAAACTCGCGCGCAAGAAAGCGCAGCGCGAAGGCATGCTCTGATCGGCAGGCTTTATGGCCAGGCGACACGGCCCGCACCTTCGGGCGCGGTTTTGATCAACCCCCGGGGGCCTGGCCTGCGGGGGTTTTTCTTTGGCTGAAGCAAGTGCCGGAAAAGCTGAACGATCTCCCGGTTTGAGATTGCGACAGGCCGGAGCGCTGCGGAAGAAGGGGGCTTTGCCCCCTCTTGGCTGCGCCAATTCACCCCCAGGATATTTTCAGACAGAAAATAAAGACGGCGTTCAGAGCTGGATCGCCGTGGTCTTTTGCACGGTGCGCAGCGCGAACGAGGACTGCATCTGCGCAACGCCTGGCAGGCGGGCGAGATACTGGCGGTGGATCCGGGCGAAATCATCGGTATCTTCGACGACCAGTTTGAGAAGGTAGTCAGCAGCACCCGCCATCAGGTGGCATTCCAGCACATCCGGAATGCGCGTGACCCCGCGTTCAAAGGCGTCAAGCGTGTCATCGCTCTGACTGCTGAGCTTGATTTCGACGAAAACCGTGGTCGGCTTGCCGATGCGCCGCAGATCCAGCAGCGCGACATAGCCGCTGATAAAGCCATCGGCCTCAAGCCGCTGAACCCGCCGATGGCAGGCCGAGGGCGAGAGGTTGATGCGTTCTGCAAGGTCGGCGTTGGAGATCCGCCCCTCGCGCTGCAGCACATGCAGGATGCGCCGGTCGATCTGGTCTAGCCGCATTGCAGCGCAACTTTCTTCACCATTCATGGCCAAATTGCCGTGGAATCTGCGAAGAAATTGCCATGGGAAGACCGAATTTCCAAGCACCATCGGCGAAAAAGGCGCAGAATCCCCGCATCCAACAGAAAAGGAGAGTGGCCATGCTCATCGGTTGTCCGAAAGAGATCAAGGCACAGGAATTCCGCGTCGGGATGAGCCCCGCCGCAGCGCAGGAGGCGGTGGGCGCGGGCCACGGTGTGATCATCGAGACCGGGGCCGGCATCGGCGCCGGGTTCAGCGATGACGATTACCGCGCGGCGGGTGCCGAGATCGTCGATACTGCTGAAGAAATCTTTGCGCGCGCCGAGATGGTGGTCAAGGTCAAGGAGCCGCAGACCAGCGAGCGCAGGCAACTGCGCGAGGGGCAGGTGCTGTTCACCTATCTCCACCTCGCCCCCGACGCTGATCAGACGCGCGACCTGCTGGAAAGCGGCGTGACCGCCATCGCTTATGAAACCGTGACCGACCGCCACGGCGGCCTGCCCCTGCTGGCGCCGATGTCCGAGGTGGCCGGGCGGCTGGCGCCACAGGTCGGCGCCTGGACGCTGCAGAAGGCCAATGGCGGGCGCGGAGTGCTGATGGGCGGCGTGCCGGGCGTGCGGCCTGCGAATGTGGTGATCATCGGCGGCGGCGTTGTAGGGACGGCGGCGGCGCGCGTGGCGGTGGGCATGGGGGCGAATGTCACCGTGCTGGACCGCTCGGTGCCGCGCATGTCCTATCTCGATGACATCTTTCAGGGACGCCTGACCACGCAATATTCCAGCGCCGCCGCAATCGGCGATCTGATCACCCGCGCCGATATGGTGGTGGGTGCGGTGCTGATTCCCGGCGCCGCCGCGCCCAAGCTGATCAGCCGCGCGCAGCTGTCGCAGATGCAGCCCGGCGCCGCCCTGGTCGATGTGGCCATCGACCAGGGCGGCTGCTTTGAGACCTCGCGCGCCACCACGCATCACGATCCGATTTATGAGGTGGATGGCATCCTGCACTATTGCGTCGCCAACATGCCCGGCGCGGTTGCCCGCACCTCTACCCAGGCGCTCGGCAATGCCACCCTGCCCTATCTGATGGCGCTGGCCAACAAGGGCTGGCGGCTGGCCTGTTCGGAAGACGAGCACCTGCTCAACGGCCTCAACGTCCATGCCGGACGGGTGACCTATGACGCCGTCGGCATGGCGCTGGACCTGCCGGTCACCCCCGCGCGCGAGGCGCTTCGGCTCTGACACGGGCGCCGCGCCCTTCATTTTCTGTCTGAAAATATCCTGGGGGGTGAGGCCGCAGGCCGAGGGGGGCAAAGCCCCCCTTTTCCCGTCTCAGGCCTCTTTCCTGTAGCGCTCTTCCAGCACATCGAACGGCACACCCGGGTCATCCTTGGCGCAACGGATCACCAGCGAGGTCTTCACGCTCGCGACATTCTCGGCCGCCAGCAGTTCCTCCGTCAGGAAGTTCTGAAAACTTGACAGATCAGGCGCCACGCATTTCAGGATGAAATCGATCTCGCCGTTGAGCATGTGGCACTCGCGCACCAAAGACCAGTCGCGGCAACGCTGCTCAAAGGCCTTCAGGTCAGCCTCGGTCTGCCGGTGCAGCCGTACCATGGCGAAAACCTGCACCTCGAAGCCCAGTTCGCGCACATCCACGCGCGCGTGATAGCCCCGGATAAACCCCGCCTCTTCCAGTGTGCGCACCCGGCGCAGGCAGGGCGGTGCCGAGATGCCGACACGGCGGGCCAGTTCGACATTTGTCATGCGCCCGTCAGCCTGCAGTTCAGCAAGAATCATGCGGTCGATCGGATCGAGTTTCGCGCCGGGCATGCGGCAGTGCTCCATTCATGTTTTGCGCTTATGTATGCGGGAACGGCATTGTGCGCAACATTCTTTCGCCAGCGCGCAACTCTTGTGCGCGGGCGGGCGGGTGGCGGTGCTATGCCACCTTGTCATCGCCGGGGGCAAGGGGCTATGGCCGGGGCAGATGCGCCAGCGGCCTTGCACCGGCTGCAGGCAGGATTATATGCGATAAAACGAATTTGATGGAGCCCCCCATGTCAGACACCCGCCACACCCGCCTTCTGATCATCGGCTCGGGCCCGGCCGGCTATACTGCGGCGGTCTATGCGTCGCGCGCGATGCTGGAGCCGATCCTTGTGCAGGGCATCCAGCCCGGCGGGCAACTGACCATCACCACCGATGTTGAAAACTGGCCCGGCGATGCCTCGGTCATGGGGCCGGACCTGATGGCGCGTATGGAGAATCATGCGCGAGAAATGGGCACCGAGATCATCACCGATGTGATTACCGCGCTTGACCTTTCCAGCCGCCCCTTCACGGCCCGCAGTGACAGCGGCACCACCTATACCGCCGATGCCGTGGTTCTGGCCACCGGCGCGCAGGCGAAATGGCTGGGCCTGCCCTCGGAAGCAAAGTTTCAGGGCTTTGGCGTTTCGGCCTGCGCCACCTGCGACGGCTTCTTCTATCGCGGCAAGGAAATCGTGGTGGTCGGCGGCGGCAATACGGCGGTCGAAGAGGCACTGTTTCTGACCAATTTCGCCTCCAAGGTCACGCTGGTGCACCGCCGCGACAGCCTGCGCGCCGAAAAAATCATGCAGGAGCGGCTGTTCAAACACCCGAAGATCGAGGTGCTGTGGAAGCACGCTCCTATCGAGGTGCAGGGCGACGAGGCGCCGCTGGGCGTGACCGGCGTCAAGGTCCGCCATGTCGAAACCGGGGCTGAGCAGATCATCCCCTGTGCAGGCTTCTTCGTGGCGATCGGTCATGCCCCGGCATCGGAACTGGTGAAGGACCAGCTGAAGCTGATTGACGGCGGCTATGTCTGGGTGGAACCGGGCAGCACCCGCACCTCGGTACCGGGGGTCTTTGCGGCGGGCGATCTGACGGACCATGTCTATCGTCAGGCCGTTACCAGCGCGGGCATGGGCTGCATGGCGGCGCTTGACGCCGAAGCCTTCCTCTCGGCGCAGGACTGACGCGCGCGCCCCCGTTTCATCTTGCCCCAAATACGCCTGCCCGCGCTCTCCGCCTTGCCATGCTGTCTTAGAATGCGTGGCAAGGCGGCAGTTGCCGGTGATCATCATCACAGTGCCTACATGAACGGCGCGCAAGGTTGTGATTGCCACAGCCGCAGTTCGGGCGGTCAGATTGTCATCGCCCGCTCGCGCCCGGCCTGCTTTGCCCCTATAGATGGTCTGATGCGGTATCTTGCGATCTTTCTCTTCCTCTGCGCCACGCCCGCTTCGGCCAGTTGCGTGGTGCTTCTGCATGGGCTGGCGCGCAGCGAGGCGTCGATGTGGATGATCGAAGAGGTGCTGGAATTCCACGGCTACCGGGTGGTGAATGAGGGCTACCCTTCGACCCAGGCGCCGATCGAGGCGCTGGTGGGGCATGTCGGCACTGCCGTCGAGCAATGCGGGCCGGTCGAAACCCATTTTGTCACCCATTCGATGGGCGGGATTCTGGTGCGCGCATGGCTGCGCGACAACCGGCCCGCTCTGATGGGCCGGGTGGTGATGCTGGCGCCGCCCAACCATGGCACCGAGATCATCGACAACCTCTCGGGAATGGAAATCCTGCCTGACCTCATGCCCAATCTGATGCCGGACCTGCTCGCCTTCCTGCACGGGCCCGCCGCCAGCGAGTTGGGCACCGGCGAAGGCTCGGTTCCCAGCCAGTTGCCGCCGGTAGATTATGAACTGGGGGTGATCGCCGGGAACCGGGCCATCAGCCCGCTCGGCCCGATCCTGATCGAGGGGGCGAATGACGGCACAGTGTCGGTCGCCAGCACCATGGTGGATGGGATGGCCGACCATATCGTGATGCCGGTCACGCATACGCTTCTGATGATGAATCCGATGGTGATTGCCGAAGTGCTGGAATTCCTGCGCTATGGCAGGTTCGACCATGGCCTCACGCTGATCAACGCGCTGCGCAAACTCTCAAACAACTAGATCCCGGACGCGCCCTGTGAACTGGCGGCCTGGGATATAATGCCCGCACGGACAGCGGGCGCGCCCGGAACTTCGTCAGGGCGCGCGCAGATGTTTCAGAAACGCAGATTGAAATGCCGGGTGAGCCCGATCTTGGCGATCAACTGATTGCGGCTGCCCTGCTGCACAATGGGCGACGCAGCCGCGTCGCCGTGCAAGCGGTCATACCGAACCGAACCTGTGATGCCCCAGTCGGCGCTCAGCGGCTGATAGGCGCCGATCTCGAAGCCGACCGAATGCATGCCGCCGCCCGGTCTGTAAGCACCAAGGCCCGACGCCACCGCTTCCGCCGCCGTGACCCCGAAATAGGTCCGTGCGAAACGCGCATTGCCGAATTCGGCACGCGGCCCCGCATGCAGCACCAGTCCGCCCTGACCCCGGTAAAGGGCGTTCGCACCGACCTCACCTGCGAACCCCCTGTGCCCGATCGCGCCATAGCGCAGGTCGCCATAGACTTGCCAGAACTCCGTCGTGTGCTGCAGCCCCAGCCCGATCTCGACCGACGCATCCACATCATTCAGACCGGCAAGCTCATCGGTGCCGTCCCGCCCGGCGATGTAGCGGAATGCGCCGCGCAGGCCGGTTCCGGGGGCGAAATGCCTCGGACCTGACGCATCGCCGAGTTGCACACGGCCGAATTGCAGCCCGGTGAAGCTGAAGCTGCCGCTGGGTGAAACCCGGTAGCTGTCTGACCCGAAATAGCTCGGTCCTATGGCCGCCCCCCCGGTCAGGGAAAACGCAAACATGCGGTCCTGCGCCTGGGCGGGTTGGCCCAGCAGAGCAGCAGTACAGACGGTTGCAGCGATTGCAGTACGGAACAGATGCATCCCGGAAATCCCTTCGATAATCCACGGCCCGTCAGTATTGACGTGGTGTTGAGGTAGGGCAGGAAATGCCCGTTTCTACCAGGAACACGGAAACAGACAGAAACCAGCGCCCGGTGCCCCGACAGGGGCCAAGCGGGCTTCCCTGAACCTCGATAGGCCGAAAACTGAGGGGGATCAATCGCTCTGGTTCGGATGCCAACCGAAGTGAGCTTCCGCCGCAACAAAGAGGGGGAGAGAAAAAGGTTCAGGGCACCGAGGCCAGAGTCTGAACATCCGGCGCGCGGATGTCAGGATTTCGGCTTGTCGTCGTAATCGCCCTGAAGGATGCGGCGGCTGTCGCCTTCGGGGTCTTCGTACATGCCTCGCTTCAGCGTCCAGTAAAACCCGCCAAGCCCCAGAAGGCCCAGGACCAGCGAAATCGGTATCAGAATGCCGAGAACGTCCATGGATGCCCTCCTTTCATTTCAGGCGCAGCGCATTCAGCGCCACCGTGATCGACGATATCGACATCGCCAGCGCGGCCCAGAGCGGCGTGGCAAAGCCTAGAAGCGCAATCGGTACTGCGATCACGTTATATCCGAACGAGATGACAAAGTTCTCACGAATCCGTTTGACCGATTTCACCGCGATCCGCTGCGCTTCGGCGATGGGCGATATGTCGGTGCCCAGAAGCACAATGTCCGAGGCCACCCGCGCCGCATCCAGCGCCGATGCCGGTGAGATGGAGACATGCGCAGCGGCCAGCGCCACCGTGTCATTGAGGCCGTCTCCGACCATCAGCACGCGCCGCCCCCCGGCCTGCATCCCCTCGATGATGGCGGCCTTTTCCTCGGGCAGGGCTTCGGCGCGCCAGTGGGCGATGCCCAGCCGCGCGGCCAGTTCACGCACCGCGCCCGGCACATCGCCGGAAATCAGCCAGACCTCCTTGCCCTGCGCCTGCAGCGCCCGCACCGCCGCCTCGGCCCCGGGGCGCAGCCGGTCGGCGAAGGTGACAGCGCGGATCGGCGCATCGCCGATGGCGAGATAGGTTGCGGTCACCTCCAGCGGGGTGGCCCCCACCCATGCGGCCCGGCCCAGCCGGACGCGCTGGCCGCGCCAGCTTGCCTGCACGCCATGGCCCGGCACCTCGGTAACGTCATCAAGCACTGCCGGAAGCGCCCCTGCGCGACGCGCCGCCCCTGCCAGCGCCATGGCCAGCGGATGGGACGAGGCACCGGCCAGCGCCGCCGCAACCGACAGCGCCTGCGGGTCCAGCGTATCAAGGTTGGTGGGTTCGGGCGTGCCCATGGTCAGCGTGCCGGTCTTGTCAAAGACCGCGGTGTCCACCTCGGCCAGACGTTCCAGCGCGGTGCCGTCCTTGATCAGCATGCCCGCGCGAAACAGCTTGCCCGAAGCCGCCGTCACCACCGCAGGCACCGCCAGCCCCAGCGCACAGGGGCAGGTGATGATCAGCGTGGCCGCCGCGATGTTGATCGCCAGCCGCACATCCCCGCCGCTGACCCACAGCCAGACCAGAAAGGCCGAAAGCGCCAGAACATGCACCACCGGCGAATACCCGCGCGAGGCGCGGTCAGCCAGCGTGGTGTAGCGGGTGCGCGCCGATTCAGCCACGGCGACCAGATCGGCCATACGGTGCAGCGAGCTGTCCTTGCCCGCCGCCGTCACCTGCACGCTCAGCGGCCCCGTCAGGTTGACGGCGCCCGCCGTGACCACGGTTTCCGGCCCGGCATAGGCGGGCAGCGTCTCGCCGGTGAGGATCGAGCGGTCAAGTTCTGATGTGCCCGCCATGACCACCCCGTCTACCGGAATCCGCCCGCCGGGGCGCACCAGCACAAGGTCACCGGGGCGCAGATCGGCCACCGAGACGGTCTCTTCAACCTGCGCGCCCTCCTTCACGCTCAGCCGGATCGCCCGTGGCACTTCCAGCGCCGCCAGTTCCTGCGCGGCCGAACGGGCGGCAGCGCGGGTCTGGAAATCAAGGTAGCGGCCCGCCAGCAGAAAGAAGGTCAGCATCACGGCGGCATCGAAATAGGCGTGGTGGCCGGAATTGAACGTCTCATAGACCGAAATCGCACTGGCCAGAATGATCGCCAGCGAGATCGGCACATCCATGCCCAGACGCCCGGCGCGCAGGCTGGCGATGGCGCTCTTGAAGAAGGGTTGGCCGGAAAAGGCCACGGTCGGCAGCGCAATCGCCGCCGAAATCAGATGGAACAGATCGCGCGTGGCATCGGTCGCACCGGACCAGACCGCCACCGACAGCAGCATGATGTTCATCATGCTGAACCCGGCCACGCCCAGCCGCATCAGCAGATCTCGGCGCTGGCGGTCGGTCTCGGTCATGGAAAGCGTGCCGGGGTCCAGCTCGAACGCCTCATAGCCCAGCGCCTTGATCCGTTTGGCCAGCGCCGCCGCATCCACCCCCTCCTCGGCCTGAACCGAGACGCGCTTGAGCGTCAGGTTCAGCCGCGCCGACTGCACGCCGGGCATCCCCTCCAGATCGCGCTCGATGGTCGAAATGCACAGCGCACAATGCGCGCCCGGCACCGACATGACGATGCGCGCGCCCTCAGCCGCAGCGCGGCTGGCCTGATCCAGCGCGGCGGGCATCGCCACACAGGCCGGGCAGGCTGAAAGGGACGGGGCATGCAGCGTGTCGCTCATGATCAGCCCCTATGCCGGAAGGAGACGCGCTGCCGGAACTCGGTTCCGTCCGGTGCGGTGGCGACAAGGCGCAGGTTCCAGTTGCCCGGCGCAATCGACACCGGCGCGGTGAATGTCCCCCCCTCATAGGCGAATTCGGGGCTCAGGTCGTCTCGGGTATGGGTGGCGCGGCCCAGCGTGGCATCCATCGTCGCCACATTGGCCGGGCTGCCGTCAGGATCGGTGAAAACCACGCGCAACTGCCCTTCGGTGACGCCCACCTGCACATCCCAGCCCAGCGAGCGCTGCGCCGTCAGCCGGTCGTTGAAGCCCTGGCTGGCAACATAGCTGTTGCGCACCTCAAGGCCGGGAAAGGTGCTGACGGCGCTGTAGGCCATCACCAGATTAACCGAGATGATGATGCCGAAGGCGCTGACAAACACGGCCAGAACCTTGCCGCCGGTCATCTTGCCGCGCGTGCTTTCGGGCGGTGTGCTCATTGGTGTGCTCTGTGGTGCTGCTTGTGTCATTGGCCTCTCCCGTTAAAGACGGTTTCACCGAATATGCGCGCGGTATCGCCCGCAACCGATGCCCATAGCCGCACCGGCGTCTGTGTTCCGCGTGCGGGCGGTGTGCCCGACGACGCGGTCAGATAAACACGCTGGTTCAGCTGTGTATCCGGTTGCACCGTCACCAGTTGCCCCGGCACCCCCTCGATCGTCAGCCGGATGGAGGGGTTGTCGGCAATCGACAGGAAGAACTGGCGCGGCTCATTATGCATGTTGCGCAGACGGATATCATAGGCATTGCGCACACTGCCATCCGACAGGACCACGAAGGTGGGGTTGCGGATCGGCGAAATGGAGATGTCGATATCGGTGCGCAGGAACAGCGCCACGATCAGACCCACACCGATCCCCGCCCAGAGGACGGTATAGACCATGGTGCGCAACCGGAACACATGCTTCCAGACTGAAATCGGCGTCTTGCCCTCGCGCTCGCTGATCTCATCCGACAGGGCCATGTAGCCGATCAGGCCGCGCGGCTTGCCGACCTTGTCCATCACGTCATTGCAGGCGTCGATGCACAACCCGCAGGTGATGCAGGCCAGTTGCTGGCCGTCGCGGATGTCGATGCCCATCGGGCAGACATTGACGCAGGCCATGCAGTCGATGCAGTCGCCCTGCGCCCCTTCCGGCGCGGCCTGCCCTTTTTTCAGCTTGCCGCGCGGCTCCCCGCGCCAGTCGCGGTATGAGATGGTGATCGTATCTTCGTCCATCATCGCCGCCTGAATGCGCGGCCATGGGCAGGCATAGATGCAGACCTGCTCGCGGAAAAAGCCGCCGAACAGGAAGGTGGTGCCGGTCAGGACCGCGATGGTGGTATAGGCGATGGGATGGGCGCTGAGGGTCAGCAGGTCGCGCAGCAGGGTGGGCGCATCGGTGAAATAGAACACCCACGCGCCGCCGGTGGCGAGCGCGATCAACAGCCAGACCAGCCATTTCAGCGAATATTTGCGCGCCTTCTCGGCGTTCCATTTCTGCCGGTGCAGGCGCAGCCGCGCGTTGCGGTCCCCCTCGATCCAGCGTTCGACCTGAATGAAAAGATCGGTCCAGACGGTCTGCGGGCAGGCATAGCCGCACCAGACACGGCCCAGCGCCGAGGTGAACAGGAAAAGGCCGATACCCGCCATGATCAGCAGGCCCGCGACGAAATAGAATTCATGCGGCCAGATTTCGATCATGAAGAAAAAGAACCGCCGGTTGGCAAGGTCCAGCAGCACTGCCTGATCCGGCAGCTCAGGGCCCCTGTCCCAGCGCAGCCAGGGCGTGATGTAGTAAAGCCCCAGCATGGCAGCCAGAAGCCACCATTTCAGGTTGCGGAACGCACCTGAAACGCGCCGCGGAAAGATCGGTTCGCGGGCCTGATAAAGCTGTTGGGTATCATCTGAAGTGCTCATTGCCCTTCTCCGTGGTTCACCTTGGGCATTGATTACCCTGCAGGATCACCGATGCCTTGACCTGCGTCAAAAGGCGGGTAAGTTCTATATCTTTCGATGCGGCAAAGGCGCGCACGGTTTTCAGGCCGCACACGCCCTTGAAAAAATCGGCTGCACCATTCCCCGGGAAACGCGCGAACAGGAACGAGGCCTGGTGCAGCCCCGACACCCCGTTTGACCGGAGCGCCGGATCTCAGCGCAGGGTTACTGCCCGCCACCCAGCTGGTGGACATAAGCGGCAACCGCACGGATTTCGGCATCGCGCAACCGGCCCGTGAAGCCCGGCATGATGCCGAAGCGCGAATTGACGACCGTGTGGCGGATATCGTCATAGGTGCCGCCATAGAGCCAGATGGCCGAGTTGAGCGGCGGCGCACCGACGAAAGTGTCACCCTCGCCATTGTCGCCGTGGCATGAGGCGCAGTTGAACATGAACACCTCTTCACCCGCGGCAGCCAGCGCGGCATCCGACGGCTGACCTGACAGGCGCAGCACATAATGCACCACCTGATCGATCTCCTGATCGCTCAGAAGGCCGTCGCGGCCAAAGGCAGGCATTTCCGACCAACGCGCGTCTGCATGGTCTTCGTTGCGGATGCCGTAGCGCACGGTCTGGTGGATATCATCCATCGTGCCGCCCCACATCCATTCATCGTCCAGAAGGTTGGGAAAGCCCGAGGCCTGAACCCCTGCCCCGCCGGTGCCGTGGCACTGAGAGCACTGGGCGCGGAACACGGCAGCACCGGCATTCACCGCAAAGCTCTGCAGTTCGCGGTCGTCATGGATGGCGTCCAGATCGGTGTCGAGCAGGCGCTCGAACCAGACCTGATTCTGCTGGTCGAACCGGGCAATCTCGGCGGCGACCTCACCGCGTGTCGAATAGCCCAGAATGCCCGAGGTGGCGCGCGTGACCATCGGCCAGGCCGGGTAGAAGATCATGTAGATCACGGCCCAGATGATGGTCAGATAGAAGGTCCACAGCCACCAGCGCGGCATCGGGTTGTCGTATTCCTCGATCCCGTCCCAGGAATGGCCCGTGGTGGGCGGGTCCTGTTTCAGCTTCGCCCTTGGATCAGGGTATTGCCGCTCGGGCGGGCTGACCCTGTTTTCGGGTGTCTTGTTCTTTGGATCAACCATCAGCGTGCCTCTTTGGGTTCGCGGTTGCCGGCGCGGGCTGCCGGAGCATCGTCGCCCGCCGGTCTGTCGTCATTGCGAAAGATCATCGACGCCGTTTCCTCATGAACCTTCTTTGACCCGGGCCGGAAGGCCCAGACCACGATGCCCACAAAGAACAGCGTCATGAACAAAAGGTGCCAGCTGTCGGCGAAGGTGCGCAGAAGTGTATAGGTTTCCATGCTTTTCCCCTTTCTCAGCGGCTTGCGTCAGGCACGAAGGTGCTGAAATCAACCAGCGTTCCCAGCATCTGCATATAGGCGATGAGCGCATCCATTTCGGTCAGCTCAGGCTGCCCGTCAAAGTTGCGGACCTGCGCCGAATGGTAGCGTGCCAGAAGGCCCGAAGTATCGGCATCAGGATTGGCCTGCGCCAGAAAGTCGGCACGGCCGTTTTCCAGCATCTCATCGGTATAAGGCACGCCGACCAGACGATAGGTGCGCAACAGATCCTCGATGTAACGCCCGTCGATCACCCGGTTCATCAGGAACGCGTAGCTGGGCATGATTGATTCCGGCACCACCGCGCGCGGGTCAATCATGTGCTGCACATGCCAGTCGTCCGAGTACCGCCCGCCAATGCGCGCCAGATCCGGCCCGGTGCGCTTGGAGCCCCACTGGAACGGATGGTCATACATCGATTCCGCCGCAAGGCTGTAATGGCCATAACGCTCGACCTCGTCGCGCATCGGGCGGATCATCTGGCTGTGGCAGACGTAGCAGCCTTCGCGCACATAGATCTCGCGCCCGGCCAGCTCCAGCGGCGAATAGGGCCGCACGCCTTCCACTTCCTCGATGGTGTTTTCCAGATAGAACAGCGGGACAATCTGAACCAGACCGCCGATGGTCACCACCAGAAAGCTGAGGACCAGAAGCAGCGTCGCATGCGTCTCGATCTTCTTGTGATGTTTGAGAATGCTCATGACGCCCTCCGGTTATTCAGCGGGCACCGCGGCGGCCGCGGGCTTACGTTCGCCCACGCTCGTCACGGTCTTCCACAGGTTGTAGCACATGATCAGCGCACCCAGCAGGAACATCACCCCGCCCAGCCCACGCACCACATACATCGGGAATTTGGCGGCCACGGTGTCAGCAAAGCTGTTGACCAGGAAGCCCTGGGCATCGACCTGCCGCCACATCAGCCCTTCCATGATGCCGGTCACCCACATCGAGGATGCGTAAAGAACGATCCCGATGGTCGCCAGCCAGAAGTGCCAGCTCACCAGCGACAGGCTGTAGAGGCGTTCGCGCTTCCACAGGCGCGGCACCAGATAGTACATCATGCCGAAGGTGATCATGCCGTTCCAGCCCAGAGCGCCGGAATGCACATGGCCGATGGTCCAGTCGGTATAGTGGCTGAGCGAGTTGACCGCGCGGATCGACATCATCGGCCCCTCAAAAGTGGCCATGCCGTAAAAGCCCACGGCGACCACCATCATGCGGATCACAGGGTCGGTGCGCAGCTTGTCCCAGGCGCCCGAAAGCGTCATCAGACCGTTGATCATACCACCCCAGGAGGGCATCCACAGCATGATAGAAAAGGTCATGCCCAGTGTCTGCGCCCAGTCAGGCAGCGCGGTATAATGCAGGTGGTGCGGACCGGCCCAGATATACAGGAAGATCAGCGCCCAGAAGTGGATGATCGACAGCTTGTAGCTGTAAACCGGGCGCTCGGCCTGCTTCGGGATGAAGTAATACATCATCCCCAGAAAGCCCGCCGTCAGGAAGAAGCCCACCGCGTTGTGGCCATACCACCACTGCACCATGGCCGACTGCACACCCGACCACACCGGGACCGAGGCCGAACCGAACACCGACACCGGGATCTGCACGTTGTTGACGACATGCAGCATCGCCACGGTGACGATGAACGACAGGTAGAACCAGTTGGCGACGTAGATATGCGGCTCACGGCGCTTGATCAGCGTACCCAGATAGACCGCAAGGAAGGCCACCCAGACGATGGTCAGCCACAGGTCGGTCAGCCATTCGGGCTCGGCATATTCCTGCCCCTGGGTTGAGCCCAGCACATAGCCGGTCGCGGCCATGACGATGAAGAGCTGGTAGCCCCAGAAGACAAACCACGCAAGGTTGCCACCCCAGAGCCGCGCCGCCGAGGTGCGCTGCACCACATAGAAGGCCGAGGCGATCAGCGCGTTACCGCCAAAGGCGAAAATCACCGCCGAGGTGTGCAGCGGCCGCAGGCGGCCGAAATTGGTAAAGCCCTGGGCAAATTCGAGGTTCAGCTCGGGCCAGGCAAGCTGAAAGGCGATGACCACGCCGACCAGAAAGCCGACCACGCCCCAGAACGCGGTGGCAATCACGCCGTAGCGCACCACCCCGTCCATGTATTCCAGTTGGTTGTGAACAACCGGCTCTCCCACGCGGCGGATCTGCCACAGGAAAAGCCCTCCCGCGGTCAACATGATGATGATCATGTGAACCAGATGGGCGAGATCGCGCGCGTAACTTGCAATGATCGCGGCGAAAACCGCGATCGCAGCAAGCACGATCAGCTTGACGTAATCCCACATTACTTGCGTCCCTCTATTCCGTTTTTATTGGCGTATCCCGGCCCCGCCCCGAAAAACGGAGAACGACACGCCGGACCTGCTGCACCTTGTCCCTTATCGGCCGGGTACGGCCTGCATACATTGATTCAGGTCAATTCCGGTAAACGGGGGGCTTGATTGAAATCAAGGACACGGTGATTGTTGCAGCCCAGTATCGGCCGTTGTCGGCGCCTGCGCGGATCGGTGCGGTGCGGCGCAAGCCTTTGAGGTAACACGAGGAATGAACATGGCCTACAAATCCATCACGACCTTCGTGAGCAGTGCCGCCGAGCTGGAGATCACCCTTCCGCCCGCGATCGACTTTGCCGAGCGCCAGGACGCCCATCTCAGTGCCTGTCTTCTGGGCGTGGACATGACTCCGGCAGGCGGCTTTTACATGGGGGCCTCGCCGCTTCTGCTTCAGGAAACCCTTGAGCGCGCCCAGGCCGACGCCGAATCGCTTGAAGCGCAGGCCCGCAAGAAGCTTGACCGCTCCGGGCTGCGCTGGAGTGCCGAATCGGCGGTGGTGCAGTTCGGCGGGCTGCCGGGGCTGGTGGGCCTGCGCGCCCGTTTCAGTGATCTGGTGATTCAGGTCCGTCCCTATGGCCGCGAGGCCCTGCCCACCCAGGAAGCCGCAATCGAGGCCGCACTGTTCGAGGGGCAGTCCGCAACCCTAATCGTGCCCGAAACCGGGCTGGGGCCGGATTTCGGCAAGCGCATCGTCGTCGCCTGGAACCAGTCGAACGAGGCGCTCAACGCCGTGCGCCGCGCCCTGCCCCTGCTGAAACAGGCCGATCTGGTGAATATCGTGGTCGTAAACCCCCCGGTGCACAGCCCCGAACGCTCTGACCCGGGCGGGCTGCTGACCCAGATGCTGGCGCGTCACGGTGTGCGCGCCGAGGTCTCGGTGCTGGCCAAGACCCTGCCGCGTGTTTCAGACGTGCTGATGCGCCATATTGCGGACACCAGCGCGAGCCTTCTGGTGATGGGCGCCTACGGCCATTCCCGCCTGCGCGAGGCCATTCTGGGCGGCGCCACCCGCAACGTGCTGGAAAACAGCGAAACGCCGGTGTTTCTGGCACATTAGAACCGGCTTTGCGGCCATGAGCGGCGGCGCAGGGGGGCTTTCAGCCCCCCTCTCCGGCTTCGCCGAATTCACCCCCCGAGGATATTTTCAAACAGGTGAAGGGGCGGGCAGGGTTTGAGCCTGTTGCAGAAAAGTGGGAACCGGTTTTCTGCTTCCTGAACATGCGTTGCCAAAAGGTCGGAGCGCGTCGTGTGAATGCGAATGAACGCGACACGCTCTGACGAAAGCTTAGCAGCCCTCAGATCAGAAAACCGCCGTCGGCGTCATCGCCCGCTTCCTCGACCAGCCGGTCGAAATCAGGGATGATGATGTGGCGTTTGCTTTCAATCTCGATCACGCCATCGCGGCGCAATGCCGAAATCTGGCGGCTGACCGTTTCCAGCGTCAGGCCCAGATATTCCGACATGGCCTCACGCGTCAGGGGCAGGTCAACGCTGACGCTTCCCGCATTCCTCTGCGCCTGAAGCGAAACATCCCGCCGGGCGATGATGGTGATCAGGCTGGCGATCTTTTCGCGCGCCGTCTTGCGCCCCAGAAGCAGCATCCATTCCCGCGCCGCGTCCAGCTCGTCCAGCGTCATCTCCAGAAGTCGCTGGCCGACATGCGGCGTGCTTATCATGACATCTTCAAAGGGTTTCTTGCGAAAGCAGCACATGACCAGATCGGTGGTGGCGGTCACGTCATAGGCCGCCGTTTCGCGCCCCGGGCGGCCGACAAAATCCGACGGCAGCAGCAGGCCCACCATCTGGCGGCGCCCGTCCTCCATCGTCTGGGTCAGCGTGGCAATGCCCGAGACAACCGAGGCCACGAAATCCATCCGGTCGCCGGACCACACCACGGTCTGTCCCGCCTCAAAACTGCGGTAATACTTGATCTCCTCCAGCTGAAGCATCTCATCCTCATCGCAGCGCGCGCAGACCGCACGGTGCCGGATAGGGCAGTCGCCGCAGGTCAGGTTGACCGTCTTGGCGGGGGCGATGGAGGTTTTCTGCATGATTTGATCTAGGTCAATGCTCTGGGCTGTCAACAAATTAAGCGTACCTGAATGAACAGTGAATCGCAACTCGCCCGGCTGGGCCTCTTCGACGCGCGTGTACCCCGCTACACGAGCTATCCGACCGCCCCGCAATTCTCGGCGGAGGTCGGCCAGACAGCCTTTGGCAACTGGCTTGGCGCGATTGAACCAAATAGCCGGATTTCGCTCTATATCCATGTGCCCTTCTGCCGCAGGCTGTGCTGGTTCTGCGCCTGCCGCACGCAGGGGACGAGCACGGACTCACCAGTTATCGCATACGTTGAAAACCTCAAGACCGAGCTGAAACTGCTGAAAAACGCCCTTCCTGAGGGGGTGACCCTGTCGCGCCTGCATTGGGGGGGCGGCACGCCGACCCTTCTGCCGGTGGCCCAGATGCGTGATCTGGCGGCGGCGATTTTCGATGCCGTGCCGCTGGGCGAAAAGGCCGAATTCTCGGTCGAGATCGACCCGAACGAGATCGATGAGCCGCGCCTGGATGCGCTGGCTGAGGCCGGGATGAACCGCGCCTCGATCGGCGTTCAGGATTTTGACCCCGAGATCCAGAAAACCATCGGCCGCGATCAGAGCTATGAAATCACCCGTTCCGCTGTCGAAGCGATTCGCGCCCGCGGTGTGCACAGCCTCAACGCGGATATCCTCTACGGCTTGCCCCATCAGACCCGCGCCCGCAGCGCCGACTCGGTGCAGAAACTGCTCTCGCTCGCACCGGACCGGGTGGCGCTCTATGGTTACGCCCATGTGCCCTGGATGGCGCGGCGCCAGCAGATGATCCCGTCTGACAGCCTGCCCCGCCCCGAAGAACGGCTGGAGCTGTTTGAAACCGCGCGGCGGCTTTTTGTCTGGGACGGCTACCACGAAATCGGCATCGACCATTTCGCGCGGCCTGAAGACGGTCTGGCGGTGGCGGCGCAGAACGGCACGCTGCGGCGCAATTTTCAGGGCTATACGGATGATACCGCGCTGGTGCTGATCGGTCTCGGCGCCTCTTCCATCTCGCGCTTCCCGCAGGGCTATGCGCAGATGAACCCCTCCACCTCGGGCTGGGCGAAGGCGGTGCAGGCCGGGCAGTTCGCCACCACGCGCGGCCATGCGTTCAAGGGCGATGACCTTCTGCGCGGGCGGATCATCGAAGCATTGATGTGCGATTTCTCGG
Organism: Pararhodobacter sp.; assembly: GCF_036802785.1. Lineage (GTDB taxonomy): Bacteria > Pseudomonadota > Alphaproteobacteria > Rhodobacterales > Rhodobacteraceae > Pararhodobacter. The sequence goes on from NZ_DAIRVN010000025.1 coordinate 36,176, forward strand.
TGAAAAGCGCCGAGCTGATCCGCGATTTCGGCGCCACACCGGCATTCCTCGACAGCCTCTTCGCCCCGGTCGCCAGGAAATTCGGCGCCTTCCTTCAGCATGATGCACAGGGCCTCACCGTCCCGCCCGAGGGCCGCCCTCTCACCCGGGTAATCGCCGCCGATTTTGATGCCTATGCCATGGCAAAAACAGGTCATTCCAGCGCCATCTGATCACTGCCCCTGCCGTCATGCTTTCACCTGTTCAGAAATATCCTGGGGGTGAATGGGCCGCAGGCCCAGAGGGGGCAAAGCCCCCTTCGCCGCGTGGCGCAGCCGCGCGGCCCGGCCAAACGGGATGAGTGTTGCGGCGAAGCCGTGATGCGAAGACGGGCGGGAGCGGCCCCTGCGCCTCTGGCTGATTCCGCAGCACGATACGGCGGCCCGGTTCCGGCCCCTAGATCCGCCCCTCGACGAAATCAATCAGGCGCGGCAGGCAGATGCTGCGCAGGTCGTAATTCTCGACGATATGCGCCCGCGCCGCCTCGCGCAGGTGGCGATAGACCATCGGGCGGGCCAGCGCGTCGGTCAGCACCTCGGCAATTTCGGCGGTATCAAAGAAATCCACCAGCCGCCCGTTCACCCCGTCAGTGATCAACTCTTCCACCGGGGCCGTGCGTGAGCCCACCACCAGCGCCCCCGCACTCATCGCCTCCAGCATCGACCATGACAGAACGAAGGGCACCGTCAGGTAGCAATGCACCCGCGTCGCCTGCATCAGGCCGACAAAGGTTGCATAAGGAACTCGGCCAGTGAAATGGACACGCGACATATCCAGCCGCCCGCTCACCTCCTCCAGAAAAATCTCCTTCCATGACCGCTCCCCGCCGGGCCGCGCGCCATAGCTGACATCATCGCCGCCCACGATCACCACCTGCACCTGCGGGCGGGCGCGCAACACCTCGGGCAGCGCGCGCAGAAAGCTGTGATACCCGCGGTAAGGTTCCAGGTTCCGGTTCACAAAGGTCAACAGCTCGTCCCCCGCGCGAAACACCGCGCCTGAGGGCAGCACCACTTCCGCCGCAGGGTCCGGAGCCAGCCGCTGCGTGTCGATCCCGTCATGGATGATGGTGATCTTGTCGCGGAAACAGGGCGGGAAGGTATCGGCCTGAAACTCGGTCGGCGCCAGCGCCGCCTCAGCCTGTGCCATCATCAGCGCCTGATGCCCTTGCCGGGCGATGACCGAAAAGGCCTTTTCAGGCTCAGGGCTGGCAAACTCCGGGTCAAACCCCACATCAAGCCCGCGCGCAGCGTAATAGAGCTCGGCATAGACCAGCAGCCGCGCTTCCGGCCAGACCTCGGGCAGAAACAGTGTCTCGCCCCAGCCGCCATGGCCAAAGATGACCTCGGGATAAAAGCCATGCGTATCGCGCAGCACCAGCGCCGCGCGGGCAGCGCGGTGGGCGCGGTTGGTCATCTCGGCATAGGTGGTGCCAAAGCGCGCCACTGCCGGGTCCGGCCGGGGTTCGGGCGCGCGGTAGCGGAAGGTGGTGATGGGCGAGGGCCGCTGGTTTCCTTCATCCGTCAGCGCCACAACCTCATGCCCGCGTTCCGCCAGCGCCGGTGCCAGATGCAGGAACTGGCCGGGAAAGTTCTGGTGCACGAGAAGGATTTTCACACGGCCTGCTCCGGCTTTTCCTCAACCCGGGTCTTGCCGATCACCCTGAGATCGAAAGCGGCGGCCATCAGGGCGCGGGTGTAATCGGTCTTTGGCGCATCGAACACGGTCTTTGACGGCCCGTATTCCACCACATCGCCCTCTTTCATGACCGCGACCTGATGCGCCATCGCCCGCACCACCCGCAGGTCATGGCTGATGAACAGATAGGCCAGCCCGTATTTGTGCTGAAGCGCGCGCAAAAGCTCAACGATCTGCACCTGCACCGTCATGTCCAGCGCCGATGTGGGTTCATCCAGCACCAGCAGGCTTGGCCGCAGGACCATGGCGCGGGCAATGGCGATGCGCTGCCGCTGCCCGCCGGAAAATTCATGCGGATAGCGGTGCATCATGGCGGCGTCCAGCCCCACCTCTTCCATCACCTCGGCCACCAGCGCGCGCGGGTTCCTGCCGGTGGGAATGCCATGCACCCCAAAGCCTTCGGCGATGATCTCTTCGACGGTCATACGCGGCGACAGGCTGCCAAACGGGTCCTGAAAGACAACCTGCATCTCGCGCCTGAGCGGCCTGAGCTGTTTCGCCTGCAACCCGGCGATACTGCGCCCCTTGAACCGTATCTCGCCGCTGGAGGAGATGAGCCGCATGATCGCCAGCGCGAGCGTGGTCTTGCCAGAGCCCGACTCACCGACAATCCCCAGCGTCTCACCGGCATGCAGCCGGATCGAGGCCTCGTTGACCGCCTTCACATGCCCCACCGTGCGCCGCAGAAAGCCGCGATGGATAGGGAACCAGACGCGCAGGGCATCGGTCTCCAGAACCGGCGCTGCGTCGGTCAGCACGGGCTCAGGCACGCCGGTCGGCTCTGCCGCCAGCAGCTTTTGCGTATAGGGGTGCTGGGGGTTGGCGAAAACCGCATCCGTCGGCCCCTGCTCGACAATCTCGCCGTGCTGCATCACGCAGACCCGGTCCGCCACCCGCCGCACGATCCCCAGATCATGGGTGATGAACAGCATCGCCATGCCTTCCTCACGCTTGAGACCGGCCAGCAGCTCCAGGATCTGCGCCTGAATGGTGACATCCAGCGCCGTCGTGGGCTCATCGGCGACCAGCAGCTTGGGGCCATTGGCCAGCGCCATCGCAATCATCACCCGCTGGCGTTGCCCGCCTGACAACTGGTGCGGATAGGCATTGAGGCGGCTTTCGGCCTCGCGGATACCGACCTTGTGCAGCAGCTCCAGCGCGCGCGCGCGTGCCGGTGCGCCGCGCAGGCCCTGATGCAGTGTCAGGGCCTCGGTCACCTGCTTTTCGACTGTATGCAGCGGGTTGAGGCTGGTCATCGGCTCCTGAAAGATGAAGCTGATGTCATTGCCCCGCACCCGGCGCAGTTCAGGCTCTTTCGCGCCGATCATCTGCGCCCCGGCAAAGGTGACCGACCCGCCGATATCAGCCGAATCCGGCAGCAAACCCACCGTGGACAGGGCGGTGACCGATTTGCCTGAACCGGACTCGCCCACCAGCGCCACGGTTTCCCCCGCCGCCACCGAGAACGACACCCCGCGCACGGCCTGCACCACCCGGCCGTCCTGCCGGAAGCTGACAGACAGGTTGGAGACGTCCAGAAGGGTCATCGAAAGGTCTTTCGCGGGTCAAAGGCGTCGCGCACGCCCTCAAAGATGAACACCAGCAGGCTGAGCATGATGGCGAAGGTGAAAAAGGCGCTGAAACCCAGCCAGGTGGCCTGCAGATGGGTCTTGGCCTGCAAGGTCAGCTCACCCAGCGAGGGCGCCGAGGCGGGCAGGCCGAAGCCCAGAAAATCCAGCGTTGCCAGCCCGGCGATCGCGCCGGTGACGATGAAGGGCAGAAGCGTGACGGTCGCCACCATGGCGTTGGGCAGCACATGGCGGAACATGATGCGGGTGTTGGAAACCCCCAGCGCGCGCGCGGCGCGGACATATTCGAAATTGCGCGCGCGCAGGAATTCGGCGCGCACCACGCCGACAAGGGCAGTCCAGCTGAACAGCACCATCAGAAAGACCAGCAGCCAGAAATTCATCGGAATGATCGCGGCCACGATGATGATGACGTAAAGCGACGGGACAGAGCCCCACAATTCGATCAGGCGCTGGAACAACAGATCGGTCAGGCCGCCGAAAAAGCCCTGTATCGCACCCGCCGCGATGCCGATCAGCGATGAGATGGCGACAACGACCAGCGCGAAAGTGACCGACAGGCGGAAACCATAGATCACCCGCGCCAGCACGTCGCGCGCGGTGTCATCGGTGCCCAGCAGATGGCGGCTGTCCGGTGGCGAGGGGGCCGGGCCGCCAAGATTGCTGACCGTGTTGTAGCTGTAGGGAATCGGCGGCCAGATCATCCAGCCCCGCGCGATGGGCTCACCCTCGACGGTGCCTTGCGACAGCGCTTCGGCCATAGCCTCCGCCGGGTCGTCAAGGCACAGCTCGGCCCCGCCGGTGCGGATCAGGCATTGCACCTCCTCCGATCGAAAGACCGCCTGGGTGCGGAACTCGCCGCCGAAGGCGGTCTCGGGGTAAAAGTTGAACGTGGGGAAGTGATAGGCACCCCGGTAGTTGATCAGGATGGGCCGGTCATTGGCGATGAACTCGGCGAAGAGCGAGAGAGTATAGAGCAGGGCAAAGACGATCAGCGACCAGAAGGCCCGGCGGTTGGCGCGGAAATTGCGCCAGCGGCGCTGGTTGAGCGGGGACAGCCGGATCATGCGTCCACGCCTCCACACCGGAGGAAAAGCGCAAGGGGGGCGTGCAATGCTTTCATTCCTAGCCCTCCCGCGTTTCAAAATCGATGCGCGGGTCGATCCAGACATACATCAGGTCCGAGATGATCCCCACAACCAGCCCCAGCAGCGTGAAGATGAACAGCGTGCCGAAGATCACCGGATAATCCCGCGCCACCGCCGCTTCAAAGAACAACCGCCCCAGCCCGTCCAGCGAGAAGATCGTCTCGATGATCAGCGATCCGCCAAAAAACGCCCCGATGAACACCGACGGAAAACCCGCGATCACGATCAGCATCGCGTTGCGGAACACATGCCCGTAAAGCACCTTGCGCTCCATCAGCCCCTTGGCCCGCGCCGTCATCACATATTGCTTGCGCAGCTCATCCAGAAAGCTGTTCTTGGTCAGCAGCGTCAGCGTGGCGAAACTGGAGATCGTCAGGGCGATCACCGGCAGGGTGATGTGCCAGAAGTAATCGACGATCTTGCCCCAGACCGACAGCTGGTTCCAGATTTCGGCCTCCGATGTCAGGCCGCGCGCCGGAAAAGCCTGCCAGTAAGAGCCCCCGGCGAACAGCACCAGCAGCAGGATCGCAAACAGAAAACCCGGGATCGCATAGCCCACGATGATCACCCCCGAGGTCCAGGTATCAAAGGGCGCCCCGTCGCGCACCGCCTTGCGGATACCCAGCGGGATGGAGATGACATAGGCAATCAGCGTTGACCACAGCCCCAGCGAAATCGATACCGGCATCTTCTCGATCACCAGATCAAGGACCGAGATGGAGCGGAAATAGCTGCTCCCGAAATCGAATCGCATGTAATTCCACAGCATGTTGAAGAACCGCTCGACCGGCGGCTTGTCAAAGCCGAATTCGCGCTCAAGCTGGGCGATGAATTCGGGCGGCAGGCCCCGCGCGCCGATATAGCGCTCATCCCCGCCGCCGCCGCCGCGCGCGACATCGTCACCGCCGCCGGAAAAGCTTTGGAACACATCGCCCTGCCCCTCCATCTGGGCAATGATCTGCTCGATGGGTCCGCCGGGCACAAACTGGACCAGCGTGAAATTGATCACCATCACGCCCAGAAGCGTGGGGATCACCAGCAGAAGCCTGCGCAGGATATAGGCGGTCATCGGCCCTTACCGCAGCGCGCCAGCCGCGCGCAGTGCTGCACCGGCCTCGGCGTCATACCACCAGAAATCCAGCACCCCTTCAGAGAAGAGCGGCAGTTCCTCCGGGTGGCGGTACATGTCCCAATAGGCGACCCAGCTGTCGGGGTTGTACCAGACCGGAATCATGAACCGCTCCCAGCGCAACACGCGGTCCAGCACCTTCAGGGCGACATCGCGCTCCTCAGGGGTGGGAGCATTGAGTGATATCTCGATCACCTCATCCACCAAAGGGCTGCGCAGTCCGGCGGGGTTGAACACATCATCCGCCGCCTCGGAACCGAAGCGCTGATGCAGCCCGGTGCCGGTATCCAGAAACGCCAGATACTGGTCGAACACGATGTCATAATCGCGGTCACGCGAGCGGGCAGTGTATTGCGCCGGGTCGATCTTTTGTGCCCGCGCCTGTACGCCCATCGCCTGCAGGTTCTGCACGAAGGTCTCGATCACCGATTCAAGCGATGAGGATGATGAATTGGCAAACGGCATTTCGATGCGCAACGGCTGACCCTGATCATTGCGCCGCACACCATCGGCACCGACAACCCAGCCCGCCTCTTCCAGAAGGGCATTAGCGCGGCGCATGTTGCGCCGGTCCTGCAACTGATCCGCCGACGAGGTATGCGCCACCACCACCGGCTCGCTCAGCAGTTCTGGCGGCACCAGATCGCCCAGGCTTTCCAGCAGGGCCAGTTCCGCGCCCTCAGGCACGCCCTGCGCCTCAAGCCTTGTGCCCTGACTGAAGGACTGCCGCTGGCTCATCAGCCCGTATTGCAGCTGCTGGTTGGTCCATTCAAAGTTATAGGCCAGCGACAGCGCCTCACGCACACGACGGTCCTGCAACTGCGGACGGTCAAGGTTGAAGACGAAGCCGGTGGGCGTGGGGGGCGTGCCATCGGGGATTTCCTCGCGGATGACATGGCCACGGCTGACGGCCGGGAAATCATAGCCCACCGCCCATTGCCGCGAATTACCCTCGGCGCGGAAGGTATATTCGCCGGTCTTGAACGCCTCGAACGCGGCCGAATCATCGGCGAAATACTCCACCCGGATCACATCGAAATTATGCCGCCCCACGCTGTTGGGCAGGTGCCAGCCCCAGTAATCAGGGTTGCGGCGATAGGTGATGCGGCGGTTGATCTGGTAGCTGTCGAGCATATACGGGCCGGAGCCCGGCGAGGTTTCCAGCCGGCTTTCGTCAAGGCGCGCGCCCGTGCGCTCATACCAGGCCTGCGAAAACACCGACTGGTAGCCGACCTGATCAATCAGGCTGCGCCGCGAGATGCCCGGCCGGAACTCAAACCGCACGGTATGGTCATCAAGCGCCTCGACACCGATAACCCGGTAGGACACGCCTTGCGAATAGGACGGCAGGGCCTGTTCCATCATCAGGTTATGGCTGAAAACCACGTCATGCGCCGTAAGCGGCGTGCCGTCGGAAAACCGCGCTTCGGGGCGCATGTGAAAGATCACCCAGTCCTTTGACGGCGGATATTCGATGCTATGCGCCAGAAGGCCGTAATACTCGCCGTAAACATCCGCAGGGACGCTGTCACCAAAAGGGCCCGCCATTTCCAGCAGACTTTCGTACATGGAGGTGGAAAAACGCCCGGCACGGCCTCGGCGGCTGTAGGGGTTCATCGAATCAAACGTGCCCGGCGCCCACATCGAAATCTCGCCGCCGCGCGGGGCATCCGGATTGACATAATTGTAACGCTCGAAATCCGGCGGATAGCTGAGGTCACCGTAGAACGAGTAGCCATGCGCAACGATCGTCTCACCGGCATCCGCGCCATCGCCCGCCTCCTGCCCGACAGCCTGCTGCCCCAGCGTCATGGCGGCAAGCGCCAGCACCGCACCGGCGGCCCAGACGCGCATCCGGCCAGGGGCGGGGCTGAGAGCAAGGGCACGGGCAGCGGTCGGATGGTTCATGCGGTTCTCCTGAGGCAGGGGCTTGTCTGACGTGTCACAGAGCGTCACGACAGCTAAAGGCAGCCAGCCCCGGGGTTCAAGTGGCGATTGCGTGAGAAGGGGTAAAAACGGCCCCGGGCCGGGTTGATGAGCCGCCCGGTGACCTGATTGACTGCTTGCGCAGACACCTGTTTGTCTTGCCGCTGCGCGGCGCAGGGGGCGCTGCCCCCGCCCGCTCTGCTGCCGCAGAGCGGACTCCCCCGGGATATTTGGAAACAGGTGAAAAGCAAAGCGCCGCGCCCGGCATACCTGTCTGGCAAAGGCGAAGGACCGGAGGCGCCATCGGAGGGCCGGGCATCAAAAAAGGCCGCAGCTTGCGCGGCGGCCTTTCGCATTGATCAGGCAGTGCAGCCTCAGCCGCCCTGGGTTTCCAGATAGGCAATCAGGTTCAGGCGGTCCTGAAGGCTGCGCATGCCGGCATAGCCCATGGTTGTGCCCGGCGCTGCGGCGCGCGGATTTTCGAGGAAGTGGTTCAGTGTCTCAACCGTCCAGATTTCGCCCAGTTGCTCAAGCGCGCCGGAATAGTTGAACCCCGCAACCACGTCGATCTCACGACCGACCACGCCATAGAGGTAAGGGCCGGTACCGTTGCGGCCTTCTTCCAGCGAGTGGCAGGCGCGGCAGTTGCGCCACAGGCCTTCACCAGCGGATGCATCCGCCTCGGCATAGAGCGCCATCACGTCGATTTCTTCGACGGGGCCTTCGTCCTCGGCAGCAGCATCTTCACCCAGATCGATCACATAGGCCTCAGGCGCAGCGCCATAGGGCATATAGACTTCGTCGGCGACCCACTTACCGACCAGGAGAAAAAGCAGAGCCGTGCAAAGCCCCGCTACTGCTTTGGTGAGTACCATCGTGTCGAACATGTCGCGTCCCGTTCATGCCTTTGCGGTTCCGGGGCTATCTACCCGCTTCCCCTTGGCGATTTCAAGCGATACTTAGCGCGACGAAATGACCAACCCCGCAATTCGGCACGGCAGACGAGGAAAACATGACCCAACGCATCGCCTTTCAGGGAGAGCCGGGCGCCTATTCGCACCAGGCCTGCGTCAATGCCCGCCCGGAGATGGAGGCGCTGCCCTGCCGCACCTTCGAGGATGTGATCGCCGCCGTCCATGAGGGCGAGGCCGCGCTGGCGATGCTGCCGGTGGAAAACACAACCTTTGGCCGGGTGCCCGACAACCACAACCTGCTGCCGCAATCGGGCCTGCATATCGTCGATGAAGCCTTTGTGCGGGTGCATATCAACCTGCTGGGCGTTCCCGGTGCGCGGCTGGGCGAGATCACCTCGGCGATGAGCCACCCGGTGCTGCTGGGCCAGTGCCGCGAGTTCCTCAAGCTGCACGGTATCCAGCGCGTGACCGGGGCCGATACCGCCGGTTCCGCGCGGCATGTGGCCGAGCTGGGCGACAGGAAACTGGCGGCGCTGGCGGGCGATCTGGCAGGCGAAATCTATGGGCTGGATGTGCTGGCCCGCCATATCGAGGATCAGGGCAACAACACCACGCGCTTTCTGGTGATGGGACTTGAGCCCGATTTCACGCACCGGGGCGATCATGGCATGATCACCACCTTCGTCTTTCAGGTGCGCAACATCCCGGCGGCGCTGTACAAGGCGATGGGCGGCTTTGCCACCAATGGCGTAAACATGACCAAGCTGGAAAGCTACATGGTCGGCGGCTCATTCACCGCGACCCAGTTCTATGCCGATATCGAGGGCCACCCCGAAGACCCCAATGTGCGCCTTGCGCTGGACGAGCTGCGCTATTTCACCACGATGCTGAAGATTCTGGGCACCTATCCGGCCGATGCCGCCCGCCGCTGAGCGGGCGGGCGGGCAAAGACGCGGGCACCAGAACGAGTGCGGGGAAAAGGGCAGCGTTGCGTCAGTCAGGCCTGCCCAGCATGGTCAGCGTGCGCTGGATCTTCTGCTCGACCTTGCCTTTGGCCAGTCGCAGGGTCTGGATGCCCACGCGCGCGGCAAGCGTATGGGGGGCCAGATCAAGCTCTGCTGCCACCTGACAGCCCCGCTCCGGCAGGTCGGTAAAGACGAAGGCCACATCGGCATCCACCATCTCGGAGGTGACGCGCAGGTTGATCACCCCGGGCGCTTCCATTCCGGCCAGCGTGATGGCCACCGGGCGCTCTTTCCCGGCCGAGACCACGTCCAGATGCCAGACAGTGCCCACCCCGCCGGACCCTTCGCGGCGCAGGTTCTTGCCAAAGCTTCCCAGCACGGCATCCATCCGCGCCGGATCGGCGAAGGTGCCGAACACTTTGCCCCGTGGCCGTTTGAAATCCTTTGTGGCGGCAATTTTCATGCAATCATCCTTTCACCCTGCCGTGCCGGGCAGTCGCCCGGCGTCAATTGATATGCCCGGCCAGCCAGCCGGAAATAAGGAAATGCGCAATCGCCCCGGCGCGTGGCCTGCGCACCTCGGGATGCAGCCCGGCCAGCACATCGACCAGCTCCTCACGCGTCATCCAGCGTGCGTCTTCCAGCTCATGATCCAGGGTTATGGCATCTGACAGCGCCTCGGCCACGAAACCCAGCATCAGTGAATTGGGCCAGGGCCAGGGCTGCGAGGCGAGATAGCGCACTGCGCCGGTCCGGATCGCGGTCTCTTCGAAAACCTCGCGGCGCACCGCTGCCTCAAGCGATTCGCCCGGCTCCACGAAACCGGCGAGCGCGGAATACATCCCCTCGGGCCAGCCCGGTGAGCGGCCCAGAAGCATCCGGTTGCCGCGCACGACCAGCATGATCACCACCGGATCGGTGCGCGGAAAATGCTGTGCGTTGCAGGCGGGGCACTGGCGCTGCCAGCCTGCCATCACCCAGTCGCTGCGCGCCCCGCAACTGGAGCAGAACCGGTGCGTCCGGTGCCAGTTGAACAAGGCGCGCGCCGTGGCCGCCATGGCCGCATCAGCAGGCGAGAGCAGGGACATCGCGCCGCGAAGCTCGGCAAAGCGATGGTCGCCGGGCAGGTCGGGGTGATGATGCTCTGTCGGATCAAAGAACATCGCCAACGCGGCGCGGTCCAGCCCGTCCGGCTCCCAGCCTGAGACATCGGCCGCAAAATGCGGGCGCCCCGTGTGAAAGCCCAGAAACAATCGCTTGTGGCGCGCATGGGCAAGAACCGCGCTGTCTGCGCCCAGCCAGCCCAGCCGGTCGCGCGCTTCACCCGCGATCAGCGGCTTGCCGCGCCAGACCGGCAGAACCCGCGTATCATCGCGCACCGCCAGCACCGCCAGAGCGGCCTCATCAGAACGCAGTGCGGCTGCCCGGTCATCCCAGCCACCCGAAAAGACCACCCCGTCACTCACACCCGCCCTCATTCGCTGATCGCGCAGTATATGCCACGGATCGCGGGCACAGCGCCAGTCCCGGCCCGCACCGCGCCGCCATCAGCGCTTGTTTTCAACCGGAGGATGTGCACCATTGCGTAACTGGAAACAAACAACCTCTGATGATCCCGACCATGCCCGTTCCCGCTTGCCTTTGATGTTTCGGCCCCGCTACTGATGAATGCCGTGTGGCGTACTGTAGGTGTAGATTGCTGTGATCGTTCGAGGCGACGCCTTGTTCAACCCCGCGTTCCCCGGCGCGCAACTGACCGGAGACTGGACCGTTCACCTGCGGCTGATCGAAACCACCGATCTGCACCTGCATCTGCTGCCCTATGATTACTACGCGGACCGCCCCATGCCGGGTTTCGGCCTGACAAGCGCCGCCCGGCTGATTGAGCAGGCCCGCGCAGAAGCACCCAATGCACTGCTGTTCGACAACGGCGATTTCCTGCAGGGTACGCCCATGGGCGATTTCATGGCCTTTGAACGCGGGCTGCGGGAAGGCGATCTGCATCCGGTCATGGCGGCAATGAATGTGCTTGGCTATGACGCCTTGACGCTGGGCAACCATGAGTTCAACTACGGACTTGATTTTCTTATGAAAACGCTGGCGGGTGCGGCCTGCCCGGCGGTTTCGGCCAATCTTCTGAGCGGACCGGAAGGCCGGGGCGGCAAGCCGCTGGTGCGGCCCTATGTGCTGCTGGACCGGGTGCTGGTGGACGGCTGCGGCAGGCTCCATCCCTGCCGGGTGGGGGTGATCGGCTTCGCGCCGCCGCAGGTCGTGGACTGGGACCGCCACATGCTCGACGGTCGGCTTTGGGCGCAGGATATCCTGGCTGCCGCGCGCCGCTGGCTGCCCGAGATGCGCGCGGCGGGGGCGGAAGTGATCGTGGCGCTTGCCCATACCGGCATTGGCCCCGTGCGGCATAGCGAGGGGATGGAAAACGCGGTGCTGCCGCTGGCGCGCCTTGAGGGGATTGACGCGCTGATGAGCGGGCACAGCCACCTGCTGTTCCCCTCGCCCGTCTTCTCGTCTGTGCCCGATGTCGAAATCCAGACCGGAACAATCGCCGGAAAGCCGGTGGTGATGGGTGGCTGCTGGGGGGCACATATCGGGCTGATCGACCTTGTGATGACCCGCGAGGGCGGGGAGTGGCAGGTTCTGGGCAGCCGCTCGGAAACCCGGGCGCTGCCTGCAGGGGCAGCGCCGGGGAAGGCGGAACCGGCACACCCGCCGGGAACCGGCGCCAGCCTGCCCGAACGGGTCGCAAGCGCCGTCAACGAGGGGCATCAGGCGACACTCGCCGCCATCCGGCGCCCGGTGGGCCATACCCCGCAACCGCTGCACAGCTTCTTCGCGCATCTGGGTACCTGCGCGGCCCTGACGCTGGTGTCCGAGGCGCAGCGCGCCTTCGTCACCGAGCGGCTGACGGACCCGGAACTGCGCGCGCTGCCCGTCCTGTCGGCTGCGGCCCCCTTCAAGTCAGGCGGACGCAGTGGTGCCAGTGGCTATACCGATGTGCCTGCGGGCGCGCTTGCCCTCCGCCATATCGCGGATCTGTATACCTTCCCCAATGCCATCGCCGCGCTGCGGGTCACGGGGGCCGAGGTGCTGGAATGGCTTGAGCGCAGTGCGGCAACCTTCAACCGCATCCGGCCCGGCACCAGCGACACCCTGCTGCGCAACCCCGATGTTCCGGGCTACAATTTCGAGGTGATCGACGCGCTTGATGTCACCTATGACCTGTCGCAGCCCGCCCGCTATGACCCGCAAGGCGCGCTGATCGACTGGCATGCGCACCGCGTGGCGCAGGCGCTGTTCCGGGGCCAGCCGCTTGACCCGATGGCCGAATTCATCCTGTGCACCAACAGCTACCGCGCCAGCGGTGCGGGCTGTTTCGCCGGGGCGGTCCGGCGCAAGCTCGTGCTTGGCGGCGAGAACCTTGTCCGCGACATCCTTCGCCAGCATGTCGCGCGGCAGGGCACGGTCGGGATCAGGCCGCGCGGCAGCCTTGGCTTCACGCCCCTGCCCGCCACCGCCGCGCTCTTTGAAACCAGCCCCGCCGCCCGCGCCTGTCTGAGTGAAATCGCAGCCTTCGCGCCCCAGGAACGCGGCCTGACCCGCGCAGGCTTCCTCCGCCTCCGTGTCGACCTGAGTGGCACCCCCTGACAGCACCCCGCGCGGCGGCAAAAGGGCGCGCACGCGCCATATATGAAAAGGTCAGGGGGCTTTGCCCCCTCTGGGCCTGCGGCCCATTCACCCCCGCGTATTTCCGGCAAGATGAAGGGGGGCGGAGCGCCCCTGCTTCAACTGTGCAGAAATGTCACGGGGGATGAGCGGCGTCCCGGGGGCAGCCACCACCCGCAGTTCTAGCCGTCGATACGGATGCGCGCGTTGGCCGGGTCATAGGGGCTGTCCTCGACCACCTCTGCATCCCAGAGCTGGCGCTGCATCCGCAACTTGAGCCGCGTCCCCGGCACCGCGCGATCCGGCGTCACATAGCCCATGCCGATCTGCTTGCCGAAAGCCACCGAATACCCGCCCGAGGTCAGCCGCCCCACCTTTTCATCCCCGTGATAGAGCGCCTCTTTGCCCCAGGGGTCGGCATCCGCTGGGCCGTCGATCAGCAGGGTCACGCATTTCGCGCGGATCCCGGTGGCCGCCATCGCCTCCTTGCCATGGAAGTTTTTCGACATATCCACAAAGCGCGGAAGGTCCGCCTCCAGTGGTGTGGCGTCTCTTCCCAGCTCGGTCCCGAACGCACGATAGGACTTTTCCTGCCTCAGCCAGTTTTGAGCCCGCGCGCCCACCAGCTTCAGGCCGACTCCCTCACCCGCCGCCATCAGCTGGTCGAACAGGTAGTTCTGCATCTCGATCGGATGATGCAGCTCCCAGCCCAGCTCCCCGGTATAGGCCACGCGCACCGCCCGCACCGAGCACATCTTCAGCTCGATCCCGCGCATGCTCAGCCACGGAAACCTTTTGTTCGACAGCACCGTTTCCGGCACCGCATCGCGCACCAGCGGCGCCAGCAATTCGCGCGTTTTCGGCCCGGCCACGGCGAAGACGCCCCATTGCGTGGTGACATCGTGAATATCCACCCAGGCCCCGGAACGGGCCATGAAATCCTCCGCCGCCTTGCGCAGGAAATCACCGTCATATTCCGTCCAGGCCCCGGCGGAGACCAGATAATACGCATCCTCGCCCAGCCGCATGATGGTATATTCGGTGCGCACCGTGCCAGCATCAGTCAGCGCATAGGTCAGGTTGATACGCCCTACTTTCGGCAGCTTGTTGCAGGTGAACCCGTCCAGAAAGGACGTCGCCCCGGGGCCGCGCACCAGATGCTTGGTGAAGGCCGAGGCATCGATCAGCCCAACCCCCTCACGGATCGCCCGCGCCTCCTCCACCGCATAGGGCCACCAGCCCCCGCGCCGGAAACTGCGCGCGTCATGGTCGAACCCAGCGGGCGCATCCGGCGGGCCGAAATAGTTGGGCCGCTCCCAACCATTCACCTGGCCGAACTGCGCGCCCAGCGCCTTCTGGCGGTCATAGGCGGGGGCGGTGCGCAGCGGGCGGCAGGCTTCGCGCTCTTCATCCGGATGGTGCAGGATGAAGACATGCTCATAGCATTCCTCGTTCTTGCGCGCAGCGTATTCGGTCGTCATCCAGCTGCCGTAGCGGCGCGGGTCAAGGGCTGCCATGTCGATCTCGGCCTCGCCCGCGACCATCATCTGCGCCAGATAATACCCGGTTCCACCAGCCGCCGTGATGCCGAAGCTGAAGCCCTCGGCCAGCCACATGTTGCGCAGCCCCGGCACGGGGCCGACCAGCGGGTTGCCATCGGGGGTGTAGCAGATGGGGCCGTTGAAATCATCCTTCAGCCCCACATTTTCCGAGCTGGGCAGACGATGGAGCATCGACATATATTCCTGCTCGATCCGCTCCAGGTCTAGCGGGAACAGATCGGCGCGGAAGCTTTCGGGCACGTCATAGAGGAACCGCGCGGGCGCGCCCCGCTCATAGGGGCCCAGAATCCAGCCGCCCCGCTCTTCGCGGACATACCATTTGGCATCGGCATCGCGCAGCACCGGATGCTCAGCGTGACCGGCCTTGCGCCATGCCTGCAGCGCCGGGTCAGGCTCGGTCACGATATACTGATGCTCCACCGGAATGGCCGGGATCTTGACGCCCAGCAGCCGCGCGGTGCGTTGCGCATGGTTCCCCGTAGCCGTGACCACATGCTCGGCCGTGATCTCAAACCGCTCATCCGAGGGCACCAGATTACCGCCGCGCTCCACCATCCTCGTGCAGGAAACCACCCATTCCGACCCCGTCCACCGATAGCCGTCAACCTGACAACGCCGCACAATCTCAACGCCGCGCTGACGCGCGCCCTTGGCCATCGCCTGCGTCACATCGGCCGGGTTGATATAACCATCCGTGGGGTGAAACAGCGCGCCCTTCAGATCATCGGTGCGTACCAGCGGCCAGCGCGCGCTGATCTCTGCAGGCGTCAGGAATTCATGCTCGATCCCCACGCATTCGGCATTGGTGGAATAGAGCCTGTATTCATCCATCCGCGCGTCAGTCTGGGCCATCCGCAAGTTGCCGACGACCGAGAAGCCGGGGTTCAGGCCCGTCTCCGCCTCCAGCGTCTTGTAGAACCGGACCGAATAATCATGAATATGCGTCGTGGCGTAGCTCATGTTGAACAGCGGCAGCAGCCCCGCCGCATGCCAGGTGCTGCCCGAGGTCAGCTCGTCGCGCTCCAGCAGCATCACGTCCCAGCTCGCCTTTGCCAGATGATAGGCGATCGAGGTGCCAACGGCGCCACCGCCAACGACAAGGGCGCGAACATGGGTTTTCATCTGGGCCTCCGGCTGCAGGGTTCAAAGGCCTAGATCGCAGCAAAGCGGCACCGGCGGTGCCGTGGCTCCGACCGATCAGCGCGCGAAAACGACGCAGGCCCTGCACCCGGCCGGAAGAGGGGCGCGCGCGCCCTTCATCTTGCCGGAAATACGCTGGGGGGTGAATTGGCCGCAGGCCAAGAGGG
>NZ_DAIRVN010000026.1:0-51315 GCF_036802785.1 Pararhodobacter sp.
CCCGGAGATGTCCAGCGCCCACCTCGCCGTCGACACCCGCGCCTTCGCCCAGGCCCTGCGCGACGCCGGTGCCCTGCCGGAATAAACCTTCCTCCAGCGCAGCGGGCATCCCGCTGACCTGCCCGTTGACCAGATTGCCTGCTGCGCAGAAGTCTCTTTGTTCAAGAGAAGGGGGCGCTGCCCCCGCCGCTTCTGCGCTGCAGAAGCGACTCCCCCGGGATATTTCCAGACAGAAAATGATCTGACCCGAATCTCTTCCATTTTCTGTCTGCAAATATCCTGGGGGTGAATGGGTCGCAGACCCAGAGGGGGCAACGCCCCCTGACGCCGCGTGGCGCAGCCGCGCGGCCCGGCCAAACGGGATGAGCGTTGCGGCGCAGCCGGAATGCGAAGACGGGCGGGAGCGGCACCGGGTCAGCGCAATTTCCGGAAAAGTTGACAGACTATTCCGGTCAGCATTTACGGAAAATCAACATTCTGCAAAGTTGCTCTGCTTCCAACAATAACAGAACCGGTGCAGGGCGTTACAGGTCCAGTTCAACCCAGACCGGCGTATGGTCCGAAGGTTTTTCCCAGCCGCGCGGGCCGGTTTCCACCCAGGCGTCGCGCAGGCGGTCGGCGGCCTGCGGCGAGAGCAGCAGATGGTCGATGCGGATGCCGTCATTGCGCGGCCATGCACCGGCCTGATAATCCCAGAAGGTATAGAGGCCCGGCCCCGGATGGCGCAGGCGCAAAGCATCCGAGAGCCCCAGCGCCAGAAGCCGCCGGAATGCTGCGCGGCTTTCTGGGCGGAAGAGCGCGTCTTCGACCCAGGCATCGGGGCGGGCGGCGTCGGCGGGCTGGGGGATGACATTGTAATCGCCCGCCAGAACCAGCGGCTTTTCCGCTTCCATCAGCGCGCGGGTGCGGGCCTGAAGCCGTTCCATCCACGCCAGTTTATAGTCGAATTTCGGCCCAGGCGCCGGGTTGCCGTTGGGCAGGTAGAGACCGCAGATGCGCAGCCCGCCAGCGCCATCACCAGTGCCCTCAACCGTCGCCTCGATCCAGCGCGCCTGCGGGTCTTCATCGTCGCCCGGCAACCCGCGCACCACATCCGTCAGCGGCGCCTTTGACAGGATCGCAACCCCATTGAACCCCTTTTGTCCATAGGTTTCAAGGTGATAGCCGCGATCCTCGATCAGTGCCCGGGGGAAGTTCTCATCCACCGACTTGATCTCCTGCAGCACCGCAAGATCAGGTGCGCTTTCATCCAGCCAGCGGCCCAGCACCTCGGCCCGGGCCTTGACGCCGTTGATGTTGAAAGTGGCGATCTTCATTCTGTCCCCCGGGTGCTGCGCAAGGTTCAGCCGTTGCCGCGCACGAAGAGCCCGGCATCCTCGGCCGCGCGGCGCAATGCGCGCGATTTGCTGACGGTTTCCTGCCACTCCGATTCGGGGTCGCTGTCAAAGACCACCCCGCCCCCGGCCTGAATATACAGCACCCCGTCCCTGACCACCGCCGTGCGCAGCGCGATGCACATATCCATCTCGCCATTGGCCGAGAAATAGCCGATCCCGCCGCCATAGACGCCGCGCTTTTCCGGCTCCAGCTCATCAATGATCTGCATGGCCCGCACCTTGGGCGCGCCCGAGACGGTGCCCGCAGGCAGCCCCGCCAGCAGCGCCGACAGCGCATCCTCGCCCTCACGGATCTGGCCCACCACATTCGAGACGATATGCATCACATGGCTGTAACGCTCGATGATGAACTGCTCGGTCGGGCGCACCGTGCCGATCTGCGCCACGCGGCCCACATCGTTGCGGCCCAGATCGAGCAGCATCAGATGCTCGGCCAGCTCTTTCTGATCACTCAGCAGATCGGTCTCAAGCGCCTTGTCTTCCTCGGGCGTCGCGCCGCGCGGGCGGGTGCCGGCGATGGGGCGGATCGTCACTTCGCCATCGCGCAGGCGCACCAGAATTTCCGGCGAGGCGCCGACGATGTGAAAGCTGCCCAGATCGAAATAGAACATGAAGGGCGAAGGGTTGGTGCGGCGCAGCGAGCGGTAGAGCGCGAAGGGCGGCAGCGGAAAATCCTGCGCCCAGCGCTGGCTGGGCACCACCTGAAAGATATCGCCCGCGCGGATATATTCCTTCGCCTTTTCCACGGCGGCCAGATAGTCGGCCTTGGCGAAATTCGAGCGCGCCTCGCCCACCTGCGCGGTATGACCCAGCGCGCGGCCCATGCCCGGCGCCTCGCGCTCAAGGTCGCGCAGCGCGTCCATCACCCGCTCGGCCGCCTGCGCATAGGCGGCGCGCGCCGACAGGCCGGGCTCATGCCAGGCCGGGGCGACAACCGTCACCTCGCCCTTGACGCCGTCCAGCACTGCCACGACCGAGGGGCGCATCAGCACCGCATCGGGCAGGTCCAGCGGGTCCGGCAGGGTGAGGGGCAGGTTTTCGACCAGCCGGATCATGTCATAGCCCAGATAGCCGAACAGCCCCGCGGCGATGGCGGGCAGATCGGCGGGCATGTCGATGCGGCTTTCGGCGATCAGCGCGCGCAGCGCGGTCAGCGGGTGGCCGGAAACCGGCGCATAGGCTTCGCCATCGAAACGCGCCTGCCGGTTGATGCGGCTTTCCCCGCCCCGGCATTGCCAGATCAGGTCAGGCTTCATGCCGACGACAGAATAGCGCCCGCGCACCTCGCCGCCGGTGACCGATTCCAGAATGAAGCTGTCGCGCCGGTTGCCCGCCAGCTTGAGCATCAGCGAAACCGGCGTGTCCAGATCGGCGGCAAGCCGGGCATGGACCAGACAATTCTCGCCGCGCGCCCAGCGGGCCTCGAACGCGGCAAAGGCGGGGGTAAGCTGGGCGGCTTCGGACACGGGGCTTCGGGCCTTGTTGCTGGCGGGTGGCGGGTTGGTTAGCAGTTAGCGGAAGTTGGCGTGGACCGCCTCGATGGCAGCCTCGTTGAACGAGATCCCGGCTTCGCGCTCAAGGGCGCGGGCGAAATAGCCGAAGACATCCTGCGCCAGCGCGCCGCCGATCTGCTCGTCGATCGCACCGACAAGGCGCAGGGTCTGCGCATCCTCGGTGTCAGGCGGCTGGCGGTCGGTGACGATGGCGATAAAGGCGCGCTGCTCAGTCACCTGAACCACGGGCGCGCCTGGCTCGGCATCAAAGACCGCGTCCAGCAGCGCTTCGGGCAGGCCCGGCAGCGTGTCGGCGCGGGTGACATGCTCGAAGCTGTCAAAGGGCATTTCCTGCGCCTCGGCAAAGGCATTCACTCCGTCGCTGGCCAGCGCCGCGCTGAGGGCCTGCGCCTGTTCGACCAGCGCCACCTCAACCGCCTGAGCGCGCGCGCCCTCTGCGGCCTCGTTGCGGACATCGGCCAGCGGGCGCGGGGCGGGCGGGGTGATGCTGTCAAGGCGCAGCGCGAAGATGCCGCCATCGGCAAGCCCCAGAACCTCAGGAAAATCGCCCTCGGCGACAGTCCCGGCGGCCTCGCGGAACTCGGTATAGGCGGCGACACCGTCGCTGGCACCGACCGACCAGTCAATCTGGCCCAGCTCCATCAGGGTTTCAGCCGCCAGATCCTCGATCGTGGCACCGCCGGCCAGAAGGTCTTCGTACAGATCCAGATCATCGGCGATCAGCCGGCGCGCGCGGTCTGCGGCCAGTTCGGTGCGCAGTTCGTCGGCAACCTCTTCCAGCGGCACTTCCTGCGCGCTGAGAATGGCATTCATGCGGAAGATCGCCGGGCCGACCGAGGTGGTATGCGGCCCCGTGACCGAGCCCGGCGCGGTCAGCGAAAACACCGCTTCGCCCGCCGCACCCAGCCCCTGCTGCGTGACATCGCCCATGTCGGTGTCATCCAGCGACAGGCCACGCTCTGCCACGATCGCCTCAAAGGTTGCCTCGCCCGCTTCGATCCGTGCCACGGCCGCCGCGGCGCTGTCGGCATCGGGGAAGACCAGACGCTCGACAAGGCGGCGCTCAGGCTGGATGTAATCGGCCAGACGGCTTTCATAAAGCTGGCGCAGTGCCTCTTCTTCCACCTCGATCGTGTCGATGACCATGGCCGGGGTCAGCAACGCATAGGTGATGGTGCGGATCTCGGGCGCGGTGAAGGTTTCCGGATTGGCGGCATAAAACGCCTCGATCTCGGCCTCGGCAGGGGCAGGAACGGGCGTTTGCAGCTGTTCCTCACCCAAAGTGAACACCGCGAAATCATTTCGTGCGGCGTAATAGTTCAGCAGCGCATCGCGCAGCGCGGCGGGGGTATCAACCCCTGCGGCGGTTGCGGTCTGAAGAATGCTGCGCGCGGCATCGCGGCGGATCTCGGATTCAAATTCCGAAACGCTTTGCCCGGCGTTCTGCAGCGTGAAGCGGTAAGTGTCACGATCAAAGCTGCCGCCCGGGCCCTGAAAGGCCGGAATGGCGGTGATGGTGCGCTGCACGCTCTCATCGCCCGCCGAAATGCCGATGCGCTCCGCCTCGGCTTCAAGGGCGGCCTGCGTCACCAGCCGGGCACGGACCTGCGTATCAAGGCCCATCGCCTGCAACTGCGCGAAGGGGATGGCCTGACCGACTTGCTGCTCGATCGCGCGGATCTCCTGCTGGAGGCTGCGCGCGTAGCTGTTGGTCGAGATGTCGCGCCCGCCGACCTGCCCGATGGACCGCACCGTCTGGCTGAGGAAGCCGTCGATGCCGAACCCGGCAAGGCCCACCACAAGCATCGCCATCAGAATCCAGACGAGAATGTTCTGCGCGCTCTTCTTCCTGGCCATCGGGCCCTCTCTGGCTGATCGGTTTCGTGCCTGTGTAAGGACAAGCGCGCGCCGGGGCAAGCGGTTGCGCTTGTGGGCCGCAAAGGGGGGCTTTTCGGCCCCCCTCTGGGCCTGCGGCCCATTCACCCCCCCCCGAGGATATTTCTGAACAGATGAAACCCCGGACCGCATCTGCCCCGTTTAACCACGGCGGAAAAGCGGGTATGATGGGGTATGTTTACCATCGAGCACGACTTTGACGCGACCGTGATCACCCTTGTGGACGAGGGTGCGGTGCATTTGCAGGAAGATGTGACGATCAGCAATTTCGAGGATTGCGTGACCGTCGAGCAATATGACCCACAGTCAGACCGGGTGATGAAGATCACCTTCTCGTTCACGCAGCTGCGCGAATTGCGCGCGGCGCTGAACCTGCCGGAGGGGATCTACCGGCTGCGCCCCGGCCCGGCGCCAGACGACCCGCCTGACGACCCGACACCGGACGAATCGTCAAGCTGAAAGAGCTTGTCGCGCGCGCTTGCGCCGCGCAGCAGCACCAGCCGGGTGGGCGCGACGCCCAGCGCAACCGCCAGAAGGGCGCGCACCGCCGCATTGGCGCGCCCGTCTTCGGGCGGGTCGGTGACATGGATGCGGATAGGGTCGCCCTGCTCCAGCGCGTTGCGCCGGGCGCGCGGCGTGGCGCGGACCGCAAAGCGCGCGCCCGGAACCGCCTGCGCGGAAAGGTCAGGCAGGCCCCTGACCGCCATCGCTCAGAGGCTCAGCGCGCGGGTCATCATGGCGCGGTCGACATTGCCGCCGGTCGCCACCGCGATCACCGCATCGCCCTGCTGCGGCAGAAACAGCGCCGCCGCCAGCGCCACCGCGCCGCCCGGCTCCAGCACGATTTTCAGCCGGTCATGCGCCAGTGCCATGGCCCTGAGCGCCTGTTCCTCGCTCACCACCGCGCCGGGGCCGCAGAGCCGCCGGATAACCGGCCATGTCAGCGCGCCCGGTTGCGGCGTGATGATCGCATCGCAGATGGAGCCGGAGAGATGCGCATTGCGCTGGACCGTCCCGCTGGCCAGCGAGCGGGTGACATCATCGAACCCCTCAGGCTCGGCCGGCCGCACGCGCAGGCCGGGCGCGCGGGCCTCCAGCGCCAGCGCGATCCCCGATGTCAGCCCGCCGCCGCCGCAGCAGACCAGCACATCGGCCTCGCTGACGCCCACCTCCGCCGCCTGTTCGGCAATCTCCAGCCCGCAGGTGCCCTGCCCCGCGATCACCTCGGCCATGTCGAAAGGCTTGATCAGCGTCAGGCCGCGCTCAGTGGCAAGACGCACACCAAGCGCATCGCGGTCCTCGGCCGCGCGGTCATAGAGCACCACCTCGGCCCCCAGCGCGCGGGTGTTGTCGATCTTGATGACCGGGGCATCGGCGGGCATGATGATTACCGCCTTTATCCCCTTGATCCGCGCCGCCAGTGCCACGCCCTGCGCGTGATTACCCGAGGAAAAGGCGATCACCCCTGCCGGTTCCAGCGCCGAGACCGCATTCCACGCGCCGCGAAACTTGAACGAGCCGGTGTGTTGCAGGCATTCGGCCTTGACCAGCACCCGCCGCCCCGCGACCTCGTCCAGAAAGGATGACGACAGCATCGGCGTGCGCCGTGCATGCCCGGCCAGCCGCGCGGCGGCGGCTTCGATCATGGTGATATCGCTCATAGCAGAAGCCCCAGAAAACGGTTGATGGCACGAAGCGATTCCGCTTCATCCAGAAAGGGAATATGGGCGCGGTCCGGCACTTCCTCGCAGATCATGGCAGGGCAGCGGCTGGCCATCTCATCGGCGGTGGCCTGCGTCAGCAGATCGGAATTCGCGCCCCGGATCAGCGCCAGAGGCCGGGCGCAGGCCGCATCAAAGAGCGGCCACAGATCGCCGGTCTGGGCGTTCAGACTGTCCAGAAACGCCTGCCGCAGCGCCGGGTCATAGTTGATATCCAGCCCCTGATCGGTGGCGATGAAATGGCGCTTCGCCTCTTCCATCCAGCGGCTGGGCGGGACATTGGCAAAACCCTCGGCGGTATGTTCCAGCGCGACAGCGGCGGCGGCATGGCTGTGCGCGGCGGGGCGACGGCCGATGAATTCCTTGATGCGCTCCAGCCCCAGCGGCTCCAGCACCGGGCCGACATCATTGAGGATCAGCCCGCGCAACCGCTCGGGCGCGGTGGCCGACAGATACAGGCCCAGTATCCCGCCGCGCGAGGTGCCCAGAATGGCCGCGCTTTCAAGGCCCAGATGGTCCAGCAGGGCCAGCGCGTCAGTGGCCTCCTGCGGGACGGTATAGGTTTGCGCGCCGGTCCAGTCAGACTTGCCGCGCCCGCGATAATCCATGCGGATCAGCCGCAGGGGCGGCAGATGGGGGGCGAGATAGTCAAAATCGCTGCTGTTGCGGGTCAGCCCGGCAAGACACAGCAGCGGAATGCCATGCCCTGCATCGGTGTAGAAAAGCGAGGCGCCATCGGGGGCGGTGAAATGCGGCATGGTCTGGCCTTTCAGGAGCGTCGCCGGGCAATAGACCATGCCTTCCCGGTGCGGGCAATGGGGCGCCGTGGTTAGCGGAAACTTACGGCACCGTGCGCTGTGGCGCTGTGGCGCGAAGGTCAGGCACGGAGGTTTCGCATGCGAAACCTCCCGGTCCGGCAGGGGGGCGAGGGGTGAGCGTCAGCGCAGCACCAATCCGCCCTCATGCACGAGAAAATCGACAATCGCGCCGATGCCGTCGCCCTGACGCAGCCGCGCCATCACATAGGGCCGCGCGCCGCGCGCGTGTTTCGTGTCGCTTTCCAGAAGCGTCAGGTCGACGCCGACATGGGGCGCAAGGTCGGTCTTGTTGACCACCAGCAGGTCCGATTTCACCACCCCCGGCCCGCGTTTGCGCGGAATGTCCTGCCCGGCGGCGGTGTCGATGACATAAAGCGTCAGATCAGCCAGTTCGGGCGAAAAGGTCGCGGCCAGATTGTCACCGCCCGATTCGATCAGGATCAGGTCCAGATCGGGGAATTTGGCGCGCAGTTCGGCCACGGCGGCCAAGTTGATCGAGGCATCCTCGCGGATGGCGGTATGCGGGCAGCCGCCGGTCTCAACGCCCCGGATGCGGTCCGCAGGCAGAACCTGTGCGCGCATCAGGTATTCGGCATCCTCGCGGGTGTAGATGTCATTGGTGATCACCGCCATCGAGCAGCGATGCGCCAAAGCGCGGGCCAGATGCTCGGTCAGGGTGGTCTTGCCCACGCCGACCGGGCCGCCGATGCCGACGCGCAGGGGTCCGTTAGTGCTCATGTTCGGAAAAGCCTCACGTCTTTGGTTTCGTGGCGAAACGCTGCCAGATCGGCGGCAAGCGCGCAGCTGCCCAGCGCATCCAGCGTGGCCACCGCCGCGCGCGGGGCGAGTTCGGCGATCACGGGGGCAAGGCGGGCAAGCACGCCCTGCCCCTCGGTCTGGCCCAGCGGGATATGGCGCACGGCGATGGTGACCAGATTGGCGGTGAAGCCCTGCAAAAAGAGCGCGACCACCTGTTCCGGCGGCAGGCCAAGGGGCGCTGTGGCCTCACCCACCGCGACGGGCAGGGCACGCGGCAGCAATGCGCGCCCGGTCATCGCGGCCACCGTCCGGGCAAAGGCCGCGCCCTGTTCCAGCGTCTCCTGCAGCCGCTCAAAGCCCGGCTGAAGGGCGCGGGCCGTGGCATCAAGCGCAGTGAGGTCCGCGCCCGGCGCAAGCGCCTGCACCAGCAGCACCGCATCCTGCCAGCCCGCGCCATAGCGCAGAATATCGGCCAGCCACAGCTCCAGCGAGGCAGCGTCGGAGACCACATCGTCATGGATCACCTGCTCCAGCCCGTGCGAATAGGCGAAAGCGCCGGTGGGAAAGCCGGGCGACAGCCATTGCGTGAGGGTCAGGAGCGGGGTCATTCAGGGGTGGTCATGGTGGTGATCATGGGTGTGGTGATCATGGGCGGGCGTGTGGCTGTGCCCATGGTCATGCCCCATCGTGCGGCCATGGCCATAGGCGCCCCCCTCGGGCGTGAAAGGCAAGGTGGCGGGCACCACCTGCGCGCCCAGTTGGCGCAACATTGTCTCAAGCACATGGTCGGCGCGGATCACCAGATGGTCAGCGCCGATCTGGCACGGCGTGTGGCGGTTACCGATATGCCATGCCAGCCGCGCCAGTTCGCCCCTGACCAGCAACACCGGCTCGGCGGCGGCACGCACGGCAATCGCGCGCCCGTCCTCCAGCGCGAAGGCGTCGCCGTCAGACAGGCTCACGGTCTCAGGCAGGTCGACCAGAAAGCTTTCGCCCCCCTCAGCCTGAAGCCGTTTGCGGCGCAGGAAGCGGCTTTCATAGTCCAGAAGGACGGTCCCGGCGGCCACGGACCAGCTGCCCGCAGGGTGGATGGCAACAGCGCGCGGGGTCATGCAAGGCCTCCTTCATAGTACAAAAACAAAGGCCCGCCCGGCAGCCATACGCTGCCGGGCGGGCCAGAAAACTGCCTTGGTGAGGTGTTCAGCAGCCCAGACGGTCGCGGAAGACGTGATTCACGATCCGGTCGCGGCTGATGCCCCGCTCGGCCAGTTCCGCGTCGCTCAGCGACTGAAGAAATTCGATCTCGCCCGAGCGCGAACGCGCTTCGAGATAGGCGTTGAAACCCTGACCGATGCTGGCAAACAGGCGATCCATCTGCGCACGCAGATCGGTGCCGACCTCTGATTTGGATACATATGCCATTGGAAACCCTTATGGTTCGAGGTTTACTCCCATGGCAGTCAATATAGGGCACCATTGCTGACTTAACCACCCCGCATGCCGCAACGCAGCATTGCGCAAAGGACATGGCTTTGCTGCCCGATGCGCGGGCGCATACGGCAGCATATGCGGTGTTTATAAGCACGTTTTGCACGAAAACCCCGTCAGTAGAGAAAATAGCGCTGCGCCAGCGGCAGTTCGCTGGCCGGTTCGCAGGTCAGAAGCACACCATCGGCGCGCACTTCATAGGTTTCCGGGTCAACCTCGATCATCGGGGTGGCGCTGTTGCGCTTCATGTCGGCCTTGCGCAGGCCCCGGCAGCCCTCAACCGCCAGCGTCTCGCGCGCCAGCCCCAGCCGCGCGCCCACGCCATCGGCCTGCGCGCTTGCGCTGACGAAGGTGACCGCCGAGCGCTCAACCGCGCGGCCCATCGCACCGAACATGGGGCGCGAATAGACCGGCTGCGGCGTCGGGATGGAGGCGTTGGGGTCGCCCATCTGAGCCAGCACAATGGAGCCGCCCATCAGCACCATCTCGGGCTTGGCACCGAAAAACGCGGGTGACCAGAGGACCAGATCGGCGCGCTTGCCCTCGGTGACCGAGCCGATGTGGCGGGAGATGCCGTGCACGATGGCCGGGTTGATGGTGTATTTGGCGATGTAGCGCTTGACGCGTTCGTTGTCATTATCGCCCTGCTCTTCCGGCAGGCGCCCGCGCTGGACCTTCATCTTGTGCGCGGTCTGCCATGTGCGGGTGATCACCTCACCCACCCTTCCCATCGCCTGACTGTCCGAGGCCATGACCGAAAACGCGCCCATGTCGTGCAGGATATCCTCGGCCGCGATGGTCTCACGCCGGATGCGGGATTCGGCGAAGGCCACATCTTCGGGCACCTTGCGGTCAAGGTGGTGGCAGACCATCAGCATATCGAGGTGTTCCTCGATGGTGTTGACCGTGTAGGGCATGGTGGGGTTGGTCGATGAGGGCAGGATGTTCTGGCTGCTGACAACCTTGATGATATCAGGCGCATGACCGCCGCCCGCCCCCTCGGTATGAAAGGCGTGAATGGTGCGGCCCTTGATCGCGGCCAGCGTGTTCTCGACAAAGCCCGATTCGTTGAGCGTGTCGGTATGGATCATCACCTGAATATCCATCGCCTCGGCCACGGTCAGGCAGCAGTCGATGGCGGCGGGGGTAGTGCCCCAGTCTTCGTGCAGCTTCAGCGCCGCTGCGCCTGCCCGCACCTGTTCCTCAAGCGCGGCAGGCAGGCTGGCGTTGCCCTTGCCCGCAAACGCAAGGTTCATCGGCAGGCTGTCGGTGGCCTGAAGCATCCGGGCGATGTGCCACGGACCCGGCGTGCAGGTGGTGGCCAGCGTGCCATGCGCAGGCCCGGTGCCGCCGCCCAGCATGGTGGTGAGGCCCGAGTGCAGCGCATCGTCGATCTGCTGGGGGCAGATGAAATGGATATGCGCATCGAAACCGCCCGCTGTGAGAATTTTCCCCTCGCCCGCGATGATCTCGGTGCCGGGGCCGATGATGACATCGACGCCCGGCTGGGTATCGGGGTTGCCCGCCTTGCCGATCTTTGCGATCAGCCCGTCACGCAGGCCGATATCGGCTTTGCAGATGCCGGTGTAATCGACAATCAGCGCATTGGTGATGACCGTGTCCATCGCCCCGTCGGCGCGGGTGATCTGGCTTTGCCCCATGCCATCGCGGATCACCTTGCCGCCGCCGAATTTGACCTCTTCGCCGTAGCGCGGGGCATTGCCGCCCATTCCCGTGCGCTCGGTGATCAGGTCGCGCTCAACCTCGATGATCAGATCGGTATCGCCCAGCCGCAGCCGGTCGCCGGTGGTGGGGCCGTACATATCGGCATAGGCAGCGCGGGAGATGGTGTAGGGCATTACTTAACTCCGTGGATGGACCCGACTTGCTTGGCTGCACAAGTTCGACGTGCTCACCTGCAAGCTTTCACAGAAGAATTTATAATATTTTTCAATCATTTACAGATACAGAGGAATGTTTTGGATCTTTAACCAATTTTCAACCTCCCCCCCGTTGAGCTACTTTTCAGATAGAGCGAAACATGATTCTCTTTGTTAAGGCAGAACGCACATGACTCAGCTAGAACTCGTGCTCACATGCTTCGCTGCGGCTATCCCGGTTGGCATAGCCTTGGGCAAATATTTTGGTTGGATGTAATGTGTACCTCTCATCACAGATCCCCCATGACCTGCGCGTTGAACCCATAGACCCGCCGCGCGCCGCCCAGCGGCACCAGCGAGACCTCGCGCTTCTGGCCCGGCTCGAACCGGACGGCGGTGCCGGCGGGGATGTCGAGGCGCTGGCCGTGGGCGGCTTTGCGGTCGAAATCCAGCCCGGCGTTGGATTCGGCAAAGTGGTAGTGCGAGCCCACCTGCACCGGGCGGTCGCCGGTGTTGGCGACCATCAGCACCGTGACCGGCGCGCCCTCGTTGAGGATGTGGTCGCCAGCTGCGGGCAGGATTTCACCGGGAATCATCGGCTTACACAAAGGCCAGCGCGACGCCTGCCAGCGCCACACCCGCCCCCATGATCCGCGCTGCCCGCAGGCCAAACGCACCCAGCCCGATGCCCGCCAGATGCAGCGCGCCGGTGGCCAGCACGAAGCCCGCCGCATAAGCGGCACTGCCCGGCCCTTCCAGCCCATGCGCCACGCCATGCGCCGCGCCAAAGACCGCCAGCGCCAGCGCCGCCGCCCAGAGGGGTGCCTTCAGCGCGATGCCCGCCGCCGCGCCAGTGATGATGACCGAGGCGAGAATGGTATGTTCGGTCAGCGCGAACGCCATCCCCTGCGCGCCCAGAAGCCCGCCCGCCAGCATCGCCGCCATGAAGGTCAGCGGATAGACATAAAGCGCGCGCCCGCCGCTGATCACGGCCCAGAGGCCCACGGCCAGCATGGCCAGCAGATGGTCAGGGCCCAGCAGCGGGTGCAGGATGCCTTGCGTGAAACCGCCCTCGGGCCCGTGGCCGGGATGGGCCATCAGGGGCGTGGGAAGCAGCAGAAGAAGGGGGAGCAAGCGGCGCATGGCAATACCTCAGCGGATCGGATGGTGAACGGTGACAAGTTTGGTGCCGTCAGGAAACGTGGCCTCGACCTGAACAGTATGGATCATCTCAGGGATACCGGCCATGCATTGATCAGCCGTGATCACATGCGCGCCCGCCTCCATCAGGTCAGCGACGCTGCGGCCTTCGCGCGCGCCCTCGACCACGAAATCGGTGATCAGGGCGATGGCTTCGGGGTGGTTGAGGGCCACGCCGCGTTCCAGCCGGTTGCGCGCCACCATGGCGGCAAGGCTGATCAGCAGCTTGTCCTTCTCGCGCGGGGTCAGATTCATGCAACATTCTCCTGCATTTGCCAGACACGCGGCAGCGGTGCGCGGCGCAATACGCGTAACAGCCGCGCGATCTGGCGGCGCAAAGGCCAGCCGTCGGCGGCCAGAAGCCTGATCACCAGCTTGCCATCAAAGGCCGAGGCGCCGCTTTCAACCCCCGGCTCGGTCAGGGCGGCGCGGGCCGGGGCCAGCGCGGCCTCAGCCCCCTGCCCCACCATCACAAGGCTGGCGATTGCCCGCGCCCCGCCCAGCACCGCCGCCCCGGCCCCAAGGCGCGCACTGTCCAGAAAGAGCGGCTCCAGAAACACGGGGTGCGCGCCGCGCCGGATCTGGCGGGTGTCGCGGAAATGGAGCTGGCGCAGGGTTTCGCCCATGGCGGCGCGGCCCAGCACCACCGCCTCAAGCGCCAGACAGCTTGCGCCCTCATCCAGCGTGATGGTGCTGCGGCGTTCGGCGGCGCTGGCGTCAAAGAGGATGGTTTCCTGCGGCAGCCAGTCCAGATGCCCGCCCGCACCGACCCCCAGTTGCAGATCAATCCGCGCCACCCCTTCCGAAGCGCGGTAGATCCGCTCTGCCGTCTGGGTGGTGGCAACGGCGCGCAACCCCGCGCCCAGATCGAGCGCATAGCGCAGCCGGTCGCCGCCGGTCAGCCCGCCTGCGGTGTTGAGAAACACCACCTCCGGCCCCGGCAGGATGATTGCCTTGGCCGAACCCTGCTGGCGCAGCCCGTGCAGCGCCGCCCTGCCCCCACGCGCAATGAACGAGACATAGGCCTCGCCCCGGGTGCGTTGTTGGCGTGTGGTGATCGCTGCGGCAAGCATGCGGGCCCTCCTGCGCCCACCAGAAGCGGCGCGCGCGCCGCGCTGCAATGGATTTCCGGCCCAGGGCGGGTTGCGGACGGTCGTTGCACAAAATTAGGGCGCAAAAGGCAGGCGATTGCCTGCATGGCAAACATATGATGAAAAAATCGGCGCAAATGGGCACCCTGCCCCGCAATTGGGCGCCGAAGGGTCGTACAAGCCCGCTCGCCAGCTCTGGGCTGAACCGGAACGCAAGCGCGGCCCCCGGAAAATCCGGCCGGTCGCCCGCAGAAGCCGCACTGCCCCGGCTGGCTTCTTGTGCTTGGTCGCCCCATCTGGCAAGGATTACCCGCCACGACCCGCCCCGTTTCACATGGCTGTGAGAAACGGCACGCATGTTCCGCAGGGAACCGGCCGGTGCGAATGGTCGGCGCAGGCGCGATTCGGCGCGCGGGAACATTGATTGCAACATCGGACGAAACGGGTTTGACATGAAGATAGCGATGATCGGCACCGGCTATGTCGGTTTGGTATCGGGGGTTTGTTTTTCCGATTTCGGGCATGACGTGGTCTGCGTGGACAAGGACCCGGGCAAGATCGCCAAGCTGGAGCGCGGCGAGGTTCCGATCTATGAGCCGGGCCTTGATGCCGTTCTGGCGCGCAATGTCGAAGCCGGACGGCTGCGTTTTACCACCGACATCAAACAGGCGGTGGACGGGGCCGAGGCGGTTTTCATCGCCGTGGGCACCCCCACCCGGCGCGGCGATGGCCATGCCGATCTGACCTATGTAATGGCCGCCGCCGAGGATATCGCCCGCGCGCTGACCGGCTATGCGGTTGTCGTGACCAAATCCACCGTGCCCGTGGGCACCAACCGCAAGGTGGCCGAGGTGATCCGCGCCACCTGCCCCGAGGCCGCCTTCGATGTGGCCTCGAACCCTGAATTCCTGCGCGAGGGGGCGGCGATTGACGATTTCATGAAGCCTGACCGGGTGGTTGTCGGTGTGGAATCGGAGCGTGCGACAGAGGTGATGGGCGATGTCTATCGCCCCCTTTTCCTGCGCGATTTCCCCATTGTCTATACCGACCTGGAATCGGCCGAGATGATCAAATACGCGGCCAATGCCTTTCTGGCGACCAAGATCAGCTTCATCAACGAGATCGCCGCGCTGTGCGAGCGCGTGGGCGCCGATGTCAAATCGGTGGCGCGCGGCATGGGGCTGGATGGCCGCATCGGCAACAAGTTTCTGCATGCCGGGCCGGGCTATGGCGGATCATGCTTTCCCAAGGACACCTCGGCGCTGGCCCGCATCGGGCAGGAGCATGGCGTTCCGCAGCGCATCACCGAGACGGTGATCATGGTCAATGACATGACCAAGCGGCGGATGATCGACAAGGTGATGGAGCTGTGCGGCGGCTCGGTCAACGGCAAGACGGTGGCGGTGCTGGGCGTGACCTTCAAGCCCGAGACCGACGACATGCGCGAGGCCCCCTCGCTGACCATCGTGCCCGCGCTGGTGGGCGGCGGTGCTGCCGTGCGCGTGGTCGATCCCCATGGCCGGCGCGAGGGCGAGGCGCTGCTGCCAGGCGTGATCTGGGAAAGCGACCCCTATGCCGCCGCCGCCGGGGCCGATGTTCTGCTGATCCTGACCGAGTGGAACCAGTTCCGCGCGCTTGACCTCAAGCGGCTGGCAGGCAGCATGACCACCGCCCGCATGGCCGATCTGCGCAACATCTACAGCCGTGACGATGTGCTTGAAGCGGGCTTTGTGGAATACGCATCGGTCGGGCGCTGATGCGGGTTTTCATCACAGGCACGGCGGGTTTCATCGGCTTCCATCTGGCCGAGTTACTGCTGCAGGAGGGGTTTACCGTCCACGGCTTTGACGGGATGACCGATTATTACGACGTGGCGCTGAAGCGCGACCGCCACGCCCTTCTGGGCCAGCACCCCCGCTTTACCGCTACCGAGGCGCTGTTGCAGGATGATGCCGCGCTTCAGGCCGCCGTGGATGCCTGCGCGCCCGATATCATCGTGCATCTGGCCGCGCAGGCGGGCGTGCGCTATTCCATCGAGAACCCGCGCGCCTATGTCGAGGCCAATCTGGTCGGCGCCTTCAATGTGATGGAGGCCGCGCACCGCCACAAGGTGCGCCACCTTCTGATGGCCTCCACCAGTTCGGTCTATGGTGCCAATACCGAGATGCCCTATGCCGAGACGGATAAGGCCGACACGCAGATGTCGTTCTACGCCGCCACCAAGAAAGCCAACGAGGCGATGGGCCATTCATGGGCGCATATCCACGGGCTGCCGATCACCATGTTCCGTTTCTTCACGGTCTATGGCCCATGGGGGCGCCCCGACATGGCGCCGATCAAATTCACCCGGGCGATTCTGGCCGGGGAACCGATCGACGTTTACAACCACGGCAAGATGTGGCGCGATTTCACCTATGTGACCGATCTGGTGCGCGGTATCCGGCTGTTGATTGATGCAGTGCCGGGCGGGCCTGAGACGGCGGTGGCAGGCGACAGTCTGAGCCCCGTGGCGCCCTTCCGGGTGGTCAATATCGGCAATTCCGACAAGGTGCGGCTGGAAGATTTCATTGCGGCGATCGAGGAAGCCACGGGCCTTCCCGCCACCCGCAACTATATGGACATGCAACCCGGCGACGTGCCCGCCACCTGGGCCGATGCCAGCCTGCTGCGCGCGCTGACCGGCTATGCCCCGGCCACCGATGTGCGCGAAGGCGTGGCGAAGTTCGTGGAATGGTATCGCGGGTATTACACCGCGCGCTGAGCGTTGTTTTCCGGGGGCGATAGCCACACAGAGGCTGCGCGACCGGCCCTCGTGGCGACGCTCTGACGGACGCCGACGCGCCACATCCTGCACGAAACACTTGATCGGCGGGCGGGATCAGGCATCCTGTCAGCCTGCGGCAGGCCGCTGGGGGCAAGCCGGTGTGTGTAAATGGTGGGCCGCATGACGGAGCGTTTGGATAGGGCAGCAAGCCCCGGCCAGAGGGCCAAAGTCACTATCAGAGCCATCGAGGCCGCGCTGCGGCGGCATGCGGTTCTGCCGGTCAAGGTGGGCCTGTCCCGGCTGAAACGCTGGAACCCGCGCCAACCCCGGATGCTGGGCGCCTTCCCCGACCGGGAGGCGGCACTGAGGGGCGTGCCGCGCCGGTGGCTTGCCACCTACGATCATGCCGATGTCGCGGCGGTGAACTTTCAAGCGATGTGCGCGCTGCGCGTGTGGGATTATCCGGTGATGTTCTGGCTGAACCGGCTGAACGAACCGGGCCTGCGGATTCTGGATGCCGGGGGGCATTTCGGCACCAAATACATCGCCTTTCGCGGCCACCTTCCGCTCGACGAGGTTGTGTGGACGGTTTTTGATCTGCCCGAAACGGTGCAATCCGCCCGCAACGCCCAGCGTCTGGGTCAGGTGCCTGCCGGGATCGGTTTCACCGATGATCTGACCACAGCGGGGCGGGTGGACCTGTTGCTGGCCTCAGGATTGCTGCAATATCTCGACATTCCGTTTGCGCAGTTCGTAGCGCAGTTGCCGGACCGGCCGGAGCATATCATCCTGAACAAGGTGGCAACGCGCGAAGGGCCGTCGGTGACCACGCTTGAACGGATCGGCCCCGCCCGCGTGCCCTATCAGATGCGCTGCCGTGCGGAATTTGAGGCGCAGCTGGATGCTGCCGGCTACAGGGTTCTGGACAGCTGGGACATTCCCTCACTGGGCCATGTCATCGACACCCACCCCGAACTGGGGCGCAGCATCAGCCGGGGGTATGTGCTGAAGCGGGATGACTGAGCGACGCTGATACTGACGAAGGCGCGCAGGCATTTACGCGCGGCGCAAAAGCATTGCTCACAGCATTACGCTGAAATAGAAAAGCCGGGCTCCATGTCGAGCGATCTGCGGGCGAACCGGACATAAGATGGCGAAGGTTCTGAAGAACGGGCTGGTCTATCTACATATCCCGAAAACGGGTGGCAACTGGCTGACCGATATTCTGGAAAGGCAGGATCTGATCACCGGGGAAATCGGCCACAAGCACGCAACCTATGATGCGCTGATTTCAGAATGCCTGCCCGAGGCGGGCACCCTTCCCGTCAGGTTGACCGGCTATTTCTGCGTCGTGCGCCACCCGCTGCGCTGGTATGAGAGCTGGTTCAAATATCAGACGGCAAGAGGGTGGAAAACCTGGGGCAAGGCAGGCAAGCCGCATCGCTGGCATGTCATGACGGAAATGAACCGCAACAAGGCCGTAGATTTCAATGATTTCATGCAGCTGGTAAACCGGAACACGCCGGGTTTTGTGCACCAGCTTTACGGCAGCTACACCAATGGCTCGAACGCCGTTATTCTGAAAAACGAGTCAATCGCGCAGGACTTCACCGCGCTGTGCGAAAGATCGCGCCTCGGTATAGATCAGAAGGCGGTGCTGAGCGCACCGCCCTTGGGTGTCAGCCCCAGAATGGAAATAAGCTGGGACAGGGATGTGTTGCGGGAAACCATTGAAAACGAGGCGCCCGCGTTCAAACGCTATGGCTATGAGCGCCCCTGACTGACATCCCGCCTAAACGCTCACGTTAATTAGACAGCGCGCAACCGCATATCCCTTTCGGGCATCAAAGGGCTGGGTGATGAACATGCAGCGCAACCCGGTACGCGCATCCGACCTCACCCCGATGCCCGCCACTGCTGCAAGCCGGTCTCCGGGCACGACATCCTTGCCGACGCGGGTGAAGACCTGCCCCAGAAGGCCCACGCGGGTCCATTGTCCGGGGCGCTGCGAACGCGGAATCTGGGGGGCTTCGGGATCCCAGTCAGGGTTTTCCGCCTGCACCCGGACCATCGGCGCAGGGCCCTCGCCGTCATGGTCGGGATCGGGGATATCAACCATCACCGGTTGGCCCCACTCATCCGACAGATAGCGCCCCTGCCAGGCAAAAGGCGTATCACCTGCCGTAACCACCGCCGTGTTCGTAACCACCCCCGCGACCTCGTCGCCCGGCCCGGCGGGGCGCACGGCGCCGCCAGCCTCGGTCACAATTGTGCCCAGCGGGATCTCTACCCCCGTCGCATTGGGAAACATCTCGGCGAAGTCGCTGAAGGTGTGGCTGCTAGTCAGGCTGCCCGCGATCTGGATATTGCCGCTGCCGGCAAACAGATGGATCTTGCGGTTAGCGCTCAGCGGGCCGCCGCTGCCGGCATCCCCCAGCGCAACGCTCCGCTCGGTGGTGTTGATCACCCTGCGCCCGGCAAGGATCATGGCCTGACTGGCCGTCAGGGTGCACGAAAGCGAGGCCAGAATGGCAGAGGTATTCGCGCCGTCGATCGTGCAGATGTTGCCCGCGGCGATGAGGTTGCGGTTGCCGTTCTGGATCAGCCCGTCGCTCATGCCAAAAATGGCATTCCGGTCGCCCGCCGCATGCGACGCGCCGCTGGCCCCGACCAGCGTGTTGACCCCGCTCGCGCGACTGCTGCCCGCGGCGATCACCGCGCGGTCATCCGATGTGGAAACCGCACCCGTATCGGCTGAGTCGCTGCGCAGGGCAGGATACACCCGGTGCCCCGTGCGCAGCACCCGCCCCGCCGTGGTGTCGGTATCCGACTGGGTGACGGCTGTGCCGGTCAGCGCCGTGGCTGTCACCTGCCGCATCACCGCATTCCCGGTGGCGCGCTCCAGCGTCAGGCCGGTATGCCAGGATGAACCGTCAGCGCTGACCTTCACCGCAAAATCGTCATCGCCTGCGGTGCCCAACTCGGCCCGGCCTGACCAGTCGGTCTGAAACAGCAGACTTGCCGTGTCGCCCGCAGTGGCCTTGTTGATCTTCATCTGGTGCCCGGCCCCCTCATGCGTCAGCAGCGTGGCGGGCGCGCAAACCGCCAGCCGGTTGATGCTGTCATGGTTGGTGTTCACTCCCACACCCGGCAGGTTCTGCATGTCTGACGCAAGTGGCGCCACCCATTCGGCCCCGTTCCACAACCGCAGCTCACCCGCCGAGGTGGCAAGCCAGCCCTCAGCCGGGGTCAGAAACAGCCAGCCGCCACCCGCCCATGCCGCCAGATGGTTCCCCTGCCCCGCCCATGCCCCGGAAGGCGCTGCACCCAGCGCCCAGATCTGCCCCTCTTCCGGCAGCGCCGGCGGCGTGCTGGCATCAAAAGCCTCAACCACCAGCTGAACCAGCAGATCAAGCCGCTCGATCGCTTCATTATGGGTGACGTGTTTCTGGGCCTGTGCCTGCTGAATGAACGGCAAATTCAGGCGGGGGGAATACTCGCTCATTGTGTCGCGCTCCGATTGGTGTTGGCGCAGCGGAAGCTAGCCTGAAACCCTGATCAGCACCCTAAACCAGCGCGCGATCCCGTCCCTTTGCGCAACACCCTCCCGGTCATATCCCCGTCGGCCAAACGCCGCCGGAAAATCGCGAAAGCCGGGCAATGACTTGCCACTGCCTCTATTTCATAGGAGAAAGCACCGGCGCGGCGGCTGGCCACGAGTAAGTTCGAGGAGTGAGCATGATTTTTCAGCTCCGTAAAGAAGACATCCGCATCGCTGTCATTGGCCTTGGCTATGTCGGCCTGCCGCTTGCCGTCGCCCTCGGCAGGCAGTATCCGACAATCGGCTTCGACGTGAAAGCGGAGCGTGTCAAAGAGCTGAACGCCCGGCAGGATAAAACCGGCGAGGTTGATCCTGCCGAGCTTGCGCATTCTGAAAACCTTGTCTTCAGCAGCGATGAACAAAGCCTTCAGAACTGCAATGTCTTCATCGTCGCCGTGCCCACGCCCATTGACAACTCCCGCAAGCCCAACCTTGCGCCGCTTATCTCTGCCTCACGCCTTGTCGGCCGGGCAATTGCGAAAGGCGGGATCGTCATCTACGAATCAACCGTCTACCCCGGCGCAACCGAGGAAGACTGCCTGCCCGTTGTCGAAGAGGCATCTGGCCTCGTGTTCAATCGCGATTTCTTTGCCGGTTACAGCCCAGAACGCGTCAGCCCCGGCGACAAGGAGCGCACCCTGACCAAGATCGTCAAGGTCACCTCGGGCTCAACGGCTGAGGCGGCGGATTTCGTCAATCAGCTTTATGCCAGCATCATTACCGCAGGCACCTTCCGCGCCAGCTCCATCCGCGTCGCCGAGGCCGCCAAGATCATCGAGAATACCCAGCGCGATGTGAATATCGCCCTGATCAACGAGCTGTCGATCATCTTCTCGCATCTCGGTATCGACACCAATGAGGTGATCGAGGCCGCCGCCACCAAATGGAACTTCATCCGCCTCACCCCGGGGCTGGTCGGCGGGCATTGTATCGGCGTCGATCCCTATTATCTGGTCCACAAGGCCATGACCGTCGGCTACATCCCCGACATTATCCGCCAGTCGCGTGAGATCAATGACGGCATGCCCCGCAATGTCGCCGCACGGCTGGTCAAGGCGATGATCCAGCGCGATCTGCCGATCAAGGGGGCGAAAGTCCTGCTGGCCGGTTTTACCTTCAAGGAAAACTGCCCGGATACCCGCAATACCAAGGTGGTGGACCTGATGAAGGCCCTTTCCGAATATGGCATGGCGGTGGAGATCTGCGACACCTGGGCAATTCCTGATGAAGTGGCCGAGGAATACGGGCTGACAATCCGCACCAGCATCCCGGAAAGCGGCGATTACAGCGCCGTCGTGCTGACCGTACCCCACCGTGACATGCTCGACGGAGGCGCAGCCCGCTGGCGCGGCCTGATGCGCGCCGACGGGGTGCTGTTCGATATGAAGGCGGCGTTTTCCAAGGATGAGAGTGATTTGCGGTTGTAGAATCGCGCGTTGATGGCCGTGCTTGGTCAAACCCGCACGTGGCTCCGGAGGAGCCAAGTGTAATTATGTGCGCCGCAACTGTAACAATCTTGTCACGATCCTAACGCTACGCCGCACCAATAGGCTGTTTTAAGTATGCATTTTTTGGCAGGCCCGTTAGTAACAGTTTTGTGACAATCCAGTTTCTTGCGAGACCGCTCCGGTACGTTGGTAGTCACGCAACTAATTGAGGCCTCGATCGCTTAAAAAATATGGCGCTTATGTGAAGCATGGTCCAAAGGCAGAAAAGCCTTCAGGGCCTGAGCGCACAGTTGCATCCCGGGCCTCCAGATCCGAATGGAGGAAAAATGGACTACCCGGATTTCATTGTGCGCGACAACCAAGATATTTGCACACTCGTTTCTCCTGAAGGGGTCGTTTACGTACCACCGACGCCATTCTACAAGTTCAAGAATAAGCGGGCGACCCTGAAAGCTATCAAGTTCAAGAAAGAACAGCGACTCACCTTGGTAAAGGGTAACTTCTTCTTGATGACTGAAGAAAGAGACGCTTCAAAACAGACGAATACCCGCGCAAGCTACATTAGACGGTCCGTAAGCGAGGGACACAGCTTTAGGGAATCTGGAGCACTCGAGTACTTCCTTGATCTATTGCAACGCCGACCCGGCGTAGACAGAATGTACTCAGAAGAGGATGTCCACAAGCGCATTGATGGCCTTGACGCTGTTGTGGCGTATGCACGCCAGTACAGTACCCTTGCACTTCAGGCCGATTTAAACAACGATCCTTCTAACACTGATGATATATGGGTGCATATCGGCGGCGATGGTCGGTTGATTACCTGCTGGGGAGGCGGGCATCGCTTGAGCATTGCTCAGATCATGGGTCTCGAGTCAATTCCAGTTAGAATCGGATTGGTACATTATGACGCATACAGAGATGGAATCGTGGAGAATATTCTTGCACGCTCCAGGAACTTCGAGAAACGATTGCACGAACGGATTCAGTGCTGTGCGTTAACAACAATTCAATACCCCCGAAAGAATCTTCGAAGATAAACATCGAACCGTAAATTAATCTTCTTCCAAAAAAGGCAGCTGGACAAACGACATCTAACAAATCATTTCTCCAAATCTCCCTCAAATGCAGGCATATTCTTGCGCCGCTCCACAAATTCAAAAAATTGCCTGCATGCCTCCCCAACCTTGGGATACGCGGCAAGCAGATCACGACAACGGTCGAACAGGTCCATGTTCCGCATCTGGATATAGATATCCGTCTGATACAAGGTCTGGCTCCTCGACAACCGGTTTGCTGCCACACAGTCGCTCAGATACCGATAGGCCTTGCTGTCTGTATTACGGAAATTCCCCATATGCGCTCCGTGATAGGGCCTGAAGTTTGAGGTCTTTATTCTCTCGATCCATTCCGGCCGCACATCATTGACCATCCGGTACAGCACCTTCTCGTCGCTCTTGGGATAGTACTTGCTCATCGCAGCCTCATTCCCCTCAAAACCCATGATCTCGGCGTCAAGTTCGGAAATCCGCTCCCCTAGCGCATCAAAATACGGCTCGCAAACGAAGAAATGCAGGCCGGTCAGCCGTTCTTGATTTTCACGCACCTTGTTAGAAATCGGCACGCCCAGCTTTTGAGTATGGTTCAGATGCTGACGAAACAGATCATTCTCGCCTTCATCGGCAAGAAACATGTCAATATCCCCGATATACGCCAGATCATAACTTCGGATCAGGTCGTGATCCATCGTCCAACGCGCCAGTTTCGCACCAATCACCGCCTGCCCGTACCCAAGCTTGTAATTCTCGATGATCTTGTACCGCGAGCGGTCGGCCCCGAGTATATCGAGCGTCGCCGGGATAATAGGGTCAACCGGCCCCATGACATGAACCAGAACATCGGCATCAGGACAGGCGCGCAAAGCAAAATGGATATAGAGCGGTATATAACCCTCATACCAACTTTTGTTGGCATTTACCGCAATAACCTTCCTCATGCGCGCTTTCCTCCACCCGGTGCTTCCAGGACCGGCCGCAAATTGCAGGCCTCCCGAATATGGCTTTCCCAAACCGCATCAACATGAGCCGGCGTGAACTGGCTGATATAGCGCCGCGCCTTCGTGCCCAGTTTCAGCCGCTGCGACGGTTCTCTGATCAGGTCGGAAAGTGCGTCAGAATAAAGTATTTCATCATCCGGCGTAACGATACCGCCGCCACTCTCTTGAATAAAGGTGCGTGAGCAAATACAGTCTTCAATCGCCACAGTGGGAAGCCCGTGCATCATCGCCTCAGAAAGCGCCCGGGAAAATCCTTCATAAAGAGAAGGAAAAGCAAATATCTTGGCATTCCGGTAGGCTGGCATAATATTCTGTGTCGTCCCTTTGAGAAGTACTCTTTCACCCAGATT
The DNA here is from genome assembly GCF_036802785.1 of Pararhodobacter sp. GTDB lineage: Bacteria > Pseudomonadota > Alphaproteobacteria > Rhodobacterales > Rhodobacteraceae > Pararhodobacter. Next base: position 23,981 of record NZ_DAIRVN010000026.1, read on the forward strand.
ATATCTGTCAATCAAGCGCTCCACATCAGCCCTCAGGGGGCCGTCCCCATAAATATGGATATCCCAGTCAGTAAACTCCTCAGCAATCCGTGCAAATGAACGGATCATAAGCTCCTGGTTCTTTGCCGAAGCGAGACGCGCCACATTGAGAATAATATTCCGCACGGCCGGCACATCAGGCTTCGCTCTCAATGCATCCGGAACCGGGTGGACGGAATTCGGAATGACCACCGCTTTACTTCTGGCAAACTCAGGCAACAGCTCGACATACGTTTGCATCTGAACCGTGAGCATCTGCGCGCGCCGGTTGGCGAATTCTATATGCGCAAGCCGGTTGGGATAGCGCTCGGCGACGTTCTGCAATTTTTCCTTCGGATCGTTCCGATGAGACAAGACAAGCGGAACATCGAGCCCCTCTACGCCCCGCGCAATAAATCCGAACTCAGGCAGGAAGAAACCAACGACGACATCAGGATCGATCTGCCTGATCTTATCCTTCAGAAGGAGGTCACGTCTTTGTTCAGAAGCGACCGTTTCTCCATTCTCCCAACCCAAAATATTACAAAGCCGAACGTCCGGATGAAGGGAATAAAACGCACTCTCATGGCTTTCAACACCAGGTTCCTTGATAATCAGGAACACCTCGTGGCCCCGCATCACCATGGCATTGACGAGAGAGGTCAAAGACTTCTCACCCCCGCCGCCCTTGTTGCGAACCATCTTGTCCGCCGCAAATGCGAGTCGCATCTGGCGGGCCGGGGCGGCTTTCTGCAAACTATAATCGAGGAAGCAGCTGTGATACTGTCTTGCTATCGCTCTCCAATCGAAACGCCGCCGAACGTGACGTTTCCCTTCTGCCGAAAACTCCATGCGCTTCTCAGCGCTCCCCAATAGGGATGTGATAGCCTGCGCCATTCCCTCCACATCGCCATATGGAAGAATGAAACCCGTTTTCCCTCGAACGATCTTGTCTGCATTTGCCCCGTAATCAAATTCCACACAGGGCAAACCTGCCGCCATAGCCTCGACCGTGACATTTCCGAAGGTTTCAAGCCGGGAGGGAAAGACGAAAATATCTGCAGAAGCATAAATGTCGGGCATATCGAAATAATTCGCTTCCCCATATTGGAAAAACGCATCTGACACACCGTGCTTTGCAGCAACCTCAGTTAAATCATCGCCATTTCCTTCCTTCCCCACATGAACCAAAACAGCGTCCGGATGCAACCGACGAACTTTAGCAAGTGCCTCTATCGCGAGAGGAAAGGATTTCGCCGCAATGTTCCGGCCGACGGTGAGTAGAACAGCCGTTTCGGGTGGGAGACTGAACCGTTCGTGCAGTTTCTTGTTGCGCGGTCGGTCAAAGTGATCGGCATCAACACCGTTTGAAATTACTCGGTGATCGGAAGCCGGCGCAAGAGGGCGCGCTTGTTTTAAGACATGCCGACTGATTGAAACGTTCAGGTCCGCTTTCCGCATATTTTCACGGATCACAGCGGCCTTCTTGGGATTCAATCGTAGACCATAGCCTATCTCATCCTCAATCTGAATATCTTCGCCGTGGGTTCGCAAGATTAACGGAAGACCAAACTCTTCTTTCAGCTCGTGAGCAAGCGTAGCTGCGGCATATGCTCCCTGAACATAGATTGCATCAAAAGGAGCTTCACGGTGTTTCTTTGCAAACATTTGACGCAGTTCCGTCTGCTCCATGGGAACGCGGATCAGATCGTATTCGTGCTCGATCTCGACATAATCTCCCACCACCGACCTTGTGAATAAGACAGCGTCGTTTCCCATTCTCTGTAGAGCAGTCGCAAGGTTATGAACCATCATCTCCATTCCAGCGAACTTAGGCCAGAAAGTGGTAGATATCATAGCGATTCGAAGTCGAGGACGCACGCGTTTGAAATCCGCGCCATCGTTCAGAGTTTCAACAACTGCACGTCGGAATTTATGCGCGACAGTATCAATATCATGATGAACGCGAGCGAATTTCGCCCCGGAGAGTCCGAGGCGTCGGGCGAAACCCGGATTACTCTTCAATCGAATGATCTGCGCCGCGATGTTCTCTGTTGATCGCTCGCAAAAAAGCACGTTGGCGCCATCGGTGAGCATTGCGCCATGAAATCCACATTCGCGCGTGGTAATTACCGGAACACCGCAGGACAGGGCTTCCATAACCACGTTTGAACAGCCCTCTTTCCCGGTCCCAACCGGATGGACCAGGCAGTCAATCTGAGAATAGAAATCTTCGACCATACGCTCATGCGGGATCTGATTTTCCCCTTTTTGAAGCGTTTTTAATATAACCCCCGCTCGTTTTGAGGCAACCTCCAACAGATCAAGTCCTTTGAACTCTCTTTCCATTCGCGACACGCAATTCCCGGCAAAACCCACGGTAAAATCACGGTGTTCGGAATTGCTGCTACCCGGTCGGAAGCGTTTCAGATTCAGACCGTTCGGTATCGGAAAGAGCGTGGCGGACGAAAGCTCTGCCATCTCCGTGAGTTCCTGACTCAAAGGAATGATCGCATCAAAGACCGAGAGCCCCTCCGCGATTGCCTCGGGATCGTTACCGAAGCGCCGCCTGACCGGATTTGGACCGCCGAGACGTAAAATAGAATGCTGCGCCGGTTTTGGGTACTCCTGATGAATCAAAGTGTCGAAATAGACGGCACAATCACTTGGCTCAGGATCATTAACAACATGGTCAAACTCCGGCATTCGCGACATAAGTCTGCGGGCATTGTTTTCATAAGCCCATCCTTTACTGGATGGCCCCCCGATGACCCAATTGATCCGCGCCTTCATACCGTCGACATTAAGAGCAGGATCGGGCGCACCCGTATGCGCCTTGAACCGCACATGAGGACTCTTGCGGAATTGTGCCGCGTTATCGAGGCGGCGCCATTTGATCTGGTGTTTCCATAGGAGATACATCAAATGAAACTGGTCACGTCCCGGACCTTTCTGAAACTCCTTATGCCAGGCGTCATTCAACCTGCGCATCTTTGGAGTGTCTCGCCGAATAAGAAACGCGTTTTCAAGGAGTCCGTGCTCGGCAGGGAATCCTTCTGCCTTCAAACGCCCGATCAGGGAATGCGCGGCTATAGCATCGACTTTGTCTTTCGAAATGCACTCATCAATCTCAGCGAAAATACAATCGCGTTGAAAATGCGGGTAAGCAGCGATGTCGGCTTCCAGAAGTGACTGTGAAACCATCTCTCGGACATTCGGCTCGACAATCTCAAGGCTGGCGTCCAGATAAACACTGACGTCATGATCAGGTAAGTAGCGATGCGGCAGAAGCTTTGGCAGACGGGACGCTTTTCGCGGGCTCAGGCCAAGTGTGTCTATTGGAATAACTTCCCAGCGGTCCGCTTTTAATTTTGGGTTATCGGTGAACAGGATGTATCGCACCGCCGGATCAAGCACCGCCGGCTCTTTAATATCCTCATAGTCACCAATCAACACTGAGTAGACGACGATCTGCGCTGGCACCTTCTGCGTATACTCCGTCTCTGTCTGTGAGTTCTGCCGCCCCTGTCCGGCAGAAGTCAGCACCCCGCCCCAACCGCCCAGCACATCGAACAGTTGCTTCTGTCTCGGGCTTTCCAGCAGCAAGCGCGGGTTTGGCAGTGGTGTCTGGTTCTCCAGGAATGCGGTCAGTGTCGGTACGCAGGCTTCAACCGAAAGGTTTGTTCGAAAATGCTTTTTTCCGTTTTCGCGTACACAATCAGCCGCCATCGGATCCGCCAGCGCGCGCCTGAGCGTTTGGGTCAACAGATCCGCGCTGGTCGGAATTACCACGCCGCGCTCCACAAATTCCATCGTTGCAGGCGTCGGTTGCAGAAGCACCAGAATTCCGGCAGCGAGTGCGTCCGTCAGTTTGGCGGGCACCTGATAGCGAGCCATTAAAGACGTCTCGCTTTGCAGCAGGACGCAAATATCGCCCAGTTGGGTGATTTCGGGAATCAGCTCGTATGGCTGGTCCGGAAGAAAACGAATATCGAGGCCTCCGACTTCTTCCAGCGCTGTTTTCAGTTTCTCGTCGGGAAAATCACCTACGATCAGAAAGCATAAATCCTCTCTGCCCATCGCGGCGATCGCCTGTGCTGTTTCAAGAAGGCCCTTGTGCCTGCGTGGTGTGCCAAAGAAAAGCACTACGGTTTTATCAGGTTCGATGCCATGGGCGGCACGGATTTGTTTGCGCCGCTCATCCGTCACGTTAAACCAGGAGGCCGGTCGCGCATGTGGCACGACAACGCCTCCATACTGGTCCTGCAACGCAGCATTTGAAACGGTCACCGCGTCGAAATGACTGGTGTATCCGACCGCAACGCCGGTCCATTCCGCGTGCGCGAGCTTGTCCCAACGCAGGGTACCGCCCTGCCCTTCAATCATCGCCTCCAGTGATCGCGGTCTTGCTTCCTTGAAAGCGCCCAGTTCCTCATCATCGATATCGACAATAACCTTCGCATCCCAGATAATCTTGTAGAGAAGCCCGAACAAGATATTAGGCATACGTGGCTTGGAGAGATGGACAAGGTCATAGGGATGCGCCAGAACCAGCTCAAGCGCGTTTCGCAAAAACTGACGATCATCGGAAACGTGAATTCTATGGCAGGGAATATCCATATTTCCAAGCGGCGCCCAAAGCGTGTCTGACCAATGCTCAAAGCTGGCACCGATAATCTCGGTAGAGGTGATTTCCCGCCAGATATCAGCAAGTGATCTTACACGTCCGGCGGCGTTATGCGACAGTTCCCAGCCGCAAACGGCCACAGTTGGCGCTTTGCCCGAACGCTCGGACCGCCAGCGCCTCCGGGCGAGCGCCAGATTAAAACCAAGGAGATCCGCGTATTCCGGCTGTTCAAGAATTGAAGCGACATAGGCACGAATGGAATCCGGGTAGTTTCCACGCAACAAAAGTCTGTCTGCGATTACCTTGTTTTCAGAAAAACTCATAGTCACCACCTAAGCTTCAAAGTATTCCGGCGAACCCGCTTGATATCTTTGATTATTCTCTTCCGGATCTGCAACTGCTCTTCAGTATCCGCTGGCGCAAGCTTGAAAACAGAATAGTGAGAATCCCATGGTTCAACGTGGGTAACGGCCCGGGCGCGGGCCAGTATGTCGCGATGGCGCGACAGTTCGATATCCATTTTCTCATGATGAAATTCGCAATAGAGCTGATCTACCAGTGAGAGCGTTTCGTCTTCGAGCATCTTTTCCAGAATGTCGTATTCCGCGCCTTCGACATCCAGTTTCAAGACGATCTTGTCATATTGGGTCGCCATCCGTTCAACGAAGGCAGACAAATCAATGCACGGCGCAAGGATTAGGGGGCTCTCTTCATTTGTCATTATTCCCCGGTTGTCTACCTTCTTGCTTTCAACAAGCGAGCTTCCGGTTCCGTCAATGGCATCAATCCGGAAACTGACGCTGCCATCATAAGTATATGCGGCCTTCTTGATTAACTGCGTCGGAATGTCCGTGAAGTATCGCCACATCGCAGGGTTAGGTTCAAAGGTAACCACGTCAAACTCAGGAAATGAGAGCAGGAACTTGAGCGCGGAACAGCCATCAAAGCCGCCACAATCAATGAAGAGCTTCCGCTGCGCCGCGCTATGTTCAAACTCTTCGCCAGAAGGGGTTTTAACCCGGGACCATTCATTGCGCGCCCGCATTTCAGCGATTGCCTCACCGTCGCCGCACCCGCCACTCCGTTCCGCTGCCGCCGCAATGGCAGACCTTGCGGCCTTCCCGTTTCCTGACAGCATGGCGATCCGGGCCAGCGTGCTTTGCGCGCCGCTCCACAGGCTTTCCAGTATCAGAGATCTGCTGATACCCACCGCCGCCAGTGAGCGTACCAAGGCGCTTCCCTCGTCGATTTCGCCGATCTGGAACAGGGCATGAGACTTATAAAGCGCGAGTTCCACATCCTCATCAGACATTGCGTCAGCGGTTGAAATGGGTACCTCAATCGCTGCCAGATCTTCCCACCGGCCCAGCTGCCAATACAAACGGGAAGCCGCGATCACCGATGCATTGCTCATTTGGCACCAACCCTGAGTTCTGAATATCTTGGGGCGTCAAGGCCAGTTTCGGATATCCGCTTTGTCTGATTGAAAAGCGGCATGTTGCGCGCCACCGGGTAGCCGTTTTGCACCACCTTCACCCTACTCCGTATCATTAGACGGCCCCATTTCTGAGGGTCTGTCACTTCACAAAATACCGCTCAGGCTACCCGATACCGCAAATGCGTTCATCGATCCAGCAGATTGGCGCCGGGATGGCGGAGGCACGCCGCTGAAAAGGGGCGCGCCGCAAAGCACCTGTGCCACCGCAGCGCCGGGGAATGATGTTGAGGAGAGAAGGCAAACGGGCCGGACCAAGCGCGCGCGCTTTGCGCATCCGGGGGCTGGTTCGCCGGGCAGGCACCAACGGGGCCCGCAACCGACGCGACCTGACGAAAAAACCGCTTAAGCCTTTGAAATGATGGTGGTCGCAGCAGGATTCGAACCTGCGACCCCTACCTTCGGAGGGTAGTACTCTATCCAGCTGAGCTATGCGACCATCATTTCCTGCGCACCACGCCAAGGCATTGGTGCGCGCTTCGTCTATACCCTTGCGGGCGCCATGCCGCAACGGCGAAAATGCCGGAAATCAGGCAAAGAGTTCGTGACAGAACTCCAGCGCGTCGACCAGTGCGTCAACCTCGGCCTCGGTGTTATACATCGCGAAAGAGGCCCGGCACGAGGCATTGACGCCCAGATGCTCCATCAGCGGCGCGGCGCAATGCTGGCCTGCGCGCACGGCGATGCCCTTCTTGTCCAGCACGGTGGAGATGTCATGCGCATGCGCGCCCGATGTCATGGTGAACGAGAATATCGCCCCCTTCCCCGGTGCATCGCCCTGAATTTGCAGCCAGTTCAGCCCCTTCAGCCGCGCGCGGGCATAGGTGCCAAGACGCTTCTCATGGGCGGCGATGTTCTCCATCCCCAGCGCCATCAGATATTCCAGCGCCACGCCCATGCCGATCTGCTGCACGATGCCCGGCGTGCCTGCTTCGAATTTGTGGGGCGGGTCGTTATAGGTAACGCTGTCGCGCGTCACCTCGCGGATCATGTCGCCACCGCCGATGAAGGGCCGCATCTCGGCCTGCCGCTCACGCCGGATATAGATCGCGCCAGAGCCGGAGGGGCCGTAAAGCTTGTGCCCGGTGATCGGGTAGAAATCCACCCCCAGCGCCTGCACATCCACCGGCATATGCACCACCGCCTGGCTGCCATCGGCCAGCACCGGCACGCCGCGCGCCCGCGCCCCCTCGGCAATGGTGCGGATGTCCACCACCGTGCCCAGCACATTCGACATATGGGTCAGCGCCACCAGCTTTGTGCGGGGGGTGATCGCCTCCAGCACCGCCTGCGGGTCCAGCGAGCCGTCAGGCGCGGTATCGACCCAGACCAGCTTCACACCCTGCCGCTCACGCAGAAAATGCCATGGCACGATATTGGCGTGATGCTCCATCACCGAGAGCACAATCTCATCGCCCGCCTGCAGCCGGGGCGCGGCCCAGCCATAGGAGACAAGGTTGACCCCCTCGGTCGTGCCCGAGGTGAACAGGATCTCATCCTCATGCCCGGCATTCAGGAAGCGCTGCACGGTCCCGCGCACGGCCTCGTATTTGTCGGTGGCAAGGTTGGACAGATAGTGCAGGCCCCGGTGAACATTGGCATATTCGTGGCTGTAGGCGCGGGCCACGGCATCAATCACCACCTGCGGCTTTTGCGCCGAGGCACCGTTGTCCAGATAGACCAGCGGCTTGCCATTCACTTGGCGCGACAGGATGGGAAAGTCAGCGCGCACCTTATCGACATCAAACATCGCCCAGCTCCGGCAGCTCAAACCCCAGAAGGAGCAGGACGAATGACAGCACGAAGGCGGCCGCGAAAAGCGTGCCCAGCGTGCCCAGCAGCACCATGAAGCGTGACTTGAAGCCGTGCAGCGTGCTGACAAAGCCGCTGAGAAGCCAGAAGAACAGCGCGACCGCTGCCACCATGATCAGCCCGGCCAGAGGCGGCATCACCAGCATGGCGACAAGCTGGATCAGTTGCACCCCGGACATCAGAAGCTGCAGCCAGCCGACCAGCAGCAGCGCATCCTCGAACCGGCCGCGACCGCCGAACATCCGCCCCACGGTGGTGGCCAGCACGACGGCGGCAATGTTCATGCCGCCCTGAACGCCTGCCGCCACGAAAGGCATGGGCAGATCGCCGCCGCGCCCGGAAAGCACCGGCAGCAGGTAGGCCAGCACCACACCCAGCGTGACGGCAAAGCCCATCAGCATCCAGCGCGCGGGCAGCGGCGGGTTGAGGGCAAGAATGGCCGCCGCGCCCTTTTCGGGCTCGGTTACCGAGAGGCGCACCAAAGTCTTGAGGTCAGGCTTGATCATGTCGCTCCCTTACGCCTGTGCATCACCGGCAGCAAGCGCCGCGCGCAGCCCGGCGACAAGGATCGCCAGAAACGCCGCGACCACCGCCAAACCCGTTATCAGCACCAGAATTCCCGGCCCCACCAATGCGGCAAGCGCGCCCTGAGCCAGAACCAGCGGGCTGACCGCCAGCAAAGCCCAGAACAGCGCCAGCCGCGCGGCGAAAGGGTCCGTACCACGCCGCACAATGCGCAAAGCCAGACCCAGAAGCGCCCCGACGGCATAGAAAAACAGAGGCGCCAGAAACATCCAGCCAAACAACGCTCCCGCCATCAGCGCCTCGAACGGCACTTCGTCGGTCAGATGCGCCTGCCGCGCCAGACGGGGCCACTGCGCCACAAAGATCAGACCGCAGGCGATCATCAGATAGACCAGCGCTCGCCCCTCGCGGCCCGCATGCGGGCCGCGGGCGAGGCGGTCGCGCAGCACCGCGCGCGGGGCGCGGTAGCTGCGCAGGATGTCGGCACTGACGGCCATTTCAGCCTCCTGTCAGCGCCTCAGCGCCGGTGCCGGTTGACCCAGCCCTGAAGCCGGTTGCGGATCTCATCGGCCAGCACGTCGCTTTCGATCTCTTCCACCGCCTGGGCCAGGAAAGCCAGCACCAGAAGGCCCTGCGCCTCGTTCTCGGAAACACCGCGCGCGCGCAGATAGAACAGTTGGTCCGGATCAATCTCACCCGAGGTGGAGCCGTGCGAGCATTTCACATCATCGGCATAGATTTCCAGCTCGGGCTTGGCCAGAAACTGGCTGTTCTCATCAAGCAGAAGCGCCTGGCTGATCTGGTAGCCATCGGTCAGCTGCGCGATCTGTTTCACCAGAATCTTGCCCTGAAACACGCCCACCGCACCGTTATGCAGCACCTTCTTGAACACCTGACGGCTTTCGCAATCGGGGGCGGCATGGGTGATGAAGACCGTGTCATCATGATGGAAAGCGCCGTCGCCCATCGCCGCACCGGCGACATGGGCCGAACCGCCCTTGCCATTGAGCCAGATCACCGCCTCGTTGCGCAGCACGGCGCCATTGGCCGACATGGTGAACGACTTGAACACGCTCTTCTCGCCCAGCCGGGCAAAAAGATGGGTGATGCCGCTGCGCTCATGGTCGCGGCCCTGCGCGCGCACATGGTGCAGCGTCGCACCATCGGCGATACAAGCCTCAAGATCGACCGAGAAGCGCGCCGCGACGGGGCCGTTTTCCAGCAGCGTCAGCTCGGCGCCCGGTTCCAGCCGGATCACATGGTGCAGCACGGCCTCGGCCTGCTCGGACGCACGGCGATAGACCAGCGACACGGGTTTCGAGGGCTTGCCGGTCACCCGGATCAGCACGCCATCGCTTGCCAGCGCCGTGTTGCGCACCGCCAGCGGGCGCTCCACGGGGTGCTGCCCATCGGCCTCAAGCGCGCCGTAAAGGTCTTTCGCCCAGTGGATATCGCGCTGCCCGGCATCCACCAGACGCGAAATCTCGATCCCTTCCAGCGCCAGTTCGTCCGAGGCACCGGCGTCAAACACACCATCGACAAAGACCAGCTTCAGCCGGTCGATATTGTCAAAAATGGCTTTCTCATCGGTGGCCTGAAACACCTTGGCGGGTGCAACCGTGGCCCCGGCAAGCCGCGCCGGGTCGGTGTAGCGCCAGTATTCGTCGCGCTTCTCGGGCAGGCCCATGGCCTTGAGCCGCGAAAGCGCCCCTTCGCGCGCGCGCTTCAGCCAGCCGCTGCTGGCGGGCAGTGCCAGCCCCGAAAGCTGCGTTTCGGTGGCGGCCAGTTTCGCCTGAAACCGCGCCGCGCGCGTCCCTGCTCTGGCCTGCGCGCTCATGCCTGCACCTCGGCCAGAATATCGGCATAGCCGTTATGCTCGACCTCAAGCGCCAGTTCCGGTCCGCCGGTCTTGATGATGCGGCCATCGGCCATGATGTGCACGACATCGGGTTTGATATGGTCCAGCAGGCGCTGGTAATGGGTGATCACCAGAAACCCGCGCCCGTCCTTGCGCAGCGCGTTCACGCCGTCAGCCACCAGCTTCATCGCATCCACATCAAGGCCCGAGTCCGTCTCATCCAGCACACACATGCGCGGCTCAAGCATCGCCATCTGCAGGATTTCGTTGCGCTTTTTCTCGCCGCCCGAAAAGCCCACGTTGACGGGGCGCTTGAGCATCTCGGCGTCGATCTTCAGATCCTTGGCCTTGGCGCGGATCAGCTTGAGGAACTCGGTCGAAGACATCTCTTCCTCGCCGCGCGCCTTGCGCTGCGCATTCACGGCGGTACGCAGGAAGGTCATGTTGCCGACACCCGGAATTTCGACCGGATATTGAAACGCCAGAAACAGCCCCGCCGCGGCGCGCTCTTCCGGCTCCATGTCCAGCAGTTCGGCGCCCTCAAGCAGGGCCGAACCTTCGGTCACCGCATAGCCTTCGCGCCCGGAAAGCACATAGGCCAGCGTTGACTTGCCCGAGCCGTTGGGGCCCATGATCGCATGCACCTTGCCCGCCTCGACCGTCAGGTCAACGCCCTTGAGGATCACCTTGTCCTCTTCTTCAAGTTTGACGTGCAGGTTTTTGATTTCCAGCATTTTATTCCTCATCCATCTTCCGTTGCCAGCCCGGTCGGACCGGCTCAGCTTTCCATTGCCGGCGCTTTGGCGGCCATCGCCGCCTTCAGCACCGAAGTCAGATCTTTCTGCGCGCGCTCAACCCCGGCGGCGCAGTCAAAGCCCACAGCGCCGCGCGCGGCCAGCCTGCGGGCCTCATCCAGCGGCACGGGGCCCGCGCCCCTGCGCCCGACCGAGGCGAAGTAATCCGCGAACTTGAACGCACCTTCGCGCGCCATCCAGTCACTCGCCGGTGCCCAGAGATTGGGGATACCATAGGCATCGGCCACCACCAGCCCGTGCAGGCTGGCGGAAATCACCATCTCACAACCAGCGATCTGCGCGACGACATCCCAGGGGTCAGCCTGCCGCACATCGATAAGGCGAAGGCCTTCGGCCTGAAGCGCCTCCAGCTTGTCAGGGTTCTTCCATTGCGCGTGATGCGGCACATAGGCCATCTCGGCACGCACCCCTTCAAACGGCAGGATCTGCGGGCAGAGCAGCCCGGCATCCCCCTGAACCCCGTCAAACCCGGGCAGCTTTTCCGCCGTCAGCGGGCCACGCACCGCAAGACAGCGCGCACCCACCCGTACCCCGGCAAAGCTGTCGCCCGGATCGGTCAGCAGTCCCGAACCCCAGATCAGCGGCTGTTGCGCTGGCGGAAGCTGCAAACGCCGGATCGTGGCCTCAAACCCCAGAACGCTGCCGATGGCCAGAATACCGGCCTTGTCGATGCGCGCCCATTCCACATCGCGGCCCGCCACCTGCCCCACAATCCGGGCGTTGATCGCATCGCCGAAATTGGGCTGCGCGCGCCACCAGTACAGCTTCAGCGGCGGCATCGGGCCATTTTTGGGTTCATCTGACATCGCGGCTTACTGCTTCATGATCAGCTTGGCGGAGACATGGCTGATGACGACAGCCGCAACGGCCGCGAAGGCCGCCATGATCCGCCCGCCGGGCGCCCAGATCGAATAGGTCACCGTCATCATCACCACCACACCGACCGCCACCAGAAGCACATAGCGCGCGCGCGGCTCAGCGGTGCTCAACAGCCATTTCCAGTTCATCGCGACCCCCGTTCACCATACCGGCCGGAACGGCGCGCCACCGCGCGCCGCCGCACCCGTCAACCCACGCTGCCTTCAAGCGAAATGGCGACCAGCGCCTGTGCTTCCATGGCAAATTCCATCGGCAGGGCCTGCAACACCTCGCGGCAGAAACCGTTCACCACCAGCGCCACGGCCTCTTCCTCATCCATGCCACGCGAGCGGCAGTAGAAAAGCTGGTCATCATCGACCTTCGAGGTCGTCGCCTCATGCTCAACGCGCGACGACGAGTTGCGCACCTCGATATAAGGCACCGTATGCGCGCCGCACTGATCGCCGATCAGCAGACTGTCGCACTGGGTATAGTTGCGGCTGTTCGTGGCCTTGGGATGCATCGACACCAGCCCGCGATAGGTGTTCTGGGCATGGCCGGCGCTGATCCCCTTGGACACGATGCGCGAGCGCGAGTTCTTGCCCAGATGGATCATCTTGGTGCCGGTATCGGCCTGCTGCCAGTTGTTGGTGATGGCGATCGAATAGAACTCACCCGAGGATTCCTCGCCGCGCAGAATGCACGACGGGTATTTCCAGGTGATCGCCGATCCGGTCTCCACCTGCGTCCACATCACCTTGGCGCGGGCCTCGCGGCAATCGGCGCGTTTGGTGACAAAGTTGTAGATGCCGCCCTTGCCGTCCTCATCGCCGGGATACCAGTTCTGCACGGTCGAATATTTGACCTCGGCATCTTCCAGCACCACGATTTCGACGACCGCCGCATGCAGCTGGGCAATGTCGCGCTTGGGCGCCGTGCAGCCCTCAAGGTAACTTACGTAAGCACCTTTTTCGGCAATAATAAGCGTGCGTTCAAACTGGCCGGTGTTTTCGGCGTTGATGCGGAAATAGGTGCTCAGCTCCATCGGGCAGCGCACCCCGGCGGGCACATAGACGAACGAGCCGTCCGAGAAGACCGCCGAATTGAGCGTGGCAAAGTAGTTGTCACTGACCGGCACGACCGAGCCGAGATATTTCTTCACCAGTTCCGGATGCTCGCGGATCGCTTCCGAGATCGAGCAGAAGATCACCCCGGCCTTCGCCAGCTCATCCTTGAAGGTGGTGCCAAGGCTGACCGAGTCGAACACCGCATCCACCGCAACCTTGCGGTTTTCCGTGCCCTCGACGCCTGCAAGAATCATCTGCTCTTTCAGCGGGATGCCCAGCTTCTTGTAGGTGGCCAGCAGCTTGGGGTCCACGTCATCAAGCGATTTGGGCTTCTCGGCCATGCTTTTGGGGCGGGCATAGTAATACTGGTCCTGATAATCAATCTCAGGGATGTTCAGCATCGCCCAGTCAGGCGATTCCATCTGCTGCCAGCGCCGGAACGCGCCAAGGCGCCACTCAAGCATCCATTCCGGCTCGCCGTTCTTTTCCGAAATCAGGCGCACGATGTCTTCGTTCAGGCCCTTGGGCGCGAACTCCATCTCGACATCGGTTTCCCAGCCGTGCTTGTATTTGCCCGCCATGGACTGCACGGTTTCAACTGTTTCGCGGTCCACGCCTTCGCGGATATCCATCGTGTTGTCCAAAGCCGCCATATTATCAAATCCCGTTTTTTTCATTGTCCTGCGGGCGGTGCCCGCGCATCTCATCTCATTTCAGGCGCGCGCGCGCCCTTTTCCACGCCGCTGCATAGGTCTGCGCAAAGCGCAACGCGTCCTCACGCGTGATCTGCGGTCCGATCGACACCCGAAGCGCCGAACCCGCCGCGACCACATCCAGCCCCATGGCCCCCAGCACCCGGCTGACCGCCACCTTGCCGGACGAACAGGCCGAACCGGCCGAAACCGCAAAGCCCGCAAGGTCCATCGACATGACCTGCGTTTCGCCCTTCCAGCCGGGGGAAACAAGGCACAGCGTGTTGGGCAGGCGCCTGAGGCCCTTACCGACTGAGATAATCCCTGCGCAATCTGCTTCCAGTGCCTGTTCCAGACAATTTCGGGTGTCTGCAACCTGTTCCCAGACGCCATCGGCAAGATCACGCGCAGCCGCCTCGGCCGCCGCGCCGAAGCCGATGATGCCCAGCACGTTCTCAGTGCCCGCGCGCCGCCCCAGTTCCTGCCCGCCGCCGCGTATCTGCGCCGACAGGTCCAGCCCCTGCCGCAGCGCCAGTGCGCCCACGCCCTTGGGCCCGCCCAGCTTGTGCGCGGAAACCAGCCCCATGGCGCAGCCCAGCCAGTTGAAGGCCACCGGCAACTTGCCAAAACCCTGCGTCAGGTCTGACACCGCCAGCCCCTCCGGCAGATCCTGCACAATGCCGGTTTCCGAATTGGCCAGTTGCAGCGCCGTCTGCGCGGGGTCCGTCACCATGACGATGCCCTGTGCATCGACCGGCAGATCTGCCGCGCACCAGGCTGCGACCGCATCATGCTCGATGCCGCCGCAATGCAGCCCGCGCCCGGCACAGGCCAGCGCCGCCGCCTCGGTCGCGCCCGAGGTAAAGACAATATCCGCCCCGTCAGCCCCCAGCGCCATGGCAACCTGCGCGCGCGCCCGCTCGATCAGGCCGCGCACCGCGCGCCCCTCAGCATGGATGGAACTGGCGTTGCCGGTCACATCCATGGCCGCAATCATCGCCGCGCGCGCCTCGGGGCGCAGCGGGGCTGAGGCGTTCCAGTCCAGATACAGCCTTGCGCTCATCCCACCACCCTGAACAGGCCGGGCACCGCCGGGCAGGGCTTCAGCCCGTTGCCCGCGATATCAGCCAGCGTCGTCTGGTGCAGAAAGACGTAAACCTGCGCCGAAAGGCTTTCCCACAGGCGGTTGGTCATGGATTGCGCCTGACTGCCGGAAATCGCGCCCGAGGCTCCCGCCCCGGTTTCCAGCGCCGAAACCGTCTCTTCGACCGCCTCCAGCACTTCGGACACCCGGATGTCCGCAGCCGGGCGCGCCAGCCGGTAACCACCGCCCGGGCCGCGCACCGATTCGACCAGCCCGGCCCGGCGCAGCTTGACGAAAAGCTGCTCCAGATAGGCCAGCGACACGTCCTGACGCCGCGCAATCTCTGCCAGAGAGACGTGGCGCCCCTCCTCGCCCTTCAGGATAAGGGCGAGATCGACCATCGCCACCATCGCATATCGGCCTTTTGTCGAGAGCTTCATTGCCTTTTCCCGCCTGACGCGGCACAAGCGCGCATGGATTTCACCAAATTCATTGACGCGCGACCGGGGCTTGCTTAACTGCTATCCCGCGCGCGCCGGTCCCGCCTCGGTTATCGACGCGGTAAGTTAGAAACGTTCTAGGTTATCCGACTTCTTGAGTCAACGAAGAAGCCGGACGCCTGACCAGATGCCGATTGTGCAAAGGTGGCCCGATGCCCGAAGTGATTTTCCCTGGACCCGAAGGCCGTCTGGAAGGACGCTACCACCCTCAACCCAACCGCGATGCACCCATCGCCATCGTCCTGCATCCGCATCCGCAGTTTGGCGGGACGATGAACAACAAGGTTGTCTATAACCTGCATTACGCGTTCCATGCACTCGGATTTTCGGTGCTGCGGTTCAACTTCCGCGGCGTCGGGCGCAGTCAGGGCGAGTATGATCAGGGCATCGGCGAGCTGTCCGATGCGGCCTCGGCGCTGGATTACCTTCAGGCGATGAACCAGAACGCGCGGCATTGCTGGGTGGCGGGCTTCAGCTTTGGTGCGTGGATCGGTATGCAACTGCTGATGCGCCGCCCTGATATCACCGGCTTCATCTCGGTCGCGCCGCCCGCGAATATGTATGATTTCAGCTTCCTCGCGCCCTGCCCGGCCTCGGGCCTGATCATCAACGGCACTGCCGACCGTATCGCCCCGCCACGCGATGTGACGGGGCTGGTGAACAAGCTTCATGAGCAGAAGGGAATCACCATCACCCATACCGAGATCGAAGGCGCCGATCACTTCTTCCGCGACGAAGAAACGCATATGAAGCCAATGATCACCCATGTCTCGGATTATGTGAAACGCCGGCTGACCGAAGCCAGCCGCTGACCCTGCTGCTGCGGCGCGCTCCACCGTGCTGCAGCCTTTGCCTGCCTTTGCCGCTTTCCGGCCTTATCCCCGCCCGGAGCCTGTTACAGACCACGGGTATCAAGGACGAATCAGGCCAGACCCCGCACAGACACCTTCCCAGCCGGGCGTCACAGCAACGGGCCGTAACCGACAGGAAAGACGATGGAAACGCTTCGGACCCCCACCCGCCCGATCGCCGGGCAGAAACCCGGAACCTCGGGCCTGCGCAAGAAAACCCGGGTCTTCATTGAGCCGGGCTATCTGGAAAACTTCGTCCAGAGCATCTGGAACGGTATCGGCGGCGTTGCGGGCAAGGTTCTGGTGCTGGGCGGCGACGGGCGCTATTTCAACGAACATGCCGTGCAGATCATCCTGCGCATGGCGGCGGCCTCAGGCGCGGCGCGGGTGATCGTGGGGCAAGGCGGGCTTCTGTCCACGCCCGCAGCCTCGCATCTGATCCGCAAACGCGGCACGGACGGTGGGGTCATCCTGTCTGCCAGCCACAACCCCGGCGGGCCGGATGAGGATTTCGGCATCAAATTCAACACCCCAAACGGCGGCCCGGCCCCGGAAAGCGTGACACAACAGATTTATGAGGCCAGCACCCGGGTGGAGGAAGTGCTGTCGCTTGATGCGCCCGACCTGCCGCTGGACCGACTGGGCGAGCAGCAACTGGGCGCGATGATCGTCGAGGTGGTTGACCCGGTCTCTGACTACGCCGACCTTATGGAAACCCTTTTCGATTTCAATGCGATACGCGCGCTTCTTCAGACCGGATTTGAACTGCGTTTTGACGCGATGCACGCCGTGACCGGCCCCTATGCCGTGGAAATTCTGGAGCGCAGGCTGGGCGCGGCACCCGGCTCTGTTCTCAATGCCGTTCCGCTGCCGGATTTCGGCGGTGGTCATCCTGACCCCAACCCGGTCTGGGCGAAAGCGCTGGTGGATGCGGTCTTTGCACCCGATGCACCGGATTTCGCCGCCGCCTCGGACGGCGACGGTGACCGCAACATGATTCTGGGGCGCGGGGTTTATGTGACGCCCTCGGACAGTCTGGCGGTGCTGGCGGCAAATGCCCATCTGGTGCCGGGCTACCGCACCGGGCTGAAGGGCGTTGCCCGCTCGATGCCGACCAGCCGCGCGGTTGACCGGGTGGCAGAGGCGCTGAACATCCCCGCCTTTGCCACGCCGACCGGCTGGAAGTTCTTCGGCAACCTCCTGGACGCGGGCATGGCCACGCTGTGCGGCGAGGAATCGGCGGGCACCGGGTCAGACCATGTGCGCGAGAAGGACGGGCTCTGGGCAGTGCTTCTGTGGCTCAACATTCTGGCCGAGCGCAAGATGCCGGTGGCCGATCTGATGGCCGATCACTGGGCGCGCTTCGGGCGCAACTATTACTCGCGCCACGATTATGAGGCGCTGGACAGCGGGATCGCCGCGCAACTGATGCGTGATCTGCGCAGCGCCCTGCCCGCCCTCAAGGGCCGCACCGCCGCCGGGCTGGCAGTCACCGAGGCGCGCGACTTTGCCTATACCGACCCCGTCGATGGCAGCACCGCCACGGCGCAGGGTATCGAGATTGATTTTGAGGGCGGGGCGCGCGCCGTGCTGCGCCTGTCCGGCACGGGAACCGAGGGGGCGACACTGCGCGTCTATCTTGAGCGCTATGATGCACAGGACACCGCGCAGGACCCGCAACACGCCCTCGCCCCGGTCATCGCCGCCGTTGATGCCCTTGCCGGTGTTCAGGCCCGCACGGGCCGCAATGCGCCGGATGTCATCACCTGACGCCGGAAGCCGCCGGTGCTGAAAATGCCAAGCGCCCTCAGCCCGCCGTCAACTTAGCGCACGGACGCCCTCAAGGCTGGCGATATCGGCCCATTCGGTGTCATAGCTGCGCTCAAGCCGGGCAATCTGCTGAAGCGCCCAGCCGGGAAGGGCCGTGTCGATGGCGCGGTCCGGCTGGTTGCCGAAACGCCCGCTGAACAGGGCCATGACCTTTTGCAGCGCCGCCGCGTCGCCGGGCGGATTGGTGGCAAGGTAGCGCTCCGCGCGCAATCTGCCCTCGGCCGAAAGCCCCATGGCGGCGAAATCGACCATCCCTTCGATCGGCACCTGACGGCCTGCGCCGACCAGCGAGGCCAGAACCTGCGGCCAGACCTGTGGCAGATCCTCATGGCGCCAGACGGTCAGCCGGGCGGCGGGCGCCTGCTGGCGCAGGGTGGAGACCAGAAGCGACCAGGGCAGCACATCCTCGTCCAGATGCGGCAGCAGGGTATCGGCAGCGCCCTCGGGCATCGGCGCCAAAAGCGCGGGCAGAAAGCCCCCGGCCCCGCGGACGGCCAGCATGAAATGCAGCCTCGTCCGGGGAAACAACACCCGCAGGCCATAGACCCGGCGCGCGACATCCTTGATATAAAAGCCCTCAGGCGCGATGACCTGCCCGACAGGCCCCAGCAACCCCGGCGCGCTGACCACCAGACGCCGCCGCCCTGCTTCGCCCGCCGCACCCAGCCCCAGTTCCCGCAGCAGCGCGTTTTCGCGGGCCTCCGATGCCGGGCCGCCCGGGCCATGGGCAGCCAGTGCCTGCGAGATCATCGCCAGAAAGCGGCGCGGTGCGGGAAGCGCCAGCCCCTGATTTTCAAGCGTGGCGGTGTTGCGCGCCAGCCATTGCGCGATCTGCCCCTCATCGGTGGCATGGGCGCCGAGATGCAGAACCACCTCGGGCACAGCGCCCCCCGGGCCGGGGGGCTGGGGCGCGGGCGCGCTACTCACCGCTCGCCATCCCGGCAAGCGCCTGAAGTGCCTCGCGGGTCTCGGGCGTGGCGAGCTGTGCATGCAGGCGTGAGAACTGGTCGCGCGCGGTATCGATGTTGCGCAGGTTCATATGCGCATAGGCGCGCAGCATCGCCAGATCGCGCCGCAGTGTCCCATTGAGAGTTTCGAGCGCGTCAAAATACGCGATGGACTGCTCATATTCGCGCAGGTGATAGGCGCGCACCCCGCGCTGGTCCAGAATGATGGTTTCAACCTCTATCCGCTGGGTGCGTTCAAGGTTGGTTGCGGCAGCGACGCGCGCGGCCTCTTCGGTCATGGTATGGGCCAGATAAGCCAGCGTCAGGCCGAAATTCGCATCCCGCACCACGGTACCGCCCAGCCCGGAACCCCCGCGGGCAACGGTGGCGAAGGCCGAAAGCGCCTCGCCCGCGCGGTCCAGATTATAGGCGCACCAGGCGCGCTCATACAGCAGCTCCAATGAGCGCGGATTGGCGGAATGGGCAAGGCAGCTGGCCCAGTCGCCCGCTTCCTTGAGGGCGCGGGCGCGGGCAATGCGCGGATCGCCGCGCAGCGCCAGATTGCCCTGAGCCGAAGGCGGCACGCTGGCCGGCACCGCAGCCCCCGAGGGCGCGGCAGTGGCAGGCTGAATGGCGGGGGCTGCAGGGGCGGCGGGTTGCGTGCCGGTGCGCGGAGCGGCAGCGACGACGGGTGCCGAAGCCCCCCGGCCCGCGCGCAGGCGCAGCTCCAGCGCGTCAAGGGCGCTTGAGTTGCCCGGCGCCGTGGTGCGCGCGGTCTGGAACAGGGCGCTCAGCTGGTCAAGCGAGGCGATTTCATTGGCCTTCTCCAGCGTCGGCACCACTTCGGCGGGGCCGGTGCAACTGCCCAGCACACCGCGATAGGTGGCCACGGCGTTCTCTGTCTGGCCCGCGCCATGATACATTTCAGCCAGTTGCCAGGCGTTGTTGATCCGGTCACAGCGCATCAGCCCGGGGCTGCGGCGGGCGGCGGCGATTGCGGCGCCATGATCACGGCGCGCAACCGCCGCGTCAAAGGCCTGCTGGCTTTCGTTGAGTTCCAGCACCCTGAGCATTTCCGCATCCGGCGACCAGCCCGGGACGCGCTGGCGGTTCTGGTCGATCAGCGCGCGCGCGCCGGAATGGTCACCGCGCTCGATCCGCGCCCAGATGCCCGCAACATCGGCACTGGCCGCAGGGGCCTGCCCCTGACTGCGCAACTGCTGCAGATCGCCGGGTGGGGTCCAGCCCGGGAACTGGGCGCGCAGGCGGCGCATCTCGGCCTGAACAGAGCGCTGGTCGTTATGGTCAAGGTAGTAGATGAGGGCGCGCAGGTCTTCGGAACCGGGCACCTGCGCCATGGCGGGCAGGCCCGGCACCAGTGCCAGCGCAATCGCAAGGGCAGCGGCTGATGCCCTCATACGCGGGAGGTCGGAGAGAGGAAACAGGCGGGGAAATCGAAAAGTCACACAGGCACGCATTCAGGAGATACCTCATTGGCGGCGATCATCACGAACATCTGCAGTGTCGCCGGATAATACGGTTGGGCATGGTCAAAGGCGGGCATGTCAGCCCCGACACGTCCGACCCGCCCGGCACAGGAAATCAGCCCCGCAAGCGCACGATACCCCGGATCATCCGAGGCCTCCAGCACAACGCCCGAGGCGGGCTCGATCAGCGTGGGAACCGGCAGGCCGGGGCCCACCGTGCGCTCATAGACGCGCATCATCTGCTGCACGGCGGGATGGCTGCCATGCCCAGACCAGACAAGGAACAGCGGCACACGCATCGCCTCATACCCGGCATTCGGGCTGAAGCCCTCGGCGGCCGAGATGCCGTCGCGGGTCACGCTGATCCAGTCCGGCACCAGCCCGTCAAGCGCCAGCCGCATCGTCAGCGCCTCGCCGTGCTGCGCGGCGACCGCCAGCGCGCTGACCCCGGTCGCGGCAGCCAGTTCGCGCATCGCCAGCGGCATCAGGTAGCTGGGATTGATCACCATGCTGCCCTCATGGACAAAGCCATGCACGGCGGGCAGGAACAGCAGCTCGCCCGTGTCGGCGGGGCTGGGCAGGATGCACTTTTCGGCCAGTGTCGTTGCGATCCGCGTGGCGCGGGTCAGATAGTCATTCTCAGAGAACTTGCGCGAGGCGCGCAGCAGCGCCCAGGCAAAGAACAGATCGCCATCCGAGGCGTTGTTGCGGTCCGGCACCTGGTCCGGCGCCTCGGGCAGGTAGCGCCATGCCAGTAGCCCGTCTGCGCGCACCGCAAGGTTCATCTCAGTCCAGTCCAGCATCCGGCGAAAGGCCTCATGATCACCGAATTCAGTGGCCAGAACCATGCCATAGCCCTGCCCCTCGGAATGGCTGGCGTTGGATTGCAGCCGGTCAACCACCCGCCCGTCCGGTTGCAGATAGCCGCTTTTCCAGCTTTCCCAGGTGGCGCGGGCGCTGACCGCCAGATCACGCGGCTGCAACAAGATTCCCTGCCCCCGGGCCATTCCTGACGCACCGGCAAAAACCGGGGCCGCACCCAGCAATGTCAGGAAATTACGACGATTCATTGCTGCTGCTCCCGCGTGGAAATGACAAGCCGCAGGGCTACCAGAGCAGCGACAAGGGCCAGAAGAAAAAGGACTGAAACATAACGGATGGGCATGGCCGAAACCAGATTGCCCAGAACATGGCGCAGGTTGCGCGGTGAAATCGGTTCCAGCAGCACCGGCTGGCGGTCTGGTGCGATCCAGTTCTGCCAGCGCCCGGCGCTGTCCAGAACCGACACCTGCCCGCGTGGTCCGTCGGCCATGGTGCGCGCCGCCACAATGGCCGAGGCAAGCCCGGCAATATCGGTGCCCGCCGAGCGCAGAAGCCAGAGATTGTCAGGGCGCTCAGTGTCAAGCTGAAGCAGGATCGCCTGACCGCGTTGCTGGCGCAGCCATTGTTCCAGCAGTCCGCCGGAACGCGGGTGCATCCACTGCAGCGCGGTGTTGAACAGGCCCACTGCCCGGTCCCAGCCCGACGAAACCGCCGCCGGGGGCTGGCGCATGCCGCCGGTGTCGCCGGTCATGCGTAACAGGCTGCCACCCAGACCCTCGCTGGCCATGGGCTGTACCGCGGTATCGTCGCCGCCCAGAAGCACGTTCTCAATCACCTGACGGTTGACCGGATGCCCCCCCAGCGGCAGACTTGCCAGATCATCAAGCGACAGAAGATGCAGGCGCGCGCCGGTATCGCTCCGGCCGGTCATGCTTCCCGCCAGCGCGGCGCGCAGGGTGATCAGGTCATCCGCATCATAGGAGCGCGCTGCATGGGCCTGGGGCTGCACGCTTTGCGGGGTCAGGGCGCGGAAGGCGAAATGCATGTCCGGCAGATACATCGACGGGCTGTAGGGCACGTTGATGGTGGATTCCGCGCCGATCGCCAGCACCGGGTTGTCCCAGACCGGGCAGGGAAGATCAGGCGGGTCTCCGGGGACCATCACCTCGAACGCGAGGTTGTTGGCTCCGGCTTGCAGATAGCGCGCCTCAAAACGCAAGGGAAATTGTTCGATCAACCGCCCGGCCTCGCCCCTGAGTGGCAGAAGGCGGATGTTGTGGCCGTTGACATGGACCAGCAGCATCGAGCCGGCGGGGAGATCATCGGCATAGATGTAATCCAGCCGGATTTCCGCCTTGGCATTGGTCAGCACGACGTAATCATCCGGCAGGCGGAAGCGCTGTTCGATCAGCGCATAGCGATCCTGCACCTCGACCGGGCGGAAGCCGAAGGCCGAAAAGGGCACCGGCCGGGTCGCCTGTATCAACGTGGGTGCGGCGCGTGCAGGCAGCGCGGGCAGCGCCAGATCAAGGCCGGGCAGACCGGAGGCGGGCTGGCCAGGCACATATTCAATGACCATCACCTGTGCCCCGTCGCCGCCGGTGCGGTAGCTGATGCGCCCGGTGTTGCCGGGCAGGAAGGTGATCCGCCCGCCGGCGGCCGTATCATCGGGCTGCACCGTCCAGAAATCGGTAAAGCGGAACGGGACCGGGTCACCGCCCAGTGCCGCTGTCAGGCGCTGGGTGATCAGAGAAACCCAACCCTCGCGCTGATCGCCCAGCCCCGATGTGCCGCGGATTTCGATACCGCTGCCGGTCGCCGCAGACAGGGCCAGCCCCATCAGGAAGCTGCTTTCGGTGCTCTCAGCGCTCATCCCGGTGATCACCGCGCCGCTGCGCGAAAGGTCAATGTCGGTCCAGAGCGAAAAAGAGGCCTCGGGGCCGCAGAAGATGCGATGGTATTGCCGCAGGCGGATCTGCACCCGGTTATGGCCCGCCGTCAGAATGCCCGGGGGAACGGCCAGATCGGTGGTGCCGGTCTGGGTGAAATTCTCCAGCCGCCCCTCGCCGACAAACTGGTCATTCACATAGACCTGAAAATGCGAGCGTTCGGGCAGCACGTTGATGGACGAGAGCGTCGCAAGGCGCAGGCTTTCTGCGCGCGCCGGATCGGGCACGAAGAGCGCGAAATCCAGCGTACGACTTTCGCCATCGAAGCGGATGGCACTGCCCTGCGGCTGGCCGCGCGCGATGACCGGGCGCAACGGGCTGACCAGCCCCTGGGGCGCGCCGCTTGGCGCCACCTGCGTCCCGCGTGCGCGGTCAGGGGCGACGCGGTCCTGCAGCAGGCTGTCAGAGATGGCATCGTCCACCTCGGCCTCGCCCGGGCCCAGCGGCACAACGATCAGCCCCCCGCCGCCCTGCGCCAGAACGGCGGGGGCCGTGAAGGTGGCACAGAGCGCAAGAACCGCCAGCGGGGTGGCCGCACGGGCCGGGATGAGGGCGGCGGTTGCGACACGCCTGAGCGCGCCGTGCAGGCCCTGAAAAAGAGCGTCTACCGGGGCCATCAGTGGGCCCCTCCTTCCAGCGGGTTCTGATCCGGGCCCTTGCGGGTTCCGGCACGCTGCGCCGCGTCCGGCTGCATCAGAGGGACAGGCCGCGCGACGGGCGGATCAAAGGCCTCACCAAAAGCCAGAAGATGGGCGGGTTGGCCCTGCGTGTAGCTGGTATCCACCGCGCGCCTGCGCTGGCGGGCAAGGCGGGCAGGTTCGGCGGCAAGCGCGCGGGTGGTATGATAGATGCCCGCAAAGGACAGGCCCAGAACATAGACCATACCGCGCAACAGCCCCATCTTCTTGTTGCGCGTGGCGCGCACAGCCTCCCACGAAGCGGAGTCGCCAAAGATCAGATGCGCCACGGTTTCGCGCACGATCATCGGCTGGCTCGGGTCGAATTTGACGCCGACAACGATGGCCCCGCCCTCAGGCTTGACCGACATCGCCTGCACCCGCACAGCGTTCTCCAGATGCGGCGATTTGGGGAATTCGGGGGTGAAATAAAACGTCTCGCCCTTCTGAAGCCGCGGCAATTCGCCGGTATCCGACAGCGACTGCGGCCGGATCGCCAGCCGCGCGCCGGTGGTGGAAGCATCCAGAACAGTGGCGCGGGCAAAGACCGGGCTGTCCTGCCCCAGCGCCACAACGGCGGGCACATTCACCGGCACCCGGGGCACGGAGCGGCGCTGCTGGCGCTCAGCCACAGCGCGGATCGCGGCACCCACCAGAAGCAGGTTGAACACCGCCCAGCCGCCCACGACCATGATGATGTTCTGATCGCCCGGGTAAAGCACCCAGCGCACCACCGCCGCCGCCACGCCCAGCACACAAAGCGCGAAGATGAACAGAAGCGGCTTGAAGATCGGCGAGATGAAGTTTTCTTCCAACACCTCGTCCTTGGCGGTCACGTTGAACTTGGCGCCGCGCGGGTTGAGGATGGTCTTGAAGATCGCCTTTGACAGATAGGGCG
The DNA here is from genome assembly GCF_036802785.1 of Pararhodobacter sp. Classification (GTDB taxonomy): domain Bacteria; phylum Pseudomonadota; class Alphaproteobacteria; order Rhodobacterales; family Rhodobacteraceae; genus Pararhodobacter. The sequence continues at coordinate 48,793 of NZ_DAIRVN010000026.1, forward strand.
CCTGCGCCACCTCATAGACCTCGGAAATCAGCGGCCAGCGCACCCGGGCATAGAGCGCGTTCTGCACCATGAAGCTGACGGCCATGTAGCTGGTCATGTAAACCGCGACTTCCTGAATGGTGGCCACGAAGATCTGAAGGCCGAAGAACAGATAGGCCAGCGGCGCCAGAATGAAGGTCATCCGCACCAGCGGGAACAGCCAGAAGGTCATCGAATTGAGGTAGCACAGCCGCTGCGACAGGCTGAGCCCCTTGCCGCGCAGCGGGTTCTTGAGGATCAGAAGTTGCATCATGCCCGTCGCCCAGCGCCCGCGCTGCTGCACGAAGCTGACGAAGGTTTCAGGCTGAAGCCCGGCGATCATGGCGTGATCGACATAAAGGCTTTTCCAGCCGTTGCGGTGAATGCCCAGCGCGGTTTCGGCGTCCTCAGTAATGGTGTCCCCGGCAAAACCGCCCGCCTCATCCAGCGCCGCGCGCCGCAGAACGGCGGCCGATCCGCAGAAAAACGCGCCGCCCCAGCGGTCAAGCCCACGGTGGCTGAGGTGATAGAACATCTCGTTTTCCGGCGGGCAATCGTCGCTGAAGCCGACATTGCGGTCAATCGGATCGGGGTTGAGGAAGAAATGCGGGGTCTGGACGAGGAACAGTTTGGGGTCTTCGACGAAAAAGCCCACGGTGCGGGCCAGAAAATCGCGGCTGGGAACGTGGTCGGCGTCAAACACCACCACCAGCTCACCCTCAAGCTTTTCCAGCGCCGCCGACATGTTGCCCGCCTTGGCATGCTCGTTGCGCGGACGGGTCGAATAGATCACACCCAGTTCGTTGCAAAGCGCGATCAGGTCACGGCGGCGCTGGCGCGAGCGTTCCGCAAGTTCGGGGTCGTCGCTGTTGCAGCGCTGATCGGTGCCGCCGTCATCACACAGAACCACCGTGCGCTTGTGGGGCGGATAATGCATGTTCTTGGCCGCCGAAAGCGTGACCGCCAGCATCTCGGTTGGCTCGTTGTAGGAGGGCACCAGAATATCGACGGTCGGCAGGTCGGCGGCGGCCACCTTGGGCGGCAGGCCGCGCTTGATGGGGTCAGCAGTCAGGAAAGCCGACAGGAAAAACACGCCGATTGCATAGGTTTCGACGATGAACAGGATCAGCGCCGGAATGAACGAGACGGTATCGGCGACCGGCGGCAGCGTCTCGGTCGCGCGCCAGGCCCAGTAGCGCAGCACCAGCGTCGAGGCCACAGCCATCATGGCAAAGCGCGCAACCATGTTCGAGCTGACAAAGGGTTTGAGCACCGCCACCGTCAGCACCGCGGCAAGGCCGAGCATCGCCTGAACGGCGATGGAGGTCGGCACGCTGACCAGCACCCCGATCACGCCCAGAAGGAACAGCCAGGCAAGGAGGTTCAGCACCTCGAAACCCCGCAGCGGTCGTGTTCCGATGATCTTTGCCATTTAATCCTGTCCGATCAGATACCAGTAAAACCGTCTGCCGCTGTGCTCAGAGCCGCGGCGCAGCATGGGGTGACAAGGTGTAAACCGACCCCTGCGCGCTGCCACTTACCCCCAGCGCGCGCGCGCTGATGGGGGCCAGCGCCTGCTCAACCGGGCCGTCAACGCAATTGCGCATCATCACGTCCAGCGCCTGTGTGCCGCGCGGAAGCGGTCGCGCGCCGATGGTCATGCGGCGCAGAACCAGAACACACAATGTGCCGGCGCCGATTGCCTCACGGGCATAGACATAGCCGCCAAGGCTGTCCTCGCCGCTCAGCAGCGCACTGTCCGTCAGCCGCTGAAACGGCGCGGGCAGGCCGCCAAAGCGTGTCGTGATCTCGCTGAAATTGAATTCGCCCAGCCGGGCGCTGGCGCCGGTCTGGGCGCGGATGTGAATGGCATTGTCGCCGCGCACCGCCGTCGCATTGGGCAATACGATGCGCTGCTCGACCGCCGCGCCCAGATTGCGCTCCAGCACCACCAGCGCGTCCGGGGCATGCACCATGGCCCGCGATGCGGGCACGACCGAGTATTCGACAGTTTTCTCAAGAATTTCCATCGACGGTGCACGCTGACTGCCTGCCACCCGGTACACGCCGGAGGCAAAGCCGTCACCACTCCCCTCAGAACAGGCCGCGACAAGCGCAGCTGCCAAGCTCACCCCCGCGACCCAGCCGAAGCGGCGTCGCAGGCGGGCAGCACGGCTTTGCGCCGGAAAAGTACGGATCGGATTACTGATATCAAACACCATGGCTGTCGCTCTGTCATTGCACGTCGTTTTTACAGGCAACAGAACGACTCTGCCGCACGCGAGGATGCAAGACATCCGCGCGCGGCGGACCGCTTTCGCTCATACCGGAGCTGATATTTCTGCTCGTGCCTGTTTTCTTATTATTCCCTTAACTCTAGTTAAAATGCACGAATCGCGCAATCCACTTTGTCACCCTGCGGCAGGCATTGTTGAGAATGTCTTGATTTTGCCTGATTTAGGGGAGGGATTGTTTCCCGTCCCGCCCCTGCCCCCATATCTGGCC
>NZ_DAIRVN010000027.1:0-51109 GCF_036802785.1 Pararhodobacter sp.
TGCCCCGCATAAACCCGCCGTATGAATTGCCCGAAGGCGGGTTCGGCTGGCACATCATCCGCTCGCTGACCACCCAACTGGGCTACCGGCAGGAGGAGGGGTGGAATGCACTCAGCTTCGTGGTGCCGCTGACCGGAGGCGACTGACGCGCATGCATGCGAAGAAAGGGCGCTCAGTTCAGATGAACTTGCAGCGGATAATACCCATCCTCGAAATCGCCGAACAAATCCGCCAGATCCGGGTGTTCAACCGGTTCGCCCGTCTCATCTGGAACCAGATTCTGCTCCGACACATAGGCCACGTAATAGCTGTGATCATTTTCAGCGAGCAGATGATAAAAGGGTTGGTCGCGCGCGGGGCGGCTTTCTTCCGGAATAGCGTCATACCATTCCTCGGTATTGGTAAACATCGCGTCGACGTCGAATACCACCCCGCGGAACGGGTGTTTCCGGTGGCGCAAAATCTGCCCAAGTCGATATTTTGCACGCGATTGCATCATGGCACACCCCCACAAGGGCAAGCTTTACGCCAAGCGGACCCACGCGTCCATACAGCAGCCGCAGGCGCAACGGAAACAGACTGTGAAATGTGTTCCGACAGTGTCAGAAAAAAGGCAGCTCCTCATCACTTTTCCTCTATTCTGGCAGCCCTGTTTCGATTTTGCCCGATCAAGCGTTTTCTCGCAGCACAATTTCGGTTAGAAAGTGGCAAAATGATAATAAATCGAGGCAGACATGGGCATGTTTCTCCGCATTATGGCGGTGTTGCTGATTGTTGCGGCTTGCGGCAGCCGTGGCGATTTTTCAGCGCCGCGTAATCTTGATGACGCTTGCGGGCTTGCAAGCGAGCGACCGCAGTATTTCCGCGCCATGCAACAGGCCGAACGCCGCTGGAGCGTTCCTGTGCCGGTTCAGATGGCCATTATCCACGCCGAAAGCCGGTTTATCGGCGATGCGCGCACCCCGCACCGCTGGGCGGCAGGGGTAATTCCGATGGGGCGGCAGTCGTCCGCCTATGGCTACAGCCAGGCGCTGGACCGCACCTGGGAAGAATACCAGGCCGAGACCGGCCGGCGCAGCGCCCGTCGTGACAGGATTCAGGACGCAACCGATTTCATTGGCTGGTATTCGCACAAATCGCGCGATCGCAACGGCATCCCGCTGCATGACGCGCGCAACCTGTATCTGGCCTATCATGAAGGGCATACCGGCTTTGCCAACGGCAGCTACCGGGCCAAGGGCTGGCTGATGAACGTGGCAGACCGCGTCGCAACCCGCGCGGTGATGTATGACGCCCAGCTGCGCAGCTGCCGCCGGCTGTGAGCGAAAAGTCAGCGCCCGGGTGCAGCACCCCGGCGCTGCATTTCGATATCAACGCTGAACAGCGTGGATGCCAGCGTGCCGCCCAGCTGAAGATCGCCCAGAATGACCGTGGTTTCGCGCCCCATGTCATCGGTGACGATCCACTGCCGAAGCTCGGTAGGATCGGCGCTGAAGACGAGGCGGATGCTGCCGTATTCCGGGTTCTCCGGGTCTTGCGCGACGACCACGGTTGTCTGACCGTCTGCAAAATGATCGACCACCATGCGCGCGCGCGTCAGGTCCACATTGGCCGCGAGGATCAGGTTCAGCGGCGTACGGTTGAGCGGATAGACCGTTGGCCCCTGATTTGAACGTGCATCGAAAATATGCACCGATCCGCCCGCCGCCAGCACAAGGTTGGCATCGGGGGGGTCATATTCAAAGCGCACCCGGCCCGGCCGCTGGATCATGATCCGTCCGGTCGAAATGGTCTCATCCGGGTTGATCTGGGTGAATGTGCCTTCCGCAACCTGGAAGCCGTTGAAATAACGGGAGAGTTCGGCCAGCGAAAGGGGGGCATTCTGGGCAAGCGCCGGTCCTGCCGCAAGCGCGGGCAAAAGGGCGAGCGAGAGAAGAAGGCTGCGTCTGTTCATGCTTGTTTACGTACCCGCATTGGTTGCCGCTTGCACCTGACAAAGCCGCCACGCTTTTACACAAGGCCGCGATATCGTCGAAACATGGAGCGAACGCAAGCGATTGCCCTCCGGTTCCCCCATGCGGCCAACGCCCTGCCGCATTCATCTTTTGTTAACCGCGTTTCTGCACTCTGCCGCAATGCGCCTTCTGCTTGCCCTTCTCACGCTGCTTCTTCTGCCCGCCCCCGCGCAGGCAGGCCCCTGGCCGCGCGAGGCGCAGGGCTGGTTCCTGGCCACTTCAATGGGACAAGAACGTGTCGGCGCAGCCCGCCAGACGTTCGGTGACCTCTATGCCGAATACGGCGCCACCGGGCGGCTGACCCTTGCAACCCAGCTGCGCCACATTCCCGGCGGATGGCGCGGCGATCTGATCGCGCGCTTTCATCCGCAACCCGCAGGCTTCGCGCTGCCCTTCGGACTAAGCGCGGGCACGCGGTTTCAGCCCGGTCGTGCCGACAGGGTGCTTCTCCTGTTCGGTGCGCATCTCGGGCAGGGTTTTGATACGCGGGCGGGAAATCTATGGGCGCGGCTGGACATGCAGATGCATACCCGCCCCGCACAACTGACCAACCCTGTCGAGCTGTCGCTGTCCGGGCAACTGGGTTTTCGCAGCGCGCGTGGCCTGCTGGGCATGGTCTCGCTCACCGGAAAACGGCGAAACGGGGTGTCGAGGCTGGAGCTGGCACCCGCAATCGGCCATGAAATCGGGCGCGGGCATACGCTTGTTCTGGGCCTGACGGCGGCCTCTCACAGCCGCGGCCTGACCAGCGCCCGGCTCGCGCTCTGGTCGCGTTTCTGAACCGCCGCTCCCCTTGCACCTTGCCCGCCGCGATGACAGTGTATCGCCAAACCGGATTGGAGAACGCTATGCTGGAAAAACGTGAATTCTATATCAACGGTGCCTGGGTCGCCCCGCTGGACGGCAAGGATTTTGACGTCATCGACCCCTCGACCGAGGAAGTCTGCGCGGTAATTTCGCTGGGCGGAAAGGCAGATACCGATGCCGCCGTGGCCGCTGCCAGCGCCGCCCTGCCCGGCTTCATGTATTCCGACCCCGCCGAGCGGCTGGCGCTGGTGAAGCGCATCCTTGAGGTCTACACGGCCCGCGCAGACGATATGGCCAAAGCGATCTCGATGGAAATGGGCGCGCCGATCGACATGGCCTTGTCCAGCCAGGTCAGCTCGGGCACCTGGCATATCGAGAATTTCATCCGCGATTTCGACAAGATCGAGTTCATCGCGCCGCTGGGCGACCACGCGCCCGAAGACCGCATCATCAAGGAAGCGGTGGGCGTCTGCGCGCTGATCACGCCCTGGAACTGGCCGATGAACCAAGTCACGCTCAAGGTGATTCCGGCGCTGCTGGCAGGCTGCACGATGGTGCTGAAACCCTCGGAAATCGCGCCGCTTTCCTCCGTCGTCTGGGCCGAGATCCTGCATGAAGCGGGCGTTCCGGCGGGCGTGTTCAACATGGTCAACGGCGATGGCCCCGGGGTGGGCACGCAGCTTTCCGGCCATCCCGATGTCGATATGGTCAGCTTCACCGGGTCAAGCCGCGCGGGTATCCTGATCTCCAAGAATGCCGCTGAGACGCTCAAGAAGGTCCATCTGGAACTGGGCGGCAAAGGCGCGAACATCATTTTCGCCGATGCCGATGAAAAGGCGGTGGTGCGTGGTGCGCGGCATTGCTTCAACAACACCGGCCAGTCCTGCAACGCGCCCACCCGGATGCTGGTTGAGCGTTCGATCTACGACAAAGCCGTTGAAATCGCTGCCGAAACCGCCGAGAAAACCCGCGTGGCCACGGCGCATGACAGTGGCAGTCACATCGGCCCGGTCGTCAGTGAGGCGCAGTTCGATAAAATTCAGGGGCTGATCCAGAAGGGCATTGATGAGGGCGCGCGGCTGGTCGCAGGCGGGCTTGGCCGTCCTGAAGGGCTGAACCGCGGCTACTTCGTGCGCCCGACGGTCTTTGCCGATGTGAACAACCAGATGACCATCGCGCGTGAGGAAATCTTTGGCCCGGTGCTGTCGATCATCCCGTTTGAGGGCGAGGAAGAAGCGCTCGCCATCGCCAATGACACACCCTACGGGCTGACCAACTATGTCCAAAGCCAGGACGGCGCCAAGCGCAACCGCATGGCGCGCAAACTGCGTTCGGGCATGGTGGAGATGAATGGCAAGTCACGCGGGCGCGGCGCGCCGTTCGGCGGGATGAAAGCCTCGGGCATCGGGCGCGAAGGCGGCGTCTGGGGTGTCGAGGACTTCCTTGAGGTAAAGGCCGTCGCGGGCTGGTCGAACGACGCCTGAACATATCCTGAGGCGGGCGGCCCGACCGCCCGCCGCCCCCTTCCCTTTCCGGTAGCGCCATGGCCTATTCTTACGACACCCAGAATATCTTTGCCCGCATCCTGCGCGGCGAAATCCCCTGCGCAAAAGTGCTTGAAACCGCGCACAGCCTTGCCTTCAACGACATCCAGCCGCAGGCACCGCATCATGTGCTGGTGATCCCCAGGGGCGCTTATGTGAACGCCGATCATTTCGCGCTTGAGGCCAGTGATGCCGAAATCGCCGATTTCGCGCGCTGCATCGGTCAGGTCTGCCAGTCGCTGGGCATCCGCCCGGGCGAAGGCGGCGCGGGCTACCGGCTGATCACCAATGCGGGCGAGGATGGCGTGCAGGAAGTGCCGCATTACCACGTCCATATTCTGGGTGGTCGCATGCTGGGGCGGATGCTGCAAAAGGGCTGAAACCGGGCGGTCCCCGCGCATTTTCTGTCTGAAAATATCCCGGGGGGTGAGCCGCGCAGCGGCGAGGGGGCGAGCAGCCCCCTTTCCCGGTCAGAGCAGCGCCATCCGCCCGGCCATATCCAGCATCCGGCAGGAAAAGCCCCATTCGTTGTCATACCAGCCGAACACCCGCACCATGCCGCCCTCGGTGACAGTGGTCTCGGGCAGGGCCATGATCACGCTTTCCGGCCGCGCGCGCAGATCGGTGGAGACCAGCGGCCGGTCCGTCCAACCGATCACCCCGCCCGCCTCCCGCAGCGCGGCGTTCACCGCCCCGGCACTGACGCCAGCGCGCGGCATGAAGCACAGATCCACCGCTGAAACGCTGGCTGTGGGCACCCGCACCGCCGAACAGCTTATGCGCCCGGCCAGATCCGGCAGCGCGAGATCCAGCAGGCGGCCCGCGCTGGTGCTCGTCGGCACCATCGACAGCGCGGCGGCGCGCCCGCGCGCCAGATCGTGGCCGCGCGGCGCATCCACCGTGGGCTGGCTGCCGGTGTAGCAATGGATTGTCGTCATATAGCCGGTCTGAACCCCAAAAGCGCCGTCCAGCAGCCGCACCAGCGGGGCCAGCGCATTGGTCGTGCACGACGCGTTCGAAACCAGCCTGTGCGCCGCGGTCAGCGCTGCGTCGTTGGCACCCAGCACCACAGTCACGTCCGCCGAGTCCGCCGGGCCGGAAATCAGCACCCGTCCCGCGCCTGCGCGCAGCCCGCGTTCGGCAACATCGCGGCGGTCCGCATGGCCGGTGCATTCCATCACCAGATCAATATCGCCCAGATCCAGCGCCGAAATATCAGGCGCATGTGTCAATCGCAGGCGGCGACCGGCGGCGACCAGCGCACGGTCCTCCAGCGTGACGCCCCCCTTAAGCGGCCCGAAAACGCTGTCATATTCAAAGAGATAGGCACAGGTCGTGGCCGGGGCGATGTCATTGACGGCGACAATCTCCAGCTGCGGCGCGTAACCCTGCAACCAGGCGCGCAAGACAGTCCGCCCGATCCGCCCGAACCCGTTGATCAACACCCGCATGATCTGCCTCCGATTGCCGACTCGATCCACACTCAGAGCTACGCCCCGGCGCCGCAAAGCTCAACCGGGCATGTCCGCCGCTAAATCCGATTAAAAAAATCGGAATTGACTCTCCTGAGTCTTTTTGTCAGATATGAAGGGCGAACAGCGACGGAGCCCTGACATGACCCTTCAATCCATCCCCGACTTCCACACCGCCGACGCCCTGCCCTCAGCCGCGCTCGACATTCCGGTGCATCGTGCAAAAGATCTGACACATGGCGGATCGCTTGCGCAGATCGTGCTTGATGGCAAGGTGTACGCCCTGCGCATCACACGCGCGGGCAAGCTGATCCTGACGAAGTAACCGGTTGGCGGGCGCGCTATCGGAAGCGCGCCGCCAACCGGATGCGGGCTTCGGGAAGCGGGCGGTCTCCCAGTGCCGGTGCCAGAACATGGGTCAGAAAATGGCCCAGCACCCGCAGCCCCGCCCCCATCTGCGCCCGCAGTTCCGGGTCGGTCGTGCCCGGGCCAACCGTTTCCGGCTCAGCCATTTCCGGATCCATGAGAAGCGGCGGCAAGGGAAGCAACCGGCTGGCCCATTCCCCGGCCCCGGCAGCCGTCACCGCCCGCCCTGAGCGCGGCGAGACATAGGCCAGCCCCTCGGTCGCGCCGGTTACCGCGCAGCTGGCCAGGTCCAGCCCATAGCCGGTTTCCTCCAGCAACAGCCGCTCCCATCCCAGATAGGCCCCGAACCATGCCTCGCCCGCTGAAAGCCGGTCCAGCAGGTCAATGGTCGCGGCATATAGGCGTGGCTGCGGCTCGCGTTCAGGCAGGGCGAAAACCGCCAGCGAACAGAGCGCATTGAGTGCGGCCAGTCGCTCAGGATCGGCGAGCAGGCCAGCCACCCGGTTGCGCACCGGCTCTACGGTGAAATGCCCGATATGCGCCTCCAGCCGTGCGCGCCAGCTCAGTTGCAGCGTGCTTCCGGGTTGCAGAACCGGCGCCAGCCGCCGCCCGGAACCGCCCCGCACCACTCCGGCATGGCGACCGTGCACGGCGCTCAGCACCTCAATGATCGCAGCATTCTCGCCATGCGGACGGGAGGAAAGCACAATGCCTTCGCCCACCCATTCCATGGCTCAGAGCGCCCGCCAGCCGATATCGCGGCGGCAGAACCCCTCAGGCCAGTCGATGGCATCAACCATCGCATAGGCGCGGGTCTGCGCCTCCTGCAGCGAATCACCGCGCGCGGTGACGTTCAGCACCCGCCCGCCATTGGCCACCACCCGCCCCTGATCCAGCCGCGTCCCGGCGTGGAACACCATGTTGCGCGAATCAGCGGGCAGCAGCTCAAGCCCGCGAATCTCTGCGCCCTTCTTGTAGGCCCCCGGATAGCCCTTGGCGGCCATCACCACGCACAGCGCATGGTCATCCGCCCAGTTGACCTTGCAGCCCGCCAGGCGCCCTTCGGCGCAGGCCAGCATCAGGTCAAGCGCCTGCGCGCCCAGCCGCATCATCAGCACCTGACATTCCGGGTCGCCGTAACGCACGTTGTATTCCACCAGCCTGGCCTGACCATTGTCGATCATCAGCCCCGCATAGAGCACGCCCTGAAAGGGCATGCCGCGCCGCGCCATCTCGGCCATCATCGGGCGGATGATCTGCGCCATCGCCTGTTCCTGCAGCGCTTCGGTCAGCACCGGCGCGGGCGAATAGGCTCCCATGCCGCCGGTATTGGGGCCGGTATCGCCATCGCCCACGCGCTTGTGGTCCTGCGCGGTGCCGATGGGCAGGCAGGTCTCGCCATCGACCAGCACGAAAAAGCTGGCCTCCTCGCCGGTCATGAACTCCTCGATGACCACCGTTGAACCGGCAGCATCAAAATTCCCGCCGAACATGGCCTTGATCGCATCCAGCGCCTCATCCAGCGTCTCGGGGATGATCACGCCCTTGCCCGCCGCCAGCCCGTCCGCCTTGATTACCAGCGGCAGGCCCTTGTCGGTGATGTAGGCGCGCGCCTCTGCCGCAGTGTCGAACCGCGCCCAGCCAGCGGTCGGTGCCCCCACCGCATCGCAGATTTCCTTGGTAAAGGCTTTCGATGCCTCCAGCCGCGCCGCTGCCGCCGAAGGGCCGAAACACGCGATACCGGCCGCGCGCAGGGCATCGGCCACGCCTGCCGCCAGCGGTGCCTCAGGGCCGATCACCACGAAATCCACCGCGTTTTCTTCGCAGAACCGCACCACCAGCGCGCCGTTTTCGGCGTTCAGATCCGCGCATTCGGCAATCTGCGCGATCCCGGCATTGCCGGGAGCGACGATCAGCCGGTCGCATTTGGGGTTCTGCTTGATTGCCCAGGCCAGCGCATGTTCGCGCCCGCCGCCGCCGAGAACCAGAATGTTCATGTGCCTCACCCCTTGGCCACCGTTGCCCGGCGTTCTAAGGTCTGTTGCGCAGCGTGACAAGCCAGAGGCCCCATGGACCTGATCGACGACACTGAGCCGGGCTCGAACGCCCATGAATTCACCGTCTCCGAAATCTCGGGGGCCGTGAAGCGGGTGATCGAGGGAGAGTTCGGCCGCGTCCGGGTGCGCGGCGAGGTGGGCCGCGTCGTGGTGGCGCGAACCGGGCATATGTATTTTGACCTCAAGGATGACCGCTCGGTGATCGCCGCGATCAGCTGGAAGGGTCAGGTCGCGCGCATGACGGTGCGGCCCGAAGAGGGGATGGAGGTCATCGCCACCGGGCGCATGACCACCTTCGCGCCGCAGTCGAAATACCAGTTGCAGGTCGACAACGTCGAACCGGCGGGCGCGGGCGCGCTGATGGCAATGCTTGAGGCGCGCAAGGTCAAGCTGGCCGCCGAGGGGTTGTTTGACGCAGCGCGCAAACGGCCCATTCCCTACCTGCCGCAGGTGGTGGGGGTGATCACCTCGCCCTCGGGTGCGGTGATCCGCGACATTCTGCACCGCCTGGCCGACCGCTTCCCGCGAAGGGTAATCGTCTGGCCCGTCGCGGTTCAGGGAGAGCGTTGCCCGGCGGATGTGGTGCGCGCCATTCAGGGCTTCAACGCGCTCGCGCCCGGCGGCCCGTTGCCCCGCCCCGATGTGCTGATCGTCGCGCGCGGCGGCGGCTCCATTGAGGATCTCTGGGGCTTCAATGATGAAGCGGTGGTGCGCGCCGCCGCGGCCAGCGACATCCCGCTGATTTCGGCGGTGGGCCATGAGACAGACACCACGCTGATCGACTTCGCTTCCGATCTGCGCGCGCCCACCCCCACCGCCGCCGCCGAACTGGCGGTGCCGGTGCGCGCGGACCTGCTGGCGCAGGTGGCCAGTCTGGGCGCGCGGCTCGAGCGCGCGGGCAAGGGCGCGGTGCAGCAGCGCGACCAGCGCCTGCGCGATCTGGGCCGCGCCCTGCCCCGGCTGGAGGCGCTGCTGTCAGGCCCCTCGCAACGCTTTGACCTTGCCGCCGGGCGCTTCGCAGGCTCGCTGCGCGCGCTGGCCGACCGCAAGCTGCTGGCGCTGGGAAGGGCTGCCGCCGGGCTGCGCCCCGGCACGCTGACCAGCCGCGCCACCACCCGGGCCGAGGCCCTCGGACGCCTCGCCACCCGCCTCGCACCCGCGCTTGAGCGCGGGATAGTGCGGCGCGGTGAGCGGCTGGCCGGGCTGCGGCTGAACCGCGCCCGGCTTCTGACTGACATCGCCCGCGCCCGCCCGGGGCTGGCCACCCTCAAAGCGCGCACAACCGCCGCCACACACGCGCAACTGCTAAGGGCGCGCGACAAGCTTGCTGCGCTGGATCGCATGCACCAGTCGCTGGGATACCACGAAACACTGGCACGAGGCTTTGCCATGCTCCGCGCGCCCGACGGCACCCCCGTCACACACACCGACGCCGCCCGCGCCCTGCCCCGCCTGACGATCGAGCTGCGCGACGGGTGCTTTGATGCCGCCCCGCTTTCAACCGAAACGCCCCCCGAACAACCCCGCAAGCCGCGCGCGCGCAGCCAGCCGGGCAAAGCGCCTGATCAGGGCTCCCTCTTCTGATTTCACCTGTTGAAAAATATCCTCGGGGGGAGTCGCGCAGCGACGGGGGGCAGACAGCCCCCCTTCTGCCCGCACCACAGCCGGAACGGTTGCATCACTGCCAGCAGATAGGCATATAGGACGCGCACCGCAGGAGACCGCGCATGAACTATCTCGAATTTGAAAAACCGCTGGCCGAGATCGAAGGCAAGGCGGCAGAGCTGCGCGCCATGGCGCGCAACAACCCCGAGATGGATGTCGAAAAAGAAGCCGAGGCGCTGGATCGCAAAGCCGATCAGCTTCTGTCCGAACTGTACCGCAATCTGACGCCCTGGCGTAAATGCCAGGTCGCCCGCCACCCTGACCGCCCCCATTGCCGCGATTACATCGACGCGCTGTTTACCGAATACACCCCGCTCGCCGGGGATCGCAATTTTGCCGATGACCATGCCATCATGGGCGGGCTGGCGCGGCTGGATGACCGGCCGGTGGTGGTGATCGGACAGGAAAAGGGCTGGGACACCAAATCCCGCATCGCGCATAACTTCGGCATGGCCCGCCCTGAGGGGTATCGCAAGGCGATCCGGCTGATGGATCTGGCGCATCGCTTCAAACTGCCGGTGGTCACGCTGGTCGATACACCCGGCGCCTATCCCGGCAAGGGTGCCGAAGAACGCGGTCAGGCCGAGGCGATTGCGCGCTCGACCCAGAAATGCCTTGAGATCGGTGTGCCGCTGGTCTCGGTGGTGATCGGCGAAGGGGGCTCGGGCGGGGCGGTGGCACTGGCCACGGCGAACCGCATCCTGATGCTGGAGCATTCGGTCTATTCGGTGATCTCGCCCGAAGGCTGCGCCTCGATCCTGTGGAAGGATTCCGACAAGATGCGCGAGGCCGCCGAGGCGCTTCGCCTGACCCCGCAGGACCTGCTGAAACTGGGCGTGATCGATTCGATCATTCCTGAGCCGCGCGGCGGCGCGCAGCGGGACCGTGAGGCCACGCTCAAGGCCGTCGGCAAGGCGCTGAGCGACACACTGGCCAAGCTTTCGGGCAAGAGCAGCGAAGCCCTGATCACGGCCCGGCGGCGCAAGTTTCTGGACATGGGCAAAAAGGGGCTCGCGGCCTGAACCGGACACGAGAGCCGGGCACGCGCCCGGCAAGCCCCCTCGTCACCACATCGTTTTCGCCGCCCGCCCCGGCCATTCGGCGTCATAAGCGGCGCCGTTGATCGCGCCCTCGGTGATCTCGGCCAGCATCTGCCCGACACTGGGCAGACCTTCCGCGCAATCCCCGTCGCGCCACAGGCGGGAACGGATCAGCGCGCGCGCGCACTGGCTGTAAACCTCATCCAGCGCGACAACGATCACCAGCTTCGGCAGCGTGCCCTCCCGCTCGAACCGTGCCAGAAGCTCGGGGTCCGTCGAAAGCCGCCCCCGGCCATTGACCCGCATCACCGTGTTTGACCCTGCCACCATGAAGGCCAGCGACAGGCGGCCATCGCGCACGATGTTGCGCAGGCTGTCGATGCGGTTGTTGCCGCGCCAGTCCGGCAGCAGAAGTGTGCCGGGGTCCGGCACCTGCACCACAGGGCGGTCATCGCCGCGCGGCGAGCAATCGGTGCCTTCCGGGCCCACGGTGGACAGCAGGCAAAAGCGGCTGCGTGCGATCCAGCTTTCATAGGCAGGGGTCAGGCGGCGGGCGACCTTGACGACCGCTGCCTCGGGCGGGGCGTTGTAGAGCGCCGCCAGCCCCTCTTCACTGTCAATCCAATGCATGGCTCATCCTCTCCCTCAGCCGCGTTCCACCTCAGGATGCGCGACCTCAAAACCAGCCTCGGCCATCAGCCTGTCCGACTGCGCCTCGATCGTATCCTTCAGCCGCACCATGAATTCACGCACCGGAATGCCGGGCGGAACAGGCGGCAGAAACTCGATCACCGCAAGCCCCGGCGCGCGGTAGATCCGGCGGCGGGGCCAGAAGACGCCCACATTGCAGGCCACCGGCACGCAGGGCACACCCATCTCCTGATAGAGCACCCCTGTGCCCACCTTGTAGTCGCGCGACACGCCGGGCGAAACGCGGGTGCCCTGCGGGTAGATGATCAGTTGTCCCGGCTCCTGCTGGCCCGAAGCCACCCGCGCCAGCATCGCCTTGATCGCCGCGCCGCGCCGCCCGCGATCCACCGGCACGCAGCCGATGCGCTTGGCATACCAGCCCAGGATCGGCGTCCAGACCAGCTCTTTCTTCATGATGAACTTGGGCCGGGGCAGCGCGCTGACCAGAATGATGATGTCAAAGAACGACTGATGCTTGGCCGCGATCATCACCTCGCCCGAAGGGACCTCGCCGCGCACTTCCGAGCGCAGGCCGATCATCCAACTGGCTGTCCAGCGCACATAGCGGCACCAGGTATGCACGGCAACGAAAGCGCCGCGGCGGTCAAAAATTGCCCAGGGGGTGAAGAAAACCGCCATCACGGCCATCATCGCATAGGCCTGCCCGGCGAAGATCAGCGAACGCAGCCACTGGAACGCATAGGCCATCAGACATCCCTCTTGAGAACACGCAGCGCGGTGGCCTGTGTCGCCGCCCAGGCCACCAGCCCGGCAAGGGGCGGAATGACCAGCGGCACCAGCCAGCCTGAGCCATGAAAGCCCAGCTCGCTGAAAAACCCGCCCGCCTCTTGTGCTGCGGGCAACAGCAGGATCCCCGCCAAGGCGAGGGCTGTCCCCAGTGCCGCGCCCAGAAAACCGCGCAGGGCAAAGCGGCGCACGAAGGCGCGGGCGATGAATCGGTCCTGCGCGCCCACCAGCCGCAACACGCGGATCACCTGCGCATTGGCGGCAAGCGAGGCACTGGCGGCAAGCGCGATCATCGCCGCCATCGTACCCGCGATCAGCACAACTGACAGCACCGCCAGCATGCGCAACCCACCTGCGGCCTGAACCAGCGGGCGGCGCCAGCGGGTGTGGTCATCCAGCACGGCGCCCGGCGCCTCGGCGGCCAGCCGCAACCGAAGCCCGACCGCATCAAACCCCTCTGGCGCCTCGATAATCTCGATCAGGCGCGGCAGCGCCAGCGCCTCCACCGGCAGGTCGGGGCCGAACCACGGCTCCAGCAGCGCGCGCTGCTCATCGCTTTCCAGAACGCGGGTTGAGGCAATGCCGGGCGTGGTGCGCAACACTTCCAGCACCGTCGCCGTCTGGTCCGCAATTTCGCCGGGCGGGGCGGAAATGCGCAGCGTGGCGGTTTGCGCAAGCGTCTGCGACCAGCGCTCAGCCAGTTGCCCCGAGGCCATCGACAGTGCCAGCGCGAAGACCGCCAGAAACGCCATCGCCGCCGCCGTTGCCCCGGTCAGCAGGGCACTGAACCCCGAAGCCGGGACAACGCGCGAAGGGTCAGCCAGGGTGCTGCGTGTCTTGCGCGCCATCACAGATCAGCCCCCGCCGCCTGCAACCGCCGCTCGGATATCCGCAGCACCCGCGATGAAACCTGCGCTTTTGCCACGCGGATCAGGTTCAGGTCGTGGGTGGCGATCATCACCGCCGTGCCCATCTTGTTCAGCTCGATCAGCAGCGACAACAGCTTCATCGACATCTCCCAGTCGACATTGCCGGTGGGCTCGTCGGCCAGCACCACCTCGGGCGACAGGATCACCGCGCGGGCCAGTGCCGCCCGCTGGCGTTCGCCGCCCGAAAGGGTGGGCGGCAGGGCATCGGCATGGCCTTCCAGCCCCACCCAGTTCAGCAATTCATGCAGATCGTTCTTCGGCACCGGGCGGCCCGAGACCAGAAACGGCAGCGCCACATTCTCGGCAAGGGTCAGATGGTCCAGAAACTGGCAGTCCTGATGGATCACGCCGACCCTGCGGCGTATCTCGGCCAGACCGTCACGCCCGATCCTGCTCCGGTCTTCGCCGAACAGCGTAACCCGGCCGCTCATCGGCACCAGCTCGCCGTAGCACAGCTTCAGAAGCGTGGTCTTGCCCGCCCCCGAGGGCCCGGTAAGGAAATGGAAAGCGCCCGGTGCAATGCTCAGATCAACCTCTGTCAGAAGTTCGCGGCCACCATAGCCATGCCCGACATGTTCAAGTCTGATCACGCTTCCCCCATTCCCTGTCGCAAACCGGGCCAAGCAGCGCGGCTCCGGTCTTGGAACTTGACTGAGTGCTTGCTACAACAGCCCGGCAGCAGAGCCAATGGCCGAGGCGGGCGGCCGGGAAAAAACCGGCGTGATTTGGGGGTAGGATGCGACTGACCTGTCCGAACTGCAAGGCGCAGTACGAAATCGACGGCACCGCCATCCCGGAGACGGGCCGCGATGTTCAATGCTCTGCCTGCGGCACCACCTGGTATCAGCACCCTGAAAGCATGGCTCTGGCGCCCTCGGGTGACGATGATCCGCAGGAGGGCAGCGCCAGCGCGACACCCGCTGCCACGCCGCGCATCGACCAGTCGGTGCTGGATGTGCTGCGCGAAGAGGCCGACCGCGAACTGAGCGAGCGCCGCCGCAGCAATGCAGGCGGGCTGGAAACCCAGGGCGATCTGGGGCTGATGGCGCGCCCGCGCTCCGCAAGGGGCGAACGCCCCCCTGAACCTGAGCGCAGCACGCCCGCCGCGGGTGATGACGAGGCACCCGCCCCCAGCCGCCGCAACCTGCTGCCCGATATCGAAGAGCTCAGCTCAACCCTGCAACCCGGCAGCGCACCGCGCCGCATGGGCAGCACCGAAACCGCCCTGCCCCCAACCGAGCAGGACGAACGCGCGGGTTTCCGGCAGGGTCTGTCGCTGGTGCTGCTGGTGGCGATCCTGCTGGTGGGCCTCTATGCACTGGCCCCGATGATTGCGCGCCATGTCCCGGCGCTGGCAGACCCGCTGGCGGGCTATGTCGCGCTGACAGACAGCCTGCGCGCGTGGGTCGCGGAAAACCTGCGCGCGTTGATCGAGCGGGTTTCCGCCCTGAGCAGATGACCGCTGAGCGGCTGCGACCATAATGCCGAAAATCGGATGCGAGTTTCATGTGACAATTGGATGAAGATGTGGTGCAATACCCTTGTTCAATATGTTCAGAGGAGGACATCCATGTCGCTGACTTCCCATCTTATCGAACTGCGCCGCAAACACGAACTTCTCTCTGACAAGGTCGTCGCTGCGCAGCGCGCGCCCGGTGTCGATGACCTGTCGATTGCCGAGATGAAGAAGCAGAAACTGCGCCTCAAAGAAGAAATCAGCCGTCTTTCGACCGCCTGACCCTATCACGCCCGGCGCGCGCGGCCAGAACCGCGCCGCCAGCAATCAGTGCCGCCGAAACGGCCAGAACCGGGGTTGCCCGTGCAACCCCGGCGATGACCAGAACCAATGTCGACAGAAGCGGCGCCGCGTATGAAGCCGTGCCAAGAAGCTGGATATCCCCGCGCTTGACGCCGATATCCCAGGTAAAGAACGCCAGCCCCACGGGCCCCAGCCCCAAAGCCAGAATGGCACCCCAACCCGTAATGCCCTGCGGCCATTGCGGGTTTTCCAGTGCAAGATGCGCAATGGCAGCCAAAACGGAGGAAGCCAGACAAAAGACTGCCACCGCCCCGGTCGGCACATGGCCAAGGCGGCGCGAAACAAGCGAATACCCCGCCCATGTCAAGGCCGCCAGAAAGGCCAGCGTATATCCCGCGCCCGCCCCTTCCAGCGCACCGATGCCGCCCGCAACAATCAACGCCGCCCCCGCAAAGGCCAGCACCGCGCCGGCCAGATGGCCCGCGCGCAACCGCTCGCCCGGCAAGAGCCCCGAAAACACCACGATCAGAAGTGGCCAGAGATAGGCGATCAACCCGGCCTCAGCCGGGGGGGCCAGCCGAAGGGCGCTGAAATACAGGAAGTGATATCCGAAAAGCCCTGCCGCGCCAAAGGCATAGACCGATAGCGGCACGCCGCGCAGCTGCCCCAGCCCGCCGGTGCACAACAGCCAGACCAACCCGACCCCACCGCCGATACCGAAACATAACGCATTGAGCAGCAGTGGCGGTACCGGGGCCGAGGCAACCGTGAACAGCGCCAGAAGCGACCAGAGCGCGACAGCGGAAAAACCGATCAGGGTGGCGGTGTTACGGGTCATTCAGCCTCCGCAGGTCTGATGCGCCAGCCGGTCGCCTGGTGCAATGCAAATGGCCCGGGAGAACGCTTCCCGGGCCGCGTTTCTTCTGGCCTCGCGCGGATCAGACGAAAAACTGACCGCCATTGGCACTGATCGTCGACCCGGTGATGAACCCGGCATCGTCAGACGCCAGAAAGACCACGCAGCGCGCGATTTCTTCGGGTTCCCCCAGACGGCCGACCGGGATCTGCCCGATAATCGATTCGCGCACTTTCTCCGGCACGGCCATCACCATTTCGGTGGCGATATATCCCGGGCAGATCGCGTTTACCGTGATCCCGGCGCGCGCGCCTTCCTGCGCAAGCGCCTTTGTAAAGCCCAGATCGCCTGCCTTGGCTGCGGAATAATTGGCCTGACCGAACTGGCCCTTCTGCCCGTTGATCGACGAGATGGTGATCACCCGCCCGAACTTGCGCTCGCGCATTCCCGGCCAGAGAGGGTGGGTCATGTTGAACACGCCGGAAAGGTTGGTGTCGATGACCTCTTTCCACTGTTGTGGCGACATCTTGTGGAACGGCGCGTCACGCGTGATGCCTGCGTTGTTGATCAGCACATCCACCGGCCCCAGATCAGCCTCCACCCGCGCCACGCCCTCGGCGCAGGCCTCGTAATCGGCGACCGACCACTTATAGGTGGGAATGCCGGTTTCCTTGGTGAATTTGGCCGCGGCCTCGTCATTTCCGGCATAATTTGCCGCGACGGTGTAACCCGCGTTCTTGAGCGCAACCGAGATCGCCGCCCCGATCCCCCGCGAACCGCCCGTGACCAATGCAACCCGTCCCATGATTCCTCCTTGAGTTGATCTTCTTGAAATTCTGTTACCTAATGGAAAGCGCGGACGCAACATTATTGCGTCCGCGCTTTTTGAAATACCGGGAAAAAGGGCGGGATCAGCGCTCCAGGCACATGGCAACGCCCATTCCACCGCCGATGCACAGGGTTGCCAGCCCCTTCTTCGCGTCGCGGCGGTTCATCTCGAACAGCAAGGTGTTCAGGATGCGCGCGCCGGAAGCACCGATCGGATGGCCGATGGCGATGGCCCCGCCGTTGACGTTCACCACCTCGGGGTTCCAGCCCATGTCCTTGTTGACCGCGCAGGCCTGCGCCGCAAAAGCCTCGTTCGCTTCAACAAGGTCCAGATCTTCGGCTTTCCAGCCCGCTTTTTCCAGCGCTTTGCGGCTGGCGTGAATCGGCCCCACACCCATGATCGCCGGGTCAAGCCCTGCGGTGGCATAGCTTGCGATACGGGCCAGCGGCGTCAGACCGCGCTTCTCGGCCTCCTGCGCGCTCATCAGCATCACCGCCGCCGCGCCGTCATTGATACCTGAGGCATTTGCCGCTGTGACCGATCCGTCACGCGTGAACGCCGGGCGCAGTTTCTGCAAGGCCTCCAGCGTGGCGCCGTGGCGGATGTATTCATCTGCATCCACGACCACATCACCTTTGCGGGTCTTGATGGTAAAGGCGACAATCTCGTCCGCGAACCGGCCCGCCTTCTGCGCGGCTTCCGCCTTGTTCTGGCTGGCGAGCGCAAACTGGTCCTGCATTTCGCGGCTGATCTGCCACTGCTCGGCGACATTCTCGGCGGTCTGCCCCATGTGATAGCCGTTGAAAGCGTCCCACAACCCGTCCTTGATCATCGAATCGATGAACTTTGTATCGCCCATCTTGGTGCCCGCGCGCAGATGCGCGACATGCGGGCTCAGCGACATGTTTTCCTGCCCGCCGGCGATGATGATCTCCGCATCGCCCAGCTGGATATGCTGCGCGCCCAAGGCCACAGCCCGCAGGCCGGAGCCACAGACCTGGTTAATACCCCAGGCCGAGCTTTCCTGCGGCAAACCTGCCAGAATATGCGCCTGACGCGCAGGGTTCTGGCCCTGGCCGGCAGACAGAACCTGCCCCAGAATGGTTTCCGACACCTCAGCCTTGTCAACGCCTGCGCGGGCCACCACAGCCTCGATCACGGCGGCACCCAGTTCGTGCGCGGGGGTGTTGGCGAAGGCACCGTTGAACGACCCCACGGCGGTGCGTGCGGCGGATACGATCACGACATTGGTCATAGTGGCTCCTCTCACATGACGGTGCGCCGACAGGATCGGTCGCGCTCCCGCCATTTTCTACGCCTGATGGCGCGGCAAGGCAATGCTGCGACGCGGAACTGTGGCCCACGCGGCAACGCGCCGCGTTCACGCCCGTTTCGCCAATCTGGATGTTTTCCAGGGTGCATCAGTAGAGGGCACACCGAAGTAGTAACCCTGCAGACAATCCATGCCGATATCCACGAGATAGCGCGCGTCTTCAGCGGTTTCGACCGATTCGGCCACGGTGAACATGTCGAAATGGCGCGCGATGGAAATCAGCGCCTGCGCCAGCACCTGATTGTCCGGGTTGGTGCTGATACCCCGGATGAAGGTGCCGTCAATCTTGATGATATCGAAGTAGAAATCCTTCAGATACCGGAACGCCGTATAGCCTGAGCCGAAATCATCGAGGGCAAAACAGATACCCCGCCCCTGCATCTCGGCCATGAAGACCGTCACCAGATCAGGCATGAGCATGGCCGAAGATTCGGTAATCTCCAGAATCAGACGCTCGGCAATGGTGGAATCAGCGCGCAATCCGCGCTCCAGCGTCGCCAGCCACGCCGGATAGCCGATGGAGCGCGCCGACATGTTCACCGAAAGCCGCAACCCCGGCTCTTCGGTGAGGGCAGCAAGGCCCAGTTCCAGCGAGAGGCAGTCAATCTTGCGCCCGGTCTCGTTGGTTTCCACGGCATGCATGAAATCGCGCGCAGGCAGCACCCGCCCCTGCTCATCCAGAATACGGATGAACCCTTCATAAAATGCGGTGCGATTGCTCATCCGTGCCTGAACCACCGGCTGGAAGGCAAGCATCGCGCGCCGCTCATCCAGCGCCTTGCGCACCATCGCAAGGGTTTCACGGGTGCGCAGGTCATTGGCAACGGAAAGCGGGCTCTCCAGCCCTTCGGCATAGGGATACTCTGCTGGGTTGTGGGCGCTCATCGGCCTTCTCCGCTCGGTTTCAACCAGACTGCACCGACAGAGGTTAACGCCGGGTGAAGCCGCGCCGGATTTTCCGCCGCCCCGCGCCAATTGCACGGCTCACAGCAAGCGCGTATACGGTCGCGAACGGCCAAACCGAGGGGCAGGCAATGACGGATAGCAGCGCGAACAGCATGTGGGGCGGGCGCTTCGCGGGTGGGGTGGATGCGATCATGGAGGCGATCAATGCCTCGATCGGGTTTGACCGCCGCCTCTATGCGCAAGACATCGCGGGATCGCGCGCGCATGCCGCCATGCTGGCCACGGCGGGCATCATCACCGAGGCCGATGCGCAGGCCATCGACGCCGGCTTGATGCAGGTCAGGGAAGAGATCGAGGCGGGTGATTTCCCGTTCCGCACCGCCCTTGAAGACATCCATATGAACATCGAGGCCCGCCTGAAAGAGATCATCGGCGAGCCTGCGGGGCGGCTGCATACCGCGCGTTCGCGCAATGATCAGGTGGCGGTCGATTTCCGCCTCTGGGTGCGTGAGCAATGCGACGCTGCCATCACCGGCATCGAGGCCCTGATGCGCGCCTTTCTGGGGCAGGCAGAGGCCGGGGCAGACTGGGTCATGCCCGGTTTCACCCATCTGCAGACCGCCCAGCCCGTCACCTGGGGCCACCATATGCTGGCCTATGTGGAGATGCTGGCGCGCGACCGGGGCCGCTTTGTTGATGCACGCGCCCGGATGAACGAATGCCCCTTGGGGGCGGCGGCGTTGGCGGGCACGTCCTTTCCCATTGACCGCCATCAAACGGCCGCCGCGCTGGGGTTTGACCGGCCTACCGCCAACAGCCTCGACAGCGTATCAGACCGCGATTTCGCGCTGGAATTTCTGGGCGCGGCCTCGATCTGCGCGATGCATCTGTCGCGCTTCGCCGAAGAGCTGGTGATCTGGTCCTCAGCGCAGTTCCGCTTCGTGCGGCTGTCGGATGCCTTCACCACCGGCTCCAGCATCATGCCGCAAAAGAAAAACCCTGACGCGGCTGAACTGCTGCGCGCCAAGCTGGGGCGCATTCTGGGGGCGAATGTGGCGCTGTTTACCGTCATGAAGGGGCTGGCGCTGACCTATTCCAAGGACATGCAGGAAGACAAGGAACAGACCTTTGACGCCGCCGACAGCCTGATGCTGGGCCTTGCGGCGATGGAGGGCATGGTCCGCGACATGACCGCCAACCGGGCGGTGCTGGCGGCTGCTGCGGCCTCGGGCTTTTCCACCGCCACCGATCTGGCCGACTGGCTGGTGCGCGCGCTTGGCCTGCCGTTCCGCGATGCCCATCATATCACCGGCTCGCTGGTAAAAATGGCCGAAGATACGGGCATCGACCTGCCCGACCTGACGCTGGAACAGATGCAATCGGTCCACCCTGGCATCACACGGGCGGTTTTCGAGGTGCTCGGGGTGGACAATTCGGTGCGCTCGCGCATTTCATACGGGGGGACGGCGCCGGATCAGGTGCGCGCCCAGGTCGCCCGCTGGCAGGAGGTCTTGCATTGAAACCGTTCCTCGCGCTTTTGCTTCTGGTAACGCTTGCCGCCTGCGGCACGGCCAGCGCACCCTCGGTCGAAGGTGGCGTCTATATGGGCACCTTCTGGCGGGGCTGAGCGATGACACCCCTGCGCCCGGTTTTTCTGGTGCTCGCCCTCTGGGGCACCGTGCATCCGATGTACTGGTTCGTCAGCTGGTTCATGGAAAACGGCTGGTCGCTGATGGCGATGGTCGATGCCTGGCATGCGAATGCCGCCACCTCAGGGCTGGTCTGGGATCTGACGATCGCGGCCGTGGCGCTGAGCATCTGGGTGGTGGCCGAAAGCATCCGCAGCGGAAACTGGCGCGGGCTCTGGGCCATTCCGGCGACCTTCTGCATCGGCGTCAGCTGTGGCCTGCCGCTCTATCTTTTCCTGCGCCGCCCGGCGGGCTGATCCGGGCCGCAGGTTGAATTTCTGACAGCGCATCTGGCGCACCGGGGGACAGGTTGGACCACTTCTTCTACAAAAACGGGCATCTGCATGCCGAAGATGTCGCCCTGCGTGACATCGCCGCCTCTGTGGGAACGCCGTTTTATTGCTATTCCTCAGCGACCCTGAAACGTCATTTCGACCTCTTCACCCAGGCTTTGTCACCGCTGCCGCATCTGGTCTGTTTCGCGGTCAAGGCCAATTCCAATGTCGCGGTCCTGAAGTTGCTGGGCGATCTGGGCGCAGGGATGGATGTGGTTTCGGGCGGGGAATATCTGCGCGCCAAGGCCGCCGGTGTCCCGGGGGAGCGGATTGTCTTTTCTGGCATCGGCAAAACCCGCGAAGAGATGCGGCTGGCGCTTGGCGGCGGCATCCGGCAGTTCAATGTGGAATCGGAACCTGAGCTGGAGGCGCTTTCCGAAGTTGCCACGATGATGGGAATTGAAGCGCCGATCGCGCTGCGCCTCAACCCCGATGTCGATGCAAAGACCCATGAGAAAATCGCCACCGGGCGCAAGGAAGACAAGTTCGGCATCCCGATTTCGCGCGCCAGCGAAATCTATGCCCGTGCGGCCCAGCTTCCGGGTATCCGCGTGGTGGGGATCGACATGCATATCGGCAGCCAGCTCACCGATCTGGCCCCCTTCGAGGCCGCCTATACCAAGATGGCCGCGCTGACGCGTCAGTTGCGCGCCGAGGGGCATTTCATCGAGCGACTGGATTTGGGGGGCGGGCTGGGCATCCCCTATACCCGCTCGAACGAGGCCCCGCCCCTGCCCGCCGATTATGGCGCGATGGTACACCGTGTTCTGGGCGATCTGGGCTGCGAGATCGAGATAGAGCCGGGGCGGCTGATCGCCGGCAACGCGGGGGTGATGGTCTCGCAGGTGATCTATCGCAAGGCCGGGGAAGAGCGGGAGTTTCTGATCATTGACGCCGCGATGAACGATCTGGTTCGCCCGGCGATGTATGCCGCCCACCATGACATTGTCCCGGTCATGGAACCCGCCCCCGGTGAGGCCGTCGCCCCGGTCGATATCGTCGGCCCGGTCTGCGAATCGGGCGACACCTTCGCCCGCCAGCGCAACATGCCGCTGCTAATGGCAGGCGATCTGGTCGCCTTCCGCTCGGCGGGGGCTTACGGGGCGGTCATGGCCTCGGAATACAATTCGCGCCCGCTGATCCCCGAAGTTCTGGTCAACGGCGATCAATTCGCGGTTATCCGGGCCCGGCCAAGCTATGACGAGCTTATCGCCCGCGATAAGCTGCCGGACTGGACCTGACAGGAGGGCCGATGCCCCGCCCCGCCGACATCCCGCCTGCGCCGCTTCGCCGGGCGCTTGCCCTGACCCGGGCAGGTATGGTGGCGGAACGCGCGGCGCGTGCCTTCTGGCTGCCGTTTTCGCTGGCCCTGCTGGCGGGCACCGCGGCGGCCTTTGGCCTGCCCGCCCAATTGCCCCCCGGCGCGTGGCCATGGGTGGCAGCGGGCGTGGCGCTTGTCATCCTGATCACCGTCGTCATGGGTCTGCGCCGCTTCCGCCTGCCCTCGCGCGCCGAAGCCGCGCAAAGGCTGGACCGCACGCTGCCCGGCCGCCCGCTGGCAGCACTGGCCGATGCGCAGGCCATCGGCGCCGCTGATCGGGCCTCTGTCGCGCTCTGGGCGGCGCATCGCAGCCGGATGCAGGCCGCCGCCGCCCGCGCCCGGCCCGTTGCCCCTGACCTGCGGCTCGCCCCGCAAGACCCCTACGCCCTGCGCCTGATCGCGCTGACGGCGGCGATGGTGGCGCTTCTTTTCGGCGCACCGCAGCGTATGGGCGAACTTGCGGGCCTTTCCAGCCCGGCGGGCGCCGCCATCGGCCCCAGCTGGGAAGGCTGGATCACGCCGCCCGCCTATACGGGTCGCCCGGGCCTCTATCTCAATGAAATCACCCGCGAAAGTTTTGAGGTGCCTCAGGGCTCCCGCGTGATCATACGCTTCTACGGCCCGGCTGAGACGCATGAGGTGACACAGGGGCTGGACGGCGCGCCGCAGACCGATGAAACCGGCCAGTCGGTGCAGTTCGCGGCGCTGCAATCGGGGCCGCTGCGCATCACCGGGCCGGGCGGGCGCAGCTGGGATGTAGCGGTGCTGCCCGACGGCGCGCCGCAGATCGCCACCACCGGCCCGATGCGCCGCGCGCGCGGCGGCGTGATGGAACAACCCTTCCGCGCCACCGATGACCACGGCATCACCGCCGGTGAGGCCGAGATCACGCTTGATCTGAGCGCGGTCGAGCGCCGCCACGGCCTGTCCCTGCCGCCAGAGCCGCGCGAGGTTCTGCGCCTTGATCTGCCGCTGCCCGTTGCCGGGAACCGCGCCGAATTTGACGAACTGCTGCGCGAAGACCTCTCGCAGCACCCCTGGGCCCATCTGCCGGTGCAGGTGGTGCTGCGCGCCACCGATGCCGCCGGTCAGAGCGGCGAAAGCGGGCAACTGGCCGCCACCCTGCCCGGCCGCCGCTTCTTTGAGCCCGCCGCGCTGGCCGTGGCGGAAATCCGGCGCGATCTGTTGTGGAACGCTGACAATGCGCAGCGTTCGGCCCAGTTGATGCGGGCAATGCTGCACCGCTCGGAAGGCACCTTCCGCGCTGAGGCCGCGCCGGGCATCCTGAATGAAGCGATCCGCGCCATCGAGGTGCGGCTGGACACCGGCGACTGGTCTCCGGCGGCGCGCGATGAGGTTGCGGCCAAGCTCTGGGATCTGGCGCTTCTGATCGAAGAGGGCGAACTGGCCAATGCCCGCGAGCGGCTGCGCCGCATTCAGGACCAGCTCGATGAGGCGATGCGCAACGGCGCCACGCCCGAAGAGATCGAAGAGCTGATGGACGAGCTGCGCGAAGCCATGCGCGATTACATGCGCATGCTTGCCGAACAGCCCCGCGAACGCGGCGAGCAGCAGGCGGGCGAGCAGATGGAAATCACCGGCAGCCAGATCCAGGAACTGATGGAGCGCATTCAGGAACTGATGGAAGAGGGCCGCATGGACGAGGCCGCCGAGCTGATGGCGCGCCTCAATGAACTGCTGGAAAACCTCCAGATCACGCAGGGCGAGGGCGGCGAGCAGATGCCCGGCTCCGAGGCGATGGAGGGGCTGGGCGACACCCTTGGCGATCAGCAGTCACTGGCCGATGACACGTTCCGCGAGCTACAGGAACAGTTCAACCGTGACTTCCGGAACCAGCAGGAAGGCCGGGGCGACGGTGAACGCGACGGCGCCGATGACCAGACCGGCAACCAGACCGATGACCGCACCGACGATCTGGCCGAACGCCAGCAGGCCCTGCGCGAGCGGCTTCGCGAACAGCAGTTGCAGACCCTGCCCGGCGAAGGCACACCCGAGGGTGACGCCGCGCTCGATGCCATCGAGGAGGCACAGCGCGCCATGGACGAGGCCGCCGAGGCCCTGCGCGGCGGCGATGCGCGCCGCGCCCTTGAGCGTCAGGCCGAAGCGATGGACTCCCTGCGCGAAGGGATGCGCCAGTTCAACGACGCGATGCGCCAGGACCGCTCCGAGCGTGCAGGCGGCGAAGACGGGCAACAGGAGGGGCAGGCCGGGGGCCAGGGCCGCGACCCGCTGGGCCGCCAGCGCGGGGGCGATAGTGCCCGAGGCGAGGAGCAGGGCTCGGTCGTGCCGGGCGAAGATCCGCGCGCCCGCGCCCGCGACCTGATGGACGAAATCCGCCGCCGCTCGGCCGAACGCGAGCGCCCCGAAACCGAACGCGACTATCTGAACCGGCTGATCGAGCGATTCTGAACGCCCCGCGCCGCCCCTGCTTAATCTTGCCGGAAATACGCGCGGGGGTGAATTCGGCGCAGCCGAAGAGGGGGCGGCAGCCCCCCTCCCTGCCCAAGGCGAATCGCGCTGAATCGTGCTCACCCCCCTTGAGCCAGCGCCCAAAGCCCGGAAAACGCCGCATCACTCAGGCCTGAACGCCTCGCGCAGGCTGAGCTCATGCCCAATCCAGCGCCTGCCCCTCGCGCAGGATCGCCTGTGCCGCGCGCGTAAAATCATCCCCATCCCCAAGATGCGCCGCACCTTCATGCAGGACCAGCGGTGGCAACAGGCGGAAGGGCGCGCGCGCGCCCTTTCTGGCCTGCACCAGCACCCGCCCCGCCGCCCGCCCCTCGCGCGCACACAGGGGCCGCACCGCCACCGCGCCTGCGCGCCCTTCCAGCGCCGCCAGAATCGCCGGAAGCCGCTCGGCCAGATGGATCACACTCAGCCAACCGCCGCTTTTCAGCCGCTTCAGCCCGGCATCGATCCAGTCGCCCAGCGGCGTCTCCTCGCGTAGCGCAGCGGCGCGGCCTGCATCCTGCGCAGCGGGGGCACCTGGCGGGTAATAGGGCGGATTGGCGAGAACCTGATCAAAGCTTTGACCCCGCAGCGCCTGCGGCATCTCCGCCAGATCGCCGGTCAGGATATCGGCCTCCAGCCCGTTTGCTGCGGCATTGCGTCGCGCGAGCGCCGCATAATCCGCCTGCCGTTCCAGCCCGCTCAGGCGCAGCCCCGGCACCCTCACCCCCAGCGCCAGCAGTGCCACCCCCGCCCCGCAGCCCAGCTCCAGCACCGCCTGCCCCGGCCGCGCGGCGACGGCGGCGGCCAGCAAAACCGGGTCGGTTGCCGCCCGATAGCCGCGCAGAGGCTGCCAGATCGCCAGCCGACCGCCCAGAAACACATCGCGGCTCAGTTCCGTGTCGGAAAAACCCATTTCTGCCCCAGCCCCGGAATCAGTCAACGACCGGCAGACCATGCGCGCGCATCACCGCGCTGGCGACGAAGTGGTCCTCGCGCCGGACCATCAGCCGCTGCGGCACGATACCCAGCCCGCTCATATGGACGTCCAGCGCAAACACCTCTATACCCTCGCCCTCAAGAAGGGCTGTTGCGAAGGGGATGATCGTCGGGTCAGATGTTCGCAGAAGTTCTTTCATAGCCTCACTAAACGGCAAGCCCGCCGGCTTGTCGAGCCTGTCCAGGGTCCCCGTCACCGATGCAATCCACCATTCACCCTCATGAACGCCTCGCCGACTGGCTGTCGGAGGATATGGCGCGTGTCAGCACCCTGATCCGCGAGCGCATGGCGTCCCGGCACGCGCCCCGCATTCCTGAGGTGACGGCGCATCTGGTGGAGGCCGGGGGCAAGCGTATCCGGCCCATGCTGACCCTCGCCGCCGCCCGCCTCTGCGGGTATGAGGGCGAGCATCACATCCGGCTGGCCGCCACAGTGGAGTTCATTCACACCGCCACCCTGCTGCATGACGACGTGGTGGACGAAAGCGCGCAGCGGCGCGGGCGGCCCACGGCGAACCTGCTGTGGGACAATAAATCCAGCGTTCTGGTGGGCGACTACCTCTTTGCCCGTGCGTTCCAGCTGATGGTCGCCACCGAAAACATGCGCGTGCTCGATATCCTCTCCAACGCCTCGGCGGTGATTGCCGAAGGGGAGGTGCTGCAACTGACAGCGGCGCAGAATCTGGCAACCGACGAGAGCGTCTATATGCAGGTGATCCGCGGCAAGACCGCGGCCCTGTTTTCGGCGGCGACCGAGTCCGGCGCCGTGATCGCCGGGGCATCCGAGGCCTCGGTCGCGGCGCTTTTTGCCTATGGCGAGGCGTTGGGCATCTGCTTCCAGATCGTCGATGACTATCTCGATTACGGTGGCGCAGGCGATTCGATCGGCAAGAACCTTGGCGACGATTTCCGCGAGCGCAAGCTTACCCTGCCGGTGATCCGCGCCGTGGCGCAGGCCGATGCGGCAGAGCGGGCTTTCTGGGAACGGGTGATTGCACGCGGCCAGCAGGAAGCGGGCGATCTGGAACAGGCCATCGACATCCTGAAGCGGCACGGCACATTGGAGAGCACCCGCGCCACGGCGCGCGACTGGGCCCAGACCGCGCGGACGGCGCTTGAAACCCTGCCCGACCACCCGTTGCGGGCAATGCTGGCCGATCTGGCCGATTACGTGGTGGCGCGCGTCAACTGAAGCGCCCTCAAAGGCGCTTTCACCGCCTCCACCGGCCCGACGCTGCCCTTCAGGGCGCGCGATGGCTGCTGCGGGCGGCTGCGGTGAACCAGCCGGGCCGGGCGAGCGCGCTGCGCGCCGCTTCGGCCTGCGTCATGGTCGAGAAAATACCGAAGCAGGTGGCCCCTGACCCGGTCATCCGCGCCAGCATGCAACCGGGCTGGCGGGCGATCGCGCCGATCACCCCCCGGATTTCCGGCAGCAGGGCGCAGGCCGGGGCTTCCAGATCATTGCGCATCCCTGCCAGCCAGTCACAGAAACGCGCGGCATCCGGCCAGCCCGGCAATTCTTCCGGCATGCCCGGGTTGTCGCGCTGACGCAGCGACCGGAACACGGCCGGCGTGGACAGCGGCACGCCGGGATTGACGATCACCAGTGCAAGCCCCGGCACACCCTGCAGCACTGTCACCTGCTCACCCAAACCGCGCATCCGGCAGGGCTGCGGGGCGGCCATGCAGACCGGCAGATCGGCCCCCAGTTGCATGAGCGCGCCCGTGTCGGGCAGCGCAAGGCCCTGCCCCTGTGCCAGCATCCGCAGCGTGGTTGCCGCATCCGTGCTGCCGCCCCCCATCCCCGAGGCCACCGGCAGCCGCTTGTCGAGCGTGATGGCCAGATCGCGCGCCCCGATCAGCCGCGCCGCCCGCAGCACCAGATTGTCCTCACCTGGCGGCACATCGGCCCCATGCGGCCCGCAGGCATGCAGCGACAGCCCGGGCGCGGGCACCAGCGACAGCCGGTCCCCGATATCGGCAAAGACAACCAGTGAATCAAGCAGATGATAGCCGTCAGCGCGCTGCCCGGTAACATGCAGCGTCAGGTTCAGCTTGGCGGGCGCCAGCATATCCCCTTCCGGAACAGGGGCCGCCATCACTCTGGCAGATGCAGCGGTGCCAGGCCTTCCTCGGCGCGCACCTGATCCAGACCGACCTCCAGCTTGCGCCGGACCCGGTCCATGTCCATATCGTCATTCGGCCCGTAAGACAGCGCGCGGCGCCACTGAAACCGCGCCTCGCGTTCGCGGCCCACGGCCCAGTACACATCGCCCAGATGGTCATTGAGGACAGGATCGGTCGGCAACAGCTCCACCGCGCGCTCCATATGCGGCACGGCATCGTCATAGCGGCCCATCCGGTAGAGCGCCCATGCAAGGCTGTCGACGATATAGCCGCTGTCCGGCTCACCCGCGACAGCGCGCTCGATCATCTCCAGCGCCTCATCCAGATTCTCCTGCCGTTCAACCAGCGAATAGCCCAGATAGTTCAGCACGGTCGGCTGATCAGGCTCGATGGCAAGCGCGGCCCGGAAATCGGCCTCGGCCTGCGGCCACTGGCCCAGACGCTCATGCGAGACGGCGCGCGAGAAATGGGCGCGCCAGTCGGCCTCCATGCCCCGCTCCTCCATCATCGCCATCGAGCGGTCATAGGCTGCAACCGCCTCCTCATGCCGGTTGGCGCGGCGCAGGAAATCGCCCAGCACCTGCCCGGCGGCCACCGAGTCCGGGTTCTGCGCCACCAGCCCTTCAAGCACGCTGATCGCCTGGTCGACCTCACCCAGCGTTTCAAGAACCTGCGCCTGCCCCATGCCCGCCGCCATGCCAAAGACGTCCTCTTCGGCAATGCGGCCATAGGCCTCGGCGGCGAGTTCGGGCTGGCCCATCTCCTCGAACACCTGCCCGGTCAACAGCAACGCATCGGTCAGATCCGGGTTGATCCACTCTGCACCGCGCGCATAAAGCAGCGTGTCATGCAGGTTCTGCCCGGTGCGCATGGCCGCAGCCATGACCGCATATACCTCGGCCATGCCTTCGGCGGGATCGGCGATCAGGCTAAAGGGCAGCGCGCGTTCTTCGGCATAGGCTGTCCGCATCGCCACGATCACCGGATCGTTGACCCCGCTGAACACATCGTCGATCAGCGCCAGCGCCTCGTCAAAACGCTCAAGCTGGCCCAGCACCTGTGCATAGGCGATCATCCCGCGCCGGCTGAGCGCGCCCAGCACATTGTAGCGCTCATCCTCCATGATGGCGGCGGCGCTTTCGACATCGCCGACCAGCGCCAGCGCCAGCGCGCGACAATACTGGGCAAAAGCCAGCATCCCGTCCTGCCCGCTCACCTCATCCAGCGCGGCCAGCGCCTCGGTCATCCGGCCCTGCCCCAGATGCGCCCAGGCCAGCCCCAGACCATCGATCAGCGGCAGGGTGCGCGCGCCCGAATCCAGCAGCTCCAGCGCCGCTTCATAATCGCGCCGGGAAAAGGCATCGGCCAGCAGCGCCAGCGCGGCGGCATGGTTTTCCGGCATCTGTGCGATCAGCGCGCGCGCGCTCTCTGTGGCGCGCTCATGATCAGCCAGCACGATGTAAGACACCGTCAGGCTTTCAAGAATGCGCGCATCCTCGGGCTGGCTTGCGCGTATGCGCTCTAGATACGGCAGCGCACCGGCAAAATCGTTGCGCGCGCCGGCTTCGCGCGCGGCCAGAAAGGCCCCGGCATAGCCTGCGCCAGGAATATCCGGGACCTGCGCGACGGCGGGCAGAGACAGCGCCGCAAGCGCCCCGGCGAAGGCCACGGCGCGAAGCCCGTTTACGTGAGACGTGAAGGATGCGGGCAATGTCTGCTCCCGGGGCTGTGTGAGGGGGCCGCGCCGCCTGAGGGCGCACAGCCAAGGCTTACCCCCAGATGTAGCCGTCCGGGGCGGCAAGGGCAATCCGGACTCGGCCCTGCCCCCACCCCACGGCAGATCATCACCGCGTGATCGCTCACATATTCGGGTAGTTCGGGCCGTCGCCCCCCTGCGGGGTCGTCCAGTGGATGTTCTGGCTGGGGTCCTTGATGTCGCAGGTCTTGCAATGCACGCAATTCTGGAAGTTGATCACGAAGCGCGGATCCTTGCCCGCCTCCTCGACCACTTCATAAACCCCGGCCGGGCAATAGCGTTGCGCGGGTTCGGCATATTTGGGCAGGTTCACCGCAATCGGGATCGAGGGGTCTTTCAATTGCAGATGGCAGGGCTGGCTTTCCTCATGGTTGGTGAAGGAAAACGCGACATTCGTCAGCCGGTCGAAGGACAGCACGCCATCGGGGCGCGGGTAGTCTATCGGCTTGAACTTTGCCGCCTCGCCGGTGGCGGCGGCGTCGGTCTTGCCGTGTTTCTGCGTGCCGAAGAGCGAGAAGCCCAGCGTGTTGGTCCACATGTCCAGCCCGCCAAGGCCAAGGCCCGCCAGCAGGCCCCATTTTGACCACATCGGCTTGACGTTGCGCACCTTCTTCAGGTCCTTGCCGACCACGCCTTCGCGCAGTGCGGTCTCGTAAGCGGTCAGCTCGTCGCCTTCGCGCCCGGCCTGAAGCGCGGCAAAGGCCGCCTCGGCCGCCTCGATGCCGGAATGCATGGCATTGTGGTTGCCCTTGATGCGCGGCACGTTCACCAGCCCCGCCGAACAGCCCAGCATCGCCCCGCCGGGGAAAACTACCTTCGGGATCGACTGCAGACCACCCTCGCTGATCGCCCGCGCGCCGTAAGCCACGCGCTTGCCGCCCTTCAGCAGCTCAGCAACCACCGGATGATGCTTGAAGCGCTGGAATTCCATATAGGGGTACAGATAGGGGTTCTCATAGTTCAGATGGACCACGAAGCCGACCAGCACCTGATTGTTGTCCATATGATAGATGAACGAGCCGCCCCCGGCGTTGGAGCCCAGCGGCCAGCCCATCGTATGGGTGACCGTGCCCTGGCGGTGCTTATCAGGGTCAACCTCCCAGATCTCTTTCATGCCAAGGCCGAATTTCTGCGGCTCCTTGCCTGACGACAGGTTGTATTTCTCCATGACGTGCTTCGACAGCGAGCCGCGCACCCCCTCGGACAGGAAGACATATTTGCCGTGCAGCTCCATTCCCGGCTCATAGGCGTCGCCGATGGTGCCGTCGGGGTTCTTGCCGAACTCGCCCGCTACAACGCCCTTCACGCGGTCGCCGTCAAACACCAGCTCGGAGGCGGACATGCCCGGGAAAATCTCAACCCCCAGCGCCTCGGCCTGTTCGGCCATCCAGCGGCAGACATTGGCCATCGAGACGATATAGCAGCCATGGTTGTTCATCAGCGGCGGCATCGGCCAGTTCGGCACCCGGATTTTGCCTGCCGCGCCCAGCATGTAGAAATTGTCATGCTTCACCGGCACCGTGACCGGCGCGCCCTTTTCTGCCCAGTCCGGCATCAGCCGGTCCAGCCCGCTCGGGTCCAGGACCGCGCCCGACAGGATATGCGCGCCCACTTCCGAGCCCTTCTCAAGCACGACCACGCTCATGTCAGCATCAAGCTGCTTCAGGCGGATCGCCGCTGCCAGGCCGGCAGGGCCCGCACCGACGATAACGACGTCATATTCCATGGATTCGCGTTCAATACCGGACATGGCTGTTCCTTATCTGGCGTGGGTCCCGGCCGTAGGGGCAATTTTGTTGCGCGCAAGCGATAGCGCAGGCAGGGCGGCAGGGTCAATCGCTACGCAGCGAAAAGGCGCTGGCGGGGTGTGTCGCGCGGGGCTTGCATTTGCCGCAGCGCTGGTATCAGGTAGGGGTTGAAGGAAGCGTTGCCCCGGCCTTGGCCGTGGGCGTTTTTATTGATGGTGAAGGCAAAGGCAGATGGAAAAAATCCCCATGACCCGCCGCGGTTTCGATGCTCTGGATCAGGAGCTGAAACAGCTCAAATCCACCGAGCGCCCTGCGGTGATCCGTGCCATCGCCGAGGCGCGTGAGCATGGCGATCTGTCGGAAAATGCGGAATACCACGCCGCGCGCGAAAAACAGAGCTTCATCGAGGGCCGAATCAAGGAGATCGAGGGACTGATGGGCCGTGCCGAGGTGATCGACCCCTCGCGCCTGTCCGGCCCGATCAAGTTTGGCGCGACCGTCAAGCTGATCGACGAGGACACCGAGGAAGAGCGCATCTATCAGATTGTCGGTGAGCCCGAGGCCGATATCGAGAACGGGATGCTCAACATCCGTTCGCCCCTCGCGCGCGCGCTGATCGGCAAGGAGCCCGGCGATTCCGTCGAGGTCCGCACACCGGGCGGCGAGCGCAGTTATGAAGTTGTGAGTGTCGATTACCGCTGACAGCCGGAGGCCGGCGCCATGGCCGGAACTGAAACCGACAGCGACGTGACGGCCCGTCGCCCTGTACGCAGGGCGCGCGTTTCGGCTGAGGTTCTGGCCTTCATCCTGTCGCTGGCGTGGTTTGGCCTTCTGGTGGCGGCTTTCGCAGCGCTTGGCGGGCGCGAGATGCCCCTGACCGATACGCTGGGGCTGGTTGTCGTCTCGCTGGCGGTGTTCCTGCCGGTTGCGCTGATCTGGCTGGCCGTGCTGGTGCTGCGCGCCGCGCGCCAGATGCGCGACGAATCGGCCCGGCTGGAACAGACCGTGGCAGCCATGCAGCGCGGCTGGCTGCGCGAGCAGCAGGCGGCGGGGCTGGCGCTGAAACCCACGGTCGAGGCCAAACTTGACGCCATCGCCGAGGCGCAGCGCAAGACGGAAACCACGCTGACCATGTTCACCACCCGCCGCGCCGGGCCACTTGTGGTGCGCGCGCTCAAGCCGCAGGCCGGGGCGCGGCCGGACGGCAGCGGCGAGTCCCAGCCGGTTCTGGCGCTTGAGAACCCGCTGCCCGCCACCGAACCGATCGAGGCCGATGATTTCATCCGCGCGCTCAATTTCCCCGACAACGCGCAGGATGAGGCCTGTTTCGCAGCCCTGCGCCGCGTCCTGCGCGACCATGGCACGGCCGAGCTGGTGCGCGCGGCGCAAAGCGTGCTGACTGCCCTGTCGCAAGAGGGCATCTATATGGACGACCTGCGCCCGGACCGCGCCCGCCCCGATGTCTGGCGTGCCTTCGCGCAGGGCGCGCGCGGCGCGCCCGTCGCGGCACTTGGTGGGGTGCGCGACCGCTCATGCCTTGCGCTGACCATCGGACGGATGCGCGCCGACCCGGCCTTCCGCGATGCCGCCCACCGCTTCCTGCGCGCCTTTGACCGCCGCTTCGCCGCGTTCGAGGCCCAGGCCTCGGATGGTGAAATCGCGCGTTTCGCCGAAACCCGCAGCGCGCGGGCCTTCATGCTTCTTGGCCGGGTGACCGGCGTATTCGGATGACCCTCCCATGACCCCCACACCCGCCGCTCACCTCACACCGCGTCAGGCCTGGCTTCAGGGCCTGCGCGCGGGCACACCCTTTGTGCTGGTGGTCATGCCCTTCGGCATCGTCTTTGGCGTGGTCGCCACCGAGGCCGGGCTGAACGTGCTGGAGACATTGTCATTCTCGGTGCTGGTCATCGCCGGGGCGGCACAACTGGCAGCCATCCAACTGATGACCGAAAACGCGCCGGTGCTGGTGATTCTGGCAACCGGCGTTGCGGTCAACCTGCGCATGGCGATGTATTCGGCCTCCCTGGCGCCGCATCTGGGCACCGCCCCGGTCTGGCAACGCGCGCTGATCGCCTATCTGATGGTCGATCAGGCCTATGCCATCGCCCATGCCCGCTATGAGCAGGCACCCGAAATGCCGCGCGCCGCCAAGGCGGCCTTCTATTTCGGCGCCGTCACGCTGGTCTGCCCGATGTGGTATCTGGCCACGCTTATCGGGGCGCTGGTCGGCAACCAGATTCCGGCGGGCCTGCCCATCGAATTCGCGGTGCCGGCAACCTTCATCGCGCTCATCGCGCCGATGCTGCGCACACTGGCGCATGTCAGCGCAGCGCTGGTGTCGGTGGTGGCCACGCTTGCGCTGGCTTTCCTGCCGTTCAATCTGGGGCTGCTGGTTGCGGCTGTGCTGGCGATGATGACCGGCGCTCAGCTTGAGCGCCTCGCTGCCCGCCGCAGGGAGGGCCGGTGATGGATTACACGCAGACACAGATCTGGACGATCATTCTGGGGCTTGGCGCGGGCACCTTGCTGCTGCGCTTCTCGTTTCTGGGGCTGATCGGGCGGCGGCAACTACCGGAGTGGGTGCTGCGCCACCTGCGCTACACGCCCGTGGCGGTGCTGCCGGGGCTTGTCGCCCCGCAGGTGTTCTTTCCGCCGGCGAACGATGGTGTGACCGACCCGCTGCGCCTGATCGCGGCAGCGGTCACGCTGGCGGTGGGCTATTACACTAAAAGCGTGCTCTGGGCGATTCTCACGGGCTTCGCCACCCTGATGGCGCTGATGGCCCTGCCGGTCGGCTGAGCGGCTGAGAGGCCGTCTTCAGAGGCCCGTATATTGCTGGCGCTCGGTAGGCTCCCGGTCGCTGTAGATGCGTTCTTCGCTCACGCCCGGCACCTCGGCAAAGGCATCTGACAGGCGGTTGGGGTAATAGCTCATCGGGAGCCCCTCGAACCCCGGGATTTCGCGCAGGATGGCGGCGATGGAGCGCGCGCACTGCCCGTCCGGCACCGGCCCCGCCTCCCGGGCAAGCCGCAGAATACGCTCTGCCACCTCGGGCGGAAGCTGAAGGGTTTGGATGCGGACATGGTGGGTCCGCCGGGCATGGTAATAGGTGTAGATATACACCAGCCGGTCGGTCATGCCGAAATGAAGGTCATGACGCTCGGGCGCTTCGGGGTGCTGCCAGCTTCCTGCCGGATCGAACAACGCGCGCTCGCTGCCGTTGATCAGAAGCGCCGCATGCTCACCGCGCCCGCTTTCATTGCTGATCACGTTGAACAGCCGGATCTCGGCGGGGCCGTCATGGGCATAGCGCGCGGCAAAGACCGCATCGTCAGGGGCATAGACGACGGGCTTGGTGCAGGCCGCCAGCAGGGCAAGGGCCAGAAGCACCAGAACACGCGACAGGAAAGACGGCATGAGGACCCTCCGGACAGAAAAATGCCGCGTTGCCCGGTCAGAGGGCCGCGCGGCGAAAGCGCTGTCAGGAATTGACCAGCGCCATGAAGATCAGAATACCGATGGAGATTCCGGCAACCCAGGCCGCAACACGCAGAAAGCCCACAAAGGTCTTTTCCTGCGTCGTGGTATCCATCGAACCATGTTCATGCTTGGCCATATCTGCCTCCGTTAAAAGCTTTGCACCGGCGTGCATACAAGATGCCCGCGGCCCTGTCACGCCTCTTGCGGCGCGGGGCCGAGTTTGCGGGTGGAATGGGTCAGATCGTTGCGCGCCTGCACGCGCCGGGCCGATGGGGTGGGCACACAGGCGGGACAGATCTCGGCAAAGCCCGGCAAGCACGCTACGCCACTGGCGGCGCACCTTTACACGGACTTCCCCGCCCCCGCCCGTGCGTCAGCGCCGCTGCCAGAGCCAGGCACCATCCGCCCCGCGCCAGCGGCTGACCCGTTCGCTCGCAAGCAAATGGTTGAGGTGGCCGACCGTTTCAACCAGCGCCAGACCATAGACATCCGGCCCGATTTCGCGCTTGAAAAGCGGAGGGAAACACTCGGTCGCGCGCCGGGGCTCGGACAGATGCGCCTCCAGCCGGGCAAGCGCGCCCTGATGGTTCTCGGTCATCTGGCGCAGCCGGACCGGCAGACCGGTGAACGGCAGCTTGTGGCCCGGCAGGACCAGATGGTCATCGCGCGCAAACGCCCCCAGCGCCGCGCAGCTTTCCAGCCACTCGCCGACCGGATCGGCCTGAGGTTCGGTGGCATAGACGCCCAGATTGGCCGAAATGCCGGGCAGAAGCTGGTCGCCGCCGATCACCAGATTGTCGTCAAGGCTCCAGAGTGTCAGATGCTCGGGCGCATGGCCATTCCCGGTGCGCACCACCCATTGCCGCCCCCCGATGCGGACATGCCCGCCCTCGCGCAGACGGTGAAAGCCCAGCGGCATCGGAGCCACGACATCGGCGAAATTGAAGGGCCGTTCAGCAGCGCGCTCTTCCAGCAGCGCCGCATCCATCCCGGCGTCGCGCCAGAAGGCGAGCGATTCGGGGGTGGCGCGCTCCTGGACATCCAGCGCCAGCATGCGGGCGAAAAGCCATGCGGTGCGCGAAGTCCATAGCTCAGCGCCATGCTCGGACTGGAACCAGCCCGCAAGGCCGATATGGTCAGGGTGGTGATGGGTGGCCAGAACCCGCGTCACCGGGCGCCCGGCCAGCGGCCCTTTCAGCAGGGCCTGCCACAGTTCGCGCGTCTTGCCTGTGTCAAAGCCCGTGTCCACCACGGTCCAGCCAGCCCCGTCATCAAGGGCATAGACATTGACATGATCCAGCGCCATCGGCAGCGGCAGGCGCATCCACAAGACGCCGGGTGCAACTTCGGTCGCGGTGCCCGGCGCGGGCGGCGCCTCGAACGGGAAGCGGATCTGGCCCGAGGCCGGGGCGCGCGGTTCGGGATTGCTCACGCCGTTTCCAACTCTTCGACCGAGAGGTCATAAAGCGCAGCCGCCCCCGCCCGGACCTGCGCCAGAAGCCCCTCATGCTCCGGCAGGATGCGCGTAACAAACACTCGCGCCAGCTTTTCGCGCGCCGTTCCAGGCGCCGCGATAGCAGCGCGCAGATGGTAATGCGCGCCCAGCACGCGGGCGAAAGCGCGCAGATAGGGCACCGCGCCCGCGAAACGCTCGTTCATCTCCTGCGCCAGCAGCCATTCGGTGGCCTCGCGCAGCGACTCGGCGGCCGACCAGACCGCCTCGGCCAAATCCGGCTGGCTGGCGCGGGCGGTCTCGGCCGCATCCTCGATTTCCTGCAACAGGCGAAACGCCTCTTCGCCACCGTCCATCATCTTGCGGCCCACAAGGTCCATCGCCTGAATGCCGTTGGTGCCCTCATAGATCGGGGTGATGCGGGCATCGCGCAGAAACTGCGCCGCGCCGGTTTCCTCGATAAAGCCCATGCCGCCATAGACCTGCACCCCCATGCTGGCCACTTCGCAGCCGATATCGGTGCCATGCGCCTTGGCGATCGGGGTCAGCAGCGCGGCGCGCGCCTTCCATGCGCCATTGCCGGTGGCGCGGCCCATGTCCAGCGCCACGCCACAGGCCAGCGCGATGGCGCGCGCGGCAAAGACCTCGGCGCGCATCATGGCCAGCATCCGGCGCACATCGGCATGGTCAATGATCGCGCCATCGCCCAGCGGTGTGCGGCCCTGCTTGCGCTCAACCGCATAGGCCAGCGCGTGCTGATACGCCGCCTCGGCCACGCCGATGCCCTGCGCGCCGACACCAAGGCGGGCGTTGTTCATCATGGTGAACATCGCCGCCATCCCACCATGCGGCTTGCCGACCATCCAGCCCTTGGCACCGTCATATTCCATCACCGCCGTGGGGGAGCCATGGATGCCCAGCTTGTGCTCCAGCGAGACCACGCGCAGGCTGTTGCGTACGCCCGGGTTGCCCTGATCATCGGGGATCAGCTTGGGCACCATGAACAGGCTGATGCCCCGCGTACCCGGCGCGCCGTCCGGCAGCCGCGCGAGCACCAGATGGCAGACATTCTCCGCCACGTCATGATCGCCCCAGGTGATGAAGATCTTCTGACCGCTGATCGCATAGGTGCCGTCGCCATTGGATTCGGCCTTGCTGCGCAGCGCGCCGACATCGGAGCCGGCCTGCGGCTCTGTCAGGTTCATGGTGCCGGTCCATTCGCCCGAGATCAGTTTGGGCAGATAGAGCGCCTTGAGGGTTTCATCGGCGTGATGTTCCAGCGCCTCGATCTGGCCCTGCGTCAGCAGCGGGCAGAGTTGCAGGGCCAGACAGGCACCGCTGAACATGTCGTTCACCGCCGTGTTCAGGGCCAGCGGCAGGCCCATGCCGCCATGCTCGGGCGCGGCGGAAAGCCCGATCCAGCCGCCCTCGGCAATCGCGCGGTAACCATCGGCAAAGCCGGGGGAGGTGCGGACCACGCCGTTTTCCA
This sequence comes from Pararhodobacter sp., assembly GCF_036802785.1. Taxonomy (GTDB): domain Bacteria; phylum Pseudomonadota; class Alphaproteobacteria; order Rhodobacterales; family Rhodobacteraceae; genus Pararhodobacter. The sequence goes on from NZ_DAIRVN010000027.1 coordinate 37,884, forward strand.
GCTTTGCCGGCGTCAGGTCGCCCGCCCGGTTCAGCGGGGCCAGAACCCCGCCCGCAAGGCGCGCGGCCTCGGTCAGGATCTGCTCGGTGACATCGCCACCGGCCTCGGCGAAAAGGTCGGTCCGGGCGAGTTGGCCATAATCGACGATATGATCGAACAGAAAGCGAAAGTCGCTGACAGGGGCCTTGAAAGACATCGCTGGTTCTCCGATCTGGCAATTCCGCCCCTGAGTGCAACGAATGGACGGCGCTTGGCAAGCCCGGCCGGGGGCGGTATTGGCCAAAGATAGCGCCGCAGCGCCCCACAACAAACGGAAACGCCACGTCACGGCTTGGCCCGCTTTCTGACCCCCGGAACCATGATGGCCGCAACCACGATGACCAATACCCTTGTCCTGCCCGCAGATGAAACCGGCCTGTCCCAGGCCGCATCCTTGCTGCGGGCGGGGGCGCTGGTCGCCATGCCCACCGAAACCGTCTATGGGCTGGCGGGCGATGCGCGCAACGATCTGGCGGTGGCGCGGATATTCGAGGCCAAGAACCGGCCCCGGTTCAACCCGCTGATCGTGCATCTGGCGCAGGTGGAGCAGGTGGCGACGCTGGCCCGGATGACGCCGCTGGCCGCGCGTCTGGCGGCTGCGTTCTGGCCCGGGCCACTGACGCTGGTCTTGCCGCTTGCACCGGGAAACGGGCTGTCCGCGCTGGTGACGGCGGGGCTTGAGACGGTCGCCATCCGCCTGCCCGCGCATCCGGTGGCGCGCGCGCTGCTGGCGCGGTTCGGCGGGCCGCTCGCCGCGCCCTCGGCCAACCCCTCAGGGCGGATCAGCCCGGTCAGCGTGGCGCATGTGCTTGCCGGGCTGGAGGGGCGGATTGCAGCGGTGGTGGAGGGCGGCGATTGCGCGGTGGGGCTGGAATCGACCATTCTGGACGCCAGCGGCGCGGTGCCCATACTCCTGCGCGAGGGCGGGCTGGCGCGGGAGGAAATAGAGCGGGTGCTGGGCGGGGCAATCGGGGTGGCATCGCCCGACGGGCCGGTCACCGCCCCCGGCCAGCTACGCTCGCATTACGCGCCGCGCGGCAGCCTGCGGCTGAACGCGCAGGACGCCCTGCCAGGAGAGGTCTGGATCGGCTTTGGCCCCGGTTGCCCGGGCACCGACGGGCTCACTCTGTCCCCCACCGGCGACCTGACCGAGGCCGCGGCCGCCCTGTTCCACGCCCTGCACCGCGCCGATGCGCTGGCGGGCGCTGGCGGGCGCATTGCGGTGGCGCCGGTGCCGGATGCCGGGCTGGGCCGCGCCATCAACGACCGCCTGAAACGCGCCGCTGCGCCCCGGTGAGGCCGGGAATGGGGGCACTGCCCCCGCCGCCCTTCGGGCGACTCCCCCGGGATATTTTCAGACAGAAAATGACGGGTGTCAGTTCTTCTGCCCTGCCGCCATGTCCAGCAGGCGGCGGGTGATGACCTGGGCCTGAATTTCGGCGGCGCCCTCGAAGATATTGAGGATGCGGGCGTCGCAGAGGATGCGGCTGATCTGGTATTCCAGCGCGAAACCGTTGCCACCGTGGATCTGCAGCGCATTATCCGCAGCCGCCCATGCCACCCGCGCGCCCAGAAGTTTGGCCATCCCCGCCTCAAGATCGCAGCGTTTGTCGTGGTCTTTTTGCCAGGCGCTGAAATAGGTCAGTTGGCGCGCGATCATGATTTCGACCGCCATCATCGCCAGCTTGTCCGACACGCGCGGGAAGGCGATCAGCGGTTTGCCGAACTGCTTGCGGTCCTCGGCATACCGCATGCCCACCTCAAGCGCGTTCTGCGCCACGCCGATGGCGCGCGCGGCGGTCTGGATGCGGGCCGATTCAAAGGTCTGCATCAGTTGCTTGAACCCCTGCCCGGTCACACCACCGAGCAGGTTCGCGCCATTGACGTGAAAGCCGTCAAAGCCCAACTCGTATTCCTTCATGCCCCGGTAACCCAGCACCTCGATCTCGCCGCCGGTCATGCCCTTGGTGGGGAACGGGTTTTCATCACTGCCGGGCGTTTTTTCCGCGAGGAACATGCTGAGGCCACGGTAATCACTGGTGTCGGGGTCGGTGCGGGCGAGCAGCGTCATCACATGGGTGCGCGCGGCGTGGGTGATCCAGGTCTTGTTGCCGGTGATCGCCCAGTCCTCGCCATCCGGCACCGCGCGGGTGCGCAGGCTGCCAAGGTCCGAGCCGGTGTTGGGCTCGGTGAAGACCGCCGTCGGCAGGATCTCGGCGGAGGCGAGTTTGGGCAGCCAATGCGCCTTTTGCTCAGGCGTGCCGCCGCACAGGATCAGCTCCGCCGCGATTTCAGAGCGTGTGCCCAGCGAGCCGACACCGATATAGCCGCGCGAGAGTTCCTCGGACACCACCACCATCGACGCCTTGCTCAGGCCCAGCCCGCCAAATTCCTCAGGAATGGTCAGGCCGAAGACGCCCAGCTCGGCCAGCTCCTCGATGATTGCCATCGGAATCAGCTCATCCTTGAGGTGCCAGTCGTGGGCATGCGGCGCGACGCGCTCATCCGAGAAGCGGCGGAACTGGTCGCGGATCATCTCCAGCTCATCATCCAGACCGCTGGCGCCGAAGGTTGCGCGCCCGGCATTCTCGCGCATCAGCGCCACCAGACGGGCGCGGGCGGCGGGGGTGTTGGCGGCGATCAGGGTGGCGATGGGCGCCTCATCGAACGCCGCCAGATCGGCCCGGGTCAGGCCCAGATCGGCGGGGCGCAGGATTTCGCCCTGATTCATCGGAATGCCGCCCGCGATCTGCGCAAGGTATTCCCCGGCGCCGATCTGCGCGATCAGCCCCTCCATCTCGCCAAAGCGCCCGTCCGCGGCCAGCCGGTCAGCCCAGGCATGCAACTGGCGAAGGCTTTCGACATAGGTTGCCAGCCACGCAAGCCCATGCGCGGCGCGCTGGTGTTCTTCCAGCAGATCGGCGCTGACCCGCCCGTCGCGGGCCACCATCGCGCGCAGCTGCTGCGTTGCGGCTTCCTGAAGTGCGGCCAGCGGGGCCTGCACGGCGCCCAGACGGGCGCGCAGATCGGTCAGCAGGGGCTGGGATGCGGGCATGTCCTGTCCGTCATGGGGCATGAGGCGTCTCCTTCAGTGTTCGCATGGCAGATAGTGCTTTCGCAGTTGCAGCGCAATATTAATTCGCAGAATGCCCGCCGTCAGCATGAAAGTGTCGCACCTATTTTGGCCGTGCAGCCACCCTGCTCTTGCGATATAGCGCGGGGGGCGACGGAGGACAGCAATGGAAATCCTTTACGGCGGCTTGCCTTTCTGGGGCTTTGCACTGGCCTGCGTGGTGACCTTTTTCTCAGGTTTCGTGAAGGGGGCGGTGGGCTTTGCCATGCCGCTGATCATGATCTCGGCCTTCTCCTCCTTCATGCCGCCCGATCTGGCTCTTGCCGCGCTGATCCTGTCGGTGCTGACCACGAATGTGCACCAGTCGCTGCGCTTCGGCTTCAGCCTTGCGCGGGATTCGGCGGTGAAATACTGGCGGCTGATCGTCACCACCTGCCTTGGCATCGTGATTTCCGCACCCTTCGTGGTCTATCTGCCGCAGCAGCTTCTGTTCGCGCTGCTGGGGGTGCCGGTGATGGGTTTTGCCCTGATGCAGCTGAGCGGCTGGAAGCCGGTCATTCAGCCGCGCCACCGTAACGGGGCGGAATACACGCTGGGAATGATCGGCGGGCTTTATGGCGGCATTTCGGGTATCTGGGGGCCGCCGGTGATTGTGTATCTGCTGGCGATCAACACTGAGAAAACCGAGATGGTGCGCGTGCTGGGCGTGGTGTTCATGATCGGCGCCTTTGTTCTGACGGCGGCGCATCTTGGCTCAGGCGTTCTGAACGCCGTCACCCTGCCCTTTTCCGCCGTGCTGGTGATACCGGCGGCGCTTGGCATGTGGCTGGGCTTTCAGCTTCAGGACAGGCTGGACGCCGAGCGCTTCCGCTGGTGGACACTGGTGGTGCTGATGGTGATCGCGCTCAATTTGGTGCGCCGGGCGGTGTTTGGCTGAAGGCCAGCAGATCGCCACCCTGACAAAGCGCGGTCAGATGCGGCACCTCCCCGGGCGGGACAATGGTGAAAGCCGCGTGGAACAGCTCAGCCGCGCCGGAATGGGCGGTGAAGCTCCAGATCCCCGGTTGCAGCTCTTCCTCGACATCGAACTGAAAGAACACCTGTTCAGGTAGGCCCGGCACCACCAGCGATTCCCAGCTTTGCCGGGTAACACCCTCCGGCGGCAGGGGCGGATGGTTGACTGTATAACGGATGGCGATGGGCGCCGCCCCCTCCAGCGTGAACCGCAGGCCAAAGCCGGTGCCCAGAAGCGCCGGGGCGGTGGTGCCCTCAAGGCGTATTTCGATTGGCGCATCCGGCACATGAATCCAACCCGAAGCGGTTTCGGGGGCATCGCGTCGTCCGCCTTCCGGCGGGGCACAGATCAGGCCACGGGTCAGCGCGCTGACAGTCGGACCGAGGCGCAGTTCGGGGTCTGCCTGCAGCGGCAGGGGCAGAACGGCAAGGGCGCAAAGAAGGGCTATGGGGCGGTGCATGGGTATCGCTGAATCAGGAAAGCAGCGGTCAGCGTGGCCCGGTGGGCAAGGGCTGTCAATCGCCGGAAGCCCGGCAGGCAGTAACACTTTGGCGCTATGGGCCTGCGCAGGCCCGCCCCCGGCCCCGATTTGGTCCGGGGCCTGCATCGGGGCGCATGGCGTCTGGCCAGCAAGCGTGACCGGGACACCATGCAGCCCCGGCTTTCAGCCGATCGCGGCGGCCTTCACATCATCATCAATGAACGGCACATATTGCGCGAAATTATCAGCGAACATGCCCACCAGCTTTGCCGCCTGCGCGTCATAGGCGGCGGGGTCCGTCCAGGTGCTGCGCGGATCCAGCAGGGTATCTTCCACCCCCGGCACGGAAACCGGAACCTCGAAGCCGAAATTCGGGTCCTTGCGGAACGTGGCGTTGTTGAGCGAGCCGTTCAGCGCCGCCGTCAGCAGCGCCCGCGTGGCCTTGATCGGCATGCGCTTGCCGGTGCCATAGGCGCCGCCTGTCCAGCCGGTGTTCACCAGCCAGCAGCTGGCACCATGCGCCTTGATCTTGGCCTGCAGCAGCTTGCCATAGGCCTCAGGACGGCGCGGCATGAAGGGGGCGCCAAAGCAGGTGCTGAAGGTCGGCTCAGGCTCGGTGACCCCGCGCTCGGTACCCGCCACTTTCGAGGTGAAGCCCGACAGGAAGTGATACATCGCCTGCGCCGGTGTCAGCCGGGCAATGGGGGGCAGCACGCCGAACGCATCACAGGTCAGCATGATGATGTTCTTCGGATGCCCCGCCAGCGAGGTTTCCGACGCGTTCGAGATCGCCTCAAGCGGATAGGCGACGCGGGTATTTGCCGTCAGGCTGTCATCCGCGAAATCCAGCTCCAGCGTTTCGGGGTCGAACACCATGTTCTCGACCACGCTGGAAAAGCGCAAGGTGGTCGCGTAAATCTCGGGCTCGGCCTTCGGATCAAGGTTGATCGTCTTGGCATAGCAGCCGCCTTCAAAATTGAATATCCCGCTTTCCGACCAGCCGTGTTCGTCGTCGCCGACCAGAATGCGCTCAGGATCAGCCGAAAGCGTGGTCTTGCCGGTGCCGGAGAGGCCAAAGAAAACAGCCGAATCGCCACTGTCGGTAATGGCGTGGTTGGCCGAACAATGCATCGGCATGATGCCTTTTTCCGGCAGCAGGTAATTGAGCAGCGTGAAGACCGATTTCTTGTTTTCACCGGCATATTCGGTGTTGGCGATCAGGATCATCTTGCGGTCAAAGTTCATCGCGATGACCGTGTCGGTGCGGCAGCCATGGCGCTCAGGATCGGCCTTGAACGACGGGCAGTTGATGATCGTCCAGTCAGGAACAAAGCTGTCCAGCTCTTCGCGCGCCGGGCGGCGCAGCAGGTGGCGTATGAAAAGCCCGTGCCATGCGAGCTCGGTCACCACGCGTACATCCAGCCGGTGCGCCGGGTCGGCGCCGCCGAACAGGTCCTGCACGAAGAGATCGCGCCCCTTCATATGCGCGCACATATCGTCACAGAGCCGGTCAAACGCATCAGGCGCCATGGGAGAGTTGTTTTCCCACCAGATGGTGTTTTCCACCGAGGGGGAGCGCACGACGAATTTGTCCTTGGGTGAGCGCCCGGTAAATTTTCCTGTCGTCACGAGCAGGGCGCCGCCGTTGCCAAGCACCCCCTCGCCGCGCTGAAGTGCCACCTGCACAAGCGCCGGTTCGATCAGGTTATATGCCACCGTGCCAAGCCCGGTAATGCCCTGATCCTCAAGGCGCTGCTTGGGATTCACGCGTCCTGCCATCATATGCTCGCTCCTCGTGTCCTGTCAGACGTGGCCTTCAAGCCATAGCCCCCTGCCTCAACGGGGGAGTGGCGCCGCCTCTTTCAGGCGTCGTCAAGGGCGCTATAGCATGGACGTTGCGGAAGAGAACAGGACACAATCAGGGAGTTAGCGCAACCACCCCACTGTTATCGCAAACTGATGCGGGGGGTGCATGATCTTGGCAAAAATAAGGAAAATATTGACTTTTTCACGGCCATTCTGTGCCTGATTCGTACTATTCGGTTGATTCCTGAACATAAAAACAAGACAATAAGCCAAAAATAACAATCAGAGTAGTACGAGGACAGGCACATGTCGAAGATCGCCTTGGTGGATGATGACAGAAATATCCTGACTTCGGTCTCGATTTCGCTTGAGGCGGAAGGGTTCGAAGTTGAAACCTATAATGACGGCCAGTCCGCGCTGGATGCGTTCAATCGCAAACTGCCGGACATGGCGGTGCTGGACATCAAGATGCCCCGCATGGACGGTATGGAACTGCTTCAGCGCCTGCGCCAGAAAACGCAGATGCCGGTGATCTTTCTGACATCGAAGGATGACGAGATTGATGAGGTTCTGGGCCTGCGGATGGGGGCGGATGATTATGTCAAGAAGCCCTTCTCGCAACGTCTTCTGATTGAACGCATCCGCTCGCTTCTGCGGCGTCAGCAGGCGGTAGAAACCAATGAAGTGGGCACGACCGAAGAAACCAAGGTCATGGTGCGCGGCAGCCTGACGATGGACCCGCTTCGCCACGCGGTCACCTGGAAGGGGCAGGACGTCACCCTGACGGTAACCGAATTCCTGCTGCTCCAGACGCTTGCCCAGCGGCCCGGCTTTGTGAAAAGCCGCGATCAGCTGATGGATGTGGCCTATGATGATCAGGTCTATGTCGATGACCGCACCATCGACAGCCATATCAAGCGCCTGCGCAAGAAAATGCGCTCGGTCGATACTGACTTCTCATCAATCGAAACGCTTTACGGAATCGGCTACAAGTACAACGAGGCCTGAGGTCTTAGCGCGACATAAAGAACAAACGAAACCCGCAACATCAATGGCGGCTGTGACACAGGTGATCAGAGAGACCGGCGCATCGGGCAACGAGGTCGTACTGGGTGAGGATTGGGTTCGTCCCCAGAGCGCGGTTGACACCGAAGTGCGCATCCGTCGTGCCCGGCGTGGCATCCTGTCGATCTTTCGCTCGCCGCTGGCGCGCAAGATCATCCTGTTCAACATGCTCGCGCTGGTGCTGCTGGTGGCGGGTGTGCTGTTCACCAACCCGTTCCGCGACACGCTCGCGCACCAGCGTCAGAGCGCGCTTGTCGCGCAGGCTGAAGGGCTGGCCGATCTGATGGCGGTGCTTCCCGCGATCGGCGGGATCGCAAACTATGAGGACAGCGCAGCGCGCAGCCTGCGCGCCGCAGCCCTGTCGCGCCTGACCCTCAACCCGCAGACCGAAGTGCTGCTGATCGCGGCCGATGGCACGATCGAGGCCGCGCAGCGCGGGCAACGCCCCCGCAGCTCCACCCCGGTTGACCTGCTTGCGCTGGATGAGCGGCGCACCCTCGTTTCCGACACGCTCGATTCGATCTGGTCGGTGCTGGCCCGCCTCAGCCTGTCCGAGCGGCCGGCACCGGCTGATTCGGCCACGCTTGTCGCGGAACTGCACGAGGTCGCGATGACCGGCAGCAGCGCCAGCCGGGTGCTGCGGCTGGAAAACGGCTTCCGCATGATCGCCGCTGCCCCGATCCTTGACGGCGGGCAGCCGGTAGGCGCCGTGGTGATGCAGCAAATCCCGGTGGAGATTGACCGGATGCTGCGCGCAGAGCGTGAGCAGGTGTTGCAGATGTTTCTGGTGGCCCTTCTGGTGTCCGTCGGCCTCAGCCTGGTGCTCGCCTCGACCATCGCCAACCCGCTGGCCGATCTGGCTACCGCCGCCGAACTGGGCCGCGACCGCAACGCGCGACGCATGTCACCGGGCCGGGTGCGCATACCGGACCTGACCGGCCGCCCCGATGAGATCGGCCGTCTGTCTGCGGCAATGCGCGGCATGGTCACCGCACTTTATGACCGGATCGACGCCAACGAGCAGTTCGCCGCCGATGTCGCGCATGAGATCAAGAATCCACTGGCCAGCCTGCGCTCGGCGGTCGGCACCTTGCGCGTGGCCAAGCGCGAGGATCAGATCGTGCGGCTTCTGGATGTCATCGAGCATGATGTGCGCAGGCTGGACCGGCTGATTTCAGACACCTCAAACGCCTCGCGGCTCGACAGCGAACTGGTGCGCGAAGAGGAAGAGACCTTCAACCTGTGCAAGACGCTCGACAATCTCAGCCAGCATCTGGCGCAGGAAGCGCAGGGCAAGGGGGTTGAGTTCATCTCGGAGCTGCCGCGCGAACCGATCCTGATTCAAGGGCTGGAAGCGCGGCTGGCACAGGTGTTCGTCAATCTCATCACCAACGCGATCTCGCTCTGCGCCGAGGGGGATGCGGTGCGCATCTGGGCGCGCAAACGGGACAACCGGGTGCTCGTCGTCGTCGAGGATACCGGCCCGGGCATCCCTGAGCAGGCCCTCACCAAGGTCTTCAAGCGCTTTTACTCCGAGCGCCCGCAGGAACAGTTCGGCAATCATTCGGGCCTTGGCCTTGCTATATCGAAACAGATCGTCGAGGCGCATGGCGGCGTCATCTGGGCCGAGAACATCCGCCCCACCCATGCCGACCCGAACTCGCCGCCGCTGGGGGCCCGCTTCGTTGTCGGCCTACCGCTGTGACGGCGCAACGCGCAACGCCGGAGCCGCCCAACCTGCACGCCAGCGCCGTGGCCTTTGGCCCGCAATCCGGCATCCTGATCACCGGCCCGTCCGGATCGGGGAAATCGACTGTCGCACTCTCGCTGATCGGACTGGGCGCGCAGCTTGTGGCCGATGATCAGACCCTCATCACGCGTGACGGCCCCGCGCTTTTTGCCCGCGCCCCCCGCAACATTGCCGGGCTGATCGAGCTGCGCGGCTTTGGCCTTATCCGCCTCATACCACGCCGCCTTGCGCGGATCCGGCTGGTGATAGACCTTGCGCAACCGGAAAAACAACGCCTGCCGCTGCCGGAAACCTGCACAATCAGGGGCGTCACGCTGCCCCTGCGCCGCCCCGGCCCGGGACCGCTTTTTCTTGCGGCGATCAGGCACTATATAACAGGGTTCGAGCGAGCGGATTAATACAGGCGGGAACATGTCCGGGCAGAACGGTCACAGAGCGCAGGTTGTCATGGTCTCCGGCCCTTCGGGCGCGGGGCGCTCGTCCGCGATCAACGCGCTTGAGGATCTGGGGTTTGAGGCGATCGACAACATGCCGCTGTCGCTGATCCCCCGGCTTCTGGATGGCCCGCCCCTGCCCCGCCCGGTGGCGCTGGGGGTCGATGTCCGCAACCGGGACTTTTCAACCGATGGCATGATCGAGCTGGTTGACCGACTGCACCGCGAATCCGGTGTTGCGGCAGAGCTGCTGTTTCTGGAATGCGACACCGACACGCTGGTGCGCCGCTATTCGGAAACCCGCCGCCGCCACCCGCTCAGCCCCGATGACGCGCCACTGACCGGCATTCTGCATGAGCAGGAACTTCTGGCCCCCGTGCGCGGGCGCGCTGATGTCCTGATCGACACCTCGGCACTGACCCCACACCAGTTGCGCGCCGAAGTCGCGCGCTGGTTCGCCCCGCAGGCGGGGGTACCGATGGCGCTTTCGGTGCAGTCCTTCTCGTATAAACGCGGCCTGCCGCGCGGTGTGGACATGGTGTTTGACTGCCGTTTCCTGTCCAACCCGCATTGGGAGCCCGCCTTGCGTGACTTTGACGGGCGCGAGCCGACGGTTGTTGCCCATATCGAGGCTGACCCGCGGTTCGCACCGTTCTTTGAGCGGGTGAATGACCTGATCGCCTCACTGCTTGAAGCCTTCGTGGATGAGGGCAAGGCAAGCCTGACCATCGCCTTCGGCTGCACCGGCGGGAAACATCGCTCTGTCGCAATGGCCGAAAGATTGGCCAAAACGCTTGCGGATCAGGGCTGGCGGGTGTCAAAGAGGCACAGAGAGCTTGAACGCCAGACAAAGGGCGAGCATGTCGTGAAACAAGGGTAAGGGCGTGATCGGAATTGTGATCGTCGCGCATGGGGGCTTGGCGCGTGAATATCTGGCTGCCGTCGAACATGTCGTCGGCAGGCAAGAAGGGATTCGCGCGATCGCAATCGAGTATGAGCATGACCGCGCTACCAAGCAGGATGAAATCTGCCGTGCTGCCGATGCGGTAGACACCGGCAGGGGCGTTCTGGTTGTGACGGATATGTTCGGCGGCTCCCCTTCAAACCTTTCGCTGCCTGCCTGCCTGCCCCCCAACCGACGGATTCTTTACGGTGCCAACCTGCCGATGCTGATCAAACTTGCCAAATCCCGCCATTTCAGCGTCGCCGAGGCGACCGCGCTGGCATTGGAAGCCGGGCGCAAATACATCAACAGCATTGAAGTTACCGGGAGGCAGGGCATTTGAGTGCCGAACGCATTTTGAAGATCGTTAATGAAAAGGGCCTGCACGCCCGCGCCTCGGCCCGGTTCGTCGAGGTTGTCGAGCGCTTCGACGCCAGCGCCGAAGTGGAAAAGGACGGCATGAGCGTCTCGGGCGATTCGATCATGGGCCTGCTGATGCTCGCCGCCTCACGCGGCACCGAGATTCAGGTCAGGACCGCGGGCACGCAGGCGGGCGACCTGATGGAAGCCCTGGAAAAACTGGTCGAAGACCGTTTTGGCGAGACGTTCTGACACCCGACACCGGCCGGGCCATGCAGCCGGGCTTCAGCGCGTCGGAACCGGAACCTCACCGCGATAGTCATAAAAACCGCGCTGGGTCTTGCGGCCCAGCCAACCGGCCTCGACATACTTTGTCAGCAGCGGGCAGGGGCGGTATTTGGTATCGGCCAGCCCGTCATGCAGCACATTCATGATCGCCAGGCAGGTATCCAGTCCGATGAAATCGGCAAGCTCCAGCGGGCCCATCGGATGATTCGCACCCAGTTTCAGCGATTCGTCGATCGACTTCACGTTGCCCACGCCTTCATAGAGCGTATAGACCGCCTCGTTGATCATCGGCATCAGAATCCGGTTGACGATGAAAGCGGGGAAATCTTCGGCGCTGGCAGCCGTTTTGCCCAGCTTGTCAACCACTTCCAGCAGGGCGCGGTAGGTCGGCTCATCGGTGGCAATGCCCCGGATCAGCTCGACAAGCTGCATGACCGGCACCGGATTCATGAAATGGAAACCCATGAACTTTTCCGGCCGGTCCGTGCGGCTGGCCAGACGGGTGATCGATATGGACGAGGTGTTCGAGGTCAGGATCGTTTCGGGCTTCAGATGCGGCAGCAGATCTTCGAAGATCGCCTGCTTGATCGTTTCGCGCTCGGTCGCGGCCTCGATGATCAGGTCGGACGGCCCCAGATCCGCCAGCCGCGTGGTGGTCCTGATCCGCGCCATCGCCTCGGCCTTGGTCTCAGCGCTGATCTTCTCGCGTGAAACCTGCCGCTCAAGGTTCCGGTCGATCAGGGCAACCGCCTTTTCCAGCGCGTCTTGCGAGATATCGGTCATCAGAACCTCGAATCCGGCAACCGCAAAGACATGGGCAATCCCGTTGCCCATCTGCCCCGCGCCTACGATCCCGACGGTTCTGATATCCATGTCTGTCCTCGCTCATTTTTCTGGCGTGACCATATGCCCCGTGGCGTGACCGGTGCAAGCCCTTAGCGCGCGGCGCCGCTTCGACGGTAAGGACTTGGTAATGGTTTGCCGGGATAATCGTGGATGGGTGTAGAAGTGAAGTGGTGTCATGCAACAAATTCAACCGGATTCGCCGGGCGTTATGCCCGTGTCTTACGCAATGACGGCGGCAGTATCCCGCCACGAAGGCCTTGTGCTGATCGACGCGCGAGCGCGCGCATCGCCCTGCAACGCCTTGCCAGAGCCGCTGGTGCGCAGGCTTCTGTCGCCCTCGGCCCGGATCGAAGGGGTGGATTGTCGCCTGAATGATCCCGCTCTGATCGCGGCTGCCCGCAGTGCGCGCGCCTTCGTCATGCTGTTGCCGCCGCTGGGCAATCTGGGCAACGGCCTGTACAGCGTCCATCCCCGCCGCAACGATCGTTTTCTGGCGGCAAGGCCCGCGCTGAAAGCCCTGTTTCCAGAGGTCGATTTTACCGAATTCGACTTTACCGGCCATATGCTTGGCACCCTCGCCGCTACCTGCCCTGAGCGTTTTGGCGAGATGCAGCGCCTTCTGCGGCGGGTGTGGGAGGAGAAGCTTTCATCCCTTCTGGCGCATCTGCCGGATAACGGCGTGCTGCTGCATCTGCCCGGCCCGCGCTGGCTCAAGGTGCCTGCCGATGCTGTCGCCAGCCCGCAGCGGCCCGTGGTGACGGTCAGCGGCACCGAGCGGACGGATGCGTTTGACAGGGTTCATACCGCGCTGGAACCTGCCTTGCGGACATGGCATGCCTGAAACGCAAACGGCCCGCCGGTAAGGGCGGGCCGCAGAGAACGCACGAATAGCGTTACAGTTTTTCGGTCAGCTCGGGCACGATAGTGAACAGGTCCCCCACCAGCCCGTAATCGGCCACCTGAAAGATCGGCGCCTCTTCATCCTTGTTGATGGCGACGATGACCTTGGAGTCCTTCATCCCCGCCAGATGCTGGATCGCGCCGGAAATGCCGACCGCGATGTAAAGCTGGGGTGCCACCACCTTGCCGGTCTGGCCCACCTGCCAGTCGTTGGGCGCATAGCCCG
>NZ_DAIRVN010000028.1:0-50849 GCF_036802785.1 Pararhodobacter sp.
CCCCTATCTTGCAAGGCTCAAGCATTCGCATTCGTGCATCAATGGGATTCAGGACCTCATGCCTGCTGGTACCGACGATATCGACATTGCCGACCCCGCCACCACCGAAGCCGGTGAAAGCTGCGCCCTGCGCCCGGCTGAGGACATGGTCGCGCAGGCGCAGGCCGCGTCGAATTTCCTGAAGGCGCTGGCGCATGAGGGGCGGCTTCTGATTCTGTGCTACCTCTCGTCAGGCGAGAAATCGGTGACCGAGTTGGAGATGCTGCTGGGCTCGCGTCAGGCGGCGGTCAGCCAGCAACTGGCGCGGCTGCGGCTGGAGGGGCTGGTGAACTGCCGCCGTGAGGGCAAGGCGATCTATTACTCGCTCGGTGACCCCAAGGCGGCGCGGATGATTGCGCTGGTCTATGACATGTTCTGCAAGGGCGATGCCTGAGGCTCGCTCAAATACGCCGATACGTTTTCCCATCCTGCCTTCCATGAAGTGACCGCCACGCCCGGGGGCGCGACCGAGGGGCGCGTGCGCGCCCTTCCTCCCGGCACCGCGCCACTATGAAGCCGACGCGGCAAATAACGCCTCAGCGCCCGCGAAACAGCGTTCCCAGCACCCCCCGTGCCAGCGCCTGCCCCGAACGGGTGCCCAGCTGCCGCGCGAAGGATTTGGCGAAAGCATCCACCGGCGTGTCACGGGAAGAAGCCCGGCTGGCAGAAGCCGGGCGGGTTGCAACGGTGCCGCTACGGGGCGTCGGTGGCTGATAGCGCCGCGCCTGATTGAATTCGCGCGCGGGTTCATCGGTCTGCCCCGCCTGCGCCGGTTCGTTGTGCGCCGCTTCCTGTGCCGCAGACTCGGCGCGCCGCGCCAGCATTTCATGCGCCGAATCGCGGTCGATCACCTGCTCATATTTCCCGGCCAGCGGCGATGCGGCGATGACCTGCGCGCGCATCGGCGCGTCGATCGGCCCCATGGCGGATGAGGGCGGGCGGATCAGCGTGCGTTCCACCACACCCGGCGCGCCGCGCGGCTCCAGAAACGACGTGACGGCCTCGCCGGTGCCGACATCGCGGATCGCCTCTTCGGTCGAAAAGCGCGGATTGGGACGGTAGGTCTGCGCGGCGCGGCGCAATGCCTGCTGATCGCGCGCCGTGAAGGCCCGCAGCGCATGCTGCACCCGGTTTCCAAGCTGCGCCAGAACCGTCTCGGGCACGTCATCGGGGTTCTGGGTGATGAAATAGACCCCCACCCCCTTGGACCGGATCAGCCGCGCCACCCGCTCCACTTTTTCCACCAGCGCGCGGGGTGCGCCGTTGAACAGCAGATGCGCCTCGTCGAAAAAGAACACCAGCCTGGGCAGCGGCGCATCGCCAACCTCGGGCAGTTCCTCGAACAGTTGCGACAGCAGCCACAACAGGAAGGTCGCATACAGCCGTGGCGTGCGCATCAGCCGTTCGGCATGCAGGATGTTCACCCGCCCCTGCCCTTCAGGCGTGCGCAGCATCAGATCGTTGATATCCAGCGCCGGCTCGCCAAAAAACTGCGCCGCGCCCTGATTTTCCAGCACCATCAGCCGCCGCTGGATCGCCCCGACCGAGGCCGTGGTGATATTCCCGTAGCGCTGCGACAGCTCGCGCTGATTCTCACCCAGAAACACCAGCATCGCCTGCAGATCCTTAAGATCCAGTATCGGCCAGCCGTTTTCATCCGACAGCCGGAAAGCGGCGTTGATCACCCCTTCCTGCGCGTCGGTCAGCTCAAGGATGCGCGACAGCAGCAGCGGCCCCATCTCGGCGATGGTGGCGCGCACCGGGTGGCCGTGTTCGCCGAACATATCCCAGAAGGTGACCGGCATCGCCCCATAGCCGATATCCTCCAGCCCGATCGTCTCGGCGCGGCGCGTGAACGCATCGCGCGGTGTGCCCGGAATGGCCATGCCGCCGACATCGCCCTTGATATCGGTCAGGAACACAGGCACCCCGGCGCGGCTGAACCCCTCGGCCATGATCTGCATGGTGATGGTCTTGCCGGTACCCGTCGCGCCCGCGATCAGCCCGTGCCGGTTCGCGAATCGCAGGAGCAGCGATTGCGCCTCGCCATAGCCTTCGCCACCGCCGCCAATGAAAAGCGCTTCGCCTTGCTCCATCCGTCCCTCCTGGTGCCCGTGTCCGGCTTCCTGAGCCCATCTAAGCCCATTCCCGCGCCCTTCGCCAGCGTCACGCGCGGGCGGGCCAGTTTGCAGATGCGGCATAGCCCGCCTATCCGTTCACCAACCCGCCGTTAATTCAGGCATTTCCGGGATGCTGCAATTGCACAAAGCCCGCCATTCATGCGCCTGTGCACAGCCGCCGTGCACCCTGTGAACACTGCCTGTCCAAGGGCGCCATCGCCTTGGTAAACAGGCTATTTTCTGTTGACGGGTGTGCGATTTCTACATAGCGTCTGGGTCAATAAGTCGGCCAGTCCGACAGGGAGAAAAAAAGGGAAAGGGTCCAGATTCTGGGCCCTTTTCAACTTTTGGGGCCCCGGTTTGCGCTGACACCGCAAACGCTTCGTGCTAGGGACAGGGAACATTCCTTCCTTGAGGCCGGACACATGACATTGCGCACTGTTCTTTGCACCACTTTCCTGACCGCCTTGCTGAGCCTGCCGCAAATGGCACTGGCACAGGCCGCTGATACCGACGCGGCGACGGAAACCGCACCCGAGGCCACCCCGGAGCCGGGTGAGCCCTATCTGGTGGCAACCCACCGCGACTGGGAGATCCTCTGCACCCGTTTCGAAGCGGGCGGCGCAGAAGTCTGCGAAATGTATCAGCTTCTTACGGATGAGAGCGAATCGCCCATCGCCGAGATCAGCATCGCGGCGCTTCCCGCCGGGCAGGACGTTGTTGCCGGTGCGACCATCACCACGCCGCTGGAAACCTTCCTGCCCGCCGGTATCGGCTGGAGCATCGGTGATGCCGAGGAAATGCGCATCGAAGGGTTCCGCATGTGCGCCGTGATCGGCTGCATCGCGCGGATCGGCTTCAGCGCCGCCGAAGTCGAGGCGATGAAGACCGGCTCGCATGGCAATATCACCATCGCGCCCTTCGTGGCCATCGATCAGCCGGTTGATATCCGCGTGTCGCTTCTGGGCTTCACGGCAGCGCTGGACGATCTGCAGGCGCGCCTGACGGCTGCGCCCGCCTCGGAATAATCCATCAGGTGAAAGCGGCGACCCGGCCTTCTGGGCCGGGTGCCCCCTCCTGGCAGGCCGGGCCGCTGGCCCGGTCAGCCGGAACAGAATGGGCAGGGCAGGAACAGGCGGGCATCATGGCAACCGGTCAGCAACTGCAGTTCTTCATCGCGCGCAACCGGCTGGGCCAGTATTGCGTGCCGCAGGAATCCATGCACCGCCCCTGCGCCATGACGGTCATGCGCGGCATGGTCTGGGAACCGGCCACACTGGCAGCGATTGAAAAACTCTATACCGGCGGCGATATCGTCACCGCCGGGGCTTATTTCGGAGATTTCCTGCCCTTCCTGTCGCGCCTTGCCGCCGCGCGCGAGGCCGGTGTCCTGAGTTTTGAGCCCAACCCGGTGAATTTCGCCTGCGCCACGGTCACCTGCGCCATCAACACTCTGTCCAACTGCCGGTTGATCAGGGGGGGCTTGGGTGCCAGCAGCGCACGCCTGTCCGTCAAAACCCATAATGACAACGGCCAGCCCCTTGGCGGCGGCTCTCGCGTGATGGAGCAGCGGGCGGGCTCAGCGCAGGCACGCTTTGACGAGATCGACATTCACACGATCGACAGCCACACCGGCAGCGCGACGGTGGGGATGATCCAGCTGGATATCGAAGGCCATGAAATGGCCGCGCTGGAAGGCGCGGCGGCGACCATCGCCCGCTGCCGCCCCCTGCTGGTGCTGGAGGCCCACGGCCCCGCCGATTTCATGCAAGAGCCGGTGATGCAACGCCTTGCCGCCGATTATGGCTACCGCGAGATTGCGAGCCATAACCAGAACCTGTTCTTCGCCGCACAGGAATAGCGCGTAACGCCTGAACCCAGACTCAGATCGCGCGCAGAACCATACAGGCGTTCATCCCGCCGAAGGCAAAGGCATTCGACAGAACCGCCGATACCCGCGCCTGCCGCGCCTCGTTCGGCACCACGTCCAGGGGGCAGTCGGGATCGGCGCGCTCAAAGCCCATGGTGGGCGCGATTACCCCGTCACGCAGCGCCATGATCGCGGCCAGCAGTTCTACCGCGCTGGTGGCACCGATCAGATGGCCGTGCATCGATTTGGTGGAAGAGACCGGCAGCCGCGCAAACGAGGGGCCGAAAACCTCAGCCAGTGCTGCGGCCTCCACCCGGTCATTGCCGGCGGTGGCGGTGCCGTGGGCGTTGACATAGCCGATGGCCTCCGGCGCCAGCCCCGCATCGGCCAGCGCCCCGCGCATGGCGCGCGCAGCCCCGTCGCGGTCGGGCATGACAATATCGCCCGCGTCCGAGGTCATGGAAAACCCCGCCACTTCGGCCAGCACCTCGGCCCCGCGCGCGCGCGCATGCTCGTATTCCTCGAACAGGAAAACCGCCGCCCCCTCGCCCTGCAC
The DNA here is from genome assembly GCF_036802785.1 of Pararhodobacter sp. GTDB lineage: Bacteria > Pseudomonadota > Alphaproteobacteria > Rhodobacterales > Rhodobacteraceae > Pararhodobacter. The sequence goes on from NZ_DAIRVN010000028.1 coordinate 4,586, forward strand.
CATGCCGTTGCGGGTGGCACAGAACGGGCGGCAGCCATCGGGCGACATCACGCGCAGCCCTTCCCATGCCTTGATCCCGCCAAAACACAGCGTCGCCTCGGCCCCGCCGGTCAGCATGGCCCGCGCCGCGCCCGAACGCACCATCTGAAACGCCAGCCCCATCGCATGGTTGCTTGAGGCGCAGGCGGTGGAAACCGTGAAGGCAGGCCCCTTGAGGCCATAGCGAATGGCGATATGCGCGGCGGCGGCATTGTGCATCAGGCGTGGAATGGTGAAGGGATGCACCCGGTTCTTGCCCTGCGCATGCACCGCCCGGTAGCTTTCGTCGATGGTGTTATAGCCCCCGGCCCCGGTGCCCAGCACCACGCCCGATGCCAGCGCCAGCGCCTCGCTGACCTCCAGCCCCGACTGTTCCATCGCCTGACGCGCGCTTTCCAGGGCGAACTGGGTCACCCGGTCATACAGCGCCAGCTCTGAGCGGCTGTGCCGCGCGCCCCCGTCCCAGTCATGGATCTGCGCACCGATCCGCACCGACAGGCGCTCCACCTCAGGGAAATCCAGTGCACCGATCGCCACGCGGCCCGCGCGGAACCCCTCCAGCGTGCCTGAAACATCCGCCGCAAGGGCGTTGACGGTCCCCGCCCCGGTAATCACAACCCGGTGCATGCGCCCTCAGCCCCGGCGCGCGCGCACCAGCGCCTCAACCCCGGCAAGAATGCCCTGCACCGTGCTCAGATCAAAGCCCGAAGCCTGCGGCGTGTTCGCGTTGAATGGCACCGTCACGTCAAAGGCTTCCTCGATGGCAAAGATGATCTCCGCCTGACCCAGCGAGTCGATGCCAAGGCCTTCCAGCGTTGCCCCGGGGGCAATATCGCGTGGCGCACACAGGGCCTGACCGGCCAGAATATCCAGAACGCGGGTGTGCAGATCGGTGGTGATGTCGTGGCGCATATGGCCCATGCTCTCGCCTCTATCGGTTTTTGCTCTCCGCCAGAGTATCCACAAGTTGTTTGACGGTTTTCTGAAGCTCGCTCACCTGCGCCAGAAGCCGGGGAAGACGGCGCTGCGCCTTGTAAAGTTCGATCTGGTTATCCATCCGCATCGCCGGAGAGCCCAGCAGCATCCGCCCGGCAGGCGCGTTTGAATAGATTTTGGTGGAACCGCCCGCAACAACATCATCGCCCACGAAGATATTGTCGCTTACCCCGACCTTGCCGCCCAGCACCACACGGTTCCCGATACGGGCTGACCCGGCGATACCAACCTGACCACAGATCAGACAATCCTCACCCACCACCACATTGTGTCCGATCTGGACAAGATTGTCTATCTTGGTACCACGCCCGATCCGCGTGTCGCGGATGGTGCCCCGGTCGATGGCGCTGTTAGTGCCCAGTTCGACATCCGCGCCGATCTCGACCGCGCCGAGCGAGTGAATGCGTGTCCAGCTTTGCGCGGCGATGGCCGCCTCACCGGCGGTGCCCAGCGTCTCCCGCGCCGCCTCGACGGTCGATTTGTCAGGCGTGACGAAGGAAAACCCGTCGCCGCCGACAACCGCGTTGAAATGCCCGAGGAACCGCGCCCCGATACGGACCCGCGCCCCGATGCGCACCCCCGGCAGCAGCAGGCAATCCTCGCCAAGCACCGCGCCGGCCCCGATGAAGCATTGCGCGCCGATGCGGCTGCCCGCCCCGATCTGTGCGCCCGCCTCGATCACCACGAAAGGACCGATCGCCACGCCTTCGCCGATCTGCGCGGACGGGTCGATCACGGCGCTGGGGTGAATGCCGGGGGCAATGCCCGGGCCGGGGTCCAGAATGCGGGTCAGCCCTGCCATGGCAAAGCGCGGGCGCGGCACGAAAAGCGCGGCCTCAAGCCCCAGCACGCGCCAGTCCGCCCCCTCCCACAGAACGGCGGCGCGGGCACCGCCCTGCACCAGCCCTTCGGCATATTTGGGGTCCATCGCAAGGGCCAGCGAATCTGGCCCGGCCATGGCGGGTTCGGCGGCAGAGATGACAATCAGATCGCCCCTTCCCTCAAGCCTGGCGCCCAGTGCGGCGGCGATATCGGTCAGGCTATGGGGCATCGTAGGCAACTCCGGGTCTGGGCGCGGCAGGTTGCGCCGCGCCACACCCGTTTAGCTTTGATGCGCGCTCATTTCCACCCCGGCGCGGCGCAGCGCGTCATAAAGGCGGCCGTCGCGGCCATAGACATCGTTGCGATAGTTGATCTCGCCGGTGACCGAAGTGAAGGCCGTGCGATAGACCAGATGCACCGGCACCGGCACATCAAGGTTCAGCCGTGTCTGCTGGCCCGAGCGCAGGATGCGCTGATACAGCGTCACCGGGTCGTCGGTCTGCCGCGAAAGCAGCTCATAGGCGAATTCTTCCGGGTCGTTCAGGCGAACGCAGCCCGACGAATGGGTGCGCACCGTGGTGCGGAACAGCGAGCGCGCCGGGCTGTCATGCAGATAGATCGCGTATTGGTTGGGGAACATGAACTTGACCCGGCCCAGGGGGTTTGACGGGCCGGGCGGCTGGCGCACCTCGAAGGGAAAGTTGCGCGGCGTATAGCGCGAGAAATCAACCGCCTCACGCGGGACCACACGACCACGCGAATCGATCAGCTGCAGGTAGGAATGCCCGCCCGCCGCCAGCCCGTTCCAGTAGCTGCGCGCCACGATCGAACGCGGCAGGGTCCAGTCCGGGTTGATTTCAAGATACTGCATATGGTCGGAAAATTCCGGCGTCTGCATGTCAGAGCTCTGGGCGCCCACCACCGAGACGGTTTCAAAGGTCACCTGATCGAAATCGACGATCTGGGTGTGAAAATCGGCGAGATTGACCCAGATATGCCGGTCGCCGCGCTCGATATTCAGCCAGCGCTCACGCTCCAGCGCCACAAGGATCGAGCGCAGGCGCACCTCCGGTTCGACATTGATGGCGGTGATTGTGGTGTTTCCCGCAATTCCGTCGGCCTCGATCCCGTGGGCAATCTGGAACTGCTGAACCGCGCGCTGCATCTCTCCGTCATAGCTTGCCGTGGCAAGGCGCGGCATGTAACCCATTTCAATCAGACGATTTCTGAGCGCAATAACCGCATTGCCGGTCTGGCCCGGCTGAAGCCCGGCATTGGGCACCTGCGCGCCCCACCCACCCCGCGCGATCTGGGCTTCCAGTGCGCGTTTGGCATGGAACAGGCGCGCGTATTCGGGCGCATGGGGGGCGAGATTGCGGATGAAGCTGACGGGTTCGGCGCTGGCGAAATCATGCATCAGCCGGGTCGGATCAGGGCGGGGCAGCACACGCACGATCTGTTCGATGATCGTCGAGGGCTCCAGCACGCCGCTGGAAATGTCGCGCGCGAACTGCACGAAGGTGATGCTGGCCAGCGCCTCGGCAAAGCCGCGGTCGCGCTCGCTTTCGACGTTCTGGAAGGCGTTCAGCAGGCCCGGCAGATCATAACGCTGCGCCGGCAGGCCATGCTCGGTCGCGCGCGAGAGGGCGGACACAAGCGCCGTGCGACGCGCGGAATGCTCAGCCCCGGTCCAGACCGGCTCATAGCCGGTTTCCCGGTAGAATGCCGACAGGCCCCTGTTGTCCGACACACCTTCGGCCAGCGCCTGACGAAAGGCGGGAAACTGCTGGGCCTGAGCAGGTTGCGCAGACAGCATGATCCCGGCCACAGGAAGAACGCTCACCACGCCAAGCGCCGTCGCGCCGGCCAATGTGAGCAGGCGAAGCTTCCGACCGAAACCACGCTGAAATGCAAACATGTCTGTCCCCTTGATTCTTGCGCGGGCGCCGCTGACGGTGCAGCGCCCGGCTCCGCACCAGTGATGCGCGGATTCCTGCTTATGACATAGGATTGCGAAACTCACGTCGATTCACAATCACGACAGATGACAGGATATCAGAGCGTTGTGGGACGAAAGCATCACCTGCGACAAAATCGTCATCTTGGAGGAGGAGACTGAGGAACAAAGTGCTGATTCGCGGCGATAAACCCAGAACTACGGTCGGCAAGCCATTGATTTTTAAACTGAAGATTCAGCGTTAAGACAATTTCAGCAAAAACTCGCCGATAATGGCGCCTCGTGCAGCGACCGGAGGATTCAACGCTTGGGCATCTGGCAACTTTGTGGCATAAAATCCGCAGAAGGAAAAAATTCCTCACATTTCAAGTCTGACACACGGCACCGGCACAAAGTGTGACGTGTTTCAGGCAAGAACAAAGCGGCAGGTCGTTACTTAAAAGCGGCCGCCATTGAAGGCAGATACGAGCAATACTGGGATGGGACAGAAAGACCTATGACAAAAAATGACCTCCCCGGGTTTTCCCGGCGTGCGCTACTGGGCATTTTCGCGGCTTCCGCGGTGACAGCAGCACCGACTTTCGCCAATGCTTTCGCCTTTAACCGGGGCGCAGGCGACATCCGCCGCATCAAGATGTATTCGGGCCGCACCGGCGAAAGGCTTGACACGATCTATTGGGTTGATGGTGATTACATCCCCGAGGCGCTGACCGAGATCAATCATTTCTTCCGCGACTGGCGCAACAACCGCGCCCATCGAATCGACACCCGCGCCGTTGATATCATGGCCGCCGCGCACAGCCTGCTGCGCGTTGATGAGCCGTATATGCTGCTGTCGGGGTATCGCTCACCGGAAACCAACGCCATGCTGCGCCGCAATTCCGGTGGGGTCGCGCAGAATTCGCGCCATCTCGTCGGGCAGGCCGCCGACCTTCGTCTGCGCTCGCGCACCGTGCGTCAGGTCGCGCAGGCAGCCATCGCCTGTTCGGCTGGTGGTGTGGGCCGTTATTCGCGCTCGGACTTCACGCATATGGATTGCGGGCCCGTACGTTCCTGGGGTGCCTGAAGGCACCTTTTCAAGACACTCATCGATCCCACCCTGCCCCGGCGCCTTCTGGCCCGGGGCTTTTTCACATACGCACCCTCGCAAGACTGCGCCGTTGGCTGTATCACGGCCTTGCAGATATAAACGCACTCTTCATACTGATGGTTCCGTCCTCATCCGGTAAGGATTCATGGAAAATCTAGACACTTCTCTTTGGCTCACCGTCGGCGCGATCCTCGCGCTGCTTCTGATGTCCGGCTTCTTTTCCGGCAGTGAAACGGCACTGACCGCCTCGTCGCGCGGCAAGCTGCGGGCGCAGGCGGACAAGGGCTCCAAGGGGGCGGAAACGGCGCTGGAGATTACCGAAGACAGCGAAAGGCTGATCGGCGCGGTGCTTCTGGGCAACAATCTGGTCAATATTCTGGCCGCCTCGCTGGCGACAGCGCTGTTCACCCGGATTTTCGGCGATTCCGGCGTGGCGCTGGCGACCCTGGTAATGACCTTCATGGTGCTGATCTTTGCCGAAGTTCTGCCAAAGACCTATGCGATCACCAACCCTGAATTCGCCGCCTCCAAGGTGGCTCCGCCGATCCGGGTGGTGATTGTTCTTTTCTCGCCGGTCGTGGCGGCGGTGCGGATGCTGGTGCGCGGCCTGCTGGCCCTTTTCGGCGTCAAGACCGACCCTGACGGCGCGGTCCTCTCCTATCATGAAGAGATCGCGGGCGCGCTGGCCCTTGGCCATTCCGAAGGCACCGTGCAGAAGGAAGACCGCGACCGCCTGCTGGGCGCGCTGGATCTGGGGCACCGCACCGTCGAAGAGATCATGCTGCACCGAAGCCAGATTGAAACCATCAATATCGACGCCCCGCTGGAAGAGATCATCGCCCAATGCGTGAATTCCACGCACAGTCGCCTGCCCGCGTGGAAGGATGACCCTGAGAACATCATCGGCGTGATCCATTCGCGCGATCTGATGCGCGAGGTGCATCGCCTGATTACCGAGAACGGCGGCGAATATTCAGCCGTTGCCGCGCTTGACCTGACCTCGGTCGCGCGTGAGCCCTATTTCGTGCCGGAAACCACCCCTCTGGATGAGCAGATGCGCCAGTTTCTGCGGCAGCGGCGGCATTTCGGGCTGGTGATCGACGAGTATGGTGCGCTGCTTGGGCTGATCACGCTGGAGGATATTCTGGAAGAGATCGTCGGCGAGATCGTCGATGAGCATGACGAAGACATCCCGGACCCGATCATCCGTCTGGACGATGGCTCGATCGAGATTGACGGCGGGATGACCATCCGCGATGTCAACCGCGCCATGGACTGGTCGCTGCCGGATGAAGAGGCCAATACCGTGGCCGGACTGGTAATGCACGAGGCGCAGATGATCCCCGAGGCCGGGCAGATTTTCCATTTCCACGGCTTCCGCTTCGTCGTTGTCGAACGCAGCGAAAACCGCCTGACCCGCCTGCGCATCCGCGAGATGTAATGCCGTCTTCGCGCACGAATCCGCCAATATAACGGAATTTATTCCGTCATATTGACAGAACGCGCCACCTTGGTGCATGCTACCCAAAACAGGAGGGGCGGCATGACCATTGAGTTTCTGGACCATCTGAAAAATGAACTGGAAACCCTCCGCACCGAGGGCCTCCTGAAGTCCGAGCGCGCGATCCGTTCGCCGCAGGGCGCGCATGTGCAGGTGAACGGCCAGCAGGTGATAAACCTCTGTGCCAACAACTATCTGGGCCTTGCCAACCATCCCGCGCTGATCGCCGCCGCCGGTGCCGCGATGGAGGAGCATGGCTTTGGCATGGCCTCGGTACGCTTCATCTGCGGCACGCAGGATCTGCATCTGGCACTGGAATCGCGGCTGGCGCGGTTTCTGAGGATGGAGGACGCGATCCTCTTTGCCGCCTGTTTCGATGCCAATGGCGGGCTGTTCGAACCCCTTCTGGGCCCCGAAGATGCCGTCATCTCGGACGCGCTGAACCATGCCAGCATCATCGACGGCATCCGCCTGTGCAAGGCCCGACGCTACCGCTACGCCACGTCCGACATGGGTGATCTGGAAGCCCAACTGCAAAAGGCCCGTGCCGAGGGCGCGCGCTTCATCATGATCGCCACGGATGGCGTGTTTTCCATGGATGGCACGCTGGCGAAACTGCCGGAAATCCGGGCGCTGGCAGATCAGTATGGCGCGCTCGTGATGGTCGATGATTGCCATGCAACCGGCTTCATGGGGCCACAGGGGCGCGGCACGCCCGCTCATTTCGGCCTGCGCGCCGATATCCTGACCGGTACCCTGGGCAAGGCGCTGGGGGGTGCGCTGGGGGGTTATATCGCCGGGCCGCAGCCGGTGGTGGACCTGCTTCGCCAGCGCGCCCGGCCCTATCTGTTCTCGAACGCACTGCCGCCCGCCGTGCTGGGCGCCGCGCTGGCCGCGCTTGATCTGGTCGAGGCAGGCGATGACCTGCGCGCGCAGCTGTTCGACAATACCGCCTATTGGCGCGCCGGGCTGGAAAGCGCCGGCTTCACCCTGCTGCCCGGTGAACATCCGATCATCCCGGTGATGCTGGGCGATGCGCATAAGGCGCAGGCGATGGCGGCCCGGCTGTTCGAGCTGGGGGTGTATGTATCGGGCTTTTTCTTCCCGGTGGTGCCACGCGGTCAGGCCCGGATCCGCACCCAGATGAATGCCGCCCTGACCCGGGATGATCTGGACAGCGCGCTGGATGCCTTTTCACGCGCCGGGCGCGACTGCGGGGTGCTGTGATGAAGACCATGAAAGCGCTGGTCAAGGCGCAGGCCACGCCGGGGCTTTGGCAGGAGGAACGCCCGGTGCCGGAGATCGGCCCCGAGGATGTGCTGATCAAGATCCGAAAAACCGGCATCTGCGGCACCGATATCCATATCTGGAACTGGGACGACTGGGCGCAGCGCACCGTCCCAGTGGGGCTGATCACCGGCCACGAATTCGCGGGCGAGATCGTGGCGATGGGCGCGCAGGTTGAGGGTTTGGCACTGGGGCAGCGCTGCTCGGGCGAGGGGCATCTGATCGGCAAGACCTCACGCCAGTCACGCTCCGGCCGCTTTCATCTGGACCCGACGACGCGCGGCATCGGCGTAAACGAGCCCGGCGCCTTTGCCGAGTACCTCCGCCTGCCCGCTTTCAACGTGGTCCTCCTGCCCGACAGCATCGATGATGAGATCGGCGCCATTCTGGACCCGCTGGGCAATGCCGTGCATACCGCGCTGTCGTTTGACCTGCTGGGCGAGGATGTCCTGATCACCGGCGCCGGACCGATCGGCATCATGGCCGCCGCCGTCGCCCGCCACGCCGGTGCGCGCCATGTGGTAATCACGGATATCAACCCGGCGCGGCTGGAACTGGCCGCGCAGGTGGCGGATGTGGTGCCGGTGAATGTTGCCGAGGAAGATCTGCGCGCCGTGATGCCCCGGCTTAAGATGGTGCAGGGTTTCGATGTGGGGCTGGAGATGTCCGGAAACCAGGCCGCGCTGGACCAGATGGTCGAGGCGATGGTGATGGGCGGGCGCATCGCGCTTCTGGGCATTCCGCCGGGCAAATCGCCGGTGGACTGGTCGCGCATCGTCTTCAAGGCAATCACGATCAAAGGGGTCTATGGCCGCGAGATTTTCGAGACATGGTACAAGATGATCGCCATGCTGGAAAACGGGCTGGATGTGCGCCGGGTGATCACCCACCGCCTGCCGGTGGCTGACTATGCGAAGGGGTTTGAGATCATGCGCGCCGGGGCCAGCGGCAAGATCGTGCTGGACTGGTGCTGAAGAAAGGGGGCTCTGCCCCCGCCACCCTTCGGGTGACTCCCCCGGGATATTTTTGAACAGATGAAGCAGGGGCCGCGCGGCCCGGCAACCGGGGCGCGCGCGGCGGAGGGCGGTCAGTTGTCCATCTTCAGGGCCGAGATGAAGGCCTGCTGCGGGATTTCGACCTTGCCGAACTGGCGCATCTTCTTCTTGCCAGCCTTCTGCTTTTCCAGAAGCTTCTTTTTGCGCGTCACATCGCCGCCATAGCATTTTGCCGTCACATCCTTGCGCAAGGCGGCGATGGTTTCGCGCGCGATCACCCGGCCACCGATGGCGGCCTGAATCGGGATCTTGAACATGTGGCGCGGGATCAGGTCCTTGAGCTTTTCGCACATCGCCCGCCCGCGCATCTCGGCCCGGTCGCGGTGCACCATCATCGCCAGCGCATCGACCGGCTCGTCATTGACCAGCAGCGACATCTTGACCAGCGTATCCTCGCGGTAGTCGGTGATCTGGTAATCGAAACTGGCGTAACCCTTGGTTACCGATTTCAGGCGATCATAGAAATCGAACACCACTTCGTTGAGGGGAAGATCATACACCACCATCGCGCGGCTGCCCGCATAGGTCAGTTCAAGCTGGATGCCGCGACGGTCCTGGCACAGTTTCAGCACATCGCCCAGATATTCATCGGGCACCATGATCGTGGCCTTGATGCGGGGCTCTTCGATATGGTCGACATACGTCAGGTCGGGCATGTCGGCGGGGTTGTGCAGCTCTTCGATGGAGCCGTCGCGCATGTGGATGCGGTACACCACCGAGGGGGCGGTGGTGATCAGGTCAAGGTCATATTCACGCTCAAGCCGGTCGCGGATGACTTCCAGATGCAGAAGCCCCAGAAACCCGCAGCGGAAGCCGAAGCCCAGGGCGGCCGAGGTTTCCATCTCATAGCTGAAGGAGGCATCATTGAGCGCCAGCTTTTCAATCGCCTCGCGCAGGGCCTCAAAATCATTGGCATCGACCGGAAAGAGGCCGCAGAACACCACCGGCTGCGCGGGTTTGAATCCGGGAAGCGCCTTTTCGCAGCCCTTCTTTTCATGGGTGATCGTGTCGCCCACGCGGGTATCACGCACCTGCTTGATCGAGGCGGTGAAAACCCCGATCTCGCCCGGCCCCAGTTCGGGGATCGCGACCATCTGGGGCTTGAGAACCGCCAGCGTGTCGATCCCGTAGACCGCACCGGTCTGCATCATCTTGATGCGCTCGCCCTTCTTGATGACCCCGTCCATCACGCGGATCATCACCACAACGCCCAGATAGGCGTCATACCAGCTGTCGACCAGCATCGCCTTCAGCGGCGCGTTGCGCTCGCCCTTGGGCGCGGGAAGGCGGGTTACGATGGCCTCCAGCACCTCGGGGATGCCAAGGCCGGACTTGGCCGAGATCAGCACGGCGTCCGAGGCATCAAGGCCGATCACATCCTCGATCTGGGCGCGCACCTGATCGGGTTCGGCGGCGGGCAGGTCGATCTTGTTGAGAACCGGCACAATCTCATGCCCGGCGTCGAGCGCCTGATAGACATTGGCCAGCGTCTGCGCCTCAACCCCTTGTGAGGCATCGACCACCAGAAGCGAGCCCTCGACCGCACGCATCGAGCGCGAGACCTCATAGGCGAAGTCCACATGGCCCGGCGTGTCGATCAGGTTGAGGATATAGGTGTGGCCATCCTTCGCCGGATACTCGATCCGCACGGTGTTGGCCTTGATGGTGATACCGCGCTCGCGCTCGATATCCATACTGTCCAGCATCTGGGCCTTCATGTCGCGCGCGGCGACAGTGCCGGTCAGCTGGATCAGCCGGTCGGCCAGCGTGGATTTACCGTGGTCAATATGCGCCACGATGGAGAAATTGCGGATTTTGTCGAGCTCGGTCATGGGGGGCATATGAGCAGGAATCGCGGGGCGGTCAATGGGGATGCGTCGTCTGTCGCACAGTGCTTGACGCAAGGGGCCCGTGCGGGTGACATGGCGGCATGAATACCCGCCCCGATATTGTCGAACAACTGGCCGAAGCCCTGCGCGCGGCGCGCAAGGCGCGCGGGCTGAGCCTTGAGGCGGTGGCGCGGCTGTCAGGCGTCAGCCGCTCGATGGTCAGCCAGATCGAGCGCGGCGAATCAAGCCCCACGGTCGCCACGCTGTGGAACCTGACGCAGGCGCTGCAGGTGGATTTCGCCGGGCTTCTGGCCGGGCGCGGTGCGGGCGGCATTGATGTGATCCGCGCCGAGGCCGCGCCGGTGATTGCCGTGCGGGGGGTGGGCGTGACGATCCGCATTCTGTCGCCGCCGGAAAGCGTGGGCAGCCATGAGGTGTATGAGCTGGTCTTCGTGCCCGGAGGGGTGCTGGACAGCGCCGCACACAGCCCCGGCTGCCGGGAGCATCTGACGGTGATCGCCGGCCAGCTGGCCCTTGATTCGGGGGATGATACCGCGGTTCTGGGGCCGGGCGACACGGCGCGCTACGGTGCGGACCGTGCGCACCGGATTGCGGCGGTGGAGGGTGCGGCGCGGGCGCTGCTGATCGTTCAGGGCAGCTGACCCCCCCGGCCCACCGGGCCTCAGCGCAGCGATTTCTCCAGCGCCGTCACCACAGGGCTGAAATCCGCCGCCTTCAGCGATGCCCCGCCCACCAGCGCGCCATCGACATCGCTGATCGCAAAGATCGCCGCCGCATTGCCCGCATTGACCGAGCCGCCGTACAGCAGCGGGATGGCCGGATCCGGGAGCCCGGCGCGCAGGAAGCCGTGCACTTCGGCGATCTGCTCGAGGCCGGGGGTGTGCCCCGTGCCGATTGCCCAGACGGGTTCATAGGCGATGACCGTATTGGCGGCGTCCGCCCCCCCGGGCAGCGATTGGCTCAGTTGCGCACCCACCACTTCCAGCGTCTGCCCCGCATCGCGCTCGCTGAGCGTTTCGCCGAGGCAGATGATGGCGATCAGCCCTGCCGCATGGGCGGCCTGCGCCTTGGCTGCAACCTGCGCGCTTGTTTCGCCATGATCGGCGCGACGCTCAGAGTGGCCCAGAATGACATAGCGCGCGCCTGCATCCGCCAGCATCGCTGCTGCGATATCGCCGGTATGCGCGCCCTTCGCTGCCGTATGGCAATCCTGACCGCCCGTAGCCACGGCGCTGCCTGCCAGAGCCTCGCTCAGCCGGGAAAGAAGTGTGGCGGGCGGGCAGAGAAGGATGTCAACGCCCGGCGCCGTATGGGCAGCAGCCAGCGCGCGGGCCTCGGACAGGCTTTCGCCCAACCCGTGCATCTTCCAGTTTCCGGCAGCGATCTTGCGAGGTTGCGGCATGAATGAGGGCCTCCTTGTGGCGCGCCCTCCCGTGATAGCGAAGCCGCGCGCCGGGGGCAAACCTTGAGCCGCGCCGGGGCCAACAATCGCCACGCTCAGCGCCCGGCGGTCATTCCGCCGCGCGCGAAGCCGCCGCGCTGAAACGCGCGCTCAGGGTTTCAACATCATCGAACTTGATCGATTCGCCGCAGCCGCAGGCCTCCGACACGTTAGGGTTGCGGAACTTGAAGCCGCTTTCCAGAAGGCCGGTCTCATAATCAATCTCGGTGCCGAAAAGGAACATCTGCGCCATGGGTGCGATGATCACCCGCGCCGTGCCCTGCTCAATCACCTCTTCATGTGGCTCCACCGTATCGGCGAAATCCATCGTGTATTCCATGCCCGCGCAGCCGCCCTTCTTGACGCCGATGCGCAGCCCCTTTTTGCCCTGTTTATCCATCAGCCGGGCGATATGGCGCTCGGCGGCAGGGGTCAGGGTAACGGGTGATTTGCCGGGAATGGCGAACATGGGTTTTCCTTGGTTCGGGGGGCGTTTCGGGCGCAGGCCTTACATGAAGCCCAGTTCAAGCCGCGCCTCGTCAGACATCATGTCCATGCCCCACTGGGGTTCAAATGTCATTTCAACATCGACCTGCTTGACACCCGCCACCGCATTGACAGCATCGGCAACCCAGCCGGGCATCTCGCCCGCCACCGGGCAGCCGGGGGCGGTGAGGGTCATGGTAATGTCCACGGCATTCTCAGGAGAGATGCCGATGGTATAGATCAGCCCCAGATCGTAGATATTCACCGGAATTTCCGGGTCATACACGGTCTTGCAGGCTTCGACCACATTCTCATAGAGCGGGTGATCGGTGGTCGATGGACGGATGAGGGGCGCACCCTCTGGCAGTTCGCTGTTCATGTCTGGCTCGCCTGAAGCGTTTGTCGAGTTTTTATATAAGAATTTATGGCACTGCGTCCAGTGGGGGGCGGCTTGGCTTTTTGTGCGGAATACCGCATGGAAGGCCCGGCATGTAGACCGGCTTGAACAGGGACAGGCGAGATGCGTATCGAATTCGACCTTCAGGCAACCGATGGCGCGGCACGCAGCGGGGTGATCCGCACCCCGCGCGGCGATATCCGCACGCCCGCGTTCATGCCGGTCGGCACGGCAGGCACCGTCAAGGCGATGATGCCCGAAAGCGTGCGCGCCACCGGGGCCGATATCCTGCTGGGCAACACCTATCACCTGATGCTGCGCCCCACCGCCGAGCGGATTGCGGCGCTGGGGGGCCTGCACCGTTTCATGAACTGGGAGCGCCCGATCCTGACGGATTCGGGCGGCTTTCAGGTGATGTCACTGGCCAGCCTGCGCAAGCTCAGCGAAGAGGGTGTGCGTTTTTCCAGCCATATCGACGGATCAAAGCATATGCTGACCCCTGAGCGGTCGATGGAGATACAGCGGCTGCTGGGTTCCGATATCGTGATGTGCTTTGACGAATGCCCCGCCCTGCCCGCCGATGACGCGACGGTGGCGCGGTCGATGCAGCTGTCGATGCGATGGGCTTTGCGCTCGAAAGAAGCGTTCGGCGACCGGCCGGGGCATGCGCTGTTCGGCATCATGCAGGGCGGCGTGACACCTGCCCTGCGCGAAGAAAGCGCGAAGGCGCTGGTTGATATCGGCTTCGATGGCTATGCCGTGGGCGGGCTGGCTGTGGGTGAGGGGCAGGAGGCGATGTTCGGTGTGCTTGATTATGCGCCCGGCTTCCTGCCTGCCGACAAGCCGCGCTACCTGATGGGCGTGGGCAAGCCCGATGACATTGTGGGCGCGGTCGAGCGCGGGATCGACATGATGGATTGCGTGCTGCCCTCACGCTCCGGGCGCACCGGGCAGGCCTGGACCCGGCGCGGCGCGGTCAACCTGCGCAACGCCCGCCACCGCGATGACCCGCGCCCGCTGGATGAGGCCTGCACCTGCCCCGCCTGCCGCAATTACTCGCGCGCCTATCTGCACCATGTGATCAAGGCCGACGAGATCATTAGCTCGATGCTGCTGACCTGGCACAACCTGCATTATTATCAGGAACTGATGGCAGGCCTGCGGGCGGCGATCGCCGAAGGGCGGCTGGCGGGTTTCGTGGCGGATTTCCACGCGCTCAGGGCCGGGGGCGATATCGAACCACTCTAGAGCGACACGCGGCGGCAAGCCCCGGACCCGGGCAAGCGCCGCTGAAGGCGTTCCGCCGCCGGAACGGGATCTTCAGGGGGCGGTCACATCGTGGTCATGCACCCATGCATAGCGCCGGAAAGGCAGGCCGGGTGCCACACGGTCACCCAGTCGCAGCAGGGCATGGGCGAGAGGTGCGAGCGGCGCGCGCAGATGGTAGGCGCGCGCATTGCCGTTCGCCGCTGCGACCACGGCGCGGGCGCGGGGCGCGCGGATCTGCTGGTAGCGGTTCAGCGCGGCGGCGGGGTCCGTGGGGCTGGCAGCAAGGCTCTGCGCCAGAACCCATGCATCTTCCAGCGCCAGAACGGCGCCCTGTGCCATGAAGGGCAAGGTCGGATGCGCCGCATCACCCAGCAGCGCCGCCCTGCCCTGCCCGTCCTGCCACTGCGCGGCAACCGGGTGGCGGAAAAGACCCCAGAGGAACGGCGCGCTCACCGCCTCCAGCCATTCCGGCACCGGCCCGCCAAAACCCGCGAAGGCCGTGCGCAGGTTTCCGGGCGCATCGCGATGATGCCACCCTTCGGCGGCCCATTCCCGGCGTTCCTCGACGGCGACGATGTTGCGCAAAGCCCCGCCACGCAGCGGATAGCTGACAAGATGCCGCCCCGGCCCCATGAAGACCTGCGCCACCGGCGGCCCACCGTCGCCGGGAATGGTCGCGCGCCAGGCAACCTGCCCGGTGAAGAACGGCGGCGCGGGAAGGTTCAGGGCAGCGCGGGTCTGAGAATGCAGCCCGTCGGCGCCGATCAGAAGCGGTGTTTCCAGCACGGTGCCGCCGGTGGTCTCCACCCGCGCGCCGCCCGTATGCAGCGAGACGGCGGCCACCTGCGTCGCAAGCCGGACCTTGCCGCCCGCCTGCCGGAACCCTTCGGCAAGCGCCTCAATCAGATCGGCGCGGTGGATCAGGAAAAAGCCGGGCTCGGCGGGGGGCGCCATCCGTGTGACCAACCTGCCGCGCGCATCGCGCAACTCAATCGCCAGGGTGCGGGTGGCAAAGTCGGCAGGCTCCAGCCCCAGCGCGCGCAACACCCGGGTGCCGTTTGGGCTGATCTGAAGCCCCGCGCCGACCTCACGGATTTCCGGGGATTGTTCAAGCACCTCAGCATCCGCCCCAAGGCGGCGCAAGGCGAGGCCCGCCGCCAGCCCCGCCACACCGCCCCCGAGGATCAGGGCGGGGCGGTCAGCAAGCGGCAGCGGGGTCAGGGAGACGCGGGGCATGGGCGGGGTCGCTGAAAAGGGCCACCCGCGATCAGGGCGGGCCCGGTGCGGGGCCTGCGCCGGGCAAGGAGGGCGTTTTGTGCAAGGGGGCGTTTTCCGTGCCCCTTGTCCTTACCCGTGGCGAAGGGCGTCAGTCGTCGCGGTGAACGCGCTCGCTGCGCTCGTGGCGTTCCTGCGCTTCAAGCGTCATGGTTGCGATGGGGCGGGCATCAAGGCGCCTGAGCGAGATCGGCTCACCCGTCACATCGCAATAGCCAAACTCGCCGTTCTCGATCCGCCGTAGCGCAGAGTCGATCTTGGCGACCAGTTTGCGCTGGCGGTCACGGGTGCGCAGCTCAAGCGCGCGATCCGTCTCTTCTGACGCGCGGTCGGCAATATCGGGCAGGTTGCGCGAACCGCTGGCGAGCCCCGCGAGGGTCTCTTTGCTGCCACTGAGAATCTCTTCTTTCCAGGCCAGAAGCTTGCGGCGGAAATATTCGAGCTGACGCTCGCTCATGAACGGCTCGTCTTCGGCTGGGCGATAATCGTCTGGTAGAAAAACTTCGGGCTTCATCTGCACTTCCCCTGTTTGCCCGGGGCGGACGGCATCTGAATCAATGGGTTGCTTCGCTGCGGTCATCCGGGCTCCCTCGCGTGGCCGCTTTACTTCAAGGCACCGGGATTGTCACGAGGATAATCGCGCCCGAACAGTGATCAGGCGCTGCCTGTCCGGGAGCGGCGCAAAACCCGTGCCGCAGGCGGCCTTGAAGCCCGCTGCGCTGCACGATAGGTTTCGCCCGGCTGCCGCACTGGCCCCTGTCCGAGGAACTTACCGCATGCGCTTCTCTTCGACCGAGACCTATATCGCCACCGATGATCTGACGATGGCGGTGAATGCCGCCGTGACGCTGGAGCGCCCGCTTCTGGTCAAGGGTGAGCCGGGCACCGGCAAGACCGAGCTGGCGCGTCAGGTCGCCGATGCACTGGGCATGAAGATCATCGAGTGGAACGTGAAATCGACCACCCGCGCGCAGCAGGGGCTTTACGAATATGATGCGGTCAGCCGGTTGCGTGACAGCCAGCTGGGCGAAGAGCGCGTCGCGGATGTGCGCAACTATATCCGCAAGGGAAAGCTGTGGCAGGCCTTTGACGCCGATGAAAAGGTGGTGCTGCTGATTGACGAAGTCGACAAGGCCGATATCGAGTTCCCCAACGACCTGTTGCAGGAACTCGACCGGATGGAGTTCTTCGTCTATGAGACCGGCGAAACGGTGCGCGCGCGCCATCGCCCGGTGGTCATCATCACCTCGAACAATGAAAAGGAACTGCCCGACGCGTTCCTGCGCCGCTGCTTTTTCCACTTCATCCGCTTCCCCGATGCCGACACGCTGTCGCAGATCGTCCGGGTGCACTTCCCCAGGATCAAGGAGGGGCTGCTGAGCACCGCCCTGACCCAGTTTTTCGAGCTGCGCGAAACGCCGGGGCTGAAGAAAAAGCCCTCGACCAGCGAGATGCTGGACTGGCTGAAGCTGCTGCTGGCCGAAGATCTGGGGCCTGAAGATCTGAAGCGCGACGGGGTTAATGCGCTGCCGAAACTGCACGGGGCATTGCTGAAGAACGAACAAGATGTGCACCTGTTCGAACGCCTCGCCTTCATGGCCCGGCGTCAGGGACGCTGAAACGGGGGCGCTGCCCCCGCCCCTTCTGCTGCGCAGAAGGGACTCCCCCGGGATATTTATGAGTAGATGAGACAGGGGCCAGGCGCGATGCCGGCCGCCCCGCGCGTCAGCCCGGTTTCACGCGCAACGAGGCAGGCAGCACCAGATGCGCCTCCAGCCCGGACAGGCCCGGGGTCTGCCCCTGTTCCAGCCGAAGGCGCCCGCCGTGGCTGCGCAGCGCATCGGCCACGATCGCCAGCCCCAGCCCGGCCCCAGCGGCAGCGCCGCTGGCGCCACGGGCGGCGTCTAGGCGGACGAAGGGTTTGACCGCTTCGATGCGCTGTTTCTGGGCGATCCCCGGCCCGTCATCCTCGATGATCACGGTTATGGTGCTGTCATCCTCAATGATCCGCAGCTCGGCGCGCGTCGCGTAGCGCAGGGCGTTGCTCAGCACATTGTCCAGCGCGCGCGAGAACAGCTCAGGGCGCAGCATCAGCATCAGCGGCGCCGCGTGCAGCCCCGCCCCGAGGCGGATTTCCGGACCGGCCCGGCCCGCCTTCTCGCTCACCAGCGCGCGCAGATCGACCGGGCGCGATTCCTCGGCCACATCGGCGCGGGCGAATTCAAGGAACCGGTCGATCAGCGCCTCCATCTGCCGCACATCGCTGACCAGCGCGCGCGCCTCGGGCTCATGGTCAAGCATCGACAGGCCCAGCCGCATCCGTGTCAGCGGGGTGCGCAGGTCATGGCTGACCCCGGAAAGCATCAGCGTGCGCTGATCGATGTAATGCTCGATCCGGCGGCGCATCTGGATAAAGGCATAGCCGGCGGCGCGCACCTCGGTTGCGCCCGAGGGGTGGTAAGGTTTGATCTGGCCCCGCCCGAAGGCCTCGGCCGCATCAGCGAGCCGGCGGATCGGGCGCATCTGGTTTTTCAGGAACAGAAAGGCGATCAGCGACATCAGGCAGCCGCTGAACAGCATCACCACCAGAAGCTGATGCGGGTTGCGCGCCGATACCTGACCCAGCGGAAAGGTCATTTCCAGCAGCCCCTGCCCGCTTTCCAGCCGCAGCCAGACGATGCCCCCGATCACCCCGGCAAAGGTCACGCCGTCAAGCACTTCATGAAGCTGGGCCTGCACGATGCGGCTGTTGAGATCATAAAAGGCGATGGGGTCTGGGGTCAGTTCCGGGGCGGGCGCCTGATACAGGGTCAGGCCGATGCCGAAGGCCTGCGCCAGCTCGGCGGCCCTTTCCGAGGCGCGGGCGCTGTCCGGCTGGCTTTCGATCTGGCCGCGGATATACTCAGCGGTGCGGGCGAAATTTCCGGTCATCTGGCGCGTCACGCCCTCATAATGACGCTGGATGAACAGGACCGAGACCACCAGCAGGATCGACACGACCGGCACAAAAAGGATCAGCGCGGCGCGCCAATACAGCCTGCGCGGCATTATCGATTTGAGCATCCGGGCCAACATGTGTTTACCTTATCCCCAACCCCAGACCTTGACGAGGCCCGCCGTGAACCAGACCCCCAGCTTTTCTCCGCAACCCGGCATTGTGTATGCCGTTGAAGAAGGGCTGCGCATGATGCTGGCGCCGAACCCCTCGCCGATGACTGAGCGCGGCACGAATACCTGGCTGCTGGGCGAAGGCGCGGTCACCCTGATTGACCCCGGCCCGGCCAGCGCCGCGCATCTGCAGGCCATTCTGGACGCGCTGGCGCCGGGGGAACATATCGCGCAGATCCTTGTCAGCCATTCGCATCTGGACCATTCCCCCGCCGCCCGCCCGCTGGCCGAAGCCACCGGCGCGCCGGTTCTGGCCTATGGCGATTCGGCGGCCGGACGGTCGGTGCGGATGCAGGCGCTGGCCGGGCAGCCGATCGGCGGCGGCGAAGGGATCGACAGCGCCTTCGCCCCCGACGAATACCTTGCCGACGGGGCGGAGATGGATGTCGGCGGGCTGACCCTGCGCGCGCTGCACACGCCCGGCCATCTGGGCAACCATCTGTCTTTTCTCTGGGGGCAGGCGCTGTTCTCGGGCGATCAGGTGATGGGCTGGGCGCCCAGCCTTGTCTCGCCGCCCGATGGTGACCTGACCGATTTCATGGCCAGCCTTGACCGGCTGGAGGCGCTGGGGCCCACGCGCCTTTACCCCGGCCACGGCGCCCCGGTTGCCGACGGCCCCGCCCGCATCGCCGCGCTGCGGGCGCACCGGCTGGGGCGGGAGCGCGCCATTCTGGACGCAATCAACGCGGGCGCGGGTGATGCGCAGGCCATCACCGCCGCCGTCTATACCGATGTGCCGCCCGCCGTGCTTCCGGTCGCCGCGCGCAATGTGCTCGCGCATCTGATTGATCTGGAGGGGCGCGGCCTGATCGGCTTTGACGGCCCCGCCGGGCTGGACTGCCGGATTTCAGCTGCCCGGTAAGCGCGCATAAAAAAACACCCCCCGGTGCGCCCGGGGGGTGTCTGAAAGAGTAAAGCCGTCCTGCCGGATCAGGCTTCGTTTTCGAGCGCTTCAAGCGCCTTTTGCAGATCGTCTTTCGACACTTCGCGCTCGTTCAGCGCCAGCTTGGCGACGATCAGGTCAACGACCTTGTCTTCAAAGATCGGCGCGCGCAGTTGCTGCTGCATCTGCGGGTTCTGCTGCACGAATTCGAAGAACTGACGCTCCTGCCCCGGATACTGACGCGCCTGCGCCAGAACGGCCTGGGTCATTTCGGCATCGGTCACCTCAACCTCGGCCTTGCGGCCCACTTCGGCCAGCAGCAGGCCCAGTTTCACGCGGCGGGCAGCCAGTTTGCGGTGCTCGTCGGTGGTTTCGATCTCAGGGTGGTCATGGCCCTGCACTTCGGGGTGTTCGTCATGCCAGAGCTGGTGCGCGATCTGCGCGGCCTCGGCATCGACAAGGCTGGGCGGCAGGTCAAAGGAGACCTTCTCATCCAGCATGTCCAGAAGCGAGCGCTTCATGATCGCGCGGGCGGCCTGGGCGTATTCGGCTTCCAGGCGCTCACCGATCTGGGTTTTCAGCGCATCAAGGCTTTCGGCGCCATAGCCTTTGGCCATTTCATCGTCGATGGTGGCCGCTTCAGGGGCTTTCACCTCTTTGATGGCGCATTCAAAGACCGCTTCCTTGCCGGCCAGATGCGCCGCGCCGTATTCGGCGGGGAAGGTCACCGTCACATCACGCGCATCACCGGCTTTGGCGCCGACCAGCTGCTCTTCAAAGCCGGGGATGAACTGGCCCGAACCCAGCACCAGCGGGAAGTCGGTGGCAGTGCCGCCCTCGAACACCTCACCGTCGGTGCGGCCGGTGAAGTCAAACACGACCTGATCGCCGTTTTCCGCAGCACCTTCCTTGGTGGCAAAGTTCTGGGCGGATTTCGCCAGATTCTCCAGCGCCTCAGTCACCGCGGCTTCGTCGGCCTTGACGACCAGACGGTCCAGCGCCAGCGCCGCGAAATCGGGCTCTTCGATGGCGGGCAGCGCTTCATAGCTCATGTCGACGATGACATCATCGCCTTCTTTCCACGCCTCGCCGCTCTGCATCTCTACCTTGGGCTGCATGGCCGGGCGGTCGCCGCTGGCTTCAAAGTGCGACTGCATCGCCGCATCAACCGATTCCTGCATCGCTTCGCCCAGAAGCCGTTCGCCGAACTGCTTCTTCAGCATCGCCATCGGCACCTTGCCCTTGCGAAAGCCCTTCATCTCGACGTCGGGCTGAGCCTCGGTGAGCTTTTCATTCACCTTCGCTTCAAGCTCGGCGGCGCTGACAGTGATCGTATAGCCGCGCTTGAGGCCTTCATTCAGGGTCTCGGTGACCTGCATATTGTCTTCCCTTTGTTTCATCTGGTGCGGGTGGAGGGACTTGAACCCCCACGCCTTGCGGCGCCAGAACCTAAATCTGGTGCGTCTGCCAATTTCGCCACACCCGCAAATACCGTCCCCGGCCCTGCCCATCGGGTAGCGCCGAAATCGCGCGCGTTCTAGCAAGAAGCCAGCCCCGATGCGAGAGGGAATCGCCGCACAATTGCGGGAAAGGTGCCAAACTTAGGCCATGAATGACGCGCAAAAAGTTAACTATAGGTTTTCGAGAGCGAGTCATATGCCCGAACTACTGCAAATCCACTCTGGTGCCATTCCCGTGGTGCATCAGCGCGAGCGCCCCACCGGGTTTCTGGAGGGCACGCTGATCCGCACTGACGAGGGCGACCGGCCGGTGGAATATCTGCTTGCCGGGGACCGTATCGTTACCCGCGACAATGGCCTGTGCGAGTTGCGCGGCACCAGCACGCTGGTGGCCTGCGATATTGATGTGGTGGCCTTCATGCCGCCTGCCGCGCCCGGGTCGGAACCGGGTGCCGAGGATCTGGGAGCAGAGCCGCTTCTGGTGGTGCCCGCGATGCAACAGGTCGCCGTGGATGACTGGCGCGCGCATGTGGTGTTCGAGCAGGAATCGCTGGCCACCCCCGCCGGATCGCTGATCGACGGCATGCGCGTCATGCGGGACACGCGCAAGCTGGTGCGGCTGTTCCGGCTGCATTTCGACAGCCCGCAGATGATCCTGAGCAACGGCTTCTATCTGGCCAGTGAAAAGACCCGTGCGCCCAAGCCCTTTGGCGGCAGCGACGAGATTGTGCTGGACGAGGATATGCCGCCCCCGCCGCGCAACCGGATGCACTGAACCGACGCTACCGCCCTGCACCTTACCCCTTCAAGCCCCCGCCCCGGCGGGGGTTTTCTGTAGCGCGCGCAATACACCCGGCAGCGCCTCGGGCAGGTCTTCGGCGATCAGGCCGGGGCCAAAGGCGCGGGCGCACTCAGTATGCAGCCAGACCGCCGTTTCAGCCGCAGCCACCGGGTCAGCGCCGCGCGCCAGCAGCCCCGCGATCAGCCCCGCCAGCACATCCCCCGCCCCCGCCGTCGCCAGCCATGGCGCGGCCCGCGGGCCAAGCGCGGCATGCACCACCGCCCGCCCCGTCGGCGCCGCGATCACTGTATCGGCGCCCTTCAGCAGCACCGTGGCGCCGGTCTGCGCCGCCGCCGCGCGCGCCGCATCGTAGCGCGAGAACGCCGGGCCGGGGGTGGTGACATCGCGCAGCCGCCCCTCCAGCCGCGGAAACAGCCGGGCAAATTCGCCGCCATGCGGGGTCAGCACGCAGCCCCGGTGCAGCAACGCCATCAGCGCCGGTTCGCGGGCGATCAGAGTCAGCGCATCGGCATCCAGCACCAGCGCGCGGCGTGATTCCAGCGCTGTCGCCACCAGCCCCGAAGCGCGCGCATCAAGCCCCATACCCGGGCCCAGACACAGGGCGGTTATGCGCGGATCCTCCAGCATTGCCGCCAGCACCGCGCCATCTTTCAGCGGACGCAACATCACCGCATCCAGCCGCGCAGCATTCTCGCTCAGCACCCCGGGCGGGCAGGCCAGTGTCACCAGCCCCGCGCCGATACGCAGGCCCGCGCGCGCCGCCAGACGGGCCGCGCCGCCCTGCCCTTCGCCGCCGGACAGCACCAGCAGATGCCCATGGGTGAATTTGTTGCCCGGCCCTTTCGCCAGATCCAGCGCAGGCCCCTCGACCAGCCGCGCAAGCGTGCTTGATTGCGACAGCGCCGCCAGTTCTTCGCGGATACCGATGGGCAGCACCTGCACCGGCCCGGCCAGGCAGCCGCCCGCATCAAGTACATGGCCCAGCTTCAGGCTTTCAAAGGTCAGCGTCATGTCGGCAGGGCGGTCAAGATACCCGCCCTCGGCGCGCACCCGCCCGCTGTCGGCGCAGATGCCTGACAGGATATCCACCGCCACCAGCGCCGCGCCGCGCGCCTGCGCGCGCGCCAGCATCTGCCAGACCGCCGCCGCGACCGGGCGTTGCAGCCCGGTGCCGAACAGCGCATCGACAACCAGCACCTGCGGCCCCAGAAAACCGTCCTCGACCGCCGCAAGCGGGGCAATTGACCCCACCTCGGCCCAACGGGCGCGCGCCTGCGCGGCCTCCGGCGCGGCGCCCGCCCCGTCGCCCAATGCGTGAACCCTCACCCGCCAGCCGCGCTCGCGCAGCAGACGCGCCAACACGAAGCCGTCGCCGCCATTGTTGCCCGGCCCGCACAGCACCACCGCCGTCCCGCCCTGCCCCCAGCGCGCCGAAACCGCATCGGCCACACCCCGACCGGCACGTTCCATCAGCGCCATGCCCGAGGCCGCGCCCGACTCAATCGCCGCCGCCTCGATGGCGCGCATTTGGGCAGATGTCAGCAATTCGGTCATTTCACACGCGTTCCGTTCACTAAATGCCCTGAATTTGCCGCCCGGTGATTAAATTTTAATCAATATCGCCGGTTATGCCGCCCCCGCCGGGAAAACCCCCGCCGGGCTCAGGCTATTCGATTGTGGCGCCCATGGGAACGTGGTCTGTGGGCTCAAGCCCGGCGCCGATGTGCAGGAGAGTGCAGCATGAAGAAGATCGAAGCCATCATAAAACCCTTCAAACTCGATGAGGTGAAGGAAGCGCTTCAGGAAGTTGGCATTCAGGGCCTGTCGGTGATCGAGGTCAAGGGGTTCGGGCGCCAGAAGGGCCATACCGAACTGTATCGCGGCGCGGAATATGTCGTCGATTTCCTGCCCAAGGTGAAGGTCGAGGTGGTGTTGACCGACGATATGGTCGAGGCCGCCATCGAGGCCATTATCACCGCCGCACGCACCGACAAGATCGGCGATGGCAAGATCTTTGTCACCCCGGTCGAACAAGTCATCCGCATCCGCACCGGCGAGTCCGGTGAAGATGCCGTCTGATCCACCCTCAGTTTCAATTATCAGGGGAACAACCATGAGCGTCGAAAAGGTTCTCGAGACCATCAAGGAAGAGGGCGTCGAATATGTCGACATCCGCTTCACAGACCCGCGCGGCAAGCTGCAGCACGTGACAGTGATTGCTGATCTCGTTGACGCAGACTTTCTGGAAGAGGGCTTCATGTTTGACGGCTCGTCGATTGCCGGCTGGAAGTCGATCGACCAGTCCGACATGAAACTGATGGCCGATACCAACAGCGCCTATATTGACCCGTTCTATGCCGAAAAGACCCTGTGTCTGCATTGCAACGTGGTTGAGCCCGACACCGGCGAATCCTACAGCCGTGACCCGCGTGGCACCGCCGAAAAGGCCGAAGCCTATCTGAAATCCACCGGGATCGGCGACACCGCCTATTTCGGGCCTGAGGCCGAATTCTTCCTGTTTGAAGACGTGCGCTATTCGAACACCCCCAGCAAGGTGGCGTTCGAGATCGACGCGACCGCCGCCGCCTGGAACACCGATGCCGATTTTGAAAGCGGCAACATGGGCCACCGCGCCGGTCACAAGGGCGGCTATTTCCCGGTCAACCCGATTGATGACGGTCAGGACATCCGCTCGGAAATGCTGTCGACCATGAAGGCGATGGGCATGAAGGTGGACAAGCACCACCATGAAGTCGCCTCCTGCCAGCACGAGCTGGGGCTGATTTTCGGCGGGCTGACCGAGCAGGCCGACAACATCCAGAAATACAAATACGTGATTCACAACGTTGCCGCCGCCTATGGCCGCTCGGCAACCTTCATGCCCAAGCCCATGAAGGGCGACAACGGTTCGGGCATGCATGTGAACATGTCGATCTGGAAAGACGGCAAGCCGCTCTTTGCAGGCGACAAATACGCCGACCTCAGCCAGGAAGCGCTGTGGTTCATCGGCGGCATTCTGAAGCACGCCAAGGCACTGAACGCCTTCACCAACCCTGCAACCAACAGCTACAAGCGTCTGGTTCCGGGCTTTGAAGCCCCCGTTCTGCGCGCCTATTCGGCCCGCAACCGCTCTGGCTGCGTCCGTATTCCGTGGACCGAATCGCCCAAGGCCAAACGCGTCGAAGCCCGCTTCCCCGATCCGGCTGCAAACCCCTATCTGGCCTTCGCCGCGCTGCTGATGGCAGGCCTTGACGGGATCAAGAACAAGATCGATCCGGGCCCCGCATCGGACAAGGATCTCTATGATCTGCCGCCCGAAGAGCTGGCCGAAATCCCCACCGTCTGCGGTTCGCTGCGCGAGGCGCTTGATTCGCTGACCGAAGACCACGACTTCCTGCTGGCAGGCGATGTCTTCACCAAGGATCAGATCGACGGCTACATGGCGCTGAAGTGGGAAGAGGTTTACACCTACGAACACACGCCGCATCCGGTCGAATACCAGCTTTACTACAGCTGCTGATCCTTCAGCACTGAACCTGTTATCCCCGCGCCTTTACCGGCGCGGGTTTTTTCGTTCTGCCTTTCGATACAGACAGTTGTCGGGGAATCTTTCTTGTTGATGCCACATTCGGGGGCTAGACTTTGCCCGGTACGGGCATGGAACCATCGCCGGGAATGAGGCCGAATGCGGGGACAAACCAGATACGCCGGAGCGATGTTGCTGTACGGGCCGCAGGCCCGGCCGCCCGATCTGACGCTGGCCATGCAGTTCCTCATTGACGATCTGCGCTTTGACGGTCGCAAGGTCTCCTGGATCGCGCTGAAAGGCCCCTCGCTGCGCCTGCGGATTGAAGGGTATGAGCTGGTTCTGGCGCATACCGATGGCGCGCTGCCCGCTCAGGCCTTCCACGGCGTGCTGCGCCCCGCCCCCAACGCGCGGCAACTGGCGCAACACCCTGATGATGACGCCGCCCCGGACAGCGCCGATCTGGCGCGCGGGCGGGTGCTTTATGCGCTGCGCCATCACCCCTGCGCGCTGAGCGTGCTGTTGCGCCCGCGCGGCGCGGCACCGGCGGGGTGGGAGAGCGCTGAGGAAGGTCTGTCGGAAGCCGCTGATCCCGCGCTGCTGGCACTGGTGCGCGAATGCCGCGCGCTGCTGGAGCCGGTGATCGAGGCAGCAGCCCCCGCCACCGTGATCTGGCAGCCCGGTGCCGTGGCCTTCACCTGCGAAGAATTTCTCGCCAGCGGCGCCGAGGCGCTTCTGCTGCCCGGCGACACCGCCCGCCCGCTGCAGCTTGCGGCGGAGGGGGAGCGCCCGCGCCACCGGCCCCTGCTCACCGATTTTCCGCTTCCCGCCGACCAACCCGCAACGCTTCCTGAAAGCCATCCGCAGACCCGTGCCGAGCGTGCCTCGCAGCGCTCTGCCGGGCAGTTGTTCGGGCGGACGCGCGCCACCGGCCGCGCCGCTGCCCTGCCCCGCCTGCACCGGCAGGACGCTCGGTTGGCCCGGGCCATGCGCGCCGCCCCCCCGGTCGCGGAAGAGGCGGCAGAAAAGGCCCGCCGTCGCCGCCTCAATCTGGCGCGGGCCGCCAATCTTGCCACGCTGGCGCTGTGGTATGCGCTGCTGGTGCCGCCCCTGGCCGGAATGCTGTAGCAACCCGGCTGCGCCTCAGGCGGGATGGCTGCGCGCGCGAAAACCCGCCTCGGCCTCAGGGCTGAGCGTGGCGCGGTGCACCTGATAGGTGTGGATCGAAAACACCACCGCCCGGCTTTGCGGCAGGCGCAGCAGGCACTGACGCTCCGAGCGGATATAAGCCTTCTTGCCCTCACCTGCGGGCCGCGCTTCGCCCTCAAGCCGCGGCTGGTAGAGCGCAGGATCGGCGTAATCCAGCACATTGCCACGCCAGAGCGGCTGTTCCGGGCGGATTGCATCGAACAGCCGCTGAACCCGGGCGGCGATATTCGGGCCATAGCTCGGCACTGGCACGTGAATATCCAGCAGGCTGCGCCCGATCTTTTGTGACAGGGTCCAGCTGGCCGGAAAGCACAGGATCGCGCCGGTCAGCCGATGGCTGCCATCAGGGCCGGGCTGCAGCAGGCACAGGTCTTCCTGCACCAGATGGCCCAGCGTCAGAAGCGGATGGGCGGGGTCATCGGCCACCCGCCGCCCGTCGGGGCAAAGCCAGTCGCCGCCGTGGCGCTGAAACCCCAGCCCCGGCAGATGCTGCGCGATCATCGCGTATAGCTCGGCCGCCGCCGCGCGCGCCTCGGGCAAAAGCGCATGGACCTTGTCCGGGATGGTGGCAATCAGTCGCGCGCGTTCCGCCATCTGCGGGCCATAGACCTCATCAACGCGCAGCCAGTCATCCCGATCAAGCGGCAGAATACCCAGCAGCCGGTTCAGGCGCGGGTCCGTCCAGAGGTGAAAGGGCAGACGGTCATGCAGGATCGGCAAAGCATCTCTCCGGTGGGGGCCGGGCATGTCTGGATCAGCGGGCGCGCATGTTCAAGGCCGCAACGGCGGATTGGCCTGTCACAGGGCGCCGCCACCGCTCCGCTCACCTGCCTGAACACGGACCGCCACAGGCGCGCGCGGGGGCTTGGCCCCCGGCGGCCGTCCGCCCCTCGATGGGGTGGACGGCCGCGCCCCCCGGTCCGGGGCGCTGGCCTATTCCGCCGCCCGCAGAGGCGAGCGTGGTGCATCCGGCGTGGGCTCGGCGTCGCCCGGTGCTGCGGGCTGCGCCGGGGCATAGACCGGCACCGGGTCCCAGATGATTTCGGCATGGCGCACCTTACGCGTGCGCGCCGTCAGCGCCCGGTCATCGCGCGCCTTGCCGCGCCGCAGCGCCGCCAGCGACGGGCCCACGCCCTGCACCATTGCCGTAGCCCAGACCCGCGCCGCCAGCAGCGAGGGCGTCAGGATCAGCGTCAGCACCGTGGCAACCCCCAGCCCGAACACCACCGCCGTCGCCAGCTGTTTCCACCACATCGCGGCAGGCGCATCCAGGGTGTAGCCGCCCGCGAAAAAGTCGATCGATACGCCCATCATCATCGGCGTCAGCCCCGCCATGGTGGTGATCGTGGTCAGCAGCACCGGCCGGATACGGTCTTCGGCGGTGCGGATAATCGCCTCGATCCGGGGCATGTAGCGCGCATAATCCTGATAGGTGTCGATCAGGACGATGTTGTTGTTCACCACGATCCCGGCCAGCGCCATGATCCCCGTCCCGGTCATGATCACCGAGAAGGCCTGCCCCATCACCAGCATGCCGATCAGCACACCCGTGGTCGACAGGATCACCGCCAGCAGCACCAGAACCGAATTGTAGAAACTGTTGAACTGGGTGAGCAGGATCAGGAACATCAGCCCCAGCGCCGCGCCGAAGGCGACCATGAGGAACGCGCTCGCCTCTTCCTGGTCCTGCTGCTCGCCGGTCCATTCCCAGCCCACGCCTTCGGGCAGCGGGTTCTCGTTCTCGAACCAGGCGCTCAGCGCCGCGATGCGCTCGCTGGGCGTAACCGGCACCAGCCGCTGCCCGGCGCCGCGGATCTCGTCGCGCAATTGCGCCGCGGCAAGGGCGTCGGCAGAGCCGTCGGCATGTTCACGCGGGTCAACCTGTGCGCGGGTGAGCACGCGCAATTCGGTGCCCGTGCTATCCAACACAGTGAACAGATCGGGCGTAACCCCGGCCTTCACGTCAAAATACCGCTGTTCGTTAAACCGGTCGATCTGCCCGCGCAGGGCCATCGGCTCGATGGTGACGAAGTTCGACAGCGGCACCATCCCCGCCTGCGTCTGCACGCGCAGGGTGTCGAGCGTGGTCAGCAGCCGGTCCCCTTCGGGCAGGCGCACGCGGATCTCCACCTCTTCGTCCGAGGTGTCCACCCGCATCGTGTCCAGCATCAGGCCGCGCGTCACCAGTTGCACCATGCCGCCCACGGTGGCGACATCGGCGCCAAAGCGCCCGGCGCGCGCCACATCAACGCGGATTTCCCAGTCAATCCCCGGCAAGGGCCGCGTATCTTCGATGTCGATGACCCCGGGCATGGCGCGCATACGGTCGCGCACGGTATCCACCGCCTGCCCCAGCACGTCAAAATCCTGCCCTGTCAGCCGCAGATGCAACGGCTTGGACCCCGCAGGGCCACCGGACATGATCATGTACTCGGTATAAATGCCGGGTATCTGCACGAACTGCGCTTCCATCCGGTCAAGGATCGCCCGCCCCAACATGGCGGGGTTGTTGTCGCGCAGCGACCAGTCCAGCAGCTCAAACTGGATCTGCCCGACCGAATCGCGCGGGGCCTGGGCGCCGGCGGTATTGGCGTTCAGCCCGCCTGACCCGGCGAAGGCAAAGCTGGCCGCCACGCCCGGTTCCGCCAGCACGATCTCTTCGACCTGTCGCAGCAGCGCATCCTTCTCGGCCAGCGAGAGGTTGCCGCGCGCGCGGACATAGACAATCCCCTGTTCCGGTTCGGTATCGGCAAAGAATTCAACGCCATAGTTGTTTTCGCCGAAGTAGAGGAA
The DNA here is from genome assembly GCF_036802785.1 of Pararhodobacter sp. Lineage (GTDB taxonomy): Bacteria > Pseudomonadota > Alphaproteobacteria > Rhodobacterales > Rhodobacteraceae > Pararhodobacter. The sequence continues at coordinate 33,892 of NZ_DAIRVN010000028.1, forward strand.
GACCTGAACCACAACAAAAGCCACCGCCGCGATGGCGACGAAAGGCATCACCGGGTTGCCCACCAGCAGCGTCATCACCCGCCCGAAAAGCGTGCGCCGATGGCCGACATTCACCCGCACCGGCTGGCGCTGCGGCAGCACCGCACCCAGCGTCACCGACATGGCCATGGCGCCCAGCATCATCAGCAGCCCGCCGGGCAGGAAGCGCATCGCTCCCGTAGCCCCGTCCAGCCCGGCCACCGCCGGGTTGAGCAGCGCCAGCGCGCCGCCCGCCAGCAGCGCCAGCGCGGCAGCCAGAAACGGCAGGCGCAGCAGCCAGGGCAACCGGCGCAGCACCTGCGAACCCTCTTCGAACCGGCGTGAGATGCGTCCGGCGACGCCCCCCACCACCGGCAGGAAGACCAGCGCCACCACCAGTGACGCGCTCAGCACGAAGATCAGGGTCAGCGGCAGCATCCCCATGAACTCCCCGGCCACGCCCGGCCAGAACAGCATCGGCCCGAAGGCGCAGAGCGTCGTCGCCGTCGAGGCGATGATCGGCCAGAACATGCGCTTGGCCGCGCTGACATAGGCGCGCATCGGCCCCTCGCCTTCGGAGATGCGCTTGTCGGCGTATTCGGTCACCACCACGGCGCCGTCAACCAGCAGGCCCACCGCGAGGATAAGGCCGAACATGACGATGTTCGAGATCGTCACCCCCAGCAGCCCCAGCAGGATGAAGCACAGGAAGAACGAGGTCGGAATGGCAAAGCCCACCAGCAGCGCCGAGCGTGTGCCCAGTGAGGCCAGAATGACAATCATCACCAGCGCGATCGCCGTCAGCACCGAGCCCTCAAGCTGGCTGATCATCGACTGGACCTGCCATGACTGGTCCAGCGCCGGGGTCACGGTGACCGAGGCGCGCATCTCTTCGGGCCAGGTGGCGATCTCGGCGGCGATGGCCTCCGCGACGGCGTCAACCGTGCCGATCAGGTTGTAGCCCTTGCGCTTGACCACCTGAAGGGCCAGCGTGTTGGTGCCCTGAAACCGGGCCGTGCCCGCGCGGTCCTGAAAGGTCATCTGGATTGTCGCCAGATCGCCGAGCGTGACCACACTGTCGCCATTGGTCTTTACCGGCAGATCATAGATATCGGTCACATCCGCGAAATTGCCCGGCAGGCTGAGCGAAAAGCGCCCACTCTCGGATTCAATCTCACCGGCGGCGACAAGCTGGTTGTTCATCGTCACCGCGTTGATCAGCTCACCGGCGGTGACGTTGTACGCCTCCAGCCGCAGCGGGTCGATGATCACCTCGACCATCTCGTCGCGCGTGCCCGCCACATCGGCCGACAGAACGGCCTCGATACTTTCCACCGCGCGCTCCAGATTACGCGCGGCGCGCATCAGCGTGCGTTCAGGCACATCGCCCGACACCGCATAGATCACGATGGGAAACTGCGAGAAGTTGAATTCGTTGATCGAATAGTTGTCGGCACCGGCGGGAAAGCTGGCCTCGGCGCGGCTCATACGGTCGCGTACTTCGGCGATGGTGGCGTTCTTGTCCCAGCCGAATTCAAACTCCAACACGATCCCGGCGTAGTTCTGCGAGGCCGTGGCCGACATCCGCGTCAGCCCGTTGAGGTCCGAAAGCTCGCGCTCCATCGGGCGGATCAGCAGTGTCTCGCTGTCGGTGGCCGAGATGCCCGGAAACGGAACCGAGACGAAAAGCGCGGGCACCTCGATATCCGGCTCCCCCTCTTTGGGCAGGCTGACATAGGCCATCGCCCCCGCCCCAAGGGTCAGCAGAATACAGGCGATCACCATGCGGGCGTGGTCTGCTGCCCAATCGACGATGCGTTCCATCGCCTACTCCCCGGCGTTGCGGTGGTGAACCTGAACGGTGATGCCGTCGGTGGCGTATTCCTGCCCCACCACAATCACATCCGCCGGGTCAGGCAGGCCCGAGACCCAGAATCCCTGCAGCGAATCACGCAGGACGGTGACGGGAGCAAAGAAGGTGCGGCTTTCGGCATCGACAAGGCGCATGCCAAGGCGGCCATGATCATCCAGCGTCAGCGCCGAACCCGGCACCAGATGGCCGCGCGTGGCGCTGGCCGAGACCATGATATCGGCGCTCATGCCCTCGCGGATGGTCTGGTCCGGGTTGGGCACCGAGACCTCAACACGGAAGGTACGGGTGCCCGGATCGGCGCTGCGGCCCAGAAACGTAACCCTGCCCACCACCTCCTGCCCGTTCGACAGCCGCGCACCGGCCATCGCGCCAACCTGAATGCGGTCGATCTGGGTTTCGGCGGCATAGCCGACCAGCATGATCGGATCGAGGCGGATCACGGTTGCACAAAGCCCGCCGGGCGACAGCAGGCTGCCCAGCTCGGCGGTGTCATTCTCCAGCAGGCCGTCAAAGGGTGCGCGGATGATCAGGCGGTCCAGCTCTGCCTGCGCGGCCTCAACCCCGGCCAGCGCGGCGCGGCGTGCGGCATCGACCGATGCCACGCGGGTCTGTGCGGCAAAGCCGGTTTCGCTGAGGCGGGTGGCTGCGTTGAAATTGATCTCGGCCTCAGCCAGCCGCGCCTCGGCCTCGGCAAGGCTGGCGGCACGGGTGCCCGGCGCCAGTTCGCACAGAACCTCACCCGCCTGCACCATGCTGCCACGCGCCAGCGGCTGCGATGCCACCAGCCCCGAGGTTTCCGCCCGCACCTCAACCTGCCGCGCCGCGCCGGTGCGCCCGCGTAACACGACCGCGCTTTCAAGCTCGCGCTCTTCAATCCGCTGGACGACCACGCGCAGGGTTGGCGGCTCTTCGGCCTCAGGCGCCTCGATCTGCTCGGGCACCGCGCCGGCAAAGGCGAGAAGCGCATCGCGCTCCATCACGATCAGGTACAGCGCGACCAGAACGAGGGCCGCTGTGATCAAAGGGATCAGACGCATTCCATAACCTTCCCAAGGCCGACAAGCGCAAGCTGTTGCGGCCAAAGCAGCCGCAGCTTGCACCCCCGTGCGCAGCGCGTCACGTTCGACCCCGCTTGCCGCCCAGATTTCGTAGCGCGATGCGCGTTCTTCAAGGTCAATACGGCCAGATTATGATCGAACTGCACAATCGCGCATCGGATTACGCCTGTTCAGATGCGCTTGCAACGAGTCGTCTGACGTCGGACGCGTCTTTTTTTCCCGATAACCCCCTGCTTTTCCCGGCTATCCCCGCCGTTTTTCGCCTGCTCAGCGCCACGCACCGGCAAATGAACGAAAAACCGGGGCAGTGCCGGGGGCGGGCTTGGCAAGCCTTGTGCCTTCGCGCTAGAAGTGGGCAGGGCCAGAAGGCATATCGGCAACAGATCAGGGCGGGAACAGGACAGTTGAGCAATACCGACAGCTTCATCGACGAGGTGAACGAGGAACTCAAGCGCGACCGGCTGTTCGGGCTGATGCGCAGGTATGGCTGGATCGCGGTGGTCGCGGTGCTGGCCATTGTCGGCTTCGCGGGCTGGAACGAATGGTCCAAGGCCCGCAATGAGGCCGCCGCGCAGGCTTTCGGTGACGGGGTCATCACGGCGCTGAACAACGACGATCCGGCCGCGCAGCGCAGCGCGCTGACGGCGCTCGCCGGGGAACAGGCGGGCACCGGGCGTGAGGGTCAGGGCCGTCTGGCCATCGTCAACCTGCTGCTGGCCGCCCAAAGCCTTGAAGAAGGTGATCGCCCGGGCGCGCTGAGCGCGCTGCAGGCTGTGGCCGACGATACCGCCCTGCCCGACAGCTACCGCCAGCTTGCCACGCTCAAGCGCGTGATCATCGCAGGCCCCGGCCTGCCGCTGGCCGAGCGCGAGGCCGCGCTGGCCCCGCTGGCCGCAGCCGGTCAGGCCTACCGCCCGCTGGCGCTGGAGCAACTGGCGCTGCTGCGCGTCGAGGCGGGTGAAACCGAGGCCGCGCTGGCACAGTTCCGCGCGCTTCTCTCTGAGCCAGACCTGACCGGCGACTTGCGCCGCAGGGTCACACAGGTGATTGTCGTTCTCGGCGGCGAGGTCGGAACCGATCTTGGCTGACGGGCCATTGAAGCCCTGCGCCTTGCGCGGGGACAGTTGAAGCATTGAAAGGGGCACCGGCGTGACCTTGATCAGATTCGCGGCGATACTCGGGCTGGTGGGCGCGCTCGGTGCGTGTTCGCGCGACACTATCCTTGAAGGCGACCGTATAGACATCCGCGCGCCCTGGGGCGGCGGAACCGAAGTGGCAAACCGCGCGCAACCCATCGCGCTGCCCGCGCAGGTCGCCAATGCAGACTGGAGCCACCGGCAGGGCAACAACGGCACCCGCCCGCAACACCCGGCGCTGTCGGCCTCGCCGCAGCTGGCATGGTCCACCGACATCGGTCAGGGCGACGCCCGCCGCCTGCGGCTTGCGACCGAGCCGGTCGCCGCCGATGGCCGCATCTTCACCCTTGATGCCGATGCCCGGCTGCAGGCCACCGGCGCGAACGGGCAGGTGCTGTGGTCGCGTGACGTGACGCCGGACTGGGCGCGCCAGGGCTCTGCCTCGGGCGGCGGGCTGGCGGTCGCCGGCAACCGGCTCTACGTGGCCTCGGCCTATGGCTTCCTTGGCGCGTTTGACGCCAATACCGGCGCGGAAATCTGGCGCGAACGGTTCGACTCACCGCTGATGGGCGCACCGATGGTCTCGGGTGACCGGGTCTTTGTCAGCGCGGGCGACAGCACCCTCTGGAGCCTTGATGCCGCCACCGGCCGGATCGACTGGACACTGGCGGGCACCGAATCCATCTCCATCATGTCGCGCACCGCAGCCCCGGCGGCGGCGGGCGATCTGGTGGTCTTCCCCACCCAGTCAGGCGAGCTGCGCGCGGTACGCCGCGCCAATGGCGCTTCCGCCTGGGCAGCGGTTCTGGCCGGGCGGCGCGTTGGTGCGGCCTATGCAAACATCTCGTCGGTCACCGGCGATCCGGTCGCCGACGGCAACCGGATCTATGCCGCCAACCAGTCCGGTCGCCTGATGGCCGTGGATGCGCGTAACGGCGAGACCCTCTGGTCGGTGCGTGAGGCCGCCTACAGCCCGGTCTGGCCGGTTGGCGGCTCGGTCTTTCTGGTGTCGGACGAGAACCGCGTGATGCGGCTTGACGCCGCCACGGGTGAACCGGTCTGGGCGCAGGAACTGCCGCTCTTCACCGACGCCCGCCCCCGCCGTCAGGCCGAGATCTATCCGCAATACGGGCCGCTGCTCGCGGGCGGGCGGCTCTGGGTGGCATCGGGTGACGGCGCCCTGCGCGGCTTTGACCCGGTCAGCGGTGCCATCGGTGCCCAGATCACTGTACCGGGCGGCGCCGCCTCCGGCCCGATCGTCATGAACCGCACCCTTTATGTGCTGAGCCGTGACGGCGTATTGCACGCCTACCGCTAAGCACGCCCTGCCCCGTCCTTTACACTGCGCCCGGCATACCCTATGTCGGGCGTCTTTGACGTATGGCAACGCCCCCGGAGGGTGACATGAGCTTCACACTGGCCCTTGTGGGCCGCCCCAATGTCGGCAAATCGACGCTGTTCAACCGGCTGGTCGGCAAGCGTCTGGCGCTGGTCGATGATCAGCCCGGCGTCACCCGCGACCTGCGCGAGGGCACCGCGCGGCTGGGCGATCTGCGCTTCACCGTGATCGACACCGCGGGGCTTGAGAATGTCACCGATGACAGCCTTCAGGGCCGGATGCGCCGCCTGACCGAGCGCGCGGTGGGGATGGTGGATATCTGCCTCTTCATGATCGACGCCCGCGTGGGCATCACCCCCGCCGATGAAATCTTTGCCGATATCCTGCGCAAACGCGCGCGCCATGTGATTCTGGCCGCCAACAAGGCCGAAGGCCGCGCCGGTGAGGGCGGGTTGATCGAGGCCTATTCACTGGGTCTGGGCGAACCCTTGCGCCTGTCCGCCGAACACGGCGAGGGGATGGATGAGCTGTACCACGTCCTGCGCCCCATGGCCGCCGAGTTCGAAGAACGCGCCGAGGCCGAGGCCCCCGAAACCGATGTGACGGTCGAGGAAGGCAGCGAGGTTGACGATACCGACGCCGGCGACGGCCCGCCTGACTGGACTCCAAGCGAGAAACGCCCGCTTCAGGTCGCCGTCGTGGGCCGCCCCAATGCCGGGAAATCGACGCTGATCAACGCCATCATCGGCGAAGACCGGCTGCTCACCGGGCCCGAGGCCGGGATCACCCGCGACGCCATCTCGCTGCCCTTCCTCTGGGGCGGCACGCCGATGCGCCTGTTTGATACGGCGGGCATGCGCAAGAAGGCGCGGGTTCAGGAAAAGCTTGAGAAGCTCTCGGTCGCCGATGGCCTGCGCGCCGTGAAATTCGCCGAAGTCGTGGTGGTGCTGCTCGATGCCGCGATTCCCTTTGAAAGCCAGGATCTGCGCATCGCCGATCTGGCCGAGACCGAGGGCCGCGCAGTGGTCATCGCGGTCAACAAATGGGATATGGAAGAAGACAGGCAGGACAAGCTGAAAGCGCTGTTGCAGGCCTTTGAGCGCCATCTGCCGCAGCTCAAGGGCGCGCCGCTGATCACCGTCTCGGCCAAGACCGGGCGCGGGCTGGACCGGCTGCATGAGGCAATCCTGCGCGCGCATGCCATCTGGAACCGCCGGATCTCGACCGCCAAGCTGAACCAGTGGCTGGCCGCGATGACCGAATCGCACCCGCCCCCGGCCCCCGGCGGACGCCGGATCAAGATGCGCTACATCACCCAGGCCAAGACGCGCCCGCCCGGCTTCGTGATCATGTGCTCGAACCCTGAGGATTTGCCGAAAAGCTATGAGCGCTATCTGGTCAACGGGCTGCGCGAGCGTTTCGACATGCCCGGCACGCCGATCCGGCTGTATCTGCGCTCCCGCGCCGACCAGAACCCCTACAAGGACCGCAGCAAGTCGCAGCGCTCCAAGCTGAAAAAGCACATCAGCCCCAACCGGGGCTAGAGCCTGCCGCGCAAAACCGGGAGCCGGTTTTGCGCTTCCGGAGCGGCGGAAGCCATAGCTCTGAGTGTATCGCGTGACTGCGGATGAAAGCGGCGCGCTCTGGCAGTTCCCGGGGCGTGACCGCCCCGGGCACCCTCCCCGACCATGCGCTGAGCCGCAGAATTGATCCAGATCATGGAGCAGGCGCGCGCGCCGTGGCTTCCTTCTCCTGCCCCGGCCGTCGCCGGACGCCGGATGGAGGATGACCATGGGCCTTATCAAGAAAATCGACCACCACGCCGACCTTCTCATGCGCATGGCCGAAACGGTGCATGCCGATCTGGGCGCTTCGCTCGAAGCGGGCGTGCTGCAGGGCGAGGCGCTGCGCGGCGCGATCTTCACCTGCATGGGCTGCGCCAGCGCTTCCGAATGCCCCTCCTGGATGGATGCCCACGGCCAAGGCACCCCTGCCGCCCCGGATTTCTGCCGCAACCAGGCCTGGCTCGCGCGCCTCTCCGCCTGACCCAAAGCGACGCCAGCGCCAGAAGCGCGGCCCCCCTTTTCATCTTGCCTGAAATACGCGGGGGTGAATTGGCCGCAGGCCAAGAGGGGGCAACGCCCCCTGCCCCTTTTGGAAAAGACAGAGGGGGGCGAAGCCCCCTCAAGGGTGCCTGCGCCCTTTCACTGTCATACCCCGGGGCCAGTTCCCGGTCGGTTTTCAGCGAAAACTCAGCGGATCTTCAGCGTCGCCAGTCCGATCAGCGCCAGCACCAGACTGATGATCCAGAACCGGATCACGATCTGCGGCTCGGCCCAGCCCTTCTTTTCGAAATGGTGGTGGATCGGTGCCATCAGGAACACGCGCTTGCCGGTGCGCTTGAAGTAAAGCACCTGAATGATCACGCTCAGTGCCTCGATGACAAAAAGCCCGCCCACGATGCCCAGCACGATCTCGTGCTTGGTGGCCACCGCGATCGCCCCCAATGCCCCCCCCAGCGCCAGCGATCCGGTATCGCCCATGAACACCGCGGCAGGCGGGGCGTTATACCAGAGGAAGCCAAGCCCTCCGCCCACCAGCGCGGCGCAAAACACCAGCAACTCCCCCGTGCCCGGAACATAATGCACATCCAGATAGCTGGTGAAATCGACCCGCCCCACGGCATAGGCAATGACCCCCAGTGTGCCCGCGGCAATCATCACCGGCATGATCGCCAGCCCGTCCAGCCCGTCGGTCAGGTTCACCGAATTGGCCGCGCCCACGATGACGAACATGCCGAAGGGCACAAAGAACCAGCCCATGTCGATCAGCACCGATTTGAACACCGGAACCGCCAGTTGCCCCGACAATTCAGGCGGATGGATATACATGGCCGCAACCGAGGCAATGAGCGCAATCACCATCCCCAGCGCCATGCGGACCTTGCCCGAGACGCCCTTGTGGTTACCCTTTGACACCTTGGCGTAATCATCGGCGAAACCGATCAGCCCGAAGGCCACGGTGACCAGAAGCACCAGCCAGACATAGGGGTTGTCCAGCCGTGCCCAGAGCAGGGTGGAGACCACCAGCGCCGACAGGATCAGCAGCCCGCCCATGGTCGGCGTGCCCTTTTTGGTCAGCAGATGCGATTCAGGCCCGTCCTCGCGGATCGGCTGGCCCTTGCCCTGACGGCGGCGCAGAAAGGCAATCAGCGGTTTGCCAAAGACAAAGCCGAAGATCAGCGCCGTGACAAAGGCCGCGCCCGCGCGCGTGGTGATGTAGCGAAACAGGTTGAAGCCCATAAAGGCCTCGGAAAGCTCGGCCAGCCAATAGAACATTCAGGCGGTTCCTTTCGGGGTATCCTCGGGCGCCGGGTGCCCCAGATTGCGCAGCGCGTCAACCACGCGCGAAACAAGCGAGCTTTTCGAGCCCTTCACCAATACGACATCCCCGCCGCGCACCAGATGATGGGCGCGCGCGCCCAGCTCGTCGGCCTGCGCCATGCGCTTGCCGCGCCGGTGTTCGGGCAGTTCCTCCCAGAGCGCGGCCATGAGCGGGCCCACGCAATGCACAAGCGCCACCTGTTCCAGTGTCGGATGCCGGGCGACAGCACGATGCAGCGCAAGCGCATCGGGGCCCAGTTCCAGCATGTCGCCCAGAATGGCGATGCGCCGCCCGCCGGGGCCGGGCTGGCTGGCCGCCAGCACTTCAAGCGCCGCATCCAGCGAGGTGGGGTTGGCGTTGAACGCATCGTCGATCAGCGTGAAGCGGGTGTCATCGGCCGGGTCCAGCAGCACCTGTTCGCGCTGGCCGCGCCCGGCGGGCGGCTGCCAGCGCCCCAGCGCCTGCGCGGCAAGGGCCAGATCCAGCCCCAGCGCCTTGGCCACCGCCAGACAGCCCAGCCCGTTGCGGGCAAAATGGCTGCCCGCATCGATCAGGCGCAGCAACAGCGGCACGCCGTCCACTTCGGCCATGACCACCAGTGCGGCGGGCGTGGCGCGCATGCCCGTCAGGCGGACATCCACGCCCTTTTCCCCAAAGCTGAGGACCTGTCCGGCGCCCGGCGCTGCTGTCACCGCCGCCGCGCGCGCGGCCAGTAGGGGCGCGGTGTCGGTATCGGCGTTGTAGATGGCAGTGCCGCCCGGCTCCAGCCCCAGAAAGATATCGGCCTTTTCCTGCGCAATCCCCTCGATCGATTCAAACGCCGCCAGATGGGCCGCCGCGATCGTGGTGATCAGCGCGATATGGGGCCGGGTAAGGCGGGCAAGCGGTGCAATCTCGCCCGGCTGGCTCATACCGATCTCGATCACCGCGAAATCGGCATCCGGCGGCAGCCGCGCCAGCGTCACCGGCACACCCCAATGGTTGTTGAAACTGGCCTCGGCGGCATGGACGGTGCCGAACTCCGCCAGCATCTCGCGCAGCATCTCCTTGGTGGAGGTCTTGCCCACCGAGCCGGTCACCGCCACCACCCGCGCCCGTGAGCGTGCGCGCCCCGCCGCCCCCAGCGCGCTCAGCGCTTCCAGCACATCGGGCACCACAAGGCAGGGGCCGCTCACCCCCTCGGGGATATGCGTGACCAGCGCCGCCGCCGCGCCGCGCTCAAAGGCCTGCGCGACGAAATCATGCCCGTCGCGCGCGGCGCTGAGCGCCACGAACAGATCGCCCGGTTGCAGGCTGCGCGTGTCGATGGAAATGCCGGTGAGGGTGAAACCGGCGCTTGCCTTGCCCCCGGTCGCGGCCTCGGCCTGCGCGGCGGTCCAGAGCGGGGTCATCGCGCCCTCCTCCCGTCCAGCGCGGCCACGGCGACGCTGGCCTGTTCCAGATCGTCGAACGGATAGACCGTGTCGCCCACGATCTGCCCCTGCTCATGCCCCTTGCCCGCGATCAGCAGCGCATCGCCCGGTTGCAGCGCATCGACCGCGCGCAGAATGGCCTCGGCCCGGTCGCCCACCTCGTTGGCCTCAGGGCAGGCCGCGAGAATGGCTCGGCGGATGCTGGCCGGATCCTCAGAACGGGGGTTGTCATCGGTGACATAGACCACATCGGCATGTTCCGCCGCCGCGCGGCCCATCAGCGGCCGTTTGGTGCGGTCACGGTCGCCGCCCGCGCCCAGAACCGCGATCAGCCGCCCCATCACATGCGGGCGCAGGGCCTTGAGCGCGGTTTCCACGGCGGTGGGGGTATGGGCGAAATCGACAAACACCGCCGCGCCGTTGCGGCGGGTGGCAGCAAGCTGCATCCGCCCGCGCACGCCCTGAAGGTTCGGCAAGGTGGCGATGGCCTCGACCGCATGGGCCCCGGTTGCCAGCACCAGCCCCAGCGCCAGAAGCGCATTCGAGGCCTGAAAGCCGCCGACCAGCGGCAGTTTCACCTGATAGGGCTTGCCCTTGACCGAAAAGCGCAGCTCCTGCCCATGGGCGGTGAAACGCTGCGCCAGCATCTGTATCTCACAATCACCCGCCGATCCGACGCGCAGCACCGGGCGCGTGTCCAGCATCTGCACCAGCCGCGCGCCCCATGGGTCATCGACATTGATCACGGCTGGCGCATCCTCAGGCAGAAGCCGGGTAAAAAGGCCGCATTTGGCCTGAAAATAGGCCTCCATATCCGGGTGATAATCCAGATGGTCCTGGCTGAGATTGGTAAAGCCCGCCGCCGCAAGGCGCACACCGTCAAGGCGGCGCTGATCCAGCCCGTGGCTGGAGGCCTCCATCGCGGCATGGGTAATGCCCGCCTCCGCGGCCTCGGCCAGCAGGCGCTGGAGGGTCAGCGCATCGGGAGTGGTATGGGCAAGCGGGGCGGACCACGCGCCTTCAACGCCGGTGGTGCCGATATTGATGGCGCCGTGGCCAAGCCCCGTCCAGATCTGGCGCGTGAAGCTGGCGACCGATGTCTTGCCGTTGGTTCCGGTTACCGCCACCGTGCAGCCCGGCTGCGCCCCGAACCACAGCGCCACCGTCATGGCAAAGGCCGCGCGCACATCTTCGGCCACCACCAGCGCCACATCGGGGTAACCCGCCAGCACCTGCGCCGCCTGTGCCGCGCCTGCACGATCAGTGAGGATGGCCCCGGCCTGCATGCGCAGCGCAAAAGTGATGAACTCCGCCCCGTGGACACGGGTGCCGGGAAGGGCGGCAAAGAGAAAGCCAGGTTTCACCGCGCGGCTGTCGAGCGCGATGCCGGTAATCGCCGCCTGCGCATTGCCGCTGCGCGCGGAAAGCCCCAGTTCGCTCAGTTTGCGTGACTGCCCCATCCGGCCCTCATGTCCTGTCCCTTGACGACCCGTTGCGCCAGACCTTTGCCCGGAAAGGGGGCTTTGCAGCCCCCTCTTGGCGCTGCGCGCCAATTCACCCCCGCAGCGTATTTGCGGCAAGATGAAAGCGCACGGGCCATGCCCCTCTTCCTTACCGCAGCTGCATGGCCGCTTCAATCAGAGCCATGCTTTCCGCGTTGCTATGGGGCCGCAGGCCCAGCAGCGGTGCGGTGCGGCGGACGATTTCAGCAGCGACGGGCACCACGGTCCAGCCCGCCGTGCGCCGCGCCTCGCCCGAAGAGGTCTCATTGGGCTCATCCAGCGTCACCACGATCACATAGCGCGGGTCATCCATGGGGAAGGCTCCGGCGAAGGTGGCGATGACCCGGTTGCGGGCATAGCCGCCGGTTGCATCGGGCTTGTCGGCGGTGCCCGTCTTACCCCCCAGCGCGAAACCCTCGACTTCGGCCATCGAGGCCGTGCCGCGTGTCACCACCATCCGCATCAGCCCGCGCATGAGTGCCGAGGTCCGCTCGGAGATCAGCCGCTCACCCGGGACATGCGCGGTGCGGCGCAGGATCGTGGGCTCCACCCGCGTGCCGCCGTTCACCAGCGCCGCATAGCCCGCGGCCAGCTGCATCGGGCTGGTGGACAGGCCATGGCCATAGGAGATGGTAACCGAGGAAATCTCGGACCAGCGATCCGGGAACTGGGGCCGGGCGCGGGCGGTTTCGGCCAGCTCCACACCGGTGGTTTCCAGAAAGCCGAAGCGGCGCAGGAACTCGCGCTGGCGTTCGGCACCGATCATCTGCGCCAGCCGCCCGGTGCCGATATTCGAGGAGCGCACGAAGACATCGGTCACCGAGAGCGACGCGCCGTAATTGCGGAAATCGTTGATCGAATGGCGGCCGATGCGCAGCGGGCCGCGCGTGTCGACCATGGTTTCGGGCGTGACCACGCCCAGCTCCAGCGCCTGCGCGACCGCGAAGGCCTTCATCACCGAGCCCAGCTCATACACACCCTGCACGGCGTGGTTGAAGATCGGGCTGTCGGTCGGATCGCCCTCGGTGGGAGGGGCGGGGCGGTTGTTGGGGTCGAAATCCGGCAGCGAGACCATGGAAACGATCTCGCCCGAATGGGCATCCATGATGATCACTGAGCCCGCGCGGGCGGTCATCATGTTGATCCCGCCTTCAAGCACCTCGGCGGCGACGGCCTGCACCGTCAGATCCAGCGACAGCCGCACCGGCGTGTCGGCCAGCGCCGGGTCGCGCAGCCGGTCATCCAGCCGGTGCTCCACCCCCGCCGTGCCGACAATTTCGGCGGCACTTACGCCCTGCTGGCCGAAACTGGCCCCGCCCAGCACATGCGCGGCCAGCCGTCCGTTGGGGTAAAGCCGCATCTCGCGCGGGCCGAACAGCAGGCCGGGCTCGCCGATATCATGCACCGCCTGCAACTGCTCAGGCGACAGGCGCGCGCGGATCCAGACGAAGCGGCGGTTGGGGTCGGTCAGGCGGGCGGCAAGGCGCTCGGCGTCCATCTCGGGGAAGATGCGCGCCAGTTCATGCGCCGCCCGCGCGCCGTTCACCATATAGCGCATCTCGGCATAGAGCGAGTTGGTGACAAGGTTGGTGGCCAGCAGCCGCCCGTTGCGGTCATGGATCTCGGCGCGGAAGGCAGCGATGTCCTCGCCCTGAAAGGCCGCGGCCTCATGCGGGGGGCTGGCGGCCAGCAGGCCCATCCGCGCGCCGATCAGCGCAAAGCCCATGAAGAAGAAAGCCGCCATGAAGACCAGCCGCCACTCGGCGCGCCGCCGGGCCTGATCGCGCATCTGCTCATGGCGCAGGCGCAGGTTCTCGCGCTCGATATGAAGCGGGTTTTCGCCCTGGGCACGGGCCTCAAGAACGCGGGCGAGCGGACGCAGGGGAATGCGGATCATGGCTGCTGCTCCTCGGCGGTGTGGCGGATATCGCCCAGAACCTCGATCGCATCGCTGAGCGCGGGTTCAAGCTCGGGCAGCGGATAGACGATCTCGTCAATCCGCCCGAATTGCGCGCCAGTCATCGGCATCAGCGCCAGCCGGTTGAAATTCATCTCGGCCAGCGCGCGCAGCCGTTCAGGGCGGTTGAGATAGGCCCATTCGGCGCGCTGCACGCTGATCGCTTCGCGCAGGCTGCGGATTTCGCGGCGCAATTCAAGCACTTCGGCGCGGGCCTGCTGGTTCTTGTGGTTCTCGTTATAGGCCCAGACCGCCAGCGCCATGACGGCAAGCGCGGAAAGCAGATAGAACAGCGAACGCATCACGCCCCTCCTTTCAGGGCAAGAAGCGGCAGGCCAAGGCCCGTGCGGTCAACCGGGCCCGCAGGCGCATCGGTGCGCCGCGCGATGCGCAGAAGGGCGGAACGCGAACGCGGGTTGGCCGCCAGTTCGGCCTCATCGGCACCGATGGGGCGCCGCGTGATGGCATCGAAACGGGCGGGTTCAGGCGTGACCAGCGGGGCATGGCGGCTGCCCTGCCCCCCGCGCCCGGTGCGCAACTGCATGAAGCGCTTGACGATCCGGTCTTCGAGCGAGTGAAAGGTCACCACGGCCAGCATTCCGCCGGGCTTCAGCGCGCGCTCGGCGGCCTCAAGCCCGTCAACCAGCTCATGAAATTCGGCGTTCACGGCGATGCGGATCGCCTGAAAGCTGCGGGTGGCCGGGTGGCTCTGACCGGGTTTGGGGCGCGGCAGGCAGCTTGAGACAATCGCGGCAAGGTGCAGCGTGCTCTCGATCCGGGCTTCGCTGCGCGCCTTGACGATGGTGCGCGCGATGCGGCGCGAGGCGCGCTCTTCGCCGTAATGATACAGGATATCCGCCAGCAGGCCCTCAGACGCCTCATTGACCACATCCGCCGCCGATTCGCCTGACTGGCTCATGCGCATGTCCAGCGGGCCGTCCTTGTTGAACGAGAATCCGCGTTCCGCCCGGTCAAGCTGCATGGACGAGACACCCAGATCAAGCACCACACCGTCCAGCGGCCCGTCGGCATATTCATCCAGCCGCCCGAAAGTGCCCTGCACCAGTTGCATCCGGGGGCCATAAGCGGCGGCCCATTCCTGCGCCAGTTCCAGCGCCAGCGGGTCGCGGTCCACGCCGATCACCCGCGCCGCGCCGGCCTCCAGCAGGCCACGGGCATAGCTGCCTGCGCCCAGCGTGCCATCCAGCCACACCCCTTCCACCGGCGCCACCGCAGCCAGAAGCGGGCCGAGGAGGACGGGAATATGGGGCGCGGCATCGGTGGGCTGGGGCATGTTCCTTCTTCACATCTCGGGCAGGTCAGGCAGCAGGGTGCGCGGGTCAAAACCCTCATCCTGCTGGTCAAGCCAGGCCTCGGCCTTGGCGATTTCCTCGGCCTCGTAGGTTTCAGGCTTCCAGATTTCAAAATGATCGCCGGAGGCGATGAAAAATGCCTCGCCATCCAGACCGATCTTGTCGCGCAGCTTGGCGGGCAGAACGATGCGCCCGTCCTCATCCACCTGCGCGGGCAGCGAATGCCCGTGATAGATGCGTTCCAGCATCTTCCGCTCGATGGAGCCGGGTTTCATGCGGTCGATGCGCCGGTCGATCCCGTCGATCGCCTCGATCGTATAGCAATCAAGCTGTTTTTGGGTGGCGGTGCCGTAGACGATCACCAGATTGGGGCGCTGGCCGTCGGTATGATCGGGGTCAGCGGCCTCGATGACACGGCGAAACAGGGCCGGGATAGACACCCTGCCCTTCGTGTCCACCTTCTGGTGGTATTCGCCGCGAAATCTGCGCGCCACGCTTATGCGCCTTTCCACTCACTGCCCGCGACGGGATGGCCCCGCCGCAATGGAAAGCGGCGGCCGGGCTGCTGCCACTGCCCGAACCGCCGCCCTCTGTCCCATCGCTGGGTGCCCGACTGCGCATGCCACCTGGGGGGATGTCTGCTCGCTCGCGCGCCGGATCTCTTGTTTTGAAAAAGCGGGTTGCCTGTATGAAACGCCTCGTTTCGTCTTTTTGTTTTTGACCGCTCTTCCGTGTGAAAAGGAATGACATGGGAAATCATGGGAAGCAATGGTTTTCTTTGCCCTGATTCACTAATTGCTCACGCGGCGGTGAGGTTCTGAGGCCCAATATCCGCGATTTCAGGGCCCTTTAACCCAACATATAGACAACCCACACCACAAGCCCCACTAGATATCCGGTGCGACCGTGAAGCTGTTCCGGGCCATAATTTCCCGCCACAAAAACCGCAATGTGGCGTGAATGCCACGATTCCTTGGGTGAACTCGCGAGGACTCAGCCGGGAATCACCCCGAATCCATACTCTGACCAATTCATCCCATGAATTCCCGGCACTGTCCCGGGCAGAAATGATTCGACCCGCGCCAGGGGGCACGGGTCGCAGGGGAATCAGTCGCTCAGCGGTCAGGGATCACATGAAGCGGTCAGCGGGTCAGGCGCAACGCTCCATCACGGCGCGCGCCATGCGGCGGTAGGCCTCGGCAATCGGGCTGTCGGTCGCTGCCACCGGCACCCCGCCATCGCCCGCCAGCCGCACCTCGACCGAGATCGGCAGCTCGCCCAGAAACGGCAGGCCCAGCTTCTCTGCCTCCCGCCGCACGCCGCCATCGCCGAAGATATGTTCCTCATGGCCGCATTTCGGGCAGATGAAGGTCGACATATTCTCGATCAGGCCGAGAATCGGCGTTTTCAGCGTCTGGAAAGCGCGCAGCGCCTTGCGGGCATCCAGCAGCGCCACATCCTGTGGCGTTGACACCACGATCGCGCCCAGAACATCGAATTTCTGGCACAGAGTCAGCTGCACATCGCCCGTGCCCGGAGGCATGTCGACGATCAGGATATCCAGCTCACCCCATTGCACCTGCGTCATAAGCTGCTGAAGCGCGCCCATCAGCATCGGCCCGCGCCAGATCACCGCCTCATCCTCGCGCAGCATCAGGCCGATGGAGATCATGGTCACGCCATGCGCCACCGGGGGAATGATGATCTTGCCGTCCGGCGAAGCGGGGCGCTTGTCCACGCCCATCATGCGCGGCTGGCTGGGGCCATAGATATCGGCGTCCAGCAGGCCCACGCGCCAGCCCTCGCGCGCCATCGCCACAGCCAGATTGGCGGAAACGGTGGATTTGCCCACCCCGCCCTTGCCCGAACCCACCGCGATGATCCGCTTCACACCCGGCACGGTGGCCGGGCCTGCCGTGGGATGGCGGCCGATCTTCAGCGCCGGGGGCTCGCCTTTGGGTGCGGG